>JAICLZ010000042.1 GCA_025929535.1 Gemmatimonadaceae bacterium
TCTTCACTCCCGCCGCCACCGCCTTGCGCAGCCCGGCGTGCTTGAGCTTCGACATCGCCTCGTCCTTGCGAAGAATCTCGTCCGGCCACCCCTGCGCTTTTCCGGTCTGGCGAATGTACTCGCCATCGATGAGGTCCGACACGAGATACGTCCCGTGCTCCTTCATCAACCGGATCGACTCGTCATCGAGCAGCGAGCCGTGCTCGATCGATGCGACACCCGCGCGGATGGCGGCATTGATCCCGGCCGTGCCATGCGCATGTGCCGCAACACGCGCGCCGTACTTGGCCGCCTCGGTCACTGCAGCGTGGATCTCCTCCTCGCTGTATTCCTGCACACCGGGCTTCGTGCCCGCCGCGAGCACCGCACCCGTCGCGATGATCTTGATCATGTCCGCGCCATGATTCAGGATCTCGCGCACGCGCTGCCGGATCTCCGTGGCGTTGTTCGCGACGCCGAGCCGCATGTCCGGCGGGAGCGTGACATCCGTCGCCATGCCCGTGACTTCGCCGCCTCCGGTGCTCACGGTGATGTACGCGCCCGCGACCGCCATGCGCGGCCCCATCACGAGCCCGCTGTTGATGTAGTCGCGCAGCGCCACATCGAGATACGCGCGGAAGGTCCCGACATCGCGCACGGTCGTGAACCCCGCGAGCAGCGTTCGCCGCGCGTGCACCACGCCATCGAGCGTCTCCTGCGCGGCCGAGCGCTCGAGAGGAAGCAGCACGTCGGCGTTGGTCTCACCGCCGATCAGATGCGTGTGGCAGTCGATGAGTCCCGGCGCCACCGTGTACTTCGAGAGATCGATCACCCTCGCGCCGGCGGGAACGTGCCCGGGCGCAGCCTCCACCGACGCGATCTTGTCGCCGCGCACGACGATCAGCTGGTCGCGCAGCACTTTCCCGGCCTCGACGTCCACGAGCCAGCCGGCACGGACGGCGGTGACCACCGTGCTGTCCGGACTCGAATAGGGCGGCGCCATGAAATCCGGCGTCTGCATCTGCGCGGGCGCCCTGCGCGCGGCCATCCCGAGCAACGTGCCCGCAACGAGCGCCGCGCGAGCGAATGTGTGCCTCATCACGGAGCCTTGTAGACGGTTCCGGTTTTCATCACGAACGCCACCTTCGTGTAGCGGCTGATGTCCGCAAGGCCGTCGCCTTCCACCGCGATGATGTCCGCCGATTTTCCCGGCGCGATCGAGCCGACCCTGTCCTCCCAGCCGATCAGCGTTGCCGCGTTGATCGTTGCGGCCTGCAGCGCCTGCATGGGCGTGAGCCCCCACTTCACCATGTAGGGCAGCTGCCGCGCGTTCAGGCCGTGCGGATAGACGCCGGCATCCGTGCCGAAGGTGATCTTCACGCCCGCGGCAACGGCCTTGCGAAACCCTTCGCGCTGCGCCTCGGTGGTCTCGTCGTTCTTGCGCAGAATTTCCGCGGACCAGCCCTGCTGCTTGCCGACGGTCGCGATGTAGTCGCCGTTGTAGATGTCGGCATCGAGATAGGTGCCGTGCTCCTTCATCAGGCGAATCGATTCATCGGTCATCAGCGATCCGTGCTCGATCGATGCGACACCGGCTTTGACTGCGGCATTGATTCCCTCGGGCCCGTGCGCATGCGCGGCAACGCGAGCGCCGTACTTGGCGGCCTCGGTCACCGCCGCGTGAATCTCCTCCTCGCTGAACTCCTGCACGCCGGGCTTGGTCCCGGGCGCGAGCACCGCACCCGTCGCAATGATCTTGATCAGATCGGCGCCGTGATTCAGGATCTCACGCACGCGCTGGCGCACCTCGTCCGCCGAGTTGGCCACGCCCATGCGCATGTCGGGTGGAAGGCCGGCATCCGTGGCGAGCCCCGTCACTTCGCCACCGCCCGAGCTCACGGTGATGTACGCACCGGCGACCGCCATGCGCGGACCCATCGCGTAGCCGTTGTTGATGAAGTCCCTGAGCGCCACATCGAGATAGGCACGATACGTCCCCACATCGCGCACGGTCGTGAATCCCGCGAGAAGAGTGCGGCGCGCGTTCTTCACGCCGTCGAGCGTCTCCTGCGCGGCCGAGCGCTCGAGCGGGGCCGAGGCGTTCGCGGATTCGTCGCCGCCAATGAGATGGGTGTGGCAGTCGATGAGTCCCGGCGTCACCGTGTACTTCGAGAGATCGATGACCTTCGCACCGGCGGGCGGGTGTCCCGGCGCGGGCTCGACCGACGCGATCTTGTCGCCGCGCACCACGATCACCTGGTCGCGGAGCACGACGCCCTTGTCCACATCGACGAAGCGCCCCGCGCGGATCACCCTCACGACGGTGGCCGCGGGCGGCGAGTATGGAGGTGCCATGAAGTCCGGCATCTGTGCCGCTGCGCGCTGGGAGAGCGCGGCCAGCGCGCAGGCGAGGACGACCATTCGTTGCATACAATGACCGGGAGGGAGTACCGAGGAGAACTGCCGGACGGATGATGGCGCGCCGGCGGCCCGGGCGACAGGGGACCGGCACCCCGAAGGCCCTGCCCTTTCGCCGTTCACCGAGTCGCCACATCTTCCGGCACCACCATCCTTCCCCGGATTACACATGGCGACGTTCGTCAAGACTCGGGACATCCCGATCGCCGGCGCGCACACGCTGCCGCAGGAATTCTTCACCTCCGCCGAGCTCTTTGGCCAGGAATTCGATCGCATCTTCGCGCGCCGCTGGATCTGCATCGGACGCGAATCCAAGATCGCGAACCGAGGTGATTATTTTTTGCATACAATCGGGAAGGAGAGCATCATCGTCCTGCGCGACCAGTCCGGGGAGGTACGCGCGCACTACAACACCTGCCGCCACCGCGGCGCCCGCATGTGCGAGGCGGCTTCGGGCACGCTCTCCGAAACCATCCAGTGCCCATATCACGCCTGGACCTACGCGCTCGACGGCCGCCTCGTCGGCGCGCAGACGAGCGACTCGATTCCCGGCTTCGACAAGAAGAACTTCCCGCTGGTCAGTGTCGCAATCGCCGAGTGGGAGGGGTTCCTCTTCATCAACCTCGATCCGAATCCCGAGCCCTTCGAGCAGGCGTTCGCGTCACTCCTCGGCCGCTTCGAGCGCTTCAATCTTCCGGGACTCACCGTCGCGCGCACCATCGAGTACGACGTGAAGGCCAACTGGAAGCTCGTCTTCCAGAACTACTCCGAGTGCTATCACTGCTCGCCCGTGCATCCGCAGCTCACGAAGATCACTCCGTCCAACAGCGGCGAGAACGACCTGTTCGAAGGGCCGTTCCTGGGCGGGTACATGGTGATGAACGAGCAGCACGAGAGCCTGTCGATGAGCGGACAGGCGTGCGGCGTGCCGGTGGGCGAGCTCGATGAAGCGGACATGAAGCGCGTGTACTACTACTCGATCTTTCCCAACATGCTTTTGAGTCTGCACCCGGACTACGTGATGGCGCACTACATCACCCCGGTCTCGCCGGATCGCTCACTCATCACCTGCGAGTGGCTCTTTCATCCCGACAGCGTGCGCGACGACAGCTGGAACGTGGAGGACGGGATCGCGTTCTGGGATCTGACCAACCGCCAGGACTGGCACGTCTGCGAGATCAGCCAGGCGGGGATCGCGTCGCGCGGCTATCGCCCGGGTCCCTACTCGAGTCGCGAGAGCCTCTCCGTCATGTTCGACCGTGAAGTGCTCAACGCGCTGGGGCGCGACGGCGAGGGCGGCGGCGAGTAGTCAAGGTGCCCCTTCGAGCACTCAGCCATTCCTCCAGGCCGCGGCCATCTCGTGCGCGTACGCCGCGAATCCACGCGGCGGGTGTCCCAGCACGGACGTCAGCTGCGCGATGTCGGCCGGCGTCGCCTTCAGCCCCTCCTTCTGGAAGAACGCGTACATGTGCTTGAAGTCGTAGAGCATCGACGGCGGTAGATAGGCGCGGTTCTGCTCTTCCCACACATTCAGGTCATCACCCGCATACCTGATCGGCTTTCCGAGCGCGCGGCTCCAATCCGCAGCCGTGCTCTCGCCGGTGACGACCTCGGGTCCCACGATATTGTAGATCTTCTTGTTGTGGCCACCGGTCGTGAGCGCCGCGACCGCCACCTCGCCGATGTCGCGCACGTCCACGCGCGAGAGGCCCGTGCTCCCGATCGGCTGCGGATACACACCGTAGCCAAGCAACACGTCCTTGAACCAGACGTCGTTCTGGTAAAAGTTGTTCGGCCGCAGGATCGTCCACTCCATTCCGGATTTCATCACGGCGGCTTCGACCGCGATCTTTCCGCCGAAATGGGGGAGGTGCGGCGCCCGGTCGAGGTGATGGACGGACAGATACACGAGCCGCTTCGCACCGCCATCGCGCGCACCGTTCACGCCGAGGATTCCCTCGAACGTCTCCGTGGTGCTGACGGGATTGAGGAGGAACACGGCTTCCATTCCGTCGAACGCACCCAGCGTCGACGGATCGAGCAGATTGCCGATCACGCCGGTCACGCCCTTGGGCAGCTTGCTCGCGTGCTCGGGTGAGCGCGTCAGCACGTGAACCTGCTCGCCGCGGCCCATGAGCTGACGAACGATTTCGGATCCGACCGTCCCCGTTCCGCCCACCACCAGAATCTTCATGGTCATTCTCCGTGCGAGTGTCGTGCGTGAGCGGAAAAGCTATTTGCGCCGGCCGACCACATAAAGTCCCACACCGATGGCGATCATGGCAATGGTGAGCCCGCCGATCTTGGCCACGGCGAGTGGCTTGTTCGGCTCGTCATCCGCGGGAAGCATCGCGAGCCCCACCGATATCGTGGTCGTCGTGAAGCCGATGGCCGCGAGCGCGATCGCCACCGGCGTTCCGCCGGGCACGCGAATGACCTCCGGCCCCGCGGGCTCGCGCTGCAGCTTGATCATGGCTGCAAACATGAACATGTACGGGAGGAAGTACGCGATCACGGACATGCTCACGAGCACGTTGTACGCGCCCGCCACGGATGTCCCCGCCTGCCCGGCGAAGATGAGGATCGCGGCGATCACCGCCTGGACGAGCAGCGCGACGTACGGCGTGCCCCATCGCGGATGGATCTTCGCGAACGAGGGAGGCAGGCGCCGGTCGATTCCGATCACGAACGGCAACCGTCCCGCCGCAGCGAACCACGCGCCCGCCTGCCCCAGTCCGCCGAAGGTGATGAGCAGCGCGATACCCGCGGCGATCCACGGAATCCCGAGCTTTGTCGCCACAAGGGTGATCGCGGTGATGATCCCCTGCATGTTCTGAATCTGCCGCGCTGGAAGCGCCAGCAGCATCGCCACTGTCGCAGCGATGTAGAGAATGACCGTCAGCGCGCCGGCGATGAGCACCGCGCGCGGAATGTTTCTGCGCGCGTCCTCTATCTCGTCGCCGAGCATCGATGCGCTCTCGAGTCCGCTCAGCGAGAACGCGATCGTCGACCAGAAAATAATGTCCTTGAGATGCGTGCTCGGCACGAAGGACTGTGCGGTGAAGTGAGTCGCGGACCCGAGGAGCACTCCGGCAGCGATCCCCATCCCCACGAGCACGATTCCGGGAATCCAGAGACCGAGAGCGCCGAGGTTGTGCAGCCACTTCCCGATGTTGAGGCCGACGACGTTGAGGCCGACCGCCACTGCCAGTGCCAGTATCGAGAAGATGATGAAGTACGGCTGGCTGTTCTGCAGCGCGTCGAACCTGTGTCCGAAGATGAAGAGCGCGTTCGCGGCGGTAAAATAGAAGAGGCTCGGGAAGTACGGCAGGTTCGACGACCAGTACAGATAGCCGGATAGATAACCAGGGAATTCGCCGAACGCGCGTCGTGTCCACGAGTAGAGTCCGCCCTCTTCCGGATAGCGCGACGACAGCTCGAGAACCGTGAACACGAGAGGCACATAGAGCGCGAGCGCGCCGATGATCCAGATCACGACGGAGCTCGGCCCCGCCGCTGCGGCCTGCGCGATCCAGCGCAGGCTGAATCCCGTGACGAGGTAGAACAGGATGAGGTCGCGGAACCCCATCGCACGCCGAAGCGCCGGCGCCGGAGGTGCCTCCGTGTTCACCTCGGCCAGCGCCGTCACTGCATGTAGTTCTTCGGGGGATTCTTCATCGTGAGGATCGGCCGGTCGAGGGCGAACGACGAGAGATCGATGCTCGACGTGCCGTGGACCGCGAGCTCGGAGAGCAGCCGTCCGATCTGCGACGCGAACTTGAACGCGTGCCCCGCGCCGATCGCAACGACCACGTTGTCATGGCCCGGCACCGTGTCAATCACGAAGTCCCGATCCGGCGTCAGTGTGTAGAGGCAGGTCTTGGTGTGGATGATCGGCCCGAGCGCGCCCGGGATGTGGCGCGAGAGAAACTCCTCAACGCCGCGCAGATTCTCCGGCTCGGGCTCGAAGTCGCGCGTGTCCGCCGTCACGGGCCTTCCGCCCGCATCCTGCGCCGCCTTGGGACCCGCCTCGCCGAACGTCGGGAATCCGTAGAAGCATGGATCGTCCATCCAGATCCACACCGGAAATCTGTCCGGCGCGAAATCGTCGGGGCGCTTCGCCGCAAAATACGTCACCTGCTCGCGCGTCACCTCGAGGGGAAGCTCGATGCCGAGGTGGCCGAGCGCGCGGTTGGACCATGGACCGGCGGCGATCACGAGCTTGCGGCAGCTGTAGTTGCCGCCCGCCGTTTCCACCGTGACCTCGTTGCCGCGCGTGATGATGTTGGTGACCGGCGTGTCATCGATCAGCGTCGCGCCGTTTGCGCGCGCCATCGTGCGATGCGCCTCGTTCGCGCGCGCCGCCATCGCTATTCCGCTCTGCTCCTGGAAGAGTCCCACGATGTCATCGCGCAACGTGAACTGCGGCCACCGCTTCATGATCTCGCCGGCGTCGAGATCCTCGAATTCCACGCCGCAGGCGCGCATCGCGTTGCGGTACGTGTCGAGTGGAATCTTCGAGTCGCGAGGCGCGAAATCGAGCCCGCCCGTTTTCAGCACCACCTGCTCGCCGCTCTCGCGCTCGAGCGTGCCCCACGCGTCGTAGGCGAGCTTCGCGAGCTCCACGTACTCCGGCGTGTGGTACGACAGCCGGATGATGCGCGAGTGGTCCTGCGACTCGCCGCGCACGTGTCCGAGCTCGAATTGCTCGATGCCCAGCACCTCCGCGCCGGCGGCTCGCGAGAGCCAGTACGCCGCGCCGCTCCCGAGGCCACCGAGCCCGAGGACTATGTATTCGTAGTCGCGCTTCACCAGTGGTTCACTCGGGTGTCGTCCCGAGGCGCTCGCCCACGTAGCGGCGAATGTCGAGACTGAAGCTCTCCATCGGGGCGTAGAAGCCCGAGTCGAAGACGCGGCTGCGCATGCCGCGCTGCACTCCCTCGCAGATCGCCCAATCCTGCCGGTTCACGAGATCCCAGAAGTCCACCGCATCCGATGGATCGAATCCCGGCTTCGCGATCTCGTTCGGATGAAAGAGAAAGTCGCAGTCGATCGTGGTGTGCTCGGCGCTGCGCGGCCACAGGGTGAACGCCGCGACATGGTCGGCCGAGAGGCTGATCATGAAGTTCGGATAGATGAGCTCACCCTTGTGGCGAACACGTTCGTCCTCGTTCAGTCCGGGAAAGGGCTCGCGCGAGCTCGTGCCGCTATGTGTGAACGTCCACGCGCCCTCGGCGTGCTCGATGCCGCGCTCCCAATCGAGATCGGAGCCGCCGCGCACCCTGAATGACGGCACTAGCTTGCACAGCTCCGGGTGCACGCCGGCGCAGTGATAGCATTCGTTGTAATTCTCGAGCATCACTTTCCAGTTCGCGTCAATCTCGTACGTGATGCGCTTCACGCGCCGTAGATCGGCGAGCGGATAGTTCGCGAGTCGCGCGGCTGCCTCGCCGATCTGATTGGCGAGGGTGTGGCCGCGCGCAGCTGCTTCGCGCGGCATGAGATTCAGAAAACAGAATCCGCCCCACGTGTCGATGCCAACGGGATGAAGCGAGAGCTCGTCCTTCTGAATTCCGGCGCTCTCATCGAGATAGGGCGCGGTGCGGAGCGCGCCATCGAGCGTGTACGTCCAGGCGTGGTACGGGCATTTGATGCCGCTTCCGAACGAGCCCGCGAGCTCCGGCGCGCAGCCCGCGCCGTCCGTGCCCGTGAGCACGAGCTGGCATCCGCGATGCCGGCACACGTTATAGAAGGCGCGGAGCTGGCCCTCGCGCGTGCGCACGATGAGCACGCTCTCCCCCGCGACATCGACCACGAGATAGCGGCCGGGCGCGGGGAGATCCTCCTCGCGGCCTGCGAGGAACCACTCGCGCACGAAGATGCGCTCCTTCTCGCGCGCGAAGATCTCGGGCGAGATGTAGTGATCGCGCGAGAGCGTGCGCTCCATACCCCGGGCTGCTTCGATGTCGGGCTCGGCCATGCGATCTCGAATGGGAGTTGGTCGCTGCGATTGTTGTATGCAATGCGGACTTCGAGGCCCAAGATGCTCCACGAAGCCGCGCACCGCAAACTCCTCCCTTGACGCCGCGCCGCTGCGATGCTAACCTGAAATCACAATCGAAGCGCCCGTGGTAATTTGCCGCCTATTGCAGCCACGTTAAACAAATGCTAAAACGCGAACCTCCCGGTGGCAGTCCCTCCGGGATTTTTTGCATCCGTATCTCTCGAGTCGATGACTTCAGTCAGCTCTTCAGCAGTTCAGCTCCCGCTCGCATCGCGCATCGAACGCCTCCGCACCGAAGGCGCCTTCGAGGTGCTCGCGCGCGCGCGTGCGCTCGAGCAGCAAGGGCAGCACATCCTGCATCTCGAGATCGGCGAGCCCGATTTTCAGACGGCCCCGCACATCGTCGAGGCCGCCGTCCGCGCGCTGCACAACGGCGAAACCAAATACGGGCCGGCCGGCGGAATTCTCGAGCTGCGCACCGCGATCGCGAACCACCTCACATCGCTCGGCATCGCTGCGGCGCCCGAGAACGTCGTGGTCACGCCGGGATCGAAGCCGATTCTTCTCTACGCCGCGCTCGCCCTGCTCGAGAACGGCGACGAGGCGCTCATCCCCGACCCCGCGTACCCGATCTACGACTCCGTCGTTCGCTTCGCGGGCGCGCGACCCGTCACCTACCGGCTCGACGCCTCGAGCAACTTCGCGCCCGATGTGGACGCGATCGCCGCATCGATCACCTCGCGCACGCGCGTGCTCGTTCTCAACACGCCGCAGAATCCCACCGGCGGCGTGATCGACGAAGGAAGACTCACCGCGCTCGCGCAACTGGCGGAAGAAAACGATCTCACCGTGATCGCCGACGAGATCTACCGGCCGTTCAACTACGGTGGGGCGCCGGTTCGATCGATTCTCACGCTTCCGGGAATGCGCGAGCGCTGCATTCTCGTGGATGGTTTCTCGAAGGCGTACGCGATGACCGGCTGGCGCCTCGGCTTCGGCCTGCTCCCCACGCCTCTCGCCCCGCGATTCGCGCTGCTCGCGCTCAACGATCACGCCTGCGTTCCCGCGTTCGTGCAGCGCGCCGGTATCGCCGCGCTCGAGGGAACGCAGGAACCGCTGCACGCGATGATCGCGGAGTTCACCGCGCGCCGGCAGCTCGTGGCCGAGCGTCTCGCGGCGATCCCGGGCGTTCGCATCGCCGCGCCGGCGGGAGCGTTCTACGCGTTCCCCGATGTCTCGGCCATCACCGCCGCGGCCGGAATCAGCGCAGCGCAGCTCGCGACGAAGCTCCTCGCCGAGTACGGAGTCGCGCTCCTGCCCGGCACCGCCTTCGGTGCCGCGGGCGAAGGATATCTGCGTCTCTCGTTCGCCACCGGGCGCGCGGATCTCGATCGCGCGCTCGCGCTGGTGCACGAGTGCTTCACCTCGCTCCCGAGCTAGCGCCCATGTCTCACAGCTCCGCTCCCACGCGCCGAGTCACCACTGCCACGCTTGCCGCACTCCACGATCGTGGCGAGCCCGCCGTGTGGATCACCGCGTACGATTATCCCACCGCGGTGTTCGCCGACCGCGCCGGCGCCGATGTGCTGCTCGTCGGCGACTCCGCCGCGATGACGATGCTCGGTCACGAGGGCACCACATCGATCACGATGGACGAGATGCTCGTGTTCACGCGTGCCGTGTGCCGCGGCGCCAAGCGCGCGATGGTCGTTGGCGACATGCCGTTTCTCTCGTATCAGACGTCGAGCGCACGCGCGATCGTCAACGCCGGCGCATTCGTTGCCGCGGGCTGTGGCGCCGTCAAGCTCGAGGGCGGCCGCCGCGTTGCACCACGCGTGCGCGCGATCGCGGACGCCGGGATCGCGGTGATGGGCCACGTCGGGCTCACTCCACAGTCGCTCGGCCAGCTCGGCGGCTATCGCGTGCAGGGAAAGACGCTGGCCGCGGCCCAGCGCCTGCTCGACGATGTGCTCGCACTCCAGGATTCCGGCGCCTTCGCCGTGCTGCTCGAGGCACTCCCCGCGGAGACGGCGGCGTTCATTCGTGAGCGTGTCGATCTGCTCGTGTACGGAATCGGCGCGGGTCCGCACGTCGATGGGCAGCTCGTGATCGCGCACGACGTGCTCGGTTCCTTCGTGGGCGACATCGCTCCGCGCTTCGTGCGTCGCTACGCGGAGATCGGCGCCGCCACGGAGCAGGCGATCCGGAGCTACGCCGCCGACGTGCGCGCATCGCGCTTCCCCGCGGCTGAACACTGTTATCCGATCGATGTCGATGACGAGGCGGAGCTTCGCGCCGCGCGCCGTCCTCGCATCGAAGTCGCTTCGTAGCTCTCGCTTTCGGTCGCACCACATCTTTCCTCTCGAGGTCGTATGGCAGTCACTCTTTTTCTTCCCACGGTTCTCGCCCGTCTCGCCGACAGCGGCACGCTTCAGAGCGAGGGTGACACGGTCGGCCAGGTCGTGAACGACATCGCCGGCCGTTATCCCGATCTCGCGCCGCGCCTGCGCGACGAGAAGGGCGACCCGTACGCATTCGTCACGTTCTACCTGAACGATGAGGACATCCGGTTCACCGGCAGCTTCGAGTCGCCAGTGAAGGACGGCGATGAGCTCACCATCGTTCCCGCAATCGCCGGAGGCTGATCCGATGTCGACAACCGTGCCCGCGACGTCCGAGCTCTCCAACGAAGAGATCTTCCGCTACAGCCGGCACCTGATCCTTCCCGAGGTGGGGCTGGAAGGGCAGAGGAAGCTCAAGCGCGCCCGCGTGCTGCTCGTTGGCGTGGGCGGGCTCGGCTCTCCCGCCGCGCTCTACCTCGCCGCGGCCGGCGTGGGAACACTCGGCCTCGTGGATTTCGATGTCGTCGATGCCACGAATCTGCAGCGCCAGGTGCTTCATGGCACGAGCGCGATCGGCAAGCGCAAGCTCGACTCCGCGCGCGAGCGCATCGAAGATCTCAATCCCAACGTCAAGGTCGAGGCACACGAGACACCGCTCACGTCGCGCAACGCGCTCGAGATCATCGGGACGTACGACATCGTCGTCGACGGCACCGACAACTTCCAGACGCGCTATCTCGTGAACGACGCGTGCGTGCTGCTCGGCAAGCCCAACGTGTACGGCAGCATCTATCGCTTCGAGGGACAGGCGTCGGTGTTCGCGGCGGCAAACGCGCCGTGTTATCGCTGCCTCTTCCGCGAGCCGCCACCTCCCGGACTGGTTCCGAGCTGCGCCGAGGGCGGCGTGCTCGGCGTGCTGCCGGGAATCATCGGCACGATTCAGACGACGGAGGCGCTCAAGCTCATCCTGGGAATCGGGGAGAGCCTGGCGGGCCGGCTGCTGCTGGTGGACGCGCTGCGCATGAGCTTCCGCACGCTCAATCTGCGCAAGGATCCCGAGTGCCCCTCGTGCGGCACGCACGAGATCACGGAGCTCATCGACTACGAGGAGTTTTGCGGTGTGCGCCAGGCTGCGGCTGCCGATGCCGCAGCGCAGAGTGCGGTGCCGGAGATCACGCCCGCGCAGCTTGCGTCACGAATCGCCCGTGGAGACGACTTCGATCTGATCGATGTTCGCGAGCCGCACGAGTGGGACATCGCGCGCATTCCCGGCGCGCGCCTCATCCCGCTCGGCTCGATCGTCGAGGCGCTTCCGACGCTCGACAGCGCGCGGGACATCGTCGTGCATTGCAAGGTCGGCGGCCGCAGCGCGAAGGCAGTGCAGCAGCTGCAGGCTTCCGGGTTCCGGAAAGTCTGGAATCTCGCGGGCGGCATCGCACGCTGGAGCGATGACGTCGATCCCACCGTTCCGAAATACTAGAGAGCGACATGCACACTGTAGAGCTGCCGGCACGCGGTGCCACGACTTCGCCTTCGGTGCGCGCGCTTCCGCAACACTGCACGGTGTGCGGCGCGGAGTTCGAGGCCGCACCGGAGGCCATCTGTGGATCGTGCCTCGGCCCGCTCGAGCCGATGTATCCGGCCTCGCGCAGGCTGCCGGGCCGCGCCGAGATCGCGACGCGCGTGCACTCGATGTGGCGCTACCGCGAATGGCTCCCGTTCGAGGGAACGCCCACGCTCTCGCAGGACACCGGCTTCACGCCGCTGGTCGATGCGCCGCGCCTCGCGGACAAGCTCGGTGTCGCGAAGCTCTGGATCAAGAACGATGCGGTGTCGCACCCATCGCTGTCCTTCAAGGATCGTGTCGTCGCGTCGGCGATCAACGCCGCGAAGGCGCTCGGTCTCGAGACGGTCGGCTGCGCATCCACCGGCAATCTTGCGAACGCGGTCGCAGCGCAGGCCGCACGCGCGGGGCTGCCGGCGTGGATCTTCATTCCGGACAATCTCGAGCAGGCGAAGGTGCTCGGCACCGCGGTGTACGGACCGAATCTCGTGCGCGTGCGCGGCCACTACGATGATGTGAATCGCCTGTGCGCCCAGCTTGCCGATCGCTTCGGATGGGGAATCGTCAACGTGAATCTTCGCGGCTACTATGGTGAGGGCTCGAAGACGATGGGTTTCGAGATCGCCGAGCAGCTGGGTTGGCGATTCCCGAGTGCGGTGGTCGTGCCGATGGCGGGCGGCTCGCTGCTCACGAAGCTGCACAAGGCGTTCGGCGAGCTTCGCGATGCAGGGCTCGTCACGGATGAGGCGCCGCGCTTGTATGGCGCGCAGGCATCCGGATGCAATCCGATCACACGGCTCGTGGAGAGCGGCGGCGAGACGCTCGTGCCTCAGATCCCGAGCACGATCGCGAAGTCGATCGCAATCGGCAATCCGGCCGACGGCGTGTTTGCCGCGCGCGCGATGCGTGGCACCGGTGGATGGTCCGCGGCGGTGAGCGACGACGCGATCGTCGCGGCCATACGCCTGCTCGCGGAGACGACAGGCATTTTCACCGAGACGGCGGGAGGTGCGACGGTCGCGTCCGCGTTGGCGCTTGCCGAGCAGGGGCGTTTTGGAAGGGATGATGAGGTGGTGCTGTGCATCACCGGGAATGGTCTCAAGACGCTCGAGGCGATCAGCGACTCGATCGCGGACTCGCCGGTGATCGCGCCGCGAGTGCGAGAGGTCGCGGCGCTCGTGGAGGCTGTCGGGTGATAGACGAAAGAGAGTGAATCCGCAGCCCACCGTCTAGAGCGAGGGAGTGACCGCCGCCACCGCTTCGGCGGAAGTCATGACTGGCTCGACCTCGAAGTCGACAATATCCGCCCACTGCGCCATCCACGCATCGAGGAGCGTTCGGTCGTCGCACTCCATTACCTGGTAGCAGCGCGCGAGGTCGGCCGTGACCCAACTCGACACGTAGCGCAGCCTCTCGTCGGCGAGCCTGCCACGATCGCGGAAACGGCGATACACGGGCACCGCGTTTCCTTCGCGAAAATGCTCAATGATCATGTAGAACATGTGCAGCTCTCCTGTGCCGAGCCATCGGGATAGCCTGCGTGGTGAAGGGCGACGCATCTTTGTTGGATGCCCGCCGCAATTCTCGCCACCGAGTTGAGCAAGACATACGATGTAAAGGTGCGCGACCCCGGGATCAAGGGCGCGCTCGTCGCGCTCGCGCGTCCGCGCTATCGACCGGTGCGCGCCGTCGACTCGGTCACGTTCGCGATCGAGCGCGGCGATGCGGTCGCCTTCCTCGGCCCGAACGGCGCGGGAAAGACCACGACGCTCAAGATGCTCACGGGGCTGCTCTTCCCCAGCTCCGGATGCGCGCAGGTCGCCGGATACGATCCGTGGACGGGCGGCAACGCGTTTCGACAGCGCATCGCATTCGTGCTCGGGAACAAGCAGCAGCTCCTCTGGGACCTTCCGCCCGAGGAGACGTTCAGACTCAATCGTGCCATTTATGGCGTGTCGGCCGCGGACTACACCGCGCGGCGCGCCGAGCTGGTGGAGCTGCTCGTGCTCGGCGATCTCGTCGACAAGCCCGCGCGCCAACTCTCGCTCGGCGAGCGCATGAAGTGCGAGCTCGCGGCCGCGCTGCTGCATCAGCCCGAGGTCCTGTTTCTCGATGAGCCGACGCTCGGGCTCGATCTCGAGGCGCAGCAAACCATCCGCAGCTTTCTCGGCGAGTACCGCCAGCGGCACGATGCCACGGTGCTGCTCACGTCGCACTACATGGCCGACGTCACGGCGCTCGCGTCGCGCGTGCTGATCATCAATCGCGGCCGCCTGCTCTACGACGGCGAGCTGTCGGAGCTCGTGGCGCGCATCGCGCCGATCAAGCGCATCGAGCTCGTGTTGTCCGAGCTCGTGCCGCGCGCACGGCTCGAGAACTACGGCCGCGTCGCGCATTTCGCGCCGCCGAGTGCGACGATCGAGGTGCCGCGCGAGACCGCGACCGCGGCGAGCGCGCGGCTGCTCGCCGATCTCGCCGTCGCGGATCTCTCGATCCAGGACCCGCCGATCGAGGAGGTCATCCGCATCGCGTTCGGCGAGGGCGCGCAGGACGGCGAGGGCAACGCCGAGGCCGAGGCGCTCGTGCGCGCCGATGTCCGTCGCGCGCCGCCATGACTAGTGGTACGACGCGCAGCGCGGTCGCCGTATTTCGCGATCAATACGCTGAGCTCATGCGCTCGGCCTTTCTCATCGACCTGCAGTATCGAGCCTCGATTGCGATCTGGCTCATCTGGGGGGTCACCGAGCCTATCATCTCGCTCGGCATCTGGTGGTCGATCGCGGCGGCGGGCGCGGTGGATGGATTCACGCGCGAGGCGTTCGCGCAGTATTTCTTCGGCGTCGCGCTCGTGAATCAGGCGACGCTGAGCTGGGATGCGTGGAACATCGACCGGTGGATCCGCGAGGGTGAGATGAACTATCGTCTCACGCGACCCATCGCGCCGATTCACGAGGCGATCGCGGACAACGTCGCCTACAAGGGGCCGACCGCGACGATCATTTTGAGTGCGTGGATCATCGCCGCCGCGTTCTGGCCGGCGGTGCGCATTCCGTTCGAGCCCGCCCATTGGGCGCTGGCAATCGTGGCGATCGTGCTCGCGGCGGCGATTCGTTTTCTCAACGGCTACGCGACCGGACTGCTGGCGTTCTGGACCACGCGCGCGACGGCGCTCGTGGAGCTGCAATTCGGGATCTCGCTGTTTCTGTCGGGACGCATCGCGCCACTGTCGCTGCTTCCTCCGCGCGTGGCTGAAGTGGCCGGATATCTCTGGTTTCCCTACGTGCTGTCGTTCCCAGTCCAGGTGCTCACCGGAACGATCACGACGACTGCGCAGTACGTGCGCGGCTTCGCGGGCCAGGTGATCTGGCTCGCCATCTGGTTGATGCTGTATCTGCTCGTCTGGTCGCGCGGGCGGCGGCACTATGGCGCGGTGGGCGGATGACCAGCATTCGGCGGACGGCCACCGTGTTGCGCGCGTTCTGGCAGCTCAACTGGCTCGAGGAGCTGCAGTATCGCGGCAACTTCATCGCCAGCCTGCTCGGCACGGTCTTCTGGCTCTTGATGGCCATACTCACCGCCGCGCTCTACTTCCGGCACACATCGAGGCTCGGAGGCTGGGAGTTCTGGGACGTGGTGGTGCTGCTCGGCATCTTCAACGCGCTCGCGGGAGTGGTCGAAGCGGTGCTGAGGCCCGGCATCGGCCACCTGCCGGCCGATGTGCGCAGCGGCGCGCTCGATCTCGTGCTCGTGCGCCCGGTGGACGCGCAGTTCTACGTCTCGTTTCGACGGCTGGACGTGTGGCGATTCGCCGACGTCGTGCTCGGGCTCGCGCTGGCGGGATATGCATTCGTGCAAACCGGCCGCCCGATCGGCGCGTGGGAGCTCATCACCTTCGTGGTGACGTTCGCCGTGGCAATCGCGGTGGTCTACGCGATCTGGGTGGCGCTGATGAGCCTCGCCTTCTGGTTCGTTGCCGTCGAGAACATGGCAGCGCTCTTCGACGCGCTCTTCGAAGCCGCGCGCAACCCGGTGAGTGCCTATCCGGGTGCGCTCCGCTTCCTCTTCGTCTATCTCATCCCGATCGCGTGGACCACGACCATTCCCGCATCGGCGCTCACCGGCCGCCTTCGCCCGGCGCTCGCGTTATGGGCGCTCGCAGTCGGCATCGCCGCGATTGGAGCGAGCCGACTGCTCTGGCGCGTTGCTCTCACGCGCTACACGAGCGCGGGAGGATGAGCGGCTACGGCTTGTGCGGCATTGCCATCTGTGACATGTCCATCTTCGTGTAGCCAGCCGGCGGTGCGAACATGGCGTCAGGCAACGACGTGGCCTGCGCCTTCACGGCGACGAACGAGACCTTGCCGTTGTTCGTCGCCTTCATGAGGCCGCCGCCATTTTTCATCGCGTCGCTGAATGCCTGCCCGCCCTCGTCGAACATGTGCTGCGTGATGCCGCCCGCGATGCGGTTGAGCATCAGCCCCGCTCCCTGGGCCACGCACACGTCGCCCTCCTCCGTCTTGCCATCGTCGTTCGTGCCCTTGTAGTGCCAATCCTCGCACGGAATGCCCGCGATGGTCTCCGTCTTTCCCGTCTTCACGGCCACTCCGTGATGCTTCGACATCTCATTCGCCGCGTCCTTTCCGCCGAAGCTCATCGGCATCTCCACGTACTGCTTCCGCTCGGGAATGATGACGATGCGACTCGTCCCATCCATGATCATGGCTCCGCCCCCGCGTCCCATGCCTTCCATGCGAATCTTGTTGCCCTTGGTCATCTGCGTCATCGTGTCGGGATGCTCGGGGTGGTTCTCGTACGACACGAACTGAATCACTCCATTGAAGCCTTGCGCGAAGAGCTGTGGTGTAGCCGTTACCAGGAGACACGCAGCTCCAAAAAAGAGTCTGGCACGTTGCATGAGAGTGAAAGCTCGAGTGAAGCCGTCTGCCCGGGATGAGCTGACGTGATTGCCACCATTCTGGCGTGGTGAGCCGCCCGCGTCAATCGAGAAATCGCGGCGGCCACGCACGTATAAATTTACCTCATGATCGACACTCGGGTTCGCTCCACCCCCATGCGCCGGGCCGCCGCAGGACTCGGCATTGCGGGCGCCCTGTTGGTGTTCCTCGAATGCGATCGCACCGTGTCCGTGCAGCAGGCGCAAACCGGTGCCGGGAGCGCTGCGACCGCCGACACGACACGCACCGTCGCGCAGAGCGACAGCGGATTGCGCTTTCCCTTCGTCCCCGATCCGGCGAAGACGCCCGGCGATACGCTCGAGGTCACCGCTTCCGATATCTGCGTGCCCGGCTATTCGAAGAAGGTGCGCAACGTTCCGATCGCCGTGAAGCGCCAGGTGTACGCCAGCTACGGCATTCGCACGCACGAGCCCGGCGAGTACGAGATCGACCATCTCGTGAGTCTCGAGCTCGGAGGTTCCAATTCCACACGGAATCTCTGGCCGCAGTCGTACCGCACGTCACCATGGAACGCACGCGTGAAGGATGCGCTCGAGAATGAGCTGCATCGTCGCGTCTGTGCCGGTACCCTCGACCTCACGAAGGCGCAGCGGATAATCGCGCAGAACTGGGTGATGGGCTATCGTATCTACGTGAATCCGAATCCACCGCGGGAAGAGGCCCGCACCCGTATCCGAGCTCGCGCGCGCAGCCGCCACAGGCCTCGCGCCCAGCCGCACGAGGCGCCCGTTCCGTGACGGCCCCGCGGATGCACCGAAATCAGAAGCTCACGCCCGTGATCAAGGGTCGCTCGATCGCGCAGATCGCGTGGGATGGCGCAACCGCGCTTCTGCATTTCGACAACGGCTCGGTCCTGCGCATCCATACTCCCGCTCCCCCGCCCAAAAACGCGCCGCCGGCAACGCTGGGGAAAGTGCGTGCCGTTCGGCAGTCGACCGAGGCGATCGCCTTCGATCTGGATTCAGGGGCTACGCTCCAGATCCCGCTCGCCGAGGCGACCTCGTGCGTGATGCTGCGCGATGCGAAGGGCGCGCTGGAATACGCCGACTAGCGCTAGTCGTCGTCGTCCGAGCCGCGATTGCCGAATGACCGGCGCACGATGAAGCTGAACGTGCGCGCATTGAGCGGCGTGAGAAAGCGCTCGAGCTCAGCCGTTCGTGCATTGGCGTTGAAGGTCCCGAAGACCGGATCGTGATTGTTCAACGCATTCGTCACGACAACCGAGAAGTCCCACGCCCGGTACGAGTAGCCCGCGCGCGCTCCCAGCACGAAGTAGGGATCGAGCTGCTGTTCCTCGTTCCCCTCGTCGCCGCGCAGATACTGTGATCCGATCCAGCGCGCATCGAGTCCCGTGCGAAAGCCGTGCGACAGACGTGCCGAAAGCCCGCCCTTCACCTGGTTCGCCGGCACGAGCGGCATGCGGTCGCCCGGACTGACGTTGTTCGGGCCGAAGAGCGGACTGCCTGCAAACTCGGAGCTCGACCGCGTGCTGAAGATCTGCGCATCGCTCTGAAAGGTTGCACGCGTGTACGCGTAGTTCACGTACCACGAAAGCTGGTCGTTCAGCAGTGAGCTCGTGACCGAAAGCTCCACGCCTTCGCGGCGCGTTTTGTCGAGGTTCGTGAAGTAGCCCGACACGAGCGAGCCGGGCGACTGGATGAAGAAGATCTCGTCGCGCACGTCCGTCCGAAACAGCGATCCATCGAGCAGCACGTTCCCGTGCAGCAGCTTGCCTCCCACCTCGTAGGTGGTCGCCCGCACGGGATCGAGCGGCGGATCATCGCCGAGCGCGAACGGCAGCGGGCACGACGCGGTCGGATCGGCGCACGCGATCTCCACGATGGCCGGTGCGCGGAAGCTTCCACCAACGGACCCGTACAGCGACTTGCCGCTCCCGAAATCGATGTTGATCCCGCCGCGCGGACTGAAATGATGGAAGTTGTTCGTCGTGTTGTCGGAGCGCTCGAGCTGATTCTGGAAGGGCACGCGGATGTAGTCGTAGCGCGCGCCCGCGGACAACGTCACGCGCTTCACCGTGTAGTCCGCAATCCCGTAGCCTGCCAGATCCCAGCTCGGGCTCTTGACGTCCGTGGTGAGGCCGAGCTCCGGCTCTTCACCAACGCCGCCGAGTGCAACGTCGCTCGCAAGACCGCCCCCGGCCGCACTCGGCGTGTTGACGATCTGCTCGTGCACCCGGTTCGCCGAGCCATCGATGCCGAAGCGGAGTGACAACGAATTGTCGTGGATGGCGAGACGGCGACGCCAGTCCGCAGTGCCGCCTGCCGTGTACGTTCTCGTGAGTGCAGTGACGTCAGGATCCGGCGCCTGGTTCACGTTGAACCGATTCGCGTCGTAGCGCTTTCCGAAGATCGTGAGCGTGCCACGCCCACCCGCCACCGGCAGGTAGCCGGTGAGATTCAGCTGCTCGCTGTTGAGCGCATCCACATCGCCCGGCGTGAAGTTGATCTGCGGATCGCCGTAGAGACTCTCCGGCAGCGATCCCGCGCTGCGCACCGTCGACTTCGCCGCCGCCGCCTGCACGCCGAGTCCGCGTTCGATGCCGAAGTGACCGAGATTCAGAAAACCGTTGAAGTTCCGTCCCGACGTTCCGGCTCGCCAACCATCTTCGCGCTCGTAGCCGCCTCCGAGATAGTAATCCCATCCACTCGTCGACTTGCCCTCGACCGTTCCCTCCAGCTCGGCCTGTCCGAACGAGCCACCACTCATTCCAACATCGCCGTGCGGCGGTCCTTCGCCGCGATCGGTCACGAGATTGATCGCACCGCCAAGCGAGTTCGGTCCGAGTAGCGACGCTGTGCCGCTCAGAAGCTCCACACGCTTGACGTGCTCCATCGGGAGCAGATCGAAGTCGACCTCCTGTGCATCGGCCTGATTCTGACGCACACCATCGAGAAAGACGGTGATGCCAGGCGGGAGCCCGACAGTGGGCCCGGAGTTGAAGCCGCGATAGCTCACGTTGAGCTTGTACTGTGATCCGAGATCGTCGTAGACGGACACGCCAGCCGCCGTTCCGAGCACATCGGGCAGGATGCGCGGCTCCCACTCGTCGATGTCGTGTCCCGACAGCGTGGTGATCCGCGCAGGAATTCCGGAGCCGATCGTCGGACCGGCAACCGGTGCGATGGACGCCTGCACTTCCACCGGCGCGAGCACGTGAACGCTGTCGCGCCTGGCCAGGGAATCGCGCGCGGCGCTGTCGGTTCGCTGCGCGCACGCCGCACCTGGCGTGAGCGCGGCGGCGATCGCGGGCAGCGCGAGAGCGATCAGGTTCGTGAGCCGGCGATGCACGAGTGGGAAAATCCGCTGCGGAACGATCAAGCTAGCGGACCGTGTGTGCGACAGGAGTGCCGTGCGGAATCGTCGAGACATAGCGAACGATGTCGCCGTGCGTGAAGGTGCCGCTGCGGTCCACGTCCTCGTACACGATCACGACGGTCACCTTCTCGCCCACGCTGCTCAGCGTGAGCAGTCCGTCGTCGGGACGATCTCCACCGTCGTGATCGCTGCAGCATGCATCGCGCAGCAGCGAGCTCGCAGGATGCGCCTGCGCCTCGCGCACGAGAGCTAACGGATCTGCCCGGGCACCCGGCCACGAGGCACCGCGAGTCAACGTGGCAATGAAGGCTGCCGCTGCGAGCGCGACCGCGGCGACCGGCGTCCACCGCCGCACGATGGGCCGGGCCGTTGCGGCGCGACCACCGCTGCGCACCACGAGCCGCTCCCACGCCGAATCGCTGTCCACTTTCGGCGTCGTGCGGCGAAGCAGCGCATCGACCAGCGCGGCCGTCTCCCGCGCGGCATCCGCGCGCGCGCGGCAGGCGGCACAGCGTAGCAGATGCGCGCGCAGGACCAGGGCCCGCGCGTTCGGCAGCTCGCGGTCGAGCAGCGCCTGCAGCTCTCCCTCAGCCGGATGCTCGCGCATCGTTCCTCCCTCGTTCGGCGCGGCTTCCCAGCGCGCGGATGAACCGCTGCTGTGCACGCGCCAGCAGCGGACCGATGGACGTGGGCGCGACGCCAATCGCGGCAGCGATCTCACGATACGACACGTCGTCAGCCCGCATCACGAGCAGCGCCGCATCGCGCTCCGGCAGCATTGCCAGCGTGTCCCGCACCAGCGCCGCTTCTTCGGCCGTGCACATCGCCGCATCCGCGCCCGGCGCCGGATCCGCCGCAGCGGCAACCCGCTCGTGCGCGCTCGCGATCGAGAGGTGGCGGGCGCGTCGACCCTCGCTGCGCCGTGCATCGCGCGCCAGATTTCCGGCCACGACGTAAAGCCAGGCATCCGGCGCACGCAGTGGCTTGTCCAGGAGACGTACGAACGCCTCCTGCGCAAGGTCTTCCGCGAGGTCGTGATCGCCAAGCCGGCCGTGAAGGTACCAGACCAGGCTGGGATAATGTCGTTCGAACAGGCGACGAATGTTCAAGCAGTCCCGTTTGCGCAGATCGAGAGGGAACGATGCGGCAGCGCTACACGTATCAGACGTCGGTCAGCATCAAAATGAGACAGCAAGCGGAGTCAGCCGTGTAACGTATCGGATTTTCCGGCTTGGCGGCCGCTCTCTCCCGGCGTGAAGAATGCGATGAAGGAGCTCGGTTCGCGCGCTTTTCGCTCGTTTGCTGCAGACAATCCACCCCAGAAGCTTATGCCGCGTCTGAACACGCGACTTTTCGTTGTTGCAGTGCTCCCCATTATGGTCGCCTGTCAGGCAGGCTCCAGCCAGCGCTCGAGCTCATCGACCACCGAGAGCACTGCCTCCACTGGTGCGGTCGCCACGATGGCGGTGCCGGCGGGCAAACCGGACAGCACGGTCGAAGCAACCGTTACTGCCGTGACCAACGACGTCCGCGCGCTGCAAAAAGCGCCGCCGCAAGTTGCCATCGGCAAGCTTCCGGCGCACGAAAAGCTGGTGAACGGCATGCTCACCAACTTCGAATCACGCATTCGCGCAATGCACGTACAGGCGGACCCGGCGTGGTCCTCGGTCATCGATTCCGTTCGCACGGATCTCGCACGGCTTCCCAAAATGAAAGCCGAAGCGCTTCCGGCATTTCTGCCGCAGCATTTGAATCGCGTCATGCGAATCGTAGCATGCATCCAGATGGTCAGGAGCTAGCGCTCACCAACACCATCCGCGGCGCAGCAAAGCCGCTTCACGCGCCGGCGGATCTCGATCCACTGCTCGAGCGCGTCGGCAACGCACGCTACGTCCTGCTCGGCGAAGCGTCGCACGGCACCTCCGAGTTCTATCGCTGGCGCACCGCGATCACGCGACGACTCGTGGAGGAGCGCGGATTCTCCTTCGTGGGCGTCGAAGGCGACTGGCCCGACTGCTATCGCGTGAACCGGTTCGTGAAGCAGCTCCACGACTCTATTGAGAGCGCAGAGCAGGTGCTGCACGCCTTTGCACGCTGGCCCACCTGGATGTGGGCGAATCGCGAGGTCGTCGAGCTCGCCGAGTTTCTTCACGGTCACAATGCGCGGCACACGTGGGACCGGCAGGTGGGCTTCTACGGCCTCGACGTGTACTCGCTCTGGGAGTCGATGGCCGCGGTGATCGAGTATCTCGACCGCATCGATCCCGAGGCCGCGCGCAACGCACGAAGCGCCTATGGCTGCTTCGATCGGTTTCACGGCGATGCGGAAGAGTACGCGCGCTCGACCGCGCTCACGCCCACGTCCTGCGAGCCCGACGTGGTGCGGATGCTCTCGACTCTGCGCAGCAACGCGCCCCAGTATCTCGAAGACGGACGCGATGCGTACTTCTCGGCCGAGCAGAATGCGCTGATCGCGATCGATGCGGAGCGATACTATCGCGCGATGATCCGGGGAGGTCCCTCATCGTGGAACGTGCGCGATCATCACATGGTGGATACGCTCGACCGGCTGATGAAGCACCACGGGCCCACTGCCAAGGCGATCGTGTGGGAGCACAACACGCACGTGGGCGACGCGCGATTCACGGACTTGGCGAGCGACGGGATGGTGAACGTGGGCCAGCTCGTGCGCGACCGGCATGGCGACGAGGGAGTGGTGATCGTGGGCTTCGCCACGCATCGCGGATCGGTGATCGCGTCGCGCGAGTGGGGCGCGCCCATGGAGCGCATGTCCGTGCCGCCGGCGCGCGACGGGAGCTTCGAGGATCTCGCGCATCGGAGCGACGCGGGCGATGCGTTCATGCTCTTCGGCGAGGAGCTCGAGAGGAATCCGGCGATGCTCGAGCCGCTCGGCCATCGCGCCATTGGAGTGGTGTATCGGGCGAAGAGCGAGCGCTGGGGCAACTACGTGCCCACGATCGTGCCGTATCGCTACGACGTGATGCTCTACATCGATGAGACGTGCGCGCTCGATCCGCTGCACATGCCGGTGGCTGTGAGCGGCGGCGACGAGCCGGAAACGTACCCGAGCGGCATGTGATCGCGCACGCGTGAGCGCGCGCCGTGTCAGCGCAGCGCGTGTATCTCGCTCGCGACGCGGAGCATCGCCGCGAGGCTCAGCTCGACATCTTCGTTCGTCGTGGCCCAAGAGCTCACGCTGATGCGCATCGCGGTGCGCCCCTGCCAGACGGTGCCGCCGCACCAGCACGTGCCGTCGGTCTGGATGCCCGCGATCACACGACGCGTCGTCTCGTCGTCGCCGAAGCTCACGAGCACCTGATTGAGCACGACGTCGGCGAGAATCTCGTACCCGGCATCGCGCAGGCCGGTCGCGAAGCGCGCAGCCTGGCGACAGTTGCGCTCGATCATCTCCGCGATTCCGGATCGGCCGAGCGCCGACATCGCGGCCCACACATCCACGCCGCGCGCGCGTCGCGAGAGCTCGGGCGTGTACTCGCTCGGCTCACGTTCCGCGCCCTGCACGAGATACGCGGCGGATACCGCGGTTGCGCCGCGCAGCGCATCCTTGTCGCGAACGATCGCGACTCCGGAGTCGTAGGGGACGTTGAGCCATTTGTGCGCATCGATCGCCCACGAGTCGGCGTTCTCGATGCCGGCAACGAGAGCGGCGCGCGCCGGTGCGGCGGCGGCCCACAGGCCGAATGCGCCGTCGACGTGCACCCACGCACCCGCTGCGCGCGCACGCGGGATGATCTCGGCGAGCGGATCGATGGCGCCCGTGTTCACGTTGCCTGCCTGTAAGCACAGGATGGTGCGATCGGTGAGCGCGGGCAGTGAGTCCGCGCGCAAGCGTCCCTGCGAGTCCACCGGCACGCGCGTGACGCGGGCGCGGCCGAGCCCGAGCATGGCGAGCGCCTTGAGAGCGGTGACGTGCACCTCGTCGCCGACGATCACGTCGAGCGGCGGCGCGCCGAAGAGCCCCTGCGCCTCCGCATCCCAACCGGCGCGCTGAAGCAGCGCGTGGCGAGCGGCCGCAAGGCAGGTGAAGTTGGCCATGGTCGCGCCCGTGACGAAGCCGGCGGCGGACGTTGGCGGGAGATGCAGCACGTCGAGCAGCCAGCGGAGGGCGATGGACTCGAGCTTCGCTGTGGTGGGCGAGATCACGACGAGGGCGCAGTTCTGGTCCCAGGCCGTGGCCAGCATGTTCGCGGCGAGCGCTGCCGGGAGTGTTGCGCCAATGACGAAGCCGAAGTAGCGGCCGCCTGCGGAGGCACCTGTTCCAGGCGAGCCGAGCTCATCCAGAGTAGCGAGTACCTCCGCCGGATTCTGAGGGTGCTCTGGGAGAAAGTGGTCGAATTGCGAGAGTGCGGCGACGGCCTCGGCGGTTGGCGCGACGCTTCGGTCCGGGAGGCTCTCGAGGTAGGTGGCAGCGCGCTCGGCGGCATCGCGGAGAAGGGAGCGAGTGGTCATAGTAGTTGTTTTATATGAACAGTATGATGACACCAACGAAACACTTTAACGACATTTATGGAGAAACTCCTTTATTCTTTCGAGATCACGATCGATGTTTCGTCGCTCGATCCATCCATCGGCCATAGCACCAGCACATCGCTCTTCGAGTCCGCAAAATAGTACAGTGCGCGTTTGCTGGTCGGCGAGACCCGCCGCGCGCCCGTGTCCTCCGCCCCGTGTGCGCGATAGAATGAATCCACCTTCTCGAACGGATCTCCCGTGACGTAGGTTGCCGAAACCTCCACGCCGGAGCCTTTTTCGATCAGCGCCTGCGGTGTCGCCCGCTTCGCCCCGGGGTAAATCGGCGGGCCCGGCGCAAGCACCAGGAGCACGGCTGACGCGAAGGCGAAGCGACTCATGAAGCGACTCGTAGCGAGCGGCATGCGATCTCCGGTTGTTGGAGCCTGCGTAATCGGAGCCAATCCGCGAACTTTCACCCGGCGACGTTGCACGCAGTGCGGTGTATCACCAATCGTACGGACCGCACGACTCTCACACTATCAAAGCGACACAATGGCCCTCTCGAATCCAGCATTTACCGATAGCGCAATCGCTCGTGCCCGTGCGGAAGGCGGCACCGGCGTCATGACCGTTGCCGGTTCCGCGTGGAAGTCGTTCGCGCTGGTGCTCGTTGCCGCCGCGAGTGCCGGATACACGTGGTACGAGATTCTCCGCGTCCCCGATCGCAATCTCACGAGCGTGATCTTTGGCGGAGCGATCGCCGCGCTCATCGTGGCGATGGTCACTGCGTTCAAGCCTAACCTCGCGCGGATCACGGCGCCGATCTATGCGGTGCTCGAGGGAGTCGCGCTCGGCGGCATCTCCTACATCTACGACGCGCAGTTCAAGGGCATTCCGCTCATTGCGGTTGGACTCACGTTCGGTGTCGCACTCGCGATGCTCGCCCTCTACGCCACGCGAATCATTCGGGTCACGAACCGCCTGCGCAGCATCATCATCGGCGCGACGGTGGGCATCATGGTGTTCTACCTGCTCAGCATCGTGCTCGGCTTCTTTCACATCCAGATGCCCGGCGTGTTCGGATTCGGATTGACCGGGCTGCTCTTCAGCTCCGCCGTCGTGATCGTGGCGGCGATGAACCTGCTGTTGAACTTCGACATGATCGAGCGCCTCTCCGGATCCGCGCCACAGCAGATGGAGTGGTACGCGGCGTTCGGAATGCTCGTCACGCTCGTGTGGCTCTATCTCGAGCTGCTCCGGTGGGCGTCCATCGTGTTCGGCGGCCGGCGGCGATAGCAACTCCGCCGGTCACGCCGGCGGAAGATCCTTCTCGACGACGAGTGTGTAGCGTGCGGTGAGGGCCGCGATCGCGCCGATCGCGACCCACACCGGCAGCAACACCGCTCCCACCACTCCGATCGTGAGCGGTATCTCGAGCAGCGCGTGTCCCTGCTCGTTCTTGATGATGATGCGGCGCACGTTTCCCTCGTGCACGATCTCCTTCACGCGCGCCAGCAGGTTCTGACCGTCGACCTTGTGCTCTTCGGTGGGCATCCGATCCTCCAATGGTTGGGCCTCGAACTCGTATCCCACTACGCACACATGAGACCACTGGTTACGAATCTCCTGCTAGGGGTCGCCGTCCTGTCAATCGGTGGGCGCGCCGCCCCTGCACAACAGCCCGCTGATTCCGAGGACTCGCCTCGTGCCGGGAATGGCGTACTCGCCGCTCTTCGTGCGCACACGGTGCCCTTCACGATCGTGAACGGCATCTTGCGAGGCCCCGGCGCCGACACGCTTGCGCGCATCGCGCGAGAGAATCAGTTCTTGATGGTCGGAGGGGATCACGGAATGCAGGAGGTGCCCACGTTCATCGGCGCGCTCTTCACTGCCGCGCGACCAGCCGGCTACCTCCACCTCGCCATTGAGCTCGGACCGGTCGGCGCTCGCATGCTGGAGAACATGATGCGAGACACCGCTCCTCAACGTCGTGTCGAGAGCTTCCTTCGGCGGAGCGTGCCGCAGCGCAGTCCCGAGCGGCATCGCGTGACATCTACCAGAAGTACATGCGCGGTGACAACTACGCATCGAACGTGCAGCGTTCCGAGCTCATGCGCCGGCATTTTCTCGACTGGTATCACGCCGCGGTAGCGCGCGGCGAGCTTGCACCGAGAGTCGTGTTCAAGTTTGGCGGCAATCACATGATCCGCGGCTCCAGTCTCACCGATACCTACGAGCTTGGGACGTTCATTCCGGAATTTGCGTTCGCGAATGGTGCACGTGCGCTCAACGTGATGGTCCTTGCCGGCAAGGGCACCACGAACGAGTACCGGCCCTTCGGCAGCAAGGACGCCGACAAGGCAGTCACCTATGACATCACCGCATCGGACGCGCAGCTCGCCCCGCTGGACGTCCGGACATTCGTCGCGGCTGCTGGGAGCGACAGCATGTGGAGCTTCACTGACCTGCGGCCGGTTCGAGCGCTGGCGCACGACGGCAAGGTCGGGAAGCTCTCGGTGCCTCTGAAGCGTGCGCTGCTCTCCTTCGACGGAATCATCCTGGCACCGCACGCGCACGCGTCGACCCTCTTCTTCTAGCGCTCTCGGCCCAACTCGATCGCGTCATCGGCTGGAACGCACGCACCGGCCGGGGTACGTTTCAGTATGTCAAAAAGCATCTTTTCCCGTGCATCGCGCCTAGCCGTCACCTGCGCTGCCGCGCTCGCGATCGTCGTCGTTCCCGGCGCTCGTGCCCAGTCCGGCAGCTCGTCCGCGAAGCCGCCAGTGAAGGTGGCCATGCTGGATCTCGCTTTCTACGGCAAGCGAGCGAACGACATTTTCCCCGGCGATACCTCCATGGCGGACACGGCCACTGCTGTGATGAGGAAGGCGCTCGCGAGCGCGCCCGGCATCTCGTTCTTCGATGCTGCGTCCGTCGCCAAAGCCGCTGAGAGCCCGAAGGCGAAGGCGATCGTCGAGGATCGTCCCTGCAACGTCGTCGTTGCCTGCGCGCGCGCCGTGGGGCAGGAGCTCGGCGCCCAGTGGGTGGTGATGGGAAAGATCAGCAAGACGAGTGATCTGATCTGGATCTTCAGCGGTGAGCTCATCGACGTCGCGAGCGGCAAGCTTGTGCTCGACGATTCCTATGAGCTCAAGGGAATCGCGAAGGACATGGTGCCCAAGGGTGCCGAGGTGTTCGCAAGGCGCGTGGCGAAGAAGGTGACGGCGGCGGACAGCGTCGCCGTGCAGTGAGCCGGCGCTAGACGATGACGAAAACCGCCGTCGTACTCTTGAGCGGCGGCCTCGACTCGGCGACCGTCCTCGCGATCGCGCGCAGCGAAGGGTTCGAGATCATCGCGCTCAGCTTTCGTTACGGACAACGCCACGACGCCGAGGTCGTTGCCGCGCAGTCGATCGCGAAGCGCGCGGGCGTGGCTCGCCACGTGATCGTGGACATCGATCTGCGTGCCTTCGGCGCCTCCGCGCTCACCAGCGATATCGCCGTGCCCAAGGGCCGGTCCGCAGCCGAGATCTCGCACGGAATTCCCATCACGTACGTTCCGGCGCGCAACACGATCTTTCTCTCGTACGCGCTGGCGCTGGCAGAGGTGAGCAACTCGAGCGACATCTTCCTGGGTGTTAACGCGCTCGACTACAGCGGCTATCCCGATTGTCGTCCCGAGTACGTTCAGGCGTTCGAGCGCATGGCGAATCTCGCCACGAAGGCCGGAGTGGAAGGACGTCGTCTCACCATCCACGCACCGCTCATGCAGCAGACGAAGGGCGAGATCATCGTACGCGGCGTGAAGCTCGGCGTGGACTACGCGCGTACGCTGTCGTGCTACGATCCCGATGCGAGCGGCGCGGCGTGCGGGGATTGCGACGCGTGCCAGCTTCGCCTCAAGGGGTTCGCGGAAGCCGGCGTGCCTGATCCGGTGCGCTATCGCGAACGAGTGGTCGCAACGTGACGTACGCCGTAAAGGAGATTTTCTTCACGCTGCAGGGTGAAGGTGCGAATACCGGGCGGCCGGCGGTGTTCTGCCGCTTCGCGGGGTGCAATCTGTGGACGGGGCGCGAAGCGGATCGCGCGGACGCGACGTGTACGTTTTGCGATACGGATTTCGTGGGCGTCGATGGCCCCGGGGGCGGAAAGTTCGTGAGCGCTGACGATCTCGCGCGTGCGGTGGCGGAGCAGTGGCCGGCACACGTGTCGGCGCGCGCGCGGAAGCTCGTGGTGTGCACCGGCGGCGAGCCGCTGCTGCAGATGGACGCGGACATCGTGCGCGCGCTGCACGCGAATGGATTCGAGATCGCGATCGAGACGAATGGCACGCAGATGCCGCCGGAGGGCATCGACTGGATCTGCGTGAGTCCAAAGGTGGGCGCGCCGCTCGTGCTGGCGAGCGGCAATGAGCTCAAGCTCGTGTATCCGCAGCCGGGTGGCGAGCCTGAGCGGTACGCGGATCTCGATTTCGAGCAATTTTTTCTGCAGCCAATGGATGGACTCGATCGCGAGCGCAACACCGAGCTCGCCTTGGCCTACTGTCTCTCGCACCCGCAGTGGCGGCTGAGCATCCAGACGCACAAGCTGCTGGGGATTCCGTGATCGATGCGGGAATGGATGGAACGACCGGGAGCGTCAATGGGGATACCGGCGCCGAGATGGAAGTGTTCAGGAGCTTCACCATCGAGGCTGCTCACCAGCTGCCGAACGTGCCGGACACTCACCCGTGCGCGCGAGTGCACGGCCACTCGTTCGTGATCGAGCTCTGGGTGAGCGGCTCCGTTGGCGGACGTAGTGGATGGGTGCTCGACTTCGCGGAGATCATCGACGCGTTTCGTCCGCTGAGCGAGCAGCTCGATCACCGGCTGCTCAATGACGTCGAGGGACTCGCGAATCCGACCAGCGAGAATCTCGCGATCTGGATCTGGGATCGCGCGTCGACAGCGCTGCGTGGTCTATCGAAGGTCGTCGTTCGCGAGACGACGACGTCGGGATGCGTGTACAGGGGCCCGAGAGGCCGATGAGCTCTCACGTGGAGTGCGTACGATAATGCCGGCTGCCGAGCTGCTCGAGACCTTTCCGAATCCATATCCGGGGCGCGATTACGAGGTGCGTCTGGAGTGCAACGAGTTCACTTCGATGTGCCCGCTGGGCGGCATCGAGAGCGATGCGGCGGAGCTCGCGCTCCTGAAGGGCGGCGCACCGGACTTCGGCATCATCCGCATTGCGTACGTGCCCGACGCGGCCTGCGTGGAGCTCAAATCGCTCAAGCTCTATCTCTGGAGCTTTCGCAACGACGGTATTTTCTACGAGCGCGCGGTGAACCGGATCCTCGACGATCTTGTGGCGGCGGTAAAGCCCCGCTGGATGGAGGTCGTGGGCGACTTCAACGTGCGCGGCGGGATCAAGAGCGTGATCGTCGCGCGGCATGGGGCGCGCACGGGCGCGTGAGCGCGCGAGTCGAGCGGCGCTAGTACTTCCAGTTTCGCGTTTTCCCTTCCGCAATCCATTCGATCGCCTGCGCGACGCGTTTGCCCTTCGTCTCCTCGCGCTTCGCCTCACTGATCCAGTCACAGTATTCGCGACGCTGGCCGGGCGGGAAGTTCGCGAACACGGTTGCAGCCTTCCTGTTCCTTTTAAGCGCGGCCGCGAGCTCCATGGGCACCTTCGCTTCCGGCTTCACGGATTTCGGCCGCTTGACGGTGATCCCGGCATCGTTGAGCGCCATCGCCGCCTTGATGAAGCCGGTGAACGTCTTCTTGCTCGGCAGCTCCTTCACCGAGGTGATGCGTCCGAAGCTGCCGCGAGACTTGTCGCCGTTCGGTGGTACGCCCTCGATGAGCGACGCCTTCCAGAAGATGAGCGAGCAGTGCTCCTTGAACGCTGCCATCGCGCACATCATCTGCCCCTTGTAGTCGAAGAAAGGCGAGCTCCACTTGATCGTCTCGACCACATCGGGACACGCCTCGTGCACCATCTCGCGCACGCGCGTGAGGATGGGCTTGGCGAAGTCGTTCGCCTTCGCAATGTACGCGTCGACGCGCGGATCGGTCGTGGGCATGGCGCGGCACTCGGAGGCTGGGGAGGATGATGGTACAATGCGCGGAATAGCGCGTCAACGCCTTTTCGTGGATCCCGGCACCGTCGCTGGCGATTCATGGCGTGCGACTTACTTTATCCTTCTCGTTCCGCCTCCGTCCGAAACGCCTCACGACCGAACACGCAGGATCTCCATGTCGCGCGCTTCCATTCTCTCGTTCGCGTTCTGCGCACTCGTCTCCGGACTCGCCGCGCAGCAGCCCAGGCCACCGGTGGCGCAGCAGATCGCTCGCGTCGATACGCTGCACGGCGATGTGCGAACGGACAACTATTTCTGGCTTCGCGAGAAGACCAATCCGAAAGTGCTCGCGTATCTCGACAGCGAGAACGCGTACACCGCGACAGGGATGCGCCACACCGAAGCGCTGCAGGACAAGCTCTATCACGAGATGCTCGGGCGCATTCGCGAGACGGACCTGTCGGTGCCGTACCGCGACAACGGCTACTGGTACTACTCGCGTACCGAGCAGGGGAAGGCGTATCCGATCCTCTGCCGGAAGCGCGGCTCACTCGGGGCAAGGGAAGAGGTCTACCTCGACGAGAACGCGCTCGCCGCGGGGAAGAAGTTCTTCGCGCTCGGTGGACAGCAGGTGAGCCCCGATGGCGGCCGGCTGGCCTACCTGCAGGACACCACCGCACTTCGCGTGTACACGCTGTTCGTGAAGGATCTCCGAACCGGGAAGACGCTCGCCGACACGCTCGCTCAGGTGGTGCCGGGACTCGCGTGGGCCAACGACAACCGCACGATCTTCTACTCGACCGCCGACTCCGCGCGCCGCACGAACGCGGTGTGGCGGCACGTGCTCGGACAGCAGCGCGCCAGCGACGTGAAGGTATTTCAGGACGACGACGTGCTGAACAACGTGGACGTCGCTCGCAGCAAGAGCGGGAAGTTCGTGTTCATAGCCGACGATGGATTCACGAGCTCCGAGTGGCGCGTCATCCCCACTGCCGATCCGACGGCGGCACCGCACGTGATCGCGCCGCGGCGCGCGAACGTCGAATACAGCGTGGACCACATCGATGGCGCGTTCCTCATGGTCACGAACGACAGCGCCCGCAACTTCAGAATCGTGCGCATCCCCGAAGCCGACTTCTCACGAGCGAGGTGGACCGACTGGGTTCCGGGCAACGACTCCGTGTTCATCGAGGGGATCGAGCCGTTCAGGAATTACGTGGTCGTCGCCGAGCGCTCGGGCGGCCTGCCGCGGCTGCGCGTGATCGACCTCGCCGCACGCAGCGTTCACTACATCACCTTCCCGGAGCCGGCGTACGGCGTGTTTCCGACGCAGAACGCGGAGTTCGACTCGCACACGCTGCGCTTCCAGTACTCGTCGCTTCTGACGCCGGCTTCGACCTTCGATTACGATCTCGCCACACATCAGCGCGTGCTGAAGAAGCGCGTGGACGTACCAGGCTACGACGCGTCGCGATACGAGGTGAAGCGGCTGATGGTGCCCGTGCGCGACGGCGTGCACGTGCCGGTATCGATGCTCGTGCACAAGGGATGGAGGCAGGATGGAAGTCATCCGCTCCTGCTGTACGCCTATGGCTCGTATGGCTACACGACGGAGGCGACGTTCAACTCGCCCGTGCTCAGCCTCGTCGACCGCGGCTTCGCCTACGCAATAGCGCACATCCGCGGTGGCCAGGAGATGGGGCGCCAATGGTACGATGACGGCAAGATGATGAAGAAGAAGAACACCTTCAACGACTTCGTCGACGTTGCGGAATATCTCGAGCAGCAGAAGTTCACGAGCGCGAACACGCTCGTCGCGAACGGCGGGAGCGCCGGCGGGCTGCTCATGGGCGCGATCACGAACATGCGCCCCGATCTCTTTCGCGCCGTCGTCGCGGACGTGCCGTTCGTGGACGTGATCAACACGATGATGGATGCGTCGCTTCCCCTCACGTCACAGGAGTGGCAGCAGTGGGGAGATCCGCACATCAAGGAGCAGTACGAGTACATGAAGACGTACTCGCCCTACGACAACGTCGAGCGCAAGGCGTATCCCTGGATGCTCGTCACGTCGTCGCTCAATGATTCCCAGGTGTCCTACTGGGAGCCGGCGAAGTGGGTGGCGAAGCTGCGCGCGATGAAGACCGATTCCAACCCGCTCTACTTCAAGATCAACATGGCGGGCGGCCACGGTGGAAGCTCGGGGCGCTACGATCGGCTGCACGAGATCGCGTTCCGCGACGCGTTCATGCTCGACGCGGTCGGGCTGGCGGGGCAGGAGAAGATCGTGCAGTAGAGCGTCGCGCCGTAGCAGAGCGAGACTCACTGTCCCCACACCATCGGCCCCCCACAGCCCGCCCCCGATGCCTCGCCACTCGCTTCTCCTCGCGCTCACCCTCGCCCTCTTCGCTTCCGCAGCGCGCGCACAAACCGCGCTCACCCCCGACCAGGCCGAGGCCCGCGCGATCTTCCAGCAGCTCATCGAGACGAACACGTCGTACAAGGAGGGAAGCACGTCGCCCGCGGCACACGCCATTGCGCAGCGCTTCCTCGACGCAGGATTTCCCGCCGCCGACGTGCAGGTGCTCGGTCCGGCCGGCGACAAGGATTCGAGCGTGGTGGTGCGCATGCGCGGGACATCCACGACGCTCAAGCCGATCCTGTTGATCGCGCACCTCGATGTCGTCGAAGCGCTCCGCTCCGACTGGTCGATCGATCCATACAAGCTCACCGAGCGCGATGGATTCTTCTACGGCCGCGGCACGAGCGACATCAAGGATGGTGCGACCACACTCGCCGAAGCACTGCTCCGGCTCGAGCGCGAGCACGTGGTGCCCGAGCGCACACTCATCATGGCGCTCACCGCGGGCGAGGAAGGCGGCGGCGGATACAACGGCGTTTCGTGGCTCATCGAGAATCATCGCGATCTCATCGACGCCGAGTGGTGCATCAATCCGGATGGCGGGGACCCGCTCATCAGGGATGGCAAGAAGATCGTGCGGCCGGTGCAGGCAAGCGAGAAGTCCTACCAATCCTTCGATCTCATCGTGCGCAACAAGGGCGGGCACAGCTCGATGCCCACGCCCGACAATGCCATCGTCCGCCTGGCCGAAGCGATCGGCCGGCTGTCGCGATATCACTTTCCGGTGAACCTGAACGAGACGACGCGCGCCTACTTCGAGCGCTCCTCCGGCCTGGCGAGCGGCCAGCTCGCGGCGGACATGCGCGCCATCACGAAAAACCAGCGCGACTCGGCGGCAGCCGCGCACCTTTCCGTGTCTCCCTTCTACAATGCGCAGCTCCGCACCACGTGTGTGCCCACCATGCTCGAGGGCGGACACGCTCCCAACGCGCTCCCGCAGACCGCGCGTGCGCTCGTGAACTGCCGAATCCTTCCCACAGAGACAGCGGAGGCCGTGCGCGCCACACTCGTGCGCATCGTCGCCGATACGGCGGTGAAAGTCGTACCGGTCGACACGGGAGCACCCGGCAAGCCCTCGCCGCTCCTCCCGATGGTCATGAGCCCCGTGGAGAAGGTGACGCAGCGACTCTGGCCCGGCGTGCCCGTCATCCCGCAGATGGAAACGGGCGCCACGGACGGTTGGAGACTGCGTGACGCCGGCATTCCCACGTACGGGCTGAGTGGAGTTCCACTCGATGTCGACGACGTGCGCGCGCACGGCCGCGACGAGCGCATTCTCGTGAAGTCCTTCTATGAAGGGGTCGAGTACATGTATCAGCTCATAAGGGAAGTGGCCGTTGGGCCCGCGAAGTCATGAAAAGAAAAATGTCCGGCGCTGCGTGCGTCGAACGTCGATGATTCGTACGACCAACCCAAACGGAGGATCATCATGAGTCAGTTCATGTACCTGTACCGGGGCGGCGAGGCAGGGGGCACACCGGAGCACATGCAGCAGCAGATGCAGAAGTGGCTGGCCTGGCTGCAGGAGCTCACCACGAAGGGGCACATCAGAACCGGCGGCGATCCGCTCGAGCCCACTGGAAAGATCGTGCGGAAGAAGACCCAGATCACGGACGGTCCCTACGCGGAGAAGGACCTCGTGGGCGGATACACGATCGTGGAGGCGAAGGATCTGAACGAGGCCGCGAAGCTCGCAAGCGGCTGTCCGCACTTCGACGCCGGCGGCTTCGTCGAGGTTCGCCCGATCATGAAGATGTAGTGACCGAGCCAGGCGACCATCTCTTCCGGCGCGAAGCGGGACGGATGGTCGCCGCGCTCACGCGCCTGTTCGGCGTCCACAACCTCGCGCTCGCGGAGGACGTGGTGCAGGATGCGTTCGTCCGTGCGCTCGAGGTGTGGAAGCAGCGCGGTGTGCCGGAGAACCCGTCGGCGTGGCTGATGACAACCGCGAAGAATCGCGCGCTCGACATTCTTCGCCACGAGCGCACTGCGCGGACGTACGCGCCCGAGCTGGGCCGGCTCCTCGAAAGCGAGTGGACACTTGCGCCCGTGGTAGCGGAGGCATTCGGCGAGTCCGCGATTCGCGACGACCAGCTGCGGATGATGTTCTCCTGCTGTCATCCGCAGCTCCCCGAGACTGCACAGGTCGCACTGATGCTCAACATCCTGTGCGGCTTCGGCGTGAACGAGGTCGCCGCCGCATTCCTCACCCGACATGCGGCCATGGAGAAGCGCATCGCGCGAGGCAAGAAGGTGCTCGCGAGCTCGAAGCGTCTGTTCGATCTCTCCCACCTGGATGAGCAGGACCTGCCGCAACGACTCTCCGCGGTGCAACGCGCGCTGTATCTCCTGTTCAATGAGGGCTATCACGGCGCGCACGCCGAGCTCGCTGTGCGTGCCGAGCTGTGCGTCGAGGCCATGCGATTGGCCGAGCTGCTGCTCGCGCATCCAGGCACGGCAACTCCTGCCACCAAGGCGCTCGTCGCGCTCATGTGCCTGAACGCGGCGCGGATGCCGGCGCGCGTCGATGCACGCGGGAACCTGAGCGCCCTCTATGAACAGGACCGGGGGCTCTGGGACCGCACACTCATTGCGAAGGGCGAGGCGCTGCTCGATCATTCGGCGACCGGTACGACGATCACGGAGTTCCACATCGAGGCGGGAATCGCGTCGCTACACGCCCGGGCGGCGTCTCTCGAGGATACGAACTGGCCAATGATCGTCTCTCTTTACGACACGTTGCTGACGATTCGCCCTTCCCCGGTTGTGGCGCTCGGCAGAGCGATCGCGATCGCGCAACACGAAGGAGCGGCGCGCGGACTCGCGGAGATCGCCGCGATAGCCGACGTCCACCGGCTCGCGGACTATCCGTTCTACTTCGCGGCGCTCGGTGAGCTGGAACATCAGCGCGGCAACGCCGCCGCGGCATGCGAGCATTTTCTCAGCGCGAGCGTGCGCGCCAGAAATCCGCTGGAGCGACATTTCTTCGAGCGGCGCGCGCGCGAAGTCGCGACGTGACTCTGGCCGAGGATGCTCCCCCGCCGTGGCGGCGGCTGATCGCGCGGCTCGACCCCCGCGCGTACCTCACGCTGCACATCGTGATCGGCCTCGCGGTCTGCCTGCTCACCGGATTGATCTTTGCCGTGCTGCTCGATTCCCTTCGCGAGCACGACGTGCTCGTCACGCGCGATCAGGCGGTCGCAAACTGGTTCCACGGCAACGGGACGGCCTTCGGCGATCGAATATTCGTGATCATCAGCGCGATCGGCTCGCCGGCGGCCATGGCGGTGCTCTTTGCTGCCGCCGTGCTGTATCTCTGGCGCGCGAAGCAGCGGACGCTGCTCGTCGCGTGGGTGCTGTCCTACATCGGTGGCACGGTGCTCGACGGCATGATCAAGGACATCGTTCGCCGGCCCCGCCCGGAGTTCGCGGCGAAGTTCCTCCACTACAGCAGCTGGAGCTTTCCGTCCGGCCACTCGATGGGATCCTTGATCGGCTTCGCGATGCTCGCCTACACGGTCATCCGTGTGTGGAAAATCGAAAGCCTGACTGCCAGGGTGGCGATCTGGATTGGTGCGGTCGTCATGATCATCCTGGTCGGCTACAGCCGTATCTACCTCGGCGTGCACTACCTGAGCGACGTCGCTGCCGGCTACACACTCGGCGTGCTCTGGCTGGCGGTGTGCTTCACCGGGCTGCAGATGGTGAACCGGCGCGCGGAGCTTCGCCGCGCGCCGTCCACCTGAACGGGAGACCCGTCAACCGTTGAGCACCACGTGCGCGGGATCGAGCTCGCCCGTGTAGTACGACATGAGTGTCTGCTGGAACACGAGTCCGTACCGCGCGCTCACCACGGCGCTTGCAGCCTGCACCTGCGCGGCGCGCGCCTGCGTGAGCTCGACGAGCGTTCCGGCACCCGCCTGATAGCGCTGCTGCGACGTCGTCACCGCGAGATTGCTCGCCGTGAGCTGCGCCTGGGCGGCCGCGAGCTGCTCA
>JAICLZ010000071.1 GCA_025929535.1 Gemmatimonadaceae bacterium
AGCGTGCGTAGATCCGCCGTTTCCTTGTCCGTGTGATCGTCATGGCCGGACAGCCCGAGCGCATCGATCGACATCGGAACGAGATTGGCGACGAAGGAGATGTCCGCCGCGCCGGCCTTCGCCGGGTCCACTGCAACCACACCGCCCGAGCCCACGTCGCGACTCGCCTTGTCGTAGATCGCGAGCAGCTTGCGGTTGCCCTCCGTGGGCGCCATCGGCGGATAGCCGGTCTCGAACGTGATCTCCGAATGCGTGCCCGGCAGCGACGCAGCCACGATCTCCTTCATCGTTTGCTCCGCGCGCTCGAACTGCTCCGGCGAGATCGTGCGCAGATCGCCCGTCACGCGCATGTGCTCCGCCACAACGTTGTCCTTCCCTGCGGCAGTGCCGACCGTACCCGTGGAGTCCAGGGTCACTGCCGTGCCGCCCACCGCGACGCCGGGGTTGAAGGTGAGATACTGCTCGTGCCCGAGCCTCGTGTAGAGCTCGTTCAGCACACGTGCGGCCTCGAACACCGCGCCCGCGCCCACTTCCGGAGTGAAGATCTGCCCCGAGTGCGACGGCGTACCGGTGGCCGTGAGCGCCCACGAGCCCGCGCCGCGCCGCGAGGTCATCGCCGTCTTCGGATCACCCGAGCCATCCTCGAAGCCGAGCGCCGCTGCAGCTCCCTTCGCTGCGTCCCTGAGCGTCGCGCGCGAGAGCTCGAGCGGCGTTCCCGATTCCTCCTCGTCGCCGTCGAACACGATCGTGACGTTCATCCTGTCGAGCGCGCGCGCTTCCTTCAACGCGCGCAGCGCCGCCACGATGATGACGTCGCCACCCTTCATGTCGATCACACCCGGGCCCTTCGCGGTGGAGTCGTCGATGCGCTGAAATTTCTGGAATGGATTGTCGGGCTCGAAGACGGTGTCCAGATGCCCTATGAGCAGCAGCTTGGGACCCGGCCCCGCATGCTCGGCCACGAGATGCCCAGCGCGGTGAAAGGCGGCGCCGTCCACCCACCGCGTCCTGAAGCCGAGCGAGTCGAGCTGCGCCGCGAGCACATCCGCGACATTCCGCACGCCCGCGAAGTTCATCGTGCCGCTGTTGATGTCGACGAGCCTGATGAGCAGCGCGAGCGCGTCCGCGTTGTGCGCGTCGACGGATTTGACGAGCGCGCGCTCCGTCGACGTCAACCCCGCGCCGGTCTTCTGCGCCGCCGCCGGAGCCGCGACGGTGCACGCGAGCGCGGTCGCGCACGCGACTCTACACGAGTTGAACGGAAGTTTTGGCATTGGCGGAATTTAGCGCGGGGCCACTGATTGAACAGAAGCGCGCGAGCGGAGGCTCTCGGACAGGTGAGCCGTGCGCTGGCTTCGTGGATGTGATGCGACGCACCCCCTTCGAGAGGAGCTTCACCGTGAAACGGATTTTGCTTGCCCTGCTGGCGACATCGGTGGTCGCGATGCCCTCGCGCGCGCAGGCGCCCAAGCCGGGTGACATGTTCACACCTGAATTCGGTGAACGGCTGGCAAGGGGCAAGGCTCCGTGTGAGCTGCCGCGCATACGGCAGCCTGTCGCGACCAACCGGGACTCGCTGCCCTTGGGAGCGGGAACCATCGCGCTGCCGCGCGATTTCATTGCCGAGCCGCAGGAGCGTCCCTCGAGCAAGCGCTGGATCGCCGCCGACAGCACCACGTTCACGGTGCTGGTCGCGTCGTCGCCCATGGGCGGATTAGCGCACAGCGGAGGCGGAGGCGTGAAATTCGAGAGCGCTCCCGAGTGCGCCATCCTCGCGAGCGGCCATCACGCGATGGTCGAGCGCGTGCGCGTCGTGATGAGCGCCGATACCATGTACCTCGCGATCGTTCCGGTGTTTGCGAAGACCGGCCAAGTCGTCAACGGATCCGTCGAGGCGCGCTCTGCAACGCGGCGCGACGAGGTCATCGCCTACTTCGCCTCGAGCACGCTCGCGCATTGATCTCGAACATCATCGGTAATTCCCGAACTTGAGCTCTACCCCGAAATCCTTTCCGCGGAGCAGGTTCATCACCTCCTGCAGCTCGTCCCTGGACGGCGACGTGATGCGCACCTGCTCGCCCTGGATGGACGCCTGCACCTTTTTCATCTTTGCATCCTTGATCGCCGCCACCACCCTCTTCGATGTCTCGCCGTCGAGCGACATCTTGAGCTTGATCTCGCGCCGCACCGTCTCGCCGCTCGCGGGCTTGACCTCGCCGATGTCGAGATTCTTGATCGACACGCCGCGCTTGATCAGCTTCGACTGCAGCACGTCGAGCACCGCGGCCATCTTGTAGTCGCCCTCCGCCTCCAGCACGATCTTGTTCTCCGCGCGCTGCAATTCGATCTTCGCGGGCGAGCCCTTGAAGTCGTAGCGTTGCGTGATCTCCTTCTGCGCCTGATTCACCGCGTTGTCGGCCTCCTGCAGATCGACTCCCGTGGTCACGTCGAACGAGCTCTGTTGCGCCATGGCTGCCCTAGTGAAGGATGAGTGTCGATGCCGCCGTCATTGCACGCACCCGGCGTGCGGATTTTGCTGCTTCGGCTTGTCGATCAGCACGCGATGGTCGAGGTTCGCGAGCGTCACCGCGAGGTCGCGCACGTACGTCGCCACGCGCGCCAGCGCGTCGTAGTCGATGTACTGCGGCTCGTCCGTCACCTCGTGGTAATCAGGGTGATCGCCCCGTGAAAAGTTGATCGACGGAATGCCGTAGCGCGCGTACGAATAGTGGTCGGCGCGACAGTAGTACTGTTCCCTGTCGCCCGGCGCATCGAACGCGTAGTTGAACTCGAACGGAACCGGCTCCTTCGCATCCACGCGCTCGGCCACATCGCCCAGCTCCGTCGACAGCCGCCGTGTACCGACCAGCTCCAGATACGCGGGTCCGCCGTTCACCACATCGGCCGCGCTTCCGCGCCCGATCATGTCCATGTCCAGCTCCGCCACCAACGAATCGCGCGGCACGGTCGGATGATCCGTGAACCATTCGGAGCCCAGAAGCCCCTCCTCCTCCGCTGTGTGCGAGATGAAGAGGATCGAGCGCTTCGGCCGGTCGGGCGAGGCCGCCAACGCCTCCGCGATCGCGAGCAGGGCGACGGTGCCCGATCCATCGTCATCCGCGCCGTTGAAGATCGAGTCGCGCCGCGGCGGGCGCAGTGCGCGAAGCGAGTCGAGCGTGTGCGTGGCCCACGCCTGTGCCGCCGCGCCGGAGCTTCCGCGCTTGCGCATCGCGGCAGCGAAGTTCGCGACGCGGAGCGAATCGTGATCCACCGCCCGGCGCGCAACGCCCACGTGATCGTTGTGCGCGCTCAGCACCACGTACTCGTTCCGCAACGCGGGATCGCTGCCACGAAGCACACCGATCACGTTGCGCGACGGAATGACGGGCTCACGACCGCCGCGATCGCGAAAGTGCACGATCTGGAACCATCCGCCATCCTCACCCGCGGGCGCGAGCCCTGCGCGCGCGAGCTCCGAGGCGATGTAGGCCGTCACGAGCGTATCGCTCGCCGATCCCGCGAGTCTGCCACGCATCGAGTCATCGGCGATGAGGTAGAGGCGCGTGCGCAGATCGGCGGCGGAGATCGCGGCCGAGGTCGCAGCGTTCGTCGCCCTCGTTGCAGCGGCGCTCTGCGCCCCGCCGCGCGAAGCGAGAAGCGTGAGCATGGCGGCGGTGAAAAGTCGCGTACTGAGAAGTCGCGTACTGAGAAGTGGCGTTCGGCGAGCGGCGAGTTGCATAGGCGCCGAAACGTACCGGACGGTCGCGCCACCGGCCACCGCGCCGCCATGTGCTCTAGCGCGTCGAGGAGCTTCCCGACCCATCATCCCGAGGCTCGCGCCCTCGAATCTCGCGCCCTCGAAGCTCGCGCACGTCCGCCGGCCGGAGCGCGAGATCCGCGGCGAGCCACACCAGCTTCGAGAACGGAAAGAGCACAAAGGGCGCGACCGCCATCCCGACTGGCGCCGCGATCTCGAGCATCTCCCAGTTCGAGCGCGGCCACGTGATGAGCAGATAGGCGACGAACACCGCCGCGAAGAGCATTTCGGCCAGCACGATGTTGAACATCAGCGAGCCGGCCATGTAGTCGCTCCCTTCGCGCTCGACGCGGAGGCCGCAGCCCGGACAGCGCTCGTGCATGTGAAGCCAGTTCCTGAGCAGTCCGCGCGAGCCGCAGTTCGGGCAGCGGAGCGCGAGCGCGCGCCCCAGCATCACGATCAGGCGGCGCGAGCTTCCAATTGCGAACGGACGCTCGAAATCTTCGGGGCTGAGCTGGACCATTGGGGCTGCCGAGCATCCGGTGAGCGAGGGCGTCGTGGCAATGCGATGGACGCGCGATCCTCGCCGGAAAGCTAGCCCAGGAAGCTTTCGAGCGCTCTGGCGCGGGAGACGTGGCGCAGACGGGACAGCGCCTTTTCCTTGATCTGGCGCACGCGCTCGCGTGTGATCCCGAGCAGCGCCCCGATCTGTTCGAGCGTCATCGGCTCCTCGCTGTCGAGCCCGAAATACAGCCGCAGGATCTTCGCCTCGCGCTCCTTGAGCGACGAGAGCGACTCCTCGATCGCCTCGGTGAGCGCCTTCTCGAACGTCTGCTCGTCCGGCGTGGCGTTCAGCGTGTCCGGCAGGTAGTCGAGGAGGCGGTTGTCCTCGCCCGGCGTCATCGGTGCATCGAGGGAGAGATGGGTCTGCGAGATCGAGATCGTTTTCGCGACCTCCTCCTCGGTGATGTCCATCTCGAGCGCGATCTCCTCGTGCGTGGGCTCGCGGCCGAGCTCCTGGAGCAGCGCGTTGGCGCGCTTGCCGATGCGGTGCAGCGTGCCGGCGCGGTTGAGCGGCACGCGCACGATCCGCGACTGCTCGGCGAGCGCCTGCAGGATCGCCTGGCGAATCCACCAGACGGCGTACGAGATGAACTTGATCCCCTTCGTCTCGTCGAATTTGTGCGCGGCCCGGATGAGTCCCAGGTTCCCCTCGTTGATGAGATCGGAGAGGGCGACTCCCTGGTTCTGGTATTTCTTGGCGACGGAGACCACGAAGCGCAGATTCGAGCGCACGAGCTTGTCGAGCGCTTCCGGATCCTTCACACGGATGAGCTGCGCGAGGCGCACTTCTTCATCGCGATCGATCAGCGGGTACGCGCTGATGTCCCGAAGATACTGATCCAGCGACCCTTCGTCGTACGACGACTTCTTATGCGAGGGTACGGCCATACTGGGCGGCTACTCCTGCGGAGACCAGCACGAATGCGCGCGGACGCGCGTGCAAACCGGACTTCGAATCAGCGAATCAATCAGCGAATCCGCGTGCCCAGCCGACTCCAGCGGATATCGGTGAGCCACGGAACCTTGTGCGTTGCGTCGCGCTCGTAACTGTAATAGACGACCAAGGGCTTTCCCTTGATCAGAGAATCAGCCACGAATCCCCAGTACCGACTGTCTTCGGAATTGTCCCGGTTGTCTCCGAGCATGAAATAGCTCTTCTCAGGGACGATCAGCGGACCCCATGTGTTACGCGATGGATGGTATCCCACGCTGGCCTGCGCCGTGCGCACGAGATATTGATCCTGCCACCGGAACTCCTCCTCGAGCGGCTCGCCAACCGGATGCGAATGGATGACGTACCGCTCGTTCTGCATGCGCCCGTTCAGGTACAGCTCGCCGTTGCGCATCTCCACCGTGTCGTGTGGCAGACCGATGAGCCGCTTCACGTAGCTTTGCTGCGGATTGAGCGGATACTGAAAGACTATCACATCTCCGCGCTTCGGTGCACGAATCGCGGGAAGGCGCACGTTGGTGAACGGGATCTCGGCGCCGTAGAGCGCTTTGTTCACGAGCAGAAAGTCACCGACGAGGAGCGTGCGCTCCATGCTGCCGGAGGGGATCTTGTACGCCTCGACGCCGAACGTCCGGATGACGATGAACAGCGCGACGGCGAAAATAATGATCTTCGACCACTCCCAGAACCCATCCATCCGCCACCGCGACCGATTCATCGCGCGCAGCACGTGCGCCCGATGTTCAGTGGTGACGATTCGCGAGCCGGATGATGTGGGAGAGTGAGACATCGGCGTCCATCGTGTGGCGGCGGAATGATCGGGCGGAGGTTCGCGTACCGACGAACGGCCGCTCTCCGGGGGACTGATCAGTCGACCGCGAGGCAACTGTTGACGAATTTCCCTGGGTCGCGGGCCGATTGCAAGTCGCTCCCGCGCACCCGGAGTCTACACGAGCAGCCGCGCAATGGGCTATAGGAGCGTCGTCGCGTCGTCTCCATAATTGTCGATCTGCGCACGCTGTAGTGTACCCGAAAAATCGACGTAGCCAACCTTGGTCTCCGAATAGAACTCGTAGACCTCCCATCCGCCTTCGCGATGCCCGTTCCCCGTCTGCTTCACTCCACCAAACGGCAAGTGAGCCTCCGCACCAATCGTGGGTGCGTTGATGTACGTGATGCCGTTGTCCAGCTCGGTTAAGGCGCGAAAGGCCACATTAACGTCCCGCGTGTACACCGAGGAGGAGAGTCCGTACCGCACGTCGTTGTTCACCGCGAAGGCCTCGTCCACGCTGTCCACGCGAATCACCGAGAGAATCGGCCCGAAAATCTCCTCCTGCTCGAGCCGCGATCCCGCCGTCACCCGGGCGAACACCGTGGGCTCGAAGAAGTAGCCGTTCTCCAGCCCCTTCCCCGTAGCGCGCTTGCCCCCGCACAGCAGATCGGCATTCTGCGCCTGGCCGATGTCCACGTAGCGCTCGACCTTCTTGCGCGACGCCTCGTTGATGAGCGGACCCACGTCCGTCCCTTCCTTGCGGCCGTCGCCGAGCTTCATCGCCTTGGCGCGATCAACGAGCTCGCCGAGCACGCGATCGTGAATCTTCGACTGAAGAATGAGACGGCTCGTCGCCGTGCAGCGCTGCCCGGTGGTACCGAACGCGCCCCAGAGCACGCCCTCGAGCGCGAGATCCGGATCCGCATCGTCGAGCACGATCATCGCGTTCTTGCCACCCATCTCGAGCGAGAGCCGCTTGTGCATCTTGCCGCACGTCTCACCCACGAGCGATCCCACATCGGTCGAGCCGGTGAACGAGAGCGCCGGGATCTCCGGATGCGACACGATTGCCGCGCCCACCACTTCTCCCGCGCCGTGCAGCAGCTGAATGACATCGGGTGGCAGCCCGGCCTCGAGCAGAATCTCGACGAACACCGTTCCCGTGTGCGGCACATCTTCCGCCGGCTTGAAGATCACCGCGTTGCCGCAGAGCAGCGCCGGGAAGATCTTCCACGTCGGAATCGCGAGCGGAAAGTTGAATGGCGTGATGATGCCGCAGACGCCGATCGGGCGCCGGAAGCTCATCGCCCACTTCGAGCGCAGCTCGCTCGGCACCGTGTGGCCGAACAGACGGCGGCCTTCGGTGGCGGCGTAATAGGCGGTGTCGATGCCTTCCTGCACGTCGCCGCGCGTTTCGGTGAGGGGCTTCCCCATCTCGCGCGTCATCAGATCCGCAATCTCATCCTTGCGCGCGACGAGCAGATCGCCGGCCTTGCGCAGAATGTCGCCGCGCGCGGGCGCGGGCGTGCGCCTCCAGCGCTCGAAGCCCTTCTTCGCGGACGCCACGGCGCGCTCGACATCCGCGGCACCGGAGAGCGGAAAGCGGCCGATGAGGTCAGTCGTATCGGCGGGATTGATGTTGTCGAAGTACTCGCCGGTCGAGGGCTCGACCCATGCGCCGGCTACGAAGTTCCTGAAAGTTTTCATGCGATAATATTACGACGGTCGCATCAGGAGCACATCCACGTCGCCGGATGCGCCACGGTCGGGAAGGCGTAGCCTACGCGGGGCAGCACTTCGAGGCCGGCGAGCACGAGCCCCCACACCACGAGCAGCAGCGACAGCACGTGCGCCTGCGCGGCGCGGTGCCGCCAGGTCCACACCGCGCTCCACACGCCGGCCACCCCCACCATGCCGCTCGCGAAGAGATAGGCGAACAGTCCCGGTCCGCAGCGAACGCTGTACGGCCAGAAGAGCATCGCCAAGCCGAGAATGACTGCGAGCACGAGTCGCGCGAACACGCCGAACGTGCTCGTGGTGCGCTGCACCTCGGCCACTCGCGCCTTCTCGGCAGGCGCCTTCGCGCCTGCAGGCGAGATCAACGCATCATCGGAGATCGACTCGAGCTGCTTGTCGATCTTCTTCATCTCCTTGTCCCAATCGGTGCCGGCCATTGGAGTCCTCTAGGCGTGCTCGCGCGTCAGTGCATACCGCTCGATCTTCTTGTAGAGATTCGAGCGCGGCATGTCGAGCAGGCGCGCAGTTTCGGAAACATTCCAGTCCGTTTCGCGCAGCTTGGTGAGGAGGAAGGCACGCTCCGCCGCGTCCTTGAACTCCTCGAACGTCTTGCACTCGGCGAGGGAGCCGAGGCTCGCGGTGTCGGCCGCGCGCTGCCCGAGCAGCCGGTCGACGTCGGCGGCGCCGATGCGCGGACCGCTCGAGAGAATGAGAATCCGCTCGACGGTGTTCTTCAGCTCGCGCACGTTGCCCGGCCAGTCGAATGCAGCGAGGCGATCGACGGCGTCCTGGCTGAAGGTGCGCGGCGGCATCCCCTCGCCTTCCGACAGAATGCCCGCGAAGTAGTGAACGAGCAGCGGGATGTCCTCGCGGCGCTCGCGCAGCGGCGGCACGACGATCGGGACGACGTTGAGGCGGTAGAAGAGATCCTCGCGAAAGTGTCCTTCCGCGATCTCCTCTTCGAGCGCCTTGTTCGTTGCCGCGATCACGCGCACATCGACGGAGATTGCCTTCGAGCTGCCAATGCGATTCACCACGCCATCCTCGAGCACGCGCAAGACCTTTGCCTGTGCGGACGGGCTCATGTCTCCGATCTCGTCGAGAAAGAGGGTGCCGCCGTTCGCCTGCTCGAACTTGCCCGTACGGTCCGCTATGGCGCCGGTGAACGAGCCCTTGATGTGCCCAAAGAGCTCGCTCTCGATCAGCTCACTCGGAATGGCCGCGCAGTTCACCTCGACGAACGGTTTCGCGCCGCGCGGCGAGAGCCGGTGCAGCGCGCGCGCAACGAGCTCCTTGCCGGTTCCGTTCTCGCCAGTGATGAGCACGCGCGCGGGCGTCGCGGCCACGCGCTCGATCTTCTCGATGAGCGAGCGAATCGCGAAGGACTTGCCCACGATCTCGTGGCGCGACTCGATGCTCGCGCGGAGGCGGCTGTTCTCCTCGCGCAGAACCACGTGCTGGAGCGCGTTGCGCAGCGTGACCTGAATGCGATCGGTGTCGAGCGGCTTCTCGAGAAAGTCGTACGCACCGAGCTGCGTTGCCTCGACGGCGGTCTGGATGGTGCCGTGGCCGCTGATCATCACGACGATGGCGGACGGATCCTTCTCCCGGATCTGCTTGAGCGCCTCGAGCCCGTCGATGCCGCCCATCTTCACGTCCATGAACACGAGATCCGGATGCCATTTCTCGTATTCAGCGAGGGCATCCACCGCGTTCGCGACCGAGCGCACCTCGTAGCCGTCGTACTCGAGAAGCTGCCCGAGCGCGGCGCGAATTCCCTTCTCATCGTCGGCAACGAGGACCCTCGGGCTCACTTCACGACCTTGTAGAGCGTGATCTGCCCGTTCCTGATCCGCACGTCGCCAATGTGCACCGGCGTGATGAGCGGCAGCGCATCGTCCGCAATGCCAGGCGGCCGCGTGCCCTTCGAGTAGCTCTTGATCAGCCGCGGGATCATCGCGTGCGGGATGCTGAAATCGTGAATCCGGAACGACTGCACGCGATACTCGCCCAATCCGAGCTTCACGATGTCGAGCGTTCCGCCGAACTGCACCTGCTCGCTGCTGCCGAGCATCTGCGCGAGCGGTCCGAGCTGCGAGAGATCGCCGAGATCGTTCGGGTTGACGGTGCAGCGCACGAGGAGCTGATCGCCGCTCACCATCGCCTCGACGTTGCGCGCCGACTCGGGAAGCTGATGCGAGAGCTGCTGGATGATGAAGGCGGTGAGGTCGCCCGCCTCGACGTTGGCGTACACGGGACCGTTGCGCGACGCGAGCTTCTCGATGATCTCCTTTGCGCGGGCGGCGCCATCGGTGGTCGCCGGCTCCCACGTGCCCGGCTGATGCGCGGACGCGGGCGTCGTGGCCGCGCGCTCCGTATAGCGATGAAGCAGCGGCATCCAGACGTCGCGCGTGATCCAGCCGCCCACCGCGAGCGCGGCCGCCACAACGAGACACCCGATCGACTTGAAGCATCCGCCCATGGCTTACCCGCCTCCCAGTGGAATCGACGCGACCTTCGTGTAGCGCGGACCGCCCGGCCCGAGCGTGCTCTCGACCAGCGACAGCGCATGCACCTGCTGCACTCCCTTATACACCACAGCGCGCGCGGCGAGCGCAAGCGCGCGTGCATTCGCGAGCGGAAGCGGCTGCCGCACGCGCGCGAGCGTGATGTGCGGCCGAAAGGCGCGCGCCTCGAACGGATAGGCGTTCGCGGCGCAGGCCGCTTCGACGTCGTGATGCACGAGCTCGAGCCTCGGGTCCTGTTGCACGCCCATCCATACGACGCGAGGCGCCCGAAGGTTTGGAAAGGCGCCGAGCCCGCTCACGCGAAGCTCGAACGGCTGGTGCGCCATGGCAACGGAAGACAGAAGCGTGGTGAGCTCCGCCAGTGCGGTATCGGGCTGCTCGCCGAAGAACTTGATCGAGAGGTGCAGGTTGCCCTCCGAAACCCAGCTGGCTTCGGATGCTGCCGTTCGCATTGGTGCGGTTGCCCGGCAAATCGCCCGGCGTTCCCGCGGGTCCAGCTCAAGAGCCAGAAAGAGGCGCACTGTCTCCGCGGTCGGCGACGACGCCCGCCAGCACGTTCAGCGATCCGGAGCGGAAGCCGCGTGGATCGAGCACGACGTTCGCGAATCCGGCTTCGCGCACCGCATCGCACAGCTCGGCCTCGCGCGCCGTGCCCTGCCAGTGCTCGAGCTGCGCGAGATCCATCTCCACGCGAGCCGTGTCGCCGTGATGGCGCACGCGCAGATTGCCCGTGACGCCGAGCGCTCTGAGCGCACGCTCGGCGCGCTCGATCGTCGAGAGCCGTGTGACAGTGACCGGTGTGCCGTAGGGAAGGCGCGAGGAGAGGCAGGGCGATGAGGGCTGCGACCAGGTCGGAATTCCGCGCGCGCGGGAACGCTCGCGAATGTCGCGCTTCGTGAAGCCGAGCTCCGCGAGCGGCGAGCGCACGCGCTGCTCCACCGCAGCTTTCTTTCCCGGCCGATGATCGGCGAGGTCGTCGGCGTTGGTGCCGTCGATGATCGTCGCCATCCCGCGCTCCGCACGCACGCGCTCGAGCACCAACCAGAGCTCGCTCTTGCAGAAGTAGCAGCGGTTGGCAGGGTTGGCGACGTAGCGCGGATCGTCCATCTCGTGCGTGTCGATCTCGAGCACGCTGATGCCTGCGCGCGCCGCGACATCACGCGCGGCCTGCCACTGCTCGGCCGGATATGACGCGCTGCGCCCGATCACCGCGAGAAAGCGGTCCGGGCCCACCGCCTCGATGGCGACGCAGGCGAGGTATGCGGAATCCACTCCGCCGCTGAAGCCGAGCAGGAGTGAGTCGTGCGCCTGCAACCAGCGGATGAGCTCCTGCTCGCGCTGCTGCGCGCTGGAAGGCGATGCCGGACCGGTTGCGGAGCTCATTCTGAAACGTAGCCGCGAGCGTGTGCCAGGGAAGTATCGCCGCGGCGTCAGCGCGGCAGGAGCACGGCCGGGTGCACCACGCGTCCGTCGGAGGAGCGGAGCGCCACGTCCAGCGAGTCCACATCCCACACGACGATCAGGACACGATCGGTGCCACCTGTGAAGGTCTTCAGATCCTGTTGAGACAGCCCCGGCTCCTTGAGCGCTTCGCCCGTGGGTGCGGCCCGGTATGGATGTGTGTGGAAGGTGCCGATGACGCCCGGCACGCTGTCGCAGCTGCCGGTGACCGCGAATTGAAATCGCTTCATGTCGTGCGCTGGGACCCAGCCGATCACGTGAAAGGTGTCGCCGTCGGTGTCTCCGATGAGGCATCCGAGATATTCCTTTTGCGTGGGCTTGCCGGTGCCGAGCGCCTGCGTGAGCATGTTCTGATCGCTGATCTCGTTCCAGTGCAGATTGGCCTGCGTCCAGACGCTGTTCAGCGAATCGCGCACCTCATTGGGGATGGCGATCGCGGGATCGCGAGCGCTTCGAGCTGCGGCTGCCGAGATGGCAACGAGGAGCGCGAGCGCGGGAAGGCGAAGAGTGCTGGGAAACGGCACGGTAAAGCTCGAGGGTTGACGGCATGGCAGCGACTGCGAGTGAGCGAGTTCGGCTGCCCTATATTACCCGCTCGCATGCGGGCGTTCGCCTTCCCCTCTTCTCCATTTTCATGCCAGTAATCGTCAAGACGTCTCTGCTCCTCATCGTGTCGAACTGTTTCATGACCTTCGCGTGGTACGCGCACCTGAAGAACCTGCACAGCAAACCGCTGTACCTCGCGATCCTCGCGAGCTGGGGAATCGCGCTTTTCGAGTACATGTTCCAGGTGCCGGCGAACAGAATCGGGAGCACGCAGCTCGAGCTGGGTCAGCTCAAGATTCTGCAGGAGGTGATCACGCTCTCGGTGTTCGTTCCCTTCGCCGCACTGTACATGAAGGAGCCGGTGAAGCTGAATTACCTGTGGGCGGCACTGTGCATGGCGGGCGCGGTGTACTTCATCTTCCGGCGATAGGGCGCACCGGTGACAGCGCACCTGCAGATCACGAATCGAACCGGTGCGCACTGCTCGCCCCTTGCCCCGCACTCTCGTCAATTCGTAGCCGCCGCGGTCATCTCCGGTGACTTGAACACTGTGCCCTCCTTCATCACGAAGAGCACGTGCTCCAGCTGCGTGACGTCTTTCGTCGGGTCACCGGATACCGCGATGATGTCGGCGAGCTTGCCCTTGCGAATCGAGCCGATCTTGTCGAGCACGCCGATCAACTCCGCGCCACCCATTGTCGCCGCCTGAATGGCCTGCATCGGTGTCATCCCGTTCTTCACCATGTAGCTGAACTCTTTCGGGGCCTGGTCGTACGGGCACACCGGCACGTCCGTGGAGAACGCGATCTTCACGCCCGCCTGAAATGCCTTTCGGAACGCCGCATAATGGATGTCGGCGATGCCCTCGTTGTGCTCCCGAAAATCCGCGGGTGTGTTCGGATTGGAGGCGATGCAGTCGTGCACCTCGAGCGTGGCCGAGAGAAAGGTGCCGTGCTCCTTCATCAGGCGGATGCCTTCGTCGTCCAGATAGGTGCCGTGCTCGATTGACGCAACGCCGGCCCGAACCGCGTTCTTGATGCCCTGCGCACTGTGCGCGTGCGCGGCCACCTTGAGTCCGAATTGGTGCGCCTCATCCACTGCGGCCGCGAGCTCCTCGGGCGTGAACTCCTGCGACTGCTTGTTGCTCCCGTGTGTGAGCACAGCCCCCGTCGACAGCACCTTGATCACGTTGACGCCCTGGCTCACGAGCAGCCGCACCTTCTGCCGCACTTCCCACGGACTGTTCGCCTCTCCGTAGCGCATGTCGAGCGGAAGCTGCACATCGGGGGAGATGCCCGTCATCGCACCCGCGCCACCGGTGATCGTGATGTATGCGCCGGCGACGTACATGCGCGGCCCGGGAATGATCCCCTTGTTGATCGCATCGCGCATCGCGACATCATTGAGCGCGCGATAGGTGCCCACATCGCGCACGGTCGTGAAGCCCGCCATGAGCGTCGTCTTCACGTTCGGGATGGCAGCCAGCACATCCTCCGCCACCGTGTGAAAGAGCACCGTGCGTGGATCGCCATCGGAGTCGAACATGCCATCCGAGAGATGGGTGTGGCTGTCGATGAGACCGGGCAGCACCGTCATCGCCGAGAGATCGATCACCTTCGCGCCGGCGGGAATGGCGAGCGATGGCCCCACCTCTTCGATCCTGCCGTTGCGAACGATCACGATCTGGTTCGTGGCCACCGTGCCCCGCTCCGTGTCGACGAGCCGGCCGGCCTTGATGACGGTCACCTGCGCGGCGAGCGGACTCGCAACGAGGAGGGCGAGCGCGGCGAGCGTTCGAAGATGTGACGGCATGCGAGGCTCCGGGCAGCTGATCGGGACAGCCGCTGGTGGGTGGGTGAGCGGACTCGTGAATCTGGAGCACACCGGGCGCGAGCGCGAGAGCCGCGAGGCGCGTCTTCTCACCCTCTCGGATCAAGTGGGCGCCACGATGACGAGCTGCGCCACTCCTGACGACGGCTTCGATCTTCGCCGCGAGCTTCAGCCTGATCGTGAGCTGGATTCTGTGACTCCGGCGTGTCCAGGAGCGCGATAGCGCAACGCCTCGGCGATGTGCGCCGACTCGACGGCGGCGTCGCCATCGAGATCGGCGATGGTACGACTCACCCGAAGCACGCGATGATAGCCACGCGCGGTGAGCCCCAATCGCTCGGCCGATGCGGCGAGCAATGTGCGCGCATTACTCGAGAGGTTGCCGGAAGACTGGAGCGTGCGCGCCGAGACGTGGGCATTCACCAGGCTCTCGCCACTGGCAACGTAGCGCGAGAGCTGCCGCGTGCGTGCGCGCTCGACGCGCTCGCGAATGCGCTCGGAGCGCTCTCCCGTGCCGCTCGAAGCGAGGGTCGCGAGCGGAAGCGCGCCTACCGGAACGTGCATGTCGACGCGATCGCGCATGGGGCCAGAAAGTCGAGCGCGATACTTCGCAATGTCTGCGGCGGCACAGCTGCACGCGCGCGCGGCATCGCCTGCGTTCCCGCAGGGGCACGGATTCATCGCGCCGACGAACGTGAAGCGAGCGGGAAACGCGACCGCGATGGCCGCGCGCGCGATCACCACCCGACCATCCTCCATGGGCTGCCTCAGCGATTCGACGACGTGCCGGCGGAACTCGAGCAGCTCGTCCAGGAAGAGAATGCCATGATGCGCGAGACTCATTTCGCCGGGCCGCGGCGGATTGCCGCCACCGATGAGTCCCGCGTCGGAGATCGTGTGGTGCGGCGCGCGAAAGGGGCGCGCCACGATGCGCGGATCTCCCGGCGCGAGCACGCCCGCCACCGAATGGATGGCGGTGACGTCGAGCGCCTCGGACTCGGTGAGTGCGGGCAGAATACTCGGGAGCCGCCGCGCGAGCATCGTTTTCCCCGCGCCCGGCGGCCCGACCATGATCACGTTGTGACCGCCCGCCGCCGCGATCTCGAGCGCGCGCTTGGCGGTGCCCTGTCCCGCGACGTCCGCGAAGTCGAGCGATTCGCGCGCGTTGGGCGCGGGCGCGACCGCGGGCTCCGCACGCGCGAGCTGCGCGCGGCGCAGCGCGGCGACCAGCTCACGCAGCGTGGCCGGCGCAGCCAGGGCCGTGCCACCTACCAGCGCCGCCTCGGCCACATTCGCCGGCGGGAGCACGAGCGTGCGCGCGCCTGTGCCGTGCTGCGCGACGCGGCGCGAGACGGGGAGCGCGCCGCGCATGGCGCGCAGCGTGCCATCGAGCCCGAGCTCGCCCACGGCGACGATCTTCTCCACCGCCTCGGCGCGCAGCTGTCCGGTGGCAACGAGAATGCCGAGCGCGATGGGAAGGTCGAACGCGGTGCCATCCTTGCGGCGATCGGCCGGAGCGAGATTGATCGTGTAGCGCTTGGGCGGCACGACGAACCCCGAGTGCACGAGCGCTGCGCCCACGCGCTCGCGACTCTCCTTCACCGCGCCCGCTGGAAGCCCGACGATGGTCCATTGCGGCAATCCCTGCGCGGCGTCCACTTCGACGGTGACATCGTAGGCCTCGATGCCGAGGACGGCGGCGGAGTGAATCGCAGCGAGCATGATACATGAATGGCACGTGGGCATGCGTCGCCACTCATCGAGCCGTCGCGGGCGTGAGCGCAAGCGCGCGACGTTGTTTCGAACGAGTCAGCGCTGGTCGATGCGGGAGTGGACGGACGCGACTCTGCCGTCGCTCGAATCCTATCTCAGCGACTCGTCGGGCACCGGAGACACCTTGCGACTGGTGTTCGGCAAGGCCCCGCGGATCGAGAAGTCGGAAACCATCGAGTTCGTGTCCGATGAGCAGCTCTGTCACGCGGCAGCGGAGATCCTCGATCGCGACCCGTTGGGCTGGAAAGTCGGGCCGCCGCCCGTCGCTCTTCTGCGCGTGCACCACTACCTGTTCGTGTATCCATCGAGAACACAGCTCGGCGAGTGGGGATTGGCTGCCGGAATGGATGAGAAGCTGACGATTCGAGGTGTTGGCACCTGGTAATCGCGCGCTGCTCTGACGGCACCGCTGCGATCAGACGAAGCGTTTGATGAATGCGAACGCCTTGTCGGCCACGTCACGCCAGCCGCCATCGATCACGAGCGCGTGTCCGCGGCCGGGAATCTGCACGATTTCGGTGACGTTCGGGTTGCGCTCCTGCCGCTTGAACGCGGCGTGCGCGACCGCCCA
>JAICLZ010000121.1 GCA_025929535.1 Gemmatimonadaceae bacterium
TTCCATGCCTATGCCAGGGCGCTCGACGACGCCGGCGTGCTCCGCTCCGCCGAGGTCCTCCAGACCATCGCCAGCGCCACCAGCGTGTCCGTGAAGCAGGGCAAGCTCCAGGTACAGGACGGCCCCTTCGCCGATACCAGGGAGGCGTTTGCCGGGATCTTCATGCTTGATGTCGCCGACCTAGACGCCGCGCTCGCCTGGGCGGAGAAATGCCCAGCGGCGCAGTGGGGCACAGTGGAGATCCGCCCCTCGGCGGTCCGCTTCGTTGATGGCGCGTGGACGAGCGCGTCGTGAAACAGTTCACCTTGTCATCGTGGGCGCACGCGCGGGAGCCGGGATCGCTCACAGTATGACACAGGACGCCGCGGCGCGTGCCGAGGAGCTGGCTCGCGCCGCATACGGTCGCCTCCTCGCCATTCTCGCTGCGTGGGACGGCGACATCGAGTCGGCCGAGGACTGCCTCGCCGAGGCGTTCGCGCAGGCGCTGCACTCGTGGCCGGAGACGGGCATTCCGAGCAACCCCGAAGCCTGGCTCCTCACCGTGGCGCGCAATCGTCGGCACGATCAGCGGCGCTCGGCGACGCACCGGCTGTCCGACGGGCTCGACGACGTTGTGCGGCTCGTCGCGCGCGGGAGTGCACTGGTAGTCGAGCAAGAGCTCGATCCCGACGCCATTCCCGACCGGCGACTCGCGCTTCTCTTCGTGTGCGCGCACCCGGCCATCGATCCGGCTGTGCGCACGCCGCTCATGCTCCAGGCAGTGCTCGGCTTCGACGCCGACCAGATCGCGCGCGCGTTCGCAATTCCGGCCGCGACCATGGCGCAGCGTCTCGTGCGAGCCAAACGTCGCATCCGCGACGCGCGCATCCCGTTCGTCGTGCCCGAGCGCGGCCAGATGCCCGAGCGGCTCACGCCTGTACTCGAGGCGATCTACGGCGCCTACGCGATCGACTTTCCCCTCGTCGCCGGCACCGAGCCGCGCGACTCGCTCGCCGCCGAGTCGCACTATCTCGCCACCACGCTCGCCGAGCTGCTGCCCGACGAGCCCGAGGCGCTGGGCCTCGCCGCGCTCATCTCACTCTCCCTCGCGCGTCTCCCCGCGCGCGGCACGGTCGATGAGTTCGTGCCTCTCGACGAGCAGGATTCTTCACTCTGGGACAGGGAGCTCATCGCCCTCGGCGAACGGTACCTCCATCTCGCGCGCGCCCTTGAGCGGACAGGCCGATTTCAGATCGAGGCGGCGATCCAGTCCGTCCACTGCGCACGCTCTCTCTCTGGCGTGACCAACTGGCGCGCGCTGCTGACGTTCCATGCCGCGCTGCTCACGATCGCGCCGACGCTCGGCGCGCGCGTCGCGCACGCCGCGGCGGTCGCGCGCGTCGAAGGTGCGCAGGCAGGGCTCGCGTTGCTCGACGCAATCACCAATGAGGCCGCGCAGCGCTTCCAGCCGGCGTGGGCGACACGCGCGCACCTTCTCGCTGAGTCGGGACGTGCGGAGGCGGCAGTGCGGGCATACGAACGTGCCATCTCGCTGACGACGGACACTGCGGCACGGCGGTACCTCGAGCGGCGGCGCGCACGACTGCTCGGCGAAGACCGGCGTTCGATCATGTCACAGGGAGAGGGTGGTCGTACTGTTCGTCGCCGATAAACCCGTCGCAGTGAGGATGCGCAGTTCGTTCTCGCGTTTGTGGAGATCAACTCCTGTCGAAACCATGGCGGCTGGCCTCAGCGGTGTTGCGCCTCGTCACGAGGCATTGAGCACGTTCGCACGGTGCGGGGCGGCCCTTGCTATCATGCGCCACAGGGGGCCTTACTCCCGATTCCTGTGGGTGGGGTGGCTGGATCCTCGAGGTCGTCCGCAAAGCGTCTGCTAACCAGTCCCCGACTGCGACGGGGGATCAGCGCCTGAGCGCAGCCGACGAACAAGTCTGTCCGCGGTGCGGTCGCGCGACATTTCGAACCGGAGTGACAATCCGATTTGTGCCCTCGGCGGACCAGGCGCCTCCCCTCCGAGCGGGCATCGATTACGATGTCGCCCCAATCGAGTACACAGATTGAGCGGTGGTGCCTCGAGTGCGCTGCTTCGCGATCCGCGCCCCGAGGTGACATTCTCGAGGCTCAGGCTCTGGACGGGGGATCTCCGCGCGTGCTACTTACGATCTCCGCTTGCAAGCCAGCTTGAGCGTTAGCGCGCCACGAACCTCCATGAGGATTCGCGTTCAATGCATACTGTGAGACTCGCGTGCCGCGGCGCCCTGTCCATCGTGCTGTTCGATCTCGTCGCCTCACTCGCCTCGCGCGTCTTCGGCTTCCCATACGGGTACGCCACTCTCGGATCATTGCTCATCTACGCCAGTATCGGATTCGTGGCTGCCCGCAGAGTTGACGTCGCGGCAGCGGCGACCGCTAGTGCCGCCGTCGGCTTCGTCGAGGCGACTCTGGGCTGGGCGATCTCGTGGCTGATCGGGCCGGGCCGGCTGCCGAGTGGCACACCGAGCCTCGGCCGAATCGCCAACACGGTGCTGATCGTCACCCTTATCGGAGCGGCGATCGGCGCGCTCGGTGGCATTATCGGCCAGCGGTCCGGTCGGCGACGAGTCGAGGCGACCGAATGAAGCGCGGAAATTACCGAGCGGTTCCAGGATGATGACGGCGGGGCCGCCCTCACGGTAGCCTGGACCTCAGTCGCACGACTCCGCGAATATGACGATACGGTTGCGGTACGATCTGATCGGTCCTGGCTGGGCCGGGTGCGTCGTCGAAATGAACGGGCAGACTGCGACCGTTTCTGCATCGTATCTGTCCGACGCGCTCGACGAACTCTGTCGCGCGACCGTGGAAGTCCTGATTGGCTGGCCGCGATCCGAAGCGGCTTTCCAAGAGGAGCCGGGGGAGTATCGATGGCTCTTCGATCGCGTTGGCGAACATGATCTTCGCATTCGCCTGATTGATGGGGTCACTGCACGGGAGAATCCGAGCGAGGCGGTCCTGATTGACTCGGAGTGCCGGGCGAAGGAATTTGCCGGCGCGCTGGTCGCCGAGTTGTGTCGGTTGCTCGAAGTCTACGGCGAGGAAGGATATCTCGAGAATTGGGTACGGTTCCCGTTCCCCAGTCACCGCGTCGCCCAGTTGCGCGCATTGTTGTGAATAGCGTTCGCCCCTCCTCTTGATTATCGAGAGCGACGACTGCAGCTTCTCTCAGCAATCGAGAGGAGATCATGGCTTCCCAGAATCGCGACGTCGTCCAGGGAACGGTAGACATGCTGGTGCTCAAGGCGATCTCGCTCACGCCTATGCACGGGTGGGGGATCACGCAGCGCATCGACCAGATCACCAGGGGCGTCTTGCAGGTGAACCCGGGGTCGCTGTATCCGGCGCTCGAACGGCTGCAGGATCGTGGCTGGATCCGGGCCGAGTGGGGGACGACCGAGAACGCGCGGCGCGCGAAGTACTACCGCCTCACGGCGCGCGGGCGGAA
>JAICLZ010000010.1 GCA_025929535.1 Gemmatimonadaceae bacterium
ATTGCGCAAGATTCCCCACTGCTGCCTCCCGTAGGAGTCTGGGCCGTCTCTCAGTCCCAATGTGGCTGGCCATCCTCTCAGACCAGCTACCCGTCGTCGCCTTGGTGGGCCATTACCCCCCCAACTAGCTGATAGGCCGCGAGCCCCCCCTGTGGCGCCATGGCTTGCGCCACAGCTTTGCTGCCGCTCCCATGCGAGAGCAGCACCCTATGCGGTATTACCCGGCCGTTGGGCCGGCTATCCCCCACCACGAGGCAAGGTCGCTCACGTGTTACGCACCCGTTCGCCGGTCACTACCAGGTTGCCCCACTAGTGCCCTCGACTTGCATGTGTTAAGCACGCCGCCAGCGTTCGTCCTGAGCCAGGATCAAACTCTCCAATAATTTGAATAGTTCGAACAGCTCTCCAAACGCCGTCCTTCAGACGCTAGTCCAATAGACAGCGTCCGGAATCAATCTCGTGAATTTTTCTCTCCCTGCCACGCACGAGCGCAGCAGATCAACAAGAGCCATCACACAAAATTGTCACTCTCGATTGTCAAACAGCGTCGCTCAATATCCCCGATGATGATGCTCGCGGGGAGCAGTCATTCTAGTGGCTTGTGAGACACGAGTCAACCCCAAAACGCACCCTCACACTACGCCCCGCTCAATCATCGTAGCGGTGCGGATGCCCCGGCGGCTTCGGACGAATCTCGTCCACGTCGTCGTACTCGTCGTCCAAGTCCACAAGGTCCAGATCCGCATCGAGATCATCCTCATCGTCGTCGAGATCATCCTCATCGTCGTCGAGATCATCATCGAGCTCATCGTCATCCAGATCCTCGTCGTCCAGCTCGTCGTCGAGCGCTTCATCGTCGACATCGTCGTCGTTGCGCGACCGTGGCACCAGGTGCAACGACTCGAGCTCCTCCCACATGACCGTGCTTCTCCTGACGGTAAGGTGACTTTCCGGAACAGCTTCGAATTACAGCGTCGCCCGCTCCCGCTTCGCCTCTCGCGACAGCTTCTTCCGATCGTTTGCACTCAGAAACCGCTTGCGCAACCGGATCGATTCGGGCGTCACTTCGATCAACTCGTCTTCCTCGATGTACTCGAGCGCTCCTTCCAAAGTCAACTCCCGCGGCGGCTCCAGCTGAATGTTCTCGTCAGTGGACGTCGTTCGCATGTTCGTCAACTTCTTCTCCTTCGTCGGGTTCACGTCCATGTCCCCCGGACGCGCACTCTCCCCGATGATCATGCCCTCGTACACCGCCGTTCCCGGTGCCACGAACAGCGTCGCCCGCTCCGACAGATTCGCCAGCCCGAACGCCACCGCCGAGCCAAACTCCATCGACACCAACGTTCCCCGCTTCCGCCCCGCCAGCGGACCCGCCCACGAGCCGTATTCCAGGAAACGATGATGGATGATTCCCGTTCCGCGCGTATCAGTCAAGAACTCCGACCGGTATCCAAACAATCCGCGCGCCGGAATTCGATACAACAAACGCACCAGCCCCTGCCCCGGGTTCTTCATCTCTATCATCTCGGCCCTGCGCGGACCGAGCTTCTCGATCACCGCACCCAGAAACTCCTCCGGCACATCGATCGACAGCTCTTCGTATGGTTCAAGACGCTCCCCGTTCGGACCCTCGCGCGTGATCACGCGCGGCCGCGACACCTGAAACTCGAATCCCTCGCGCCGCATCGTCTCCATCAGGATCGAGAGATGCAGCTCGCCACGCCCCGACACCGTCCACGTGTCCGTCGCATCCGTGTCGACCACACGGAGCGCGACGTTCCGCTCGAGCTCCTTGAACAGCCGCTCACGCACCTGCCGCGACGTGACAAATTTCCCCTCTTTACCCGCGAACGGGGAATTGTTCACCATGAAGTCCACGGAGATCGTGGGCTCCTCCACGGCAATCCCTGCCAGCCGCTCCTGGTGCTCCACGTCCGTGACCGTGAGCCCGATCTCGACGCCCTCGAGCCCGGCCATCGCGACGATCTCGCCTGAGGACGCTTGCTGGATCTCCACGCGCTCGAGCCCCTCGTAGCCGAACAGCTTCGTGACGCGCGCGATTGCCGCATTGCGCGTGGTCTCCACCGGCAGAAGCGCAACGGTATCGCCCACCTTCACCGTCCCACGCTCGATCTTGCCGATGCCCAGGCGGCCGAGATACGGCGAGTGATCGATCGTCGAGATCAACATCTGGAACGAGCCGCCCACGTCGCCTTCCGCCGGCGGAACGTGCTCGACGATCGCATCGAACAGCGTCGTGAGATCGCCGAGCGGCGCGTCGAGATCCATCGTGGACGTACCATTGCGCGCCGACGCGTAGACCACGGGCGCCTCGAGCTGCGCCTCGGTGGCCTCGAGCTCGATGAACAGATCGAGCACCTCATCGTGGACGCGCAGCGGGTCCGCACCCGGACGATCGATCTTGTTGATGACGATGAGCGGGGTGCGGCCGAGCGCCAGCGCCTTGCGCAGCACGAAGCGCGTTTGCGGCATCGGTCCGTCGAACGCATCGACCACGAGGAGCACACCATCCACCATGCGCAGGATGCGCTCCACCTCGCCGCCGAAATCCGAGTGTCCCGGCGTGTCGACGACGTTGATCTTCACGCCCTTCCAGCGGATGGACGTGTTCTTGGCGAGGATGGTGATGCCGCGCTCGCGCTCGAGCGGATTCGAGTCCATCACGCGCTCCTGCACCACCTGATTCTCGCGGAAGGAGCCCGACTGGCGGAGCATCTTGTCGACGAGCGTGGTCTTGCCGTGATCGACGTGCGCGATGATGGCGACGTTGCGAATTTCCATAGCCGCGAAATATAGCCACCAACGGCTATTCGAGGCTACTCCAAACGCGTGCTGTCCGCGTCTATCGCGCCCCCACTTTCGCCTTCCCCGCGAGCTCCGGCTTTCCGGCTGCCGCAGCGGCGGCTGGCGGCTCCGCCGTCGGATCGAGGAAGCTCACCTCGATGTTCCGATTGCGCAGCATGTGCGCGAAGCCCTGCTTGTCGTTCGCCTTCATGTACGCTTCCTTCGGCTCGACCTGCCCCGCGTCCACGAGATCGATCAGCGCATCGTTGAGCGTGACCATGCCCAGCCGCTTCGATGTCTGAATCACCGACGCGATCTGGAAGGTCTTCCCTTCGCGAATGAGATTCGCGATCGACGGGATCGTGAGCAGCACCTCGCGCGCCGCAACGCGCCCGCCACCGATCTTCTTGCAGAGCGTCTGCGAGATCACACCGCGCAGCGACTCGGACAGCATCGCTCGCACCTGCTCCTGCCGGTCGGGCGGAAACTGATCGATGAGCCGGTCGATCGTGCCCGCCGCCGACGTCGTGTGCAGCGTCGCGAACACGAGGTGTCCCGTTTCCGCCGTCTCGATCGCGATCGACACGGTCTCCAGATCGCGCAGCTCGCCGACGAGCACGATGTCCGGGTCCTCGCGAAGCGCGGCGCGGAGTGCCGTCTTGAACGAGCCCGTGTGTACGCCCACCTGCCGCTGCGTGATGATGCACTGCTTGTTCTCGTGCACGAACTCGATCGGGTCCTCGATCGTGATCACGTGCTCGCTGCGCTTGCGATTGATGAGATCGATGAGCGAGCACAGCGTCGTCGACTTTCCGGATCCGGTGGGACCGGTCACGAGCACGAGGCCGCGCGTGAGATAGCAGAGCTTCTGCACCTCGTCGGTGATGCCGAGCTGCTCGACGCTGACGACTTTCGCCGGGATGATGCGGAACACCGCCGCCGCGCCTTTGTGCTCGCGCATCACGTTGCACCGGAACCGCCCCGTGCCCGGAATGTCGTGCGCGAAGTCGGTGTCGTTCGAGCTCTCGAACTCGCCGCGGTTGCGCTCGGGCATGATCGATTTCACGAGCCCCTCGAGCTCCCGCGACTGCAGCACCGCCGTGTCGGGAATGCGCACCATCTCTCCGTCGACGCGCACGATCGGGGGCTCACCCACGCGCAGGTGCAGATCGGACGATCCACGCTGAATCATCATGCGCAGCAGGCCTTCGATGCGCTCGCGCTCCGGACTCATGCCTGGCGCTCCCACCTCATCGTGCGACTGCTCCACGCTCACCGGCGACGAGGGGGGTGGCGCCGCAGCCGGCCCCTTCACGCGCACCACGGCGCGCAGCCCAGCGGCGCGCGGTGCCACCTGGATGTCGAAGGAGCCATCCTCGGACACGTACGAGAACTCGGTCGCGGTTCCCGCGTCGAGCGACATGCGCGCATTCCCGGGCGCCAGCTCCTGCAACAGCGCGAGCAGCTGCAGCTCGGTGAAGGCGGTCTTGGTGATCGCCCGCGGCGTGCCTTGCATGTCCAGCTGCGCCGGAACGTCGGCGCCGAGCATGAGCGCGCTCGCGCGGTGCGAGACCAGAGCCGCGAGGAAGCGATCGAGTTGGGCCATTATCAGTCCAGTGGGCGCACGCGCTCGATCATCTTTCGATTGATCAGGCGGACGCCCTCATCGGTTCGGAGCGCCATGAAGGGCTCCGTGCAATAGTTCATGTAATCGAGCACGCGGGGTCGCGTCGTGCGCACTTCGAGACGCACGGAGCCCACGTGTGTCACGCCACCCGCGAGCGTGAGCTGGAGCAGCGCCGAGGGCGCACTTCCGGGGAGATCTTCGGCGCCCCCGGGTCCATCGAGCGCGACCTCGAGCACCCGCACCTTGGAGATTAGAAGCACTTCACCTGTGGGGAGGCCGAGCGGGAAAAAAGGCTCCGGCTCATTGAGAAGCCGCAGCGGGTCTTCGACACCGCCGGGCGGATAGATCTGCGGCGCAAAGAGGCTGCCGGTCAGCAGCTCTCCCCCGACCATCGTGATCGAGACCGCAACCCGTTCCTTCTCGATCCGCACGTCGTTCCATGTCTGGGACGGTGACACGCCTTTTTCCCCCACGATGGTCTGTGGGGAGACGAGCCCTCGCGTGCTGCCGTCACGATTGGCCGGCCGTCCCCGAATAATGAGAGCGCGCTGGGGGCATTTCGTCCGAAATGCCGTCCCGATGACCGGCCCGAGCCCGCTCAGGCGTGGAGGTGCAGCTCGCGCTCGTACATCTCCTGACGCTCGAGCTGGACGGTCACGTGCTGAATGCCGAACAGCCGCATGGCGTCGAGGACGTGCTCGAGCACGTGCTGGTGGCGCTCCGGCTCGCGCACGATGGCGTGCACGCTCATCGCGATGACGTTCGAGGTGACGGTCCACACGTGCAGGTCGTGTACGGACTCGATGCCGGGTATCGCCGTCAGCTGGTCGCGCACCGCAGCCGCGGAAATGTGGGCGGGTGTCGATTCGAGGAGCACGTCCGTGGAATCGCGCACCAGCGTCCATGCCCCGCGCAGGATGAGCGCGCTCACGATCACCGACGCCACCGTGTCCGCGGCTAGCCATCCGAATTGCCGAATGAGGAGCGCGGCGATGATGGTGCCGATGAAGCCGAGCAGGTCGCCGACGATGTGGAGGTAGGCGCCGCGCACGTTGAGATTTTCCTCGCCTCTCGGGTGGAGCACCCACGCGGAGATCGCATTCGCAACGAGGCCGAGCACCGCCACTGCGAGCATGAGCCCGCTCTGCACGGGCTCCGGCGTGCGCAGCCGATTCACCGCTTCCCAGATGATCCACACCGAGATGAGCAGCAGGGTCGCGCCGTTCAGGAACGCGGCGAGGATCTCGAGTCGCAGATATCCATAGGTGCGCTTGTCGGTCTCGGGGCGCTGGCTGAACCAGGCCACGAAGAGGGAGAGCGCCAGTGCCGCGACATCGGTGAGCATGTGGCCGGCATCGGCCAGCAAGGCGAGCGAGTTGGCGAGATAGCCGCCCACGGCCTCCGCGACCAGAATGACGGCGGTGATCGCGAGCGCGACGCGCAGTCGGCCCACGGAGCTGCCGTGCCCGTGCGCGTGACCATGTCCTGCGTGCGAGTGCCCGTGCGCGAGCCCGTGCGAATGGCCGTGCGAATGGCCGTGCGAGTGACCGGAGTGCCCGGACCCGTGCGCGTGTGTGTGCGGCATCCGTGAAAGCTTCACCTTCGATGCGGGCACGGCTAGACCATGCCGGCACCGCAGTCACTTCTTCGCGAGCACCATGGCTTCGCTGAAGCGCGCGCACTCCATGATCGCCTCGATCATGCTCGCCGGATCCGCACGATTCTGCCCCGCGATGTCCAGCGCGGTGCCGTGATCCGGCGATGTTCGCGGGAACGGCAGACCCATCGTGACGTTCACCGCGCTTCCGAAGGAGGCGACCTTGATCGCCGTCATCCCGACGTCGTGGTACGGCGCGAGCACGGCATCGAACGCGCCGCGCATCGCTCGCACGAATACCGTGTCCGCCGGAAACGGCCCGAGAATGTGCGCGGCACGAGCGGCGGGAGCGAGCAGCGTGTCGTCCTCATCGCCGAAGCGCCCGCCATCGCCCATGTGGGGGTTCAGCGCACACAGCGCAATCCTCGGCTCCGCGATTCCGTAGAGCTGCTGCAGCCCCCGGCGCGTGATCGCGGCGCACTCCACGATTCGCTCGTGCGTGAGCTCGCGATGGACATCGTGCAGCGCGATGTGCGTGGTCACGAGCACCACGCGAAGTCGCTCGGACGCGAGCATCATGGCGACGTGCGAGCCCGTGAGCGCCGCGAGCATCTCGGTGTGCCCCGGAAAATCGAAGCCGCCCGCCAGAAGCGCGTGCTTGTCGATGGGTGCGGTGACGATCCCCTGCACGTCGCCCGCGAGCGCGAGCGCAGTCGCGCGCTCGATCGCGAGCCCCGCGAGGCGTCCGGCCGCCGCGGCGATGCCACCGGCCCGCCATGCGCCAATCTCCTCCTCGGCGGGCACCACCGTGCCGGACGGGCCCACGATCACCAGCTCCGCGCGCGCACGCACGCGCGCATCGGCGCGTGCGACGGCAACGATCTCCGGACCGATGCCGCGCGGATCGCCCAAGGTGACCGCAAGACGAGGAACGTTCACCCGGTCACCACGTCGCTGAGCACCCGATAGAGCGCTTTGGCGCTTGCGCGACTCACGTTCTTGCCCACGTCCGCGAGAAGCTCGATCTCGAGCGAGCGATGCGCGTAGTCGAGCGTGATCCTGTCACCCGCGCCGACCTCCGCGGATGCCTTGACACGCTTTCCGTTCACCGCCACCGCACCGACGTCGCACGCCTCCTTTCCCTCGGTGCGGCTCTTCACGAGCAGAAGCCGCTTGAGCGCGAGGTCGACACGCACGGCTCAGAGGCGAACGGACACGTAGCTTTCCTTCCGGAGCCCATCGAGATAGCGGCGAATCGCCTTTTCCTCCGCCAGCTGATCGCGAATCTTGTCGCGCCAGTCCGCCACGGTGGGCTCGTGCTCGCCCGCGATCGAGGTGATCTGCACGACGAAGAACTTGGGCGTGCCGCGCGTCTTGTCCTGGATCACGAACGGATCGAGGATGTCGTTCGCCTTGTGTCCCGCGATTGCCGTCTGGTACTCCTGCGGGAGCTGCGCTTGCGGGAACGGCTGCGGAATCGACGACTCCTCGGATGGATCGTGGTGCTTCACGCGCAGTGTGTCGAAGGGCACGCCCGCACGCCACTGTTTCGCGACGTCCGCCGCCTCAGCACGCGCCGCGGCAATGTCCGCGGAATCGATGGCCGGACGGATCAGGATGTGCCGCCCCTTCACTTCCGCGGGCTGCACGCGGTCGACGCGAATGAGATGATAGCCGAACACCGTTTTGATCGGCGGGCTCACGACGCCCGGACGGAGCGCGAAGTAGACGCGATCGAACTCTGGAACGAAGTCCCCCCGGCGGCGCCAGCCGAGATCGCCACCGAGCTCCTTCGTGCTCGGATCCATGGACTCGCGCTTGGCGATCTGCTCGAAATCCCCGCCCTTCGAGATCTCGACGTACAGCGACTCCGCCTTCGCCAAGGCCACGGAATCCTGGTGCGGCGTAGGCTTTGGCGCGACGACGATCTGACGCAGCGTGACCGTGGCTGGGAGCTTCTGCAACTGGCTCGAGTTCTTGTTGAAGAACTCGTCGACCTCGGAGTTCGACACCGCCGCCGGCGTGATCTTCCCGTCGGAGCGGAGCTTCTCGAACAGCTTCTGCTGCAGCTGGCTGCGACGCGACTGATCCATGAGCCAGCGGCGAAACTCATCGACGGTGCCGAATCCGGATTTCTTGAGCTCGTCGCGGAATTCCTTCTCCGTCGTGAAGCGCGTGCGGATCGTCTGCATCCGCTTGTCGACATCCGCGTTCACGTCGTTGTCGGAGACCTCGACCTTTTCCTCTTTCGCCTTCTGGACGAGCAGCTCCTCGTCGATGATCGCGTCGAGGATGCTCCGGAGCATCGCCTGCTGGCTCGCGGAGTCCGTCGGCATTTTCTGTCCGGCGGCGCGCGCCTGGGCGAGCCGCTCCTCGACGTCGGAGCGCAGAATGGGCGTGGTGCCGACGACGGCAACGACGCCGTCGACGGGTGGCGAGCCGCCCCGGTCGTTCTCGGCGGCCTGTTGCGCGAGGAGGGGCGTGGCGAGCACGGTCGCGGCCGCGGCCGCGAACATCATCAATGAATGGCGCATGCTCACCGTACCCTGGACCCGCCCCGTAGTTCGGTCATAGTGGTTCGCTCATCGTGTCCCGATCAGTTGTGCGGCTTCGGGGGTGCCGGTGCCGGGGCCGGAGGAGCCGGCGCAGGTGCAGGCGCGCCCTGCGGCGGCATCTGCATTCCACCCATCGGAACCTCCGTAGGCGGCGCGTTCTTCGCGCGCGTCGAATCCGCCTTGCTCTTGAGCGCCGTGGACGATGCAACCGCCTTGTCCATTGCCGCTCCGTTGATGGTGACGTTGTACTTCTGCTTGAGCACCATCTCGAGCGGCGGCGGCACCTGCACGAAGCCGGCCTGCTGCAGCATGAGCTTGTCCAGATACGCGTTCACGCGGGCGCTGGCGAGCTTCTCGCGCGCGGGGACCGTCTTGGCACTGTCCGCGAGCGACTTGGGGCTGATCCCGAGCTGTTCCCAGCTCGACCCGACCACCTCGGTGAACTTCGCGTGCAGCTCCTTCATCTCGTCGGGCGACAACGCGATTTTCGCGCTGTCCGCCTGGTGCAGGACGAGCTCGTTGCGGAGCACGTTCTTGGCGAAGCTCAGCACGATGCTGTCGGGCGCCGTCTGCAGGCGCTTGCCCAGATCCTCGCGCTGCTGGAAGGCCTCCATCCAGCGCGTGAGACGTGCGACCGTGAAGTCGCCTGCCTTGGACGTGGCGATCACCGTCTTATCGGCGCGGTGTGCGTCGAGATCCTTCGCCGCATCCTTGATCGTTGCGACGGCGTTCGGCTTGAACTGAATGTCGCCGGCTGCCTCGAGCTTCGAGATGTACACGCTGTCGGCGGCCTGCAGCGCGGGTCCGTTCACGCGCTGCGCCACTTCGGCGGCGACTTCGGGATAAGTGGAGCGGCGGATGATGTGGTAGCCGAACTGCGTCTTGACCACCGGCGACACCTGACCCGGCTTGAGCGCCGCAACGGCCTGCTCGAACTGCGGCACCATCGCCCCCTTGGGAAACACCCCGAGGTCGCCGCCGCGCTGAGCGCCGCCGGGCTCCTGCGTGTACTTCTGCGCCATCTGGGTGAAGTTCGACGGCGTCACCTGCGCGCGGACGCCCTCGGCCACCTTGCGGATCGAATCACTCTGCGCGGGCGTGGCGCCCGTCGGCACCATGAACAGAATGTGTCGTGCCGCGAGCACGTCGCCGGCGTTGAACTTCGCTTCGGCGCCGGACGTGTCGATGTGGAAGGTCTTCACGACCTCATCGTGCCACTTGCCGGCGCGCATCTGCGCGATGATCGGCCAGAGCGCATCGTCGATGGTCTTGGGATCGGACAGCGAATCGTCGTGCGCCGCCGCCACGGCGAGCAGCTCGTAATCGACCCAGACGTTCGTGATCGCCCGCGCGATGTCGGCCGTAACCGGAACCTTGGCCTGGCTGAGCAGCGCCGAAAGCCGGTCTACCGTGAGCTCTTGCGGGCCCGCCTTGGCGACGACATCGGAGTGGGAGCCCATCGCCTTCTTGAATCCTTCACAGGCGACGAGAACGCCGACGATCATGAAAATGGCTATGGAACGTTTCATTGTGCGGGTCTGGGTGGCTGAAGACGAGGGGGCCTGCGCGCGGCAGAGGGCCCGGCGTGATCACGCGTCGCGCGTGGCTCCGCGAAGTACGCGAACGAGCCCGTCGAGAAGCGAAGCGCCGCCGAGGCGTGTGAGCTTGAGCGAGAGCGGATGCGCGCGTCGCACCTCCGCCTGGAATTGCACCTCATGGAATGCCGATGTGAGCCCCTTGAGACGGGGGACCGCATCGTCGCGAAAGGTAATACGCGCCTCGTCACCGCGCACCAGGATTCCTTCGATGCCCATGGCGCCACCGCTCACACGCAGCAGCGCGCTCGCGAGGAATGCGTTCGCGGGAGGCGGCAGCGGCCCGAATCGATCGCGCAGCTCCTCGCGGAGTGCCTCGACCTCCTCCGCCTTCGTGAACGTCGACAGCCGGCGGTAGACATCGAGCTTCGCCTCCTGAATCGGCACGTACTCGTCCGGGAGAAAGGCCGCGATGTCCATCGACACATCCGCGGGCCGAAGCTTCGGCGCGTTGTCGCCCTTGATCATGCGATTGACCGTCTCGTCGAGCATGCGGAGATAGAGCTCGAAGCCCACCGCCTGCACGAAACCGGACTGCTCGGGGCCGAGCAGATTGCCCGCGCCGCGCAGCTCGAGATCCTTGAGCGCGACGCGATAGCCGGAGCCGAGCTCCGTGTGATGCTCGAGCACCTGCAGCCGTCGCTCGGCGTCGATGTCCACGGCGTCGGGCACGAGCAGGTAACAGTACGCGCGGCGATACGAGCGACCCACGCGGCCGCGGAGCTGATAGAGCTGCGCCAGACCAAAGTGGTCGGCGCGATTCACGAACATCGTGTTCGCGTTCGGCACGTCGAGTCCCGACTCCACGATCATCGTCGACACGAGCACGTCCACCTCGCCGCTCACGAACCTGCGCATCGCGTCCTCGAGGTCGCGCTCGCGCATCTGTCCGTGCGCGACGGCGACGCGCGCGCGCGGGGCGAGGCGGCGCACGTGGTTCGCGATCCCGACGATCGTCTCGATGCGGTTGTGCACGAAGAACACCTGCCCGCCGCGATCGAGCTCGCGCGCGATTCCCTCTTCGATCAGCCCCTCGTCCCAGGGCTCGACGAAGGTGAGCACCGGCGAGCGGTCGCGCGGCGGCGTCGCGATCACCGTCATGTCGCGGAGTCCCGCGAGCGACTGGTGAAGCGTGCGCGGGATCGGCGTCGCGGTGAGTGTGAGCACATCCGTCTCGAGCTTGAGCTGCTTGAGCCGCTCCTTGTGCTTCACGCCGAAGCGATGCTCTTCGTCGACGATGACGAGTCCCAGGTTGCCGAAGTTGACGTCCGCGCTGAGCAGCCGGTGCGTGCCGATGACGATGTCCACCTTCTTCTCCGCAATGTCGACGAGCGTCGCCGTCGTCTCCTTCGGGCTCTGGAAGCGCGAGAGCGTGCGCACGGACACCGGAAAATCCGCGAGACGCTCCGTGAAGGTGCGTCCGTGCTGCTCGGCCAGAATGGTGGTGGGCACGAGCACCGCAACCTGGCGTCCCGACTGCACGGCCTTGAACGCCGCGCGCACCGCGATCTCCGTCTTTCCGTAGCCCACGTCGCCCACGAGCAGGCGATCCATCGGACGCGTGGACTCCATGTCCGCCTTGACCTCGACGGTCGCCTTGCGCTGATCCGGCGTGTCCTCGAAGAGAAAGGACGATTCGAGCTGGCGCTGCCAGGTCGTGTCGGGATACGCCGGAATCTTGTCCGCCACGCGGCGGCGCGCGTAGAGATCGAGGAGCTCGAGCGTCATCTCCTGCAGCGCGGCGCGCGTCTTGTCGCGCTGCGCTGCCCACCGCTTGCCGCCGAGCTTGTGAAGCCGCGGCGGCGGCGAGTCGCTGCTCACATCATCGGCCGAGCGATAGCGCTCCACCTGATCGATGCGATAGAGTGGCACGTTGAGGCGGTCGCCGCCCTCGTACTCGATGACGGCGACCTCGATCGTGCTCTCGCGCACGAACACCTGCTCGATGCCGCGGTAGATCCCCACCCCGTGCTCGAGATGCACGACGTAGTCGCCGGGCTTGAGCGCGGTGATGCTCTCGAGCGACGAGCCCGAGCCGTAGCGCCGGTGGCGGCGGATGCGCCGCTCGCGACGGAAGATCTCGTGATCGGTGAGGATGCGGAGTCCGACCTCGGACGCGCGCGCGCCCGGCACGATGAAGCCGCCGTCCACCACGCCCACGGTGAGCGCCGCCGGCGATGGCGCGCGCGCATCCTCGTTCAGGATCTCGTCGAGGCGCTCGCATTGACCGAGGTTGTCGCAGAGGATGACCGTGGGGATCCCATCGGAGACGAGACGGCGCAGCCGCTTGATGTCGCGATCGACGGAGTCCGGCGGGCGAATCGGGAAGACGACGTCGGCGCTGCGCGCGCCACCAACCGTGGCGGCATCGCGATGCAGGATCGTGATGCGACCGAAGCGCGCCAGCTGCTGCTGCGCCTCCTCCGGCGTCTGGAACAGCTCATCGCGATTGGGCACGTCCTCGCCGCGACGTCGGGCGAGATCGATGTGATGCGCGGCCTCGTCCCAGGTGCGCCGCATCTCGGCGTCCAGATGCGAGCGCGCCGGCACGACGATGAGCGTGTCCGGCGGGAAGAGATCGGCGACGGTGCCGCGCGCTACGCTCTCGTCGTCGTCGCCGCGTCGTCCGTCCACCGGGAGGATCACGGCGCTGGCCGCATCGCGCGTGCTGCGCTGCGTCACCAGATCGAAGTGCCGGAGCGAGGAGATCTCGTCGCCCCACAGCTCGAGGCGCACGGGATTCGCCATCCCGAAGCTGTAGATGTCGACGATGCCGCCGCGCACGCTGAACTGCGCCACGTCGTCGACGAGCGTGACGCGCTCGAAGCCCACGGACTCGAGGTGCGCGATGAGCGCGCCCAGCTTCTGCGTGTCGCCGGGGTGCACCTCGAGTCGCGAGTTGCGCACCGCAGCTGGGAGTCGCGTGCGCTCGAGAATCGCGCGCGCGGTGGTGACGAGGGTGCGCACCTCGCCGCGCGCGACGCGCTCCAGCGTCTCGACGCGCTCGCCCGCGACCTCGAGGTGCGGCTCGACCTCGCCGAATCCCTCGCGCGGCGGGTAGAGCGCAACGGCGCCATCCACGGCGAGCGCATCGAGATCCGCGAGCCAGCGCTCGGCCTCCGGCAACGCCTCGGCCAGGATCACCTGAAAGCGCGTGGAGCCCAGCTCGCGTCCGAGTGCGGCGCTGAGCGTGGCATCGCTGGAGCCGGCGAGCCCGCCGATCGTGATGGTCTCGCCGAGCGAGGGAAGTCTGGAGAGGAGCTCGCGATACGAGGGGAGCGCGGTGACGGCATCGAGAAGCTGCGGAAGCGCCATTTACGAAACGTTCCTGCGTGCCGGAGTCGTGATGAGCGTCTCGACGAGAAGGGTGATCGCCGCGATGAGCAGCAGAGGCGCCACGAGCGGGCGTTGGGGCGCAGCGGTGAGCACGCTCGCGCCGAAGGCGGTGCTGTCGGTGAAGACGGTCGCGGCACGCGTGCCGAGCTTCACCGCGAGCGCCTGTGGCGTCAGTCGCGCGAGCTCGGACTCGGAGGGCTCGGCGTTCACGACGAGCGCGCCCACTCGCGCGGTGCCGCGCTGGTAGAAATAGGTTCCGGCGCGCGCGGGCGCGGTGAGCGAGTCACCAGTGAGCCTGGTCATTCCGCCCTCGGGGAGCTCGAGTGCCTCCACGCCCGCGGGGCGCGCGATGTGCTCGCCGGGCGCAACTTCTTGCGGGATGCCGCCCTCCCCGCTCAACCGCTGCGAAAGCATGTCATCGAGCCAGGGGACGAACGACGCGTGCAGCGGGAATGTCGTCGCGGGCGGTGCGAGCGGAGAGGCGACGAGCACGTAGCGCGCCCCTGCGACGATCCACGGGGCACCGCCCGCGGTCGCGATGGTGTCCGTGCGCTCGGCTCCGGTGACCCGCGTCAGCGCGTAGCGAACGCTCACCGTGACGCCTTCCAGCGCGCGCGTGCTGTCCACCGCGCGCACCACGGACTCGCCGTGCTGCGCGGCGCCGAAGCGCCACGGCACGCCCAGCCGCTCGAGGGCACGATTCGAGGCACCGAGCTTGATCGGATCCGAGGGTGCGATGAGGAGCGCGGGCAGCTTCGTCGCCTCGTCCGCGGGCACCACCGCCATGTCGTTTCCGGTGCTGGCGCGCCCGCTCTGTACGAGGGCGTCGAGTGCGCTGTGAGCGAAGGAGCCGGCGAGCGGATGGATCGCGACCGCGGGGGCGGCGCCGATCCACACCGCGAAGTGGCGCACATCGTCGGCACGCAACTCATCGGGCTCGAGCTCCACAGTGCCCGCATTCCATCCGCGCTCGGGTGGCTCCGCGCGCAGCACGATCTCTTCATCGCGCGCCGCGATTCCGCGCGCGAGCGTGCGCCCCTCGAGGGTGATGCGGTACGTCGCCGAGTCGGACGCGAGGAGCCGCGCACGCACCGCGCCGCGCGGCGTCCATCGCGCTGGAATCGCACGCACGGCAACCACCGCGTGATTCGCGGGCGCGGGCGCGGCGGGCATGAACGCGTGCAGCGGGACGTCGCCGAGCGCGAGCGGCTCGCGCCAGCTCGTGGCCTGACCGTCGGTGAGCACCGCGATCTCCTTCGCGGGGAAGGCCGCCGCACGCGCGAGCAGCGCCGCGCGCGAGGTCGCCGCGCGCAGATCGCCCGCGCCACCGAACGGCTCGGCGTGCGCGGCAGCGTCGAGCACCGCGTCGCGAGTGCCGCCGTGCACCACGCCATCCGCGGTGACGAGCCAGAGCCGATCGGTGGATGAGGCACGCCGTACGATCTCCCGCGCGCGGGCCTGCAGCTGCTGCAGCACCGGGCGCCCACCCGCGATGGCCGAGGTGCTGAGCGAATTGTCGAGCACGATCGCGAGCGCGGTGGGCGCGTGGCCGGCACCGGCCATGCGGATGATGGGATGCGCGGCGGCGAGAGTGATGAGGAGCACCGCCGCGACACGAAGAATCATCAGCAGCAGATTGCGCAGGCGCAGGTCGCGGCTGTGCTCGCGCTCCGCACGTACGAGGTAGCGCACCGCGGGAAACTCGATGTGCGCGCCCGCGCGCCGGCGCATGAGGTGGATGAGCAGCGGCACGGCGGCCGCGGCGCCGGCGAGCAGCCAGAGTGGCGCGAGAAATCCCACTACGGCGCCTCCTGGCGCGCGGAGAACGCGCGCCTGAGCGGCACGCCGAATGGCGCATCCGTGATCACCGGCTCGTACGACGCGCCGTACGACGTGAGTGATCGCCGCCATTCGGCCAGTGCCTCGCGCACGGTCGCCTGATACGCCGCGCGCACATCGGCCACCGTGGTCGCGACCTCGACGCCGCTCTCCGGGTCCACGAAGAGCGCCTCGTTGGATTGCGGCAGGTCGAGCTCCGCAGGGTCGAGCACGTGCAGCACGACCGCCTGGTGGCCCGCGTTTCTGAGCCCGCGCACGGTGGCCACGACGTCAGCGCGATCCATGAGGAGATCGGAGATGAGCACGACCATGCCACGTCGCGCGATCAGCCGTCCTGCGGCCTCGAGCGCATCCGCGGCGTGCGACGCGCTCCCCGCGCCGGGCTCCTCGAGCGCGGCGACGAGGCGCACCCACTGCCCCGTGCGCACACGCGGCGGCACCGACGAGCGCACGACATCATCGAAGCGCACGAGTCCTACCGCGTCTCGCTGTCGCAAAAACAACAGCGCGATCGCCGCCGCGAGGCGTTCCGCGTACGCGAGCTTGGTGAGGCGCGCCGGAGCCCCGCTCCACGCCATCGAGCGGCTCACGTCCAGCACGACCGTCGCGCGCAGATTGGTTTCTTCCTCGTACTGCTTCACCGCCCAGCGGTCGGCGCGCGCGGCGAGCTTCCAATCGACGTGACGAGGCTCATCGCCCGCCTGATACGGGCGATGCTCGGCGAACTCCACCGAAAATCCCTTCCGTGGCGACCGATGCAGCCCGGAAAGGAAGCCGTCGACGATCCACCGTGCAGTGACCTCGATCCGACCGAGCGCCGCGATGGTTGCGGGGTCGAGCAGATCGGCGCGCGTCGCGCGTGCCGTATCCATTGAAGTGAGCAAGCTAGGCGCCGTCAAAGTCAAATCCAACTGTCACGTGACCGACGGAGACGTGTCGAGGCCGTTATATTTTCTGATCCCCCATCCTCACGACCCGGATCACCGTTGAAGCTCGATCACATCCGCAACTTCTGCATCGTCGCGCACATCGACCACGGCAAGTCGACGCTCGCCGACCGGTTGATCGAGGCCACGGGCATGCTGCAGAAGCGCGAGATGAAGGCGCAGGTGCTCGACACGCTCGATCTCGAGCGCGAGCGCGGCATCACGATCAAGCTCAACGCCGTGCGCATGACCTACAACGCGCAGAGCGGCGAGTCGTACGAGTTCAACCTCATCGACACGCCCGGACACGTCGACTTCACCTACGAAGTCTCGCGCTCGCTCGCCGCGTGCGAGGGCGCGATCCTCGTGGTGGACGCGTCGCAGGGCATCCAGGCGCAGACGCTCTCGAATCTCTTTCTCGCGCTCGATGCCGGGCTCGAGATCATTCCGATTCTCAACAAGATCGATCTGCCGGGCGCCGAGCCGGAGCGCCGCAAGCAGGAGCTCCACGAGCTGATCGGCGCCGACGTCGACGACATTCTGCTCGTGAGCGCCAAGGAAGGGCTCGGAATTCCGGAGCTGCTGGAGGCCATCGTTCGGCGCGTGCCGCCGCCCGAAGGCGATGCGGACGCACCGCTCCGGGCGCTGATCTACGATTCGTACTACGATCGGTATCGCGGCGCGGTGCCGAGCGTGCGCGTGATCGACGGCGTGCTCGCGCCGGGGATGCAGATCCGCTTCGCCGCCGGCTCGGGACAGTCGTACGAGGTAGCGCAGGTGGGCTACAACCAGCTGCGCCAGGTCGAGACCGACTCGCTCGGCCCCGGCGAGGTCGGCTTCGTCGTCGCCAACGTGCGCACGGTGAAGGAGACGCGGGCCGGCGACACGGTGTTCGATGCGAGCAAGCCCGACGTCGAGCCGCTTCCCGGCTACAAGGACGTGCACTCGATGGTGTTCTCGGGACTCTACCCCACCGACACCACGCAGTACGAAGGGCTTCGCGATGCTCTCGAGAAGCTGCAGCTCAACGATGCGTCGCTGAACTACGAGCCTGAGACATCTACCGCGCTCGGCTTCGGCTTTCGCTGCGGCTTTCTCGGGCTGCTGCACATGGAGATCGTGCAGGAGCGGCTCGAGCGCGAGTTCGATCTGGATCTCGTCACGACGGTGCCGAGCGTCGAGTACCACGTCTATCTCACCGACGGGTCGATGGTGCTGCTGGAGAGTCCCGCCAAGCTCCCGGACGCGGGGCTCATCTCGCGCATCGAGGAGCCGTTCGTGAAGGCGCGCATCATGGCGCCCTCCGAGTACATCGGACCGATCATGGCGCTCGCTACGGAGCGGCGTGGCGTCTACAAGAACATGTCGTACCTCGATACGGCGCGCGTCGAGTTCGACTTCGAGTTTCCGCTCGGCGAGATCATCCTCGACTTCTTCGACAAGCTCAAGACGATCAGCCGCGGCTACGCGAGCCTCGACTACGACATGCTCGACTACCGCGAGAGCGATCTCGTGAAGCTCGAGATGCTGATCAACGGCGATCCGATCGACGCGTTCTCGGTGATCATCCACCGCGACAAGTCGTACGATTGGGGCCGGAAGATCGCCGACAAGCTGAAGGAGCTGATCCCGCGCCAGCTGTTCGAGGTCGCGATCCAGGCGGCGATCGGCAACAAGATCATCGCGCGCAGCTCGGTGAAGGCGCTGCGCAAGGACGTGCTCGCGAAGTGCTACGGCGGCGACATCTCGCGCAAGCGGAAGCTTCTGGAGAAGCAGAAGGAAGGAAAGAAGCGGATGAAGCAGGTGGGGTCGGTCGAGATCCCGCAGGAAGCGTTTCTCGCGGTACTCCAGGTGGATTGATGGCCCTCGCTCGCGCGACGGGCCAACACCAGCTGGTCGTCCAGACCAGCTTTCTCGGCGACACCGTGCTCACCACCCCGCTCATCGCGGAGCTCGCCACGCGAGGCCCGGTGGATGTGGTCGTGACGCCCGCGTCGGCGCCACTCCTGGCTCGCAATCCAGACATTCACGAGCTCTTCGTGTACGACAAGAGAGGCGCGGACGCGGGGCTGAGCGGCTTTCGCCGCCTCGCGCAGCGCGTGCGCGCGCCCGATGCGCGCGAGGGCGCGCCGCCGGCGATCGCGTATCTCGCCCAGCGTTCGGCGCGGAGCGGCGCGCTCGCACTTGCGGCGGGCTACACGCAACGGGTGGGGTTCGAGGGCTCGGCCGGACAGACGCTCTACACCGCGCGCGTGCCGTATCGCGAAGATCGGCATCACGCCGAGCGCCTATGGAGGCTGGCGTGCCCCGAGCAGAGCGACGGCGAGACGCCGCGACCGAAGCTTTTCCCCGGTCGCGAGGAGCGCGCGGCCGTGGATGCGCTGCTCGGCGCGGCCACGGACTCCCGTCCGCTCGTTGCGCTCGCGCCCGGAAGCGTCTGGGCGACCAAGCGCTGGCCCGGCTATGCGGAGCTCGCGAAACGTCTTGCTGCGCGCTACCGCCTGGCAATCATTGGCGGATCTTCGGACAGTTCGGACGCCGCATCTATCGCTGAATTTTCCGGCGCGCAAGGGGTGGTTGACGGGACGGCATCGTTGACGTTGCTTGCCTCAGCCGAATTGATAGGACGTGCGAAGTTGCTGGTTACTAACGACTCGGCGCCGCAGCATCTGGCTTCCGCAATGGGCACGCCCACTATCACTATTTTTGGTCCGACGGTCGAAGCGTTTGGCTTCGGTCCGCTGGCTCCCAACTCCATCTCCCTGGGACTCGACGCGCTTGCCTGCCGCCCCTGTCATCACCACGGTCCTCCCCGCTGCCCGCTCGGGCACTGGCGCTGCATGCGCGAGCTCGGCGTGGACGCGGTCGCGATCGCGGTGGATGAGGTGCTCAGTGGCTGCTGACGTGATGGAGATGCGCGCATGAGCAGCGAGCGCACGAAGTACATCGTCGGCGTCGACCTGGGCGGGACCAACATCGTGGTCGGCGCGATGCCAGAGGACGGGACCAGGCAGCTCGCGGTGCGTCACGCCTCCACGCACGCCGAGCTCGGGGCCGAAGCGGTCGTGCATCGCATCGCGACGATGGTGGCGGAAGTCATCGCGGACGTGATGGCGACCGAAAAAGCGCGCGAAGAAGACTTTCTGGGAATCGGCGTCGGTGCTCCCGGCCCCCTCGACCGCGAGCGCGGCGTGGTAGTCGTTGCGCCGAATCTCGGTTGGCGGGATTTCCCGCTGCGCGACTCGATCGCCGAGCGCACGGGGCTCCCGGTCGCGCTCGACAACGACGCGAATTGCGCGACGATCGGCGAGTGGTGGAAGGGTGCCGCGCAGGGTGCGAAGAACGTCGTCGGCATCACGATCGGCACCGGGATCGGCGGCGGGATCATCATGAACGGCGTGCTCTATCACGGCTCGTCGGATGTTGCGGGAGAGATCGGGCACACGACCATCGATTCCACGGGACGCTATTGCCGCTGCGGCAACTACGGCTGCCTCGAGGCCTATGCGTCGGGACCGGCGATCGCGGCGCGTGCGCGCGAGGCGCTCGAGCGCGATGAGGTCTCGAGCTTGCGCCGCATGGTGGACGGACGACTGGACGAGCTCACCGCCGCAACAGTCTATGCCGCCGCGCACGCGGGCGACGCGCTCGCGCTCGAGGTCGTGCGCGACACTGCTCGCTTCCTCGGCACGGGCGTCGGCAACATGCTCAACATCCTGAATCCGGATGTCGTCGTGATCACGGGCGGAGTCACGCAGGCCGGCGAGCCACTGTTCGAGCCGTTGCGCGCGGAGGTCAAGCGCCGCGCGTTCCGTCCGGCCGTGGATGCCTGCCGCATCGTCGCTGGTACGCTTCGCAGCAGCGCCGGCATGGTCGGTGCTGTCGCGACGTTCAAGCAGCAACGCCTTGGGGCTGTCTGAGATGATGCGTCGCAAGCGACTCGGCGTCATTAGCACCTTCGTGTGGGACACCATTTACGGTCGCGATCCGCGCTCGGAGCCGGTGACCGAATGGGGCGGATGCGCATACGCGCTGAGTGCGCTCGACGCGAGCCTCGCCGACGACTGGGAGATCGTGCCGCTCGTGAAGGTGGGCGACGATCTCGCGCCCCGCGCGCGCGAGTTCATCGCGACGCTGAGCCACGTCGCGCCGGATGCGGCGCTCATCGGCGTGCCGTACCCGAACAATCGCGTCGAGCTTCGCTATGAAACGAGCGAGCGCCGGGCCGAGAAGCTCACGGGCGGGCTGCCGGGATGGAGCTGGCTCGGCCTCAAGCCGCTGCTTCGCGACATCGATGCGCTCTACATCAACTTCATGAGCGGGTGGGAGCTCGATCTCGAGACCTGCCAGCTCATCCGCCAGAACCTCGCGGGACCGGTCTACTGCGATCTGCACATGCGCGTGCACGCATTGCAGCCCGACGGATGGCGCGTGGTGCAGCCGCTCCCGAGCTTCGATCAGTGGTGCCGCTGCTTCGACCTGCTGCAGATGAACGAGGACGAGGTGAAAGCGGTCGCGCGCGACCCGATGGAGCTCGCTGCCATCGCGATGACGGCGGGCGTGCGCTGCCTGACCGTGACGCTCGGCTCGCGCGGCGCCGTCTACTTCGCGGCGCCGGGATTCGATCGCATAAACGATCTGGACGCGTCCACCAAGGCGATCGGCGACGTCGGCCCGCTGCGCACCGCGCTCGTTCCGGTACCGGTGACCTTCGACAGCGGCGATCCCACCGGCTGCGGCGACGTGTGGGGCGCGACGTACTTCTCACGTCTGCTGGCGGGCGACGACATCGCCACCGCAATGCGCGCGGCGCATGCGGCGGCGGCGCGCAACGTGAACTTTCGCGGTGCCGCGGGGCTCACCCGTCATCTGCGCGGGGAGCTGATCACGCAATGACCACCGTCATCAATCTTCCCCCTTCGCTCGACGAGCGGACATTCGAAGCGGTGCTCGAGCATCTCGCCCCGGTGCCGCTCGATGAGAAGGTGCTGCTCGACGGACGCCACACGCGCTGGGCATCTCCGTACGGCCTCACCGCGCTGCTCACGGTCGCGCAGACGCGCGCGGAGAAGCCCGCGCTCGTGTCGCCCGAATCGGAGGAGACGGGCTCGTACTGGGCGCGCACCGGCTTCTTCAAGCACGCCGAGGAGCTGTTCGAGATGCACGGCACCACGCATCGCGCGCGTGCCAGCGGCGAGTCCGACGTGCTGCTCGAGATCACGCCGGTCGCGAAGAGCGAGGACGTGCACGAGGTCGTCGGCCGCATCCAGCAGAAGTCGGCATCGATTCTCGTGAAGGAGCTCAACATCGACGCGAAGGCGACGATGGGCTTCGCGATGACGCTCTCGGAGGCGTGTCAGAACATCGTCGAACATGCAGGACGCGGCGGCTGGGTAGCCGTGCAAACGTATCGCTGGCAGAAGCGGCTGGGCCGTCGCGTCGTGGTCATCGCGGTGTGCGATGCGGGCGTCGGCTTTCGCCAGTCGCTCGAGAGCGCGCAGGGCCGTCGCATGAGCGATCGCTGGGACGACGGCATGGCGCTCGAGGAAGCAGTCATTCGCGGCGTGAGCCGCTTCAGGGATCCGGGACGCGGGCAGGGACTCGCCGGCGTCCGTCGCTATATCGGCCGGTGGGACGGCAAGCTGTCCGTTCGCTCCGGCACCGCACGCATCGCGATCGTTCCGAGCTGGGATGAGGATGTCCCGCTCGAAGAGAAGCTACCGCCGTTTCCAGGGGCACAGATGCAGATAACCATACCGGAGCGGATTACCGACCGGTGATCAACCACATCGACCTCAGCACCGTGCTTCGCCGCACCGTGTGCGATCTCTATTCCGATCTCGTCACGCGTCCCACGGGCGCCGCCGTGCGGGACGGCATCGAAAAACAGTTGTCGGAGCTCGGCGACCGTTCCCTCACCGTCATCGACTTCTCGCACGTCGGTCTTCTCGACTACTCGTGCGCGGACGAGATCGTCGCCAAGCTGCTCATGCGCTACGCCGATGCGAACGCGCCGCGCGATGCGTACTTCCTCTTTCGTGGTGTGAGCGATTCGCATCTCGACGCGATCGAAACGGTACTCGAGCGACACGGGCTCGCGATCGTGGCGCAGGCCGAGGACGGCACCGTGGTGCTCGTGGGCACGGTGGACGATCCGGAGCGACGCGCGTGGGAAGCCATGCTTCGCCTGGGGCGCGCGATGGCCGTCGACCTCGCCCGCGAGGCCGAGATCGAGCCCGAGCAGGTGGAGCGCGTGCTCGGCGCGCTCTGCCGCCGCCGGCTCGCGATGGAGCTGGACGGAGGATACGTCGTGGTTGGCGCGGTGACGTGAGCGAGCGGTTCAACGCGCCGCTCCGCGTGGCGCAGCTGATCGCGACGCGCGCGGGTGACGCCGACCGCGGCACCGAAGTGCGCATGCGCAGCGACGATGCGCGCATGCGGCTGATCAGCGATGGCGAGCTCGTATGGGTGCACGGGCCGCGGCGGCAGGAGCTCGCCACCGTGCGCATCGATGACTCGCTCCCCCGCGGCGACGTAATCCTGCGCGATGTCGCCGGTGCGTCGCCCTCCGAGATCGTGACGCTCGTGAAGGCGGCGTACGGCACGCCACGCGATCCAGGACTCGTCTAGCCCCGTTCTGGAGCAGCCGGTGACACACAGCAGCAAACCGCACGCGCTCGCGACGCTCGCCGTGCACGGCGGCCGCGAGGCGCTCGCCCACGATGAGGCGGTCGCGTCACCTCCGGCTCATCACGCACGCGCCGAGCCTCGGCGGCGTGGACACGATCGTCTCGGAGCCGCGCTTCTCGTCGCACGCGCATCTCTCCGGGAGCGAGCGCACGGCGCTCGGAGTGCCGGATGGTTTTCTTCGCATCAGCGTGGGCATCGAGGATCCCGACGACATCATCGCGGATCTCGATCGGGCGCTGCGCGGTTGAGCCGCGCGGCCGCGGCGCGCACGAGTGACATGCGCCGCCGTCACGCGTGTATCTTCCTGTAATCGTACCGCTCGCCATCTTTTGCTTTTCCCCCACCGAGCGCGCTCCGCCAATGATCCGCTTTTCGCACGTGGTCAAGGAATATCCGCGCACTGGACTCGCTCTCCAGGACGTGACGTTTCGCGTGAACAAGGGTGAGTTCGCCTTTCTCACGGGACCGAGCGGCGCGGGCAAGTCCACCATTCTTCGGCTCGTGATCGTGGAGGAGACGCCCACGGCCGGCGAGGTGCGCGTGGGCGGAAGCCTCACCTCCGGGCTCCCCCGCGCGGAGATTCCACGATTGCGCCGCAAGATCGGCGTGGTCTTCCAGGATTTCCGGCTGCTCGAGGATCGCACGGCCGAACAGAACGTGGCCTTCGCGCTCGAGGTCACGGGCGCGCCTCGCGATGCGATCTCGGCGCGCGTGAGCCGGCTGCTCACGCAGGTGGGACTCGCGAGCAAGGGCACGAGCTATCCGAAGGAGCTCTCGGGCGGCGAGCAGCAGCGCGTCGCCATCGCGCGCGCGCTCGTGAACGATCCGGTGCTCCTCGTTGCGGACGAGCCCACGGGCAACCTCGATGACCGCGCCACGCGAGGCGTGTTCCAGCTGCTGCGCGACATCAATGCCGCCGGAACCGCCGTGCTCATGGCGACGCACAATCTCGAGCTGGTGAAGCGGAACGAATACCGCGTGATCGAGGTGAATCGCGGACAGCTCGTGTTCGACTCGGCCGAAGGGAACGGCGCCGGCGTCGTCACCACACCGTCCCCCGCCTGATGCCGCTGACTCTTCGCGAGGTCATGCTCGGCGTGCGCCGCTCGCCGCTGCTCAGCGCTCTCAGCGTCGTCACGATCGCGTTCAGCCTCTTCGCTTTCGGCTTGTTCGGGCTGCTCGTGCTCAACGTCGATCGCGCGCTCCGCGGCGTGGAGGAGCACGTCGAGATCGTCGCCTTCCTCGCGGACGGCACGCTGCCCGAAGCGGTGAGCACCGCGATGGCGGACATCTCGAGCTTCCCCGAGGTCGCGCAGGTGCAGGAGGTATCGCCGGAGCAGGCGCTCGCACGCGCGCGCGCCGAGCTTCCCGAGTTCCAGGATGTGTTCGACGCGAGCTTTCTTCCGCCTTCCATCGAGGTACGGCTCAAGGAAGGCCATCGCGATCCCAGGACCGTGAAGGAAGTGACGCAGCGCATCCAGACGTATCCGTTCGTCGATGACGTGCGGTACGGCGAAGACTGGGTGAAGAAGTTGTACGACATCCGCAACATTGCGGGAGCCGCCGGCATCGCGCTCGGGTCCCTGTTCGCCGCGGTCGCGGTGATCATCATCGGCACGACCATTCGCATGACGGTTCTCGCGCGCGAGCGCGAGATCTCGATCATGCGCCTCGTGGGCGCGACCGACGCCTTCGTCAGACGGCCCTTTCTCCTCGATGGCTTTCTGAAGGGAATCATCGGCGGGTTGCTTGCGCTTCTGCTCACGTGGGGCGCGAGCTCCGTCATCAGCCACAGCCTCATCCAGACGACCTTCTTCGATCCCGGCGTCGCGGCGCTCGGCGTGATCGGCGGTGGCATCATCGGACTGCTCGGCAGCGCGCTGTCCGTCGGGAGGCACCTACGCCGCGTCTGAGCGCGCGCGCGGCACTGATACTCGCGCTGCTGTTCTCCGCCGCGCCAGCGGTGCGGGGCCAGCAGAATGCCGACCAGAAGGGCGCGGAACAGCGGATCAAGGACGAGAAGGCGCGGCTGGAGGCGCTCAAGAACGAGCGCGAGGAGCTGCAGCGGCGACGCACCAGCCTGCAGAACACCGTGCACGATCTCTCCGAGGAAGTGGAGACGCTCGACCGCGAGGCCGATGTCACCGCGCGCGTCATGCATTCGCTCGACGCGCAGCTCGACGCGATCTCGAGCGAAGTCGGCACCACCACCTCCGATCTCGTGCGTGCGCAGGACGAGATCACCGTCAAGCAGGCGACGCTGCGGCGGCGGCTCGTGGACATCTTCAAGCGCGGGCCGCTCTTCGACTTCCAGGTGCTGCTGTCCGCGCGGAGCTTCGGCGAGCTGCTGGCCCGATACAAGTATCTGCACCTGCTCGCCGTGCGCGACCAGACACTCGTGCATCGGGTGGAGGATCTGCGCAATCAGATCAACCATCAGCGCGCCAACCTCGTGCGCTTCCAGGAGAGCATCAAGCTCAACCTCGATGAGAAGGCCGAGGAGGAGGATCGCCTCAAGACTCTGCGGCTGGAGCAGTCGCGCAGTCTCGCGCACGCGAAGCGCCGCGCGCACGACACCGACGCGCGGCTGCAGGCGATCTCGCGCGACGAGTCGCGGCTGAGCAGCGTCATCGCGAATCTCGAGTCGGCGCGTCTGCGCGCGGAGCGGACCTCGCCCGGTGCGTCGCGATCCGCGAGCACGATCAGCAAGGGGGCGGGCTCGATGGACTGGCCCGTGCACGGAGCGATTCTCTACAACTTCGGGCGCGTCGTGAATCCCAATAACACGACCGTCCGCTGGAACGGCATCGGCATCAAGGCGGCGTCGGGCACCGAGGTACACGCGGTCGCGGCCGGAAAGGTGCTCGTGGCGGATCAGTTCGGCACCTACGGACTCACCGTCATCGTGCAGCACCCCGGTGGCGACTATTCCGTCTACGGATCGTTGAGCAAGATTACGACGGAGAAGGGCGCGGTGGTGACGAAGGGACAGGTGATCGGCTACGTCGGCACGTCGGACCCCGACCTTCCCGCGCATCTGCACTTCGAGCTGCGGCCGCAAGGGCACGCGGTCGATCCGATGGATTTTCTGCGCCCGAGCCAGTGATGGATCATCTTCTCGGTGCACACGTGTCTGCCGCCGGCGGAGTGCCCGCCGCTCCGCCGCGCGCGCGCGCTGCGGGCGACCGCGATGCAGATCTTCACGAAGCAGGCGAACCGCTGGGCGGAGCGCGAGTGCGACGACTGCGAGCGGGATGAGTTCCGCGCCGCGCTCGCACTCACGGGGGTCGAGGTCACGATTGCGCACGATTCGTATCTCATCAATCTCGCGAGCCCCGACGAAGCGCTTCGCCGCAAGTCGATCGAGTCGTTCGTGTGCGAGCTCCAGCGATGCGCGGCACTCGGCCTCACCTACCTCGTGTCGCATCCCGGCAATTACATGGACGATCGCGAGAGCGGCATCGCGCGGAATGCCGACGCGATCGCGGAGTCGCTCGCGCGCGCGCCCGGCGATACGGTGCTCTGCCTGGAGACCACCGCCGGCTCCGGCACATCGCTCGGCGCCACGTTCGAAGAGCTGGCCACCATCATCGGCCTCGTGTCGGAGCCGTACCGCTCGCGCATTGGCGTCTGCGTCGACAGCTGCCACATCCATTCGGCCGGCTATGACCTGGTGCATGCGTACGACGACGTCTGGAAGCAATTCGAGGACGCGCTCGGATGGGAGCGACTGCGCGCGATGCATCTCAACGACTCGAAGACGCCGTTCGCATCGCGTCGCGACCGGCACGCTCTGATCGGGTTCGGCTCGCTCGGCGAGGAGCCGTTCCGCCGCATCATGATGGATCCGCGTCTGACGCGCGTGCCGAAGGTGCTCGAGACGCCGAAGCTCGACAACGACATGCTCACCGACAGCTGCATGCTGCACCTGTTGCGAGGGTTCGCGGCGGGTTGATCGCTGCGCAACACTCGAGTTCATTCGTTTGCATCCGACGATGGAGTGAATGGAACCTTCACGGCCTCTCACAAGCAGGGCTTCCGCTTCCGATCGCGAGAGAACGTCGGCTTTGGAGGCCGCCGTCACTCGCGAACAGCGCCTGCAGTCGGCACTGGACGGTGCGGGCCAGTTCGTGTGGGACTACGACTGCGTCACGGGAGTGGTCTACCGCAGCGCCGGCTGGAGCACGATGCTCGGCTACGAGGAAGCGCCGTTCGATTCGTCGCTCGCGCACTGGGCCGAGATCGCTCATCCGGACGATCAGAAGATCACCTACGAGAGCTTTCGCGATTTCCTGGAGGGAAAGAGCGAGTCGCACCACGCGGAGTATCGGCTTCGCGATGCAACCGGGGCATGGCGCTGGATAGAGTCGAAGGGACGTATCGTCGAGCGTGCAGCGGATGGCCGGCCGCTCAGGGCTGCGGGCACTTCGGCCGATGTCACGGATCGCAAGAATGCGGCGGCCGCCCTCGAGCTCGCGAAGCAGGAGGCGGAGCGCGCCAGCCGGGCCAAAAGCGAGTTTCTCGAGACGATGAGTCACGAGCTTCGCACGCCGCTCAACTCGATCATCGGCTTCGCGAACGTGCTCAAGCGCAACCGCTCGAAGAGCCTCGAAGCCAGCGACCTCACGTATCTCGATCGCATCCGCGAGAACGGCGTGGCGCTCCTTCGCCTCATCGATGATGTGCTGGACATCGCGAAGATCGAGGCGGGGCGGATGGAGATCACGATGTCGACGGTGCGACTCGATGCCATGATCCGCGATCTCAAGGCGCAGTGCGAGCGGCAGGCGCGGCCCGGCGTGCAGGTCATCGCCGAGCTGCCGGGGCACTCGCTCTACGTTCGCGCCGACGAGCTCCGGCTCCGGCAAATCGTGCTCAATCAGCTCTCCAACGCGATCAAGTTCACGGAGAGCGGGAGCATCACCGCGGCCGTCGTGTGCAGTCCAACCGGGGAGCCGCTGCGCATCGAGGTGCGCGATACCGGCATCGGGATCTCGCCCGAGCGCGCCGCGAGAATCTTCGAAACGTTCGAGCAGGCGGATACCGGAACCGCGCGTCTCTACGGCGGAACCGGACTCGGTCTGGCGATCTCGCGCGCGCTCTGCGAGCAGATGGGATTCACGCTCACCATGACCAGCGAAGTGGGCGTGGGCTCGACCTTCACGATCGGAATGACGGAGCCCGGTAGCGCCACAGCAGCGCAGCCACCGCAATCCCGATGAGCGCCGCGGCCACGACGTCGCTCAGGTAGTGCGCATGCGCGAGCAGGCGGCTCACCGCGCAGCCCACGGCCGCCGCGTACCACACGACGCGGGCGCGCGGAAACATGCGCGAGAGAATCGCCGCGGCACCGAAGGCGACCACCGCATGACTGCTCGGAAAGCCCAGCCCGCGCGAGCTGAGCGGATGGTCGCTGAACGCGCGGAATGCATACGCACTCCCCACATCCGGCGGCCGCATGCGTCGTACCGTGATCTTGAGCAGCTCGCCCACGATTCCCGCCACGGCGGGCGCCGCGAGCAGCAGCGCGCCGCGCCGCCACCAATCCCTCCTCCCGCGATCGTGCAGCGCGAGCGCGATGGCCGCGAGCATCCAGAATGGGAGATAGCCGAAGTTGCGCAGCATGCGCCCCCAATCGGTCTCGTACACGCGCCCGAATCGCACGTGCTCCGCAACCCAGCCGTCGGCGAGCAGCGACAGCCCGACGAGCACGATCGCGATCGCCAGATTGCGCACGAGCACGCGGCGCGCGGGTGACTCAGATGTTGTCGACACGTGATTCCTCCGCGCGATAAGCTACGGGCGCTGCTGACATCGCGGAACTCCCGTCATTAGCTTCCCTCCATGAGTTACGATCGGGAGGACGCGCTCGACTATCACGCACGTGGACGGCCCGGAAAAATCGCCGTCGTACCCACCAAACCGCTCGACAATCAACGCGACCTGTCGCTGGCGTACTCGCCCGGCGTGGCCGAGCCGTGTCTCGAGATTCAGCGCAGCGCGGAAGAGGCGTACAAGTACACGGCAAAGGGAAATCTCGTTGCCGTCGTGACGAACGGTACGGCCGTGCTCGGGCTTGGCAACATCGGCGCGCTCGCCTCGAAGCCGGTGATGGAAGGCAAGGCGAATCTCTTCAAGCAATTCGCCGATCTCGACGTCTTCGACATCGAGGTGGGCTCCGACGTCCCGGATGACCTCATCACCTTCTGCAAGCTCCTCGAGCCGACCGTGGGCGGGATCAATCTCGAGGACATCCGCGCCCCCGACTGCTTCTACGTCGAGCAAACGCTGCGCGAGGCGCTCAGGATTCCGGTCTTTCACGACGACCAGCACGGGACCGCGATCATCTCGGGTGCCGCGCTCCTGAACGCGCTCGAGCTCGTGACGAAGAACATCGCGGATGTGCGCGTCGTGTTCTCGGGCGCAGGCGCCGCGGCGCTGTCCACCGCGGAGCACTACGTTCGGCTCGGCGTGAAGCGCGAGAACATCACGATGAGCGATCTCCACGGCGTGGTGTACGCGGGTCGCACGGTCGCGATGGATCCGTACAAGGCACGCTTCGCGCGCGAGACGCCGATGCGCACCATCACCGAGGCGCTCGTGGGCGCGGACGTGTTCGTCGGGCTCTCGGCAGGGGGCGCGATCACCGGCGCGATGATCGCGGGGATGGCGGAGCGGCCGATCATCTTCGCGCTCGCGAACCCCGTTCCCGAGATTCTTCCGCACGAGGTGCGCGCGGTGCGGAGCGACGCGATCATCGCGACCGGCCGCTCCGACTATCCCAATCAGGTCAACAACGTTCTCGGATTTCCGTTCATCTTCCGCGGCGCCCTCGACGTGCGCGCGACGCAGATCAACGAAGAGATGAAGATGGCCGCCACGCGCGCCCTCGCGTCGCTCGCCAAGCAGGGCGTGCCGGACAGCGTCGCGCGGCTGTACGGCTTGTCATCCGTGACGTTCGGGACCGACTACATCATCCCGTACGCGTTCGACCCGCGCGTGCTGCTCTGGGTGGCGCCGGCAGTCGCGTGGGCGGCGGTTGCCACGGGCGTCGCCACGCACTTCATCGATCTCGACGACTACCGCGTGGCGCTCGAGACGCGGCTGGGGCGTGCGCGCGGCATCATGCGCGGGATCATGAGCCGCGCGATGCAGAGTCCGAAGCGCGTCGTGTTTCCCGAGGGCGAGGACCCGAAGATCATCGAGGCCGCCCGCATTCTGCTCGACGAGCAGATCGCCTTTCCCATTCTGCTCGGCAATCGTGCCCTCATCGAGAAGGTGGCGGCCGGCAGCCGGATCCCGATCGAGGACATCGAGATCGAGGACCCCGTGGCCTCACCGCACCGCGAGGCATACGCGGAGTTTCTCTTCGTGCGCCGGCAGCGCAAGGGCATGAGTCTCGCTGAAGCACATCAGCGTCTGCTCAACGCCAACTACTTCGGAAGCGTCATGGTCGCGCTGGGCCACGCCGATGCGCTGGTGTCCGGGGTCAACATGCACTACCCGGAGACCATCCGTCCCGCGCTCCAGGTGATCGGTGCGCAGCCCGAAGTCGGGATCGTGAGCGGATTGTACATGCTCGTGTTCGAGCGGCACGTCGTCTTCTGCGGCGACACCACGGTGAACATCGATCCCACCGCCGAGCAGCTGGCGCAGATCGCGGAAGGCGCCGCGCGCCTCGTGCGCACCTTCGGCATCGAGCCGCACGTCGCGTTGCTCTCGTTCTCGAACTTCGGCTCCGTGCAGCATCCCGAAGCCAGGAAGGTCGCACACGCCGTGGAGCTGCTCCGGGCGCGCAACCCTGCACTCATGGTGGACGGCGAAATGCAAGCCGACACGGCAGTCGATGAGCGCAGGCTCAAGACGATGTACCCCTTCAGCACCCTGACGGAACGTGCGAACGTGCTCATCTTTCCGAACCTGAGCGCCGGCAACATCGCCTACAAGTTGCTGAACCATCTGGGCGGTGCGACGGCGATCGGACCGATTCTCGTCGGCATGCGCCGACCGGTGCACGTGCTCGAGGAAGGCGCGGACGTGCAGGACATCGTGAACATGGCGGCCGTGGCCGTCATCGACGCGCAGCAGCACGAGGCCGCGGCTCGTTGATCAATCGTCGGCACCGACCACACTGCATTCACCGGACTCGTTCACCATATGACTACTCACGCGGCTCCCACCCCTACTGCTCCCACCCGTTCCGAGAATCGCAGCCTTGCGCAGCAGGGGCTGCGGCCGAGTGGATGCGTGCACTGGAATCTGGTCGCTCCGGAGCTGATCCAGCAGGCGGTGCGACGGGATGAAGGACTGCTCGCGGACATGGGGCCGTTCGTCGCGGTCACGTCTCCGCACACGGGCCGCTCACCGAACGACAAGTTCGTGGTCGAGGATCCCGACATCGCGCAGGATGTCTGGTGGGGAAAGGTGAATCAGCCCATCTCCCCCGAGTATTTCGAGGTGCTGCTCGCCGATGTGCGAAAGTATCTCGACGCGAGCAGCGACTTGTTCGTGCAGGACCTGTGGGCGGGCGCCGATCCGGTGCATCGCCTGTCCGTGCGCTTCGTCAGCCCGAATGCGTGGCACATGCAGTTCGTCAGGAACATGTTCCTCCGGCCCACCGTCGGCGATCTGGCGAGCTTCGCCCCGAACTTCACCGTGCTGCACGCGCCGGAGATGCAGGCGGATCCCAAGCGCCACGGTACGCGCAGCAGCACCTTCATCGTGCTGAGCTTCGCGAAGCGCACGATCCTCATCGGAGGTACGCGCTACGCGGGCGAGCTCAAGAAGTCGATCTTCACCGTCATGAACTACCTGATGCCGAAAGAGAACGTGCTGCCGATGCACTGCTCCGCCAACGTGGGCGAGCAGGGTGACACGGCACTCTTCTTCGGCCTTTCGGGCACCGGCAAGACCACGCTCTCCGCGGATCCGCACCGCTTTCTCGTGGGGGATGACGAGCACGGATGGAGCGAGCACGGCATCTTCAACTTCGAAGGCGGGTGCTACGCGAAAGCGATCAACCTCTCGGCCGACGGCGAGCCCGAGATCTATCGCACCACCCAGATGTTCGGAACGATTCTCGAGAATACGGTGCTCGATCCCGTGTCGCGCCAGGTGGACTTCGCGAACATGTCGATCACGGAGAACACGCGCGCGAGCTACCCGATGCACTACATCAAGCGCCACGTCGCCGGCGGACGCGCGGGACATCCGCGCCACGTCGTCTTTCTCACGGCGGATGCGTTCGGCGTGCTCCCGCCCATCGCTGCGCTCACGCGCGAGCAGGCGATGTACTATTTCCTCTCCGGCTACACCGCGAAGGTCGCGGGCACGGAGCGCGGAGTGAAGGAGCCGCAGGCGACGTTCAGCGCGTGCTTCGGCGCCGTCTTTCTCGTGTGGCATCCGTCGCGCTACGCGCAGATGCTCGGGAAGTTGCTCGAGCAGCACAATGCGCAGGTCTGGCTCGTGAATACGGGGTGGACGGGCGGCCCGTACGGCGTGGGCACGCGCATGAAGCTCGGCCACACGCGCGCGATGGTTCGCGCCGCGCTCGCGGGCGAGCTCACCGGCGCACCCACGACCACCGATCCGATGTTCGGGCTCGCAGTCCCGACGTCCATACGCGACGTGCCCGGCGCGCTGCTCTCGCCCAGGAGCACGTGGGCGGTTCCCGCGGCGTACGATGCGCAGGCGCACACGCTCGCACAGATGTTCGCCAGGAATTTCGAGCAGTTCGCAAGCGGCGTGGACCCGGCCGTGCGCGACGCGGGCCCGCGCGGATGAGACGAACGCGCACGTGACGATCGTTCGCGATCCGCTCTGGAACAACATTCCGCTCGACGCGGATGCCATGCGGCTCGTCGACACCGCGGTGTTTCAGCGGCTGCGCTACGTGCGCCAGCTGGGTCTCGCGTTTCTCGTCTATCCCGGCGCCACGCACTCGCGCTTCGAGCACGCGCTCGGCACCTACCATCTCACCGGGCGCACGCTCGGCCTGCTCCGCGAGCGTGGCGAGCTCGCGCGCCTGCCGGCCGATGAGTGCGCGATCGTGCGCGCGGCCGCCCTGCTGCACGACGTGGGACACTATCCCTTCTCGCACGCGCTCGAGGAGATCGGTGCGCTGCACCACGAGGCGGTCGCGCGCTCGCTGATCACCGGCGGCGAGATCGCCGCGGTGCTCGCGAGCTCCATCGGCGCGAACGCGGCAATGCGCGCGCACGCGATCATCACGGGCGAGAGCGAGAGCCCGCTGCAAGGCTTGATCTCCGGATCGCTCGATCTCGACAAGATCGAGTATCTCAAGCGCGACGCGCTCATGTGCGGCGTGCCGTACGGCGAGATCGATGTCGAGCGCCTGCTCCACTCGCTCACGATCGTCGAAGATCCCGCGAGCGGCGCGCCGGCCATCGGGCTCGTCGAGAAGGGGCTCGCGGCGCTCGAATCGCTGCTCTTCGCGAAATACCAGATGTACCGCAACGTGTACTGGCACCACGCCGTGCGAAGCGCCACCGCGATGTACAAGCGTCTCGTGGAAGAGGCGCTGCGCACGGGAGCGATCGAGGAGCGCGAGCTCGCGGGCTTCACCGATGAGGGGCTCCTGCATCGGCTCGAGGAGCGCGCGCCGTCAACGCTCCTGTTCGCGCTTCGCAATCGCCGTCTGCACAAGCGCGCCTTCGAGTGCTCGGCGGCCGAGCTGGAGGCGGGACAGGGCGACTGGATCGCGGGCGAGCGCATGCGCGTGCTCGAGGCCGAAGATGCGCTCGCACGCGAGCTCGGCGTCGCGCCGGGCGATGTGCTGCTCGACTATCCCGAGAAGCCGCGCATGCTGGGGCTCGATCTTCCCGTGCGCATGCGCGGTGGCGAGGTGCGGCGGCTCGGCGCGAGCGGGTGGCCGGCCGCGATCAACCTGCCGCTGCTGGCGCAGGAGCTCTACGAGTCGACGCGCGTGATGCGCGTGTTCGCGACGGAGGGGGTGAAGGTGCCGAGGGAGCTGGTGGTGGAGCTGCTCAGGTCCTAGCAGGCGGGAAGCGCATGGCGGCCACGCCCAGACTGTGGTACCTTCGCCCCGTATGCGTCGGCGCAGGCGTCGACGTGCAGAGGGCCTCCTCCACGAGGGAGCAGCAATGGCCATCGTTCTCGTCACCGGTTCCAGCACCGGCATAGGGCTGGCGACCGCACTCGCCTTCGGTCGCGCAGGACACACCGTTGCCGCGACCATGAGAAGTCCCGCCCGGTCGCCCGAGCTTGCGAACATCGCGGCGAAGGAAGGATTGCCGATCTCCGTCTTGACCATGGATGTCGATTCCGATGCGTCAGTCCGTTCGACGACCGATGAAGTACAGGAAACGCTCGGCCCAGTCGATGTGCTCGTGAACAACGCCGGGATCGAGCGCATGGGCTCCGTGGAAGAGCTGCCGCTGGCCGCGTTCCGTGCGGTGATGGAGACGAACTATTTCGGTGTCATCCGTTGCATTCAGGCGATCGTACCTTCGATGCGTGCGCGCGGCAGCGGATGCATCATCAACATCGCCTCGGTCGCGGGACAGATCGCGATGGCACCTATGGCATCGTACACGGCATCGAAATTTGCGCTCGAGGCGCTCAGCGAGTGTCTCGCCCAGGAGGTGAAGAGCTTCGGCATTCGCGTAGCGATCGTCGAGCCGGGAATCATCGACACTCCGATGTCCCGGAGCATCGGCACTCCGGACGCGCCGTCGGCCTATCCACACCGGCATCGCAATGCTGCCTTGTTCGCCACAGTATTGCAGAATCCGGCGTCGCCGTCGCTGGTGGGCGACAAGGTTCTCGAGATCGCCACGAGCAATTCGTGGCAGCTTCGCCATCCCGTGGGTCCGGACGCAGCACCATTTCTCGGCTGGCGCCGGGGCATGAACGACGAGGCGTGGGTCGATTTCGGCGCGCTGGACGACACTGCATGGCTCGATCGCGTCAAGACGGACTTCGGATTGGACGCGCGCCCCGCGATGTGAGAAGCTCGCGAGCAAGGAGTTACTCAATCGCGAGAAAACTTCGTGCTCGGCATCCGAATGCACGCCAAATAGCGCCCTTTGCATGAGCATCTATGGGCTGCCTTTCCGGATATCGCATCGAATTTCCATTGAGGGATTCGACGCTCGGATCGCACCATCGACCGCGGACGAACGGGAGTACATTCGCGAAAAGCTCCGGGCGGCTCTGGAGATTATTCAGGTCAACGCGCCCGTTCGATTCGCGTGTCTGCGCCGCGATGTGGCGCGAATTTACGTAGGTCCCATTCCCGCGCTGGGGCAGTGGATCGACGATGCCAAAATGTGCGCCCTCGACTTCGATTACTTGCAAAGATCGTCAACTTCACCAAGCGGGTTGGCGCTCACCCTGGTTCACGAAGGAATGCACGCCCGATTGATTCGAGCAGGATTCGGTTACGACGAAAACGTGCGCGCGCGAATCGAGGACCTGTGTATTCGTGCCGAAGTGATCGTGGCGCGTCGCATGCCCGATGGAGAACAGCTCGCGGCGCATGCGGAGCGTAGAAGAAATTCGTTCGACTCCGACTTCTGGACCGATGCGGCTCATCACGAACGCATGCGCGAACACTCCGAAGGCTACGGTTGGCTGGGCAGGCTCGGGTTCCGGGTCGGCGAATTGCTACTGCGCGTTCGCGGCGCTCGACAGGAGAGTCGTGGCATATTCACAGCCGGTGCGCTATGGGCGGCATCGTGGGTCGTAGTTCTGAGTCCATTCACCATCTCGCAATGCGTGCATGCCCGGAAAACTGTCAGCCCGGGCGCGACTTCGATTTGGGTGCTGATACTCTTCGTCCTCTCGCCAGCTCTGTGGGGTGCGGCAAACGGAGCCTCTTTCGCCTCGTGGATCATGCTATTCGGACAGTACCGTGAGGGGAAGTCGTTTCGACTGCAACGACTGCTTCTCGTCGGCTTTCTTTGCGGAATTGTTTCGCTTTTCCTGCTCGGCACGGTGTGGGCATCGCTCGACACTGCTCGCGACCTCATCCTGCCATGGCAAATGCTGACGTTCGTCACCGGAGCGCTAAATACGGGTCTTGCGCTCGGAACCTGGGCGCTGATCACGCGTGAGTCGAGCGAAGCGCTCGCTTGATCGAGCTTCCGCTTCGCAATCCAATCCCGCTTGCTGCAGATCGTGAACGATTCTCCGCGTCGACGCTACGATATTCTCGCCGGCCCGCAGCTCGTGCCGAGCAGCACACTCACCCCTCCGCCGCCGCTCCAACCTCCCGCCCCCGCGCCTCCGCCAGCTTCCTCGCGATACCGCGGTAAAACGCCGCATCCATTGGCTTGCCCTGCTGCTCCAGACTCAACGCCGCCAGCTCCAGCGCGTACAGCAGGTTTCCCAGATACAGCTCGGCGAGCGAGCCCACCGTCTCGTCGGCCATGCTACGCTCACGCCCTCACGACGCCGCTGCCACTCCCGACTTCTGCGCCGCCACGTCCGCGTCCGTCGCGATGATCCGCACCACGATCGCGGTGATGTTGTCGAGCCCTCCGCGCCCGTTCGCCTCCGAGATGAGCGCCTCGACCACACGCTGCGCCGTCGCGCGTGACGACAGCAGGTGGTGCAGCCGACGGTCATCCACCATCCCCGTCAGCCCGTCGCTCGCCACGAGGAACGTGTCGCCACGCTTCAGCTCACCCGTGTACGTATCGGGCTCCACGTCCGAGCCCGCGCCCACACAGCGCGTGATCACGTTGCTGTAGGGATGGTAGCGCGCCTGCTCAGGCGTGAGGAACCCGGCGTCGACCTGCTCCTGCACGTAGGAGTGGTCCTTCGTCAGCTGCGTCAGTTTCCCGTCGCGCAGCAGATAGATGCGCGAATCGCCCACCTGTCCGATCAGATACCGGTCCTGCCCCACGATCAGCACCGATGCGGTCGTGCCCATCCCCTGCTTGTCGACCTCGGTGAGCGTGCGCTCGTAGATCTCCTGATTCGCGCGCTTCAGCGCATCGGACACCTTCGTGCTCACATCGCCAGTCGTAATGTCGCGCACCACGCGCAGCTCGTCCGAGACGATCCGTACCGCCATGTCGCTCGCGATCTCGCCCGCCGCATGCCCGCCCATGCCATCGGCAACGACGAACAGTCCTGCCGGAGGGTCAGCGAAAAAGCTGTCCTCGTTCCCGGAGCGGACCATCCCCGTGTGCGTTCCCTGACCGACCTCGAGCTGCACTATTGACCTTTAATCAAAATGAATACACCGGCCGCGACCAGAATCAGCACTGCGAGCCAAACGAGCATGGGAAGCCAGCGCAGCGATTTTTTCGCCGGAGCAGCGCGCGCGACCTGCGGCGCCGCACGCTGCACCGGCTGCGACACCACTGGCGTTCCCGCTTCCCCGGCTGCCTTCCCGGCATCGACCTTCAACGCCGCAATCGCACGAGTCTGACTGGCGTTTCCCCCCGATGCGCCCTCGGGCACACGAAAGATGAACTTGACGCCGCCAAAACGCACGTCCGGCGCTCCAATCAGTGGCGCTTCGGCGTCGATCCGCCGCCCTCCAACATACGTGCCGTTCGTCGATCCCATATCTACCACGTACCACCCATTTTCGCGCCGCTGCAGCTTCGCATGCGAATCGGACACGCTCTCGTCGGACACGATGATGTCGTTGTGGGCACCCCGTCCGACGTGGGCCAGCGGCGACCGCACCTCCAGGATCGTTCCCTTCAGCATTCCCGAGCTGATCACCTCGAGCGTGGCCAGCGCTTCGCGCGGTGGTGCCGCGCTGTCCGCGTGAAAGCGAAACTGCTCGTCTCCGATCGTCAGCACATCGCCCTTGCCCAGCAGCAACGGAGAACTCGGCGGCTCACCGTTCACGAGCACACCGTTCGTGCTCGTATCCCGAAGAAGGTAGCCTTCGGGTGACGGTGTGAGCGAGGCATGCCGTCGCGAAACCTCCGTCGAGCCAACGACGATGTCGCACGACGGGTCCCGGCCGAACACCACACCCTCCGCCGGAATCACGTACTCGCGCCCATCCACCAACGAGATCACCCGTCCTCCCGTGGCCGCCGTCGGCTTTCCGGCTGCATGCGAAACGCTCTCAGGCAGACGTACGGGCTGCACGAACTGCGTGTTTCCCGCACGGAGGTCGTCACCGAAAAAAAGCTCCCTGCCGGCGACGTCGATCTTGTCGCCATGGAGCAACGGAGCGGGTTCCGCGCCCAGCAACACACCATTTACCGTGACGCTCCCGTTCATTCGTCGTACGACAGTGGAGCCATCTGCACCAACGTCGATCCTGGCGAGCGCCCCATCGTTTCCATTCCCCGCCACGCGAATACTCGCGCCCTCGTTCGCCCCCACCACGTTCTCGCCCACGATCAGCGGATATTGCTGACCATCCAACTGTATGTAGGGCATTGAGATAAAAAGGGCCGACGAGAGGCGCGGGTGGCGTGACGCAAGCGGAAGCGGTACCAGACGGGGCACTGGTACTTTCGCAGTGTGACGAAACTACGCCGCGCCCGATGGCGCGGCAAGCACGAGCGGCACCAACCGCGTTACGTTCCTGCATGCCCCTCTGGCTTCACTGGATCGTGCTCGGCCTCATCGCCGGCTCCCTCTCGAAGTTCCTGATGCCGGGTCGCGATCCCGCCGGCTGTCTCATCACGGTCGCTCTGGGCATCATCGGTGCACTCCTCGGCGGCTGGATAGGCTCCCACCTGGGCTGGGGCGCCGTCAGCGCCACAGGCTTCAGCATTCGATCGATCTCCCTCGCAACACTCGGCGCCATCCTCCTCCTGTCCATCGGGCGTCTCGTCGCACGTCTGCGCAGACGCGCCTAGCCCGAACGTACACCGCAAGCGTTAGCTTTCGGCGATGAAGTCTCACATCGTGGTGCGCGGCGCACGCCAGCACAACCTCAAGGGCTTCGACCTCGAGATTCCGCGCCGCAGCTACACGGTGATCACCGGCCCGTCGGGCTCGGGGAAGTCCTCGCTCGCCTTCGATACGATATACGCCGAGGGGCAGCGGAGGTATGTGGAATCGCTCTCGGCGTACGCGCGGCAATTTCTCGAGCGCATGGAGAAGCCCAGCGTCGACTTCATCGATGGACTCTCGCCGGCGGTGGCGATCGAGCAGTCGAACCCGACCAAGACCTCCCGGTCCACCGTTGGCACCGCGACAGAGATCTACGATTTTCTGAGGCTGCTCTGGGCCCGCATCGGTCACACCTTCTGTCCGAAGTGCGGTCGCGAGATGAAGCGCGACACTGTGCAGTCCGTCACCGCGGAGGTGCTGGCGCTTCCCGCCGGAACGCGATTCTCAGTGGCGTTCCCGCTTCGCCTGAGCAGTCTCGTCACGCACGGCGTCGTCGTCGAGAATCTTCGCGCTCAGGGGTTTCTTCGCGTCGTGATCGAAGGCACGCTCGTGCACCTCGACGAGCTGCCGCCCAACACCGACGTGACGAAGGCGGCCGAGCTGCTCGTGGTGGTCGACCGGCTGGTCGCGGCGCCAGAGAGCAGACAGCGGCTGGCCGATGCGGTGGGCACGGCGTTCCGGGAGGGCGATGGCGACGCCATCGTGCTGTTCGCGACTCCGATTCCGGCAACACTGGCGGGCTCGGGCACCCAGAGCGATGACGCGACGCCGGTATCGCGGCTCATGTACACGGAGCGCTTCGAGTGCCCGTACGACGGCACCCGCGCGCCAACGCCCACCCCGCAGCTCTTCTCGTTCAACAATCCGCGCGGCGCGTGCCCGACGTGCAACGGCTTCGGCGCGGTGCTGGAGTACGACGAAGCGCTGATCGTGCCCTACCCCGATCGCTCGCTGCGCGAAGGCGCGATCGACCCGTGGACCAAGCCGCGCTACGACGGCAAGCGGCGCGCGCTGGCCGAGTTTGCGAAGAAGAGCAGGATCTCGATGGATGCGCCGTGGCAGGAGATTCCGCTCGCGGACCGCTATCAGCTGATGTACGCCAAGAGCAAGGGCTTTCGCGGGATCATGGTGTTCCTGAAGGAGCTCGAGGCGAAGCGCTACAAACAGTACATCCGGATTTTTCTGCGCCAGTATCAGACGGCGCAGGACTGTCCAACCTGTCATGGCGCCAAGCTCCAGAGCGAGGCGCTGCAGGTGCGCATCGCGGGCCGCACGATCGCGGACGCGAGCGACATGCCGATCGAGCGCCTCGTGCCCTGGCTCGAGACGCTGGCGATCTCGGATCACGAGCAGCAGATCGCCGCCAACATCCTCAGTGAGGCGCGGAGCCGCTCGCGCTTTCTCCTGGACGTCGGTCTCGGTTATCTCACGCTTAATCGCGCCACGCGCACGCTCTCGGGCGGCGAGGCGCAGCGCATCGGGCTCGCGAACTCGCTCGGCTCCAAGCTCGTGGACACGCTCTACGTGCTCGATGAGCCGTCGATCGGGCTGCATCCGCGCGACGTGGACCGTCTGCTCTCACTGCTGCATCGGCTGCGCGATGGCGGCAACACCGTGCTCGTGGTCGAGCACGATCTCGAGGCGATCCGCCGCGCGGATCACATGGTGGAGCTCGGACCCGGCAGCGGCGAGCGGGGTGGCAGCATCGTGTTCGAGGGTCCGCTCTCGCGCGCGAGCGAGAGCCCGCTCACCGGCGCCTATCTGAGCGGCGAGAGGGAAATTCCGCTGCCTGAGGAGCGGCGCACGCTCGGACCGCGCTGGCTCACGCTCACCGGCGCGCGCGAGCACAACCTGCGCGGCGTCGATGTCCGCATTCCACTGAGCGCATTGACCGTGGTGACGGGCGTCTCCGGATCGGGCAAGAGCACGCTCGTGCACGACGTGCTGCTGCGCGCACTCGAGACGCGGCTCACGGGCGAGCACACGGCGAAGCGACATCTCGGCGAGCGCGTGGGCGGCTTCGATGGGATCACCGGCTGGGAGCCGCTCGCGGACGTCGTGTGCATCGACCAGAGTCCGATCGGCAAGTCGCCGCGCTCGAATCCGGTGACGTACGTGAAGGCGTTCGACGAGATCCGCCGCATCTTCGCGGATCAGCCGCTCGCGCGTCAGAAGCGCTACGGTGCGGGCCACTTCAGCTTCAACGTGAAGGGCGGCCGCTGCGAGAGCTGCGAGGGAGCGGGCTATCTGCAGGTCGAAATGGTGTTCATGGCGGATGTGTTCGTCCCCTGCGATGTGTGCGGCGGCAAGCGCTTCAGGAACGATGTGCTCGAGGTGAAGGTGCGCGGCAAGAGCATCTACGACGTGCTCGAGATGACCATTGACCAGGCGATCCGATTCTTCCCGCGTGAGGAAAAGCTCGGCCAGGCACTCTGGCAGCTACAGCAGGTGGGCCTCGGCTATCTGAAGCTCGGACAGCCCGCGCCCACGCTTTCGGGCGGCGAGGCGCAGCGCGTGAAGATCGCGCGCGAGCTGTCGAACGCGGGAAAGACGAAAACGCGGAAGCTGTACGTGATGGACGAGCCGACGACGGGGCTGCACCTCGAGGACATACGCAAGCTCGCGCGCGTCTTCGACCGGCTCGTCGACCAGGGGCACACGCTCGTCATCATCGAGCACAATCTCGATGTGATCAAGCTGGCGGACTGGGTGATCGATCTCGGACCCGAGGCAGGTGATGCGGGCGGTGAGCTCGTGGCGATGGGTCGGCCGGAGGAGATTGCGCTGGCCGAGGGATCGCACACGGGTCGCTGGCTGCGGCCACTGCTGCACATGGTGCCAGAGAATGGGGGTGACGTGCAGCTCGTGTCGAGGCGGATGCGCGAGAGCGCAACCGAGCACGTTGCGCTCGACCGCGCCGCGCGAATCGGCTAGGATCGGATCCATGAAATTTTACGATGCGGATCTGCTGCACGGCGAGCGGCTGCTCGAGAGCAGGCTCGCGAACGCCATCATCCGGCCGGCCGACTACGATCTGTCTCGTTTTTTCGCGGACGACCTCCTGTGGACCGTAGGAATGAAGAACAAGGAGGCCATAGGTGGGCAGCTTCACCTCACCACGTATCGCCTCCTCTTTCGATCGCACCCCGCGAATCGGCTCAACGGCGAATTCGACCTGTTTCTTCCAGTCGTCCTTTCCGTGCGCGATACCTCATTCCTGTGGACGCGAAAGTGCGCCGTGGACACGGACACCACGCACCAGGAGTTCATCCTTTGGGGCGTTCAGCGCTTTCTGCAGGCAATCGAGGCCGCGCGCGCCATGCTGACTGTGGATTCCCTGAGCACGATTCAGGCTGCGGTGCTCGCGCGCGGGACCACGCTGGCGCTCGAGACACAGAATGGAATCGAGCTCGCCAACCAGGTGCTTGCCGGAGTGAGAAAGATTCGGGAGATGAGCGAGCTCGTGGACAATCCGATCAAGGCCATCGCATTCATGGCCGCCAGGGAGCTCTTCGACGACACCGTCGCGGAGCGCTGGAGCGCGCGCTTTGACTAACGAGATGCGCGTACGCGCGCGGATTTGTGTAGCACACGTGCAATCGCGTCCGCTTGACCGTGCAGCGCGGATCGGGTAAAATGTATTGCTGTTCCCGAGTAGCTCAGGTGGTAGAGCAGGTGACTGTTAATCACCGGGTCGGGGGTTCGAGTCCCTCCTCGGGAGTGTTGAGACAAGTAGTTGAAAAGATAGAGGATCAACAAAAAGGGTCATTCGCGAGAGTGACCCTTTTTGTGCATCGGATAGCGCAACTCGCGTCACTGCGTGCGTGCGCAATCCGTGTTGAGCCAGCTCGTGAGAAGATCGGCGAGAGCGAGGCGGTGATTGGAGAATGGGTGATCGTCCTCGAGCTGCTTCACCGTCACGTGGGTGCCGCCCGCTTTTCGGAGTGCGGTGGCCATCTGCTGATGCACGGCGACGCCCTCGTCCGGTGAATCGCGCGTCGCGCCGATGAGGAGCACCGCGCGATCGCCGAACGAGGGCGCCTGCGCGAAATAATCGTAGTCGCGAGCGTGCGTGGTCATCTCGCCCAACAGGTCGCCTGCATGCACCGGAGCTCCCGGAGCGGTGGTGACACGAAAGTAGTCGCGACTGGAAGTGCGTTCGTCTGGATGTTGCGCGAAGCGCTGCGCGGCAAGCCCGACGTTCCACGCGGCGAGCCCCGCGATGCACACGGAATGCGGCTCGTGCGCGGCCGTCATGAGTGCGAGCCATCCGCCGAAGCTGTGCCCCACCACGGCGGTGCGCCGCGTATCGAAGTGATACTTCGCCGCTATCTCGGGCCTGCGTGCCCACGCGAGTATCGTGTTGGCATCCTCGAGGCCGTTGGCGAAGGAGAACGTGCCGCCAGAGCCCCACATTCCGCGGAAGTCCACATACAGCGCTTGGTATCCGGCGCGCCGAACGGCCTGCGCGAGATCGAGGTTCCGCTCGTTGCCGGGATATCCGTGGAAAAAGATCACCAGGGGATGGTTCCCCGCGCCTGCAGCCAGGTACACGATCCCGTTCATCCGCGAGCCATGGCTCTGGATCGCCACCTCCTGCATCGAAGCCGGTGGCTGGATGCCAGGTGAGGGGTCCGCGCTTCCAGAGGCTGCCACGCGCGGTGCACGCGCTTGTGCCAGCGCGCATGCCGGCGCAGCGATCGCGAACGCGATCGATACACCACCGAGCAGGAGTGCGGACGCGACGGGACGAGACATGAGCATTCGGTCACGAAATGAAGGAGTGAGCTGTCGCACGATACGGCTGCGACATCGTTTGCGCCACGCTTGTGCTCGTATGCCGCGAACGATTCTTTATCTTTCGACGCATCAGTTCGCGCCCGGAAGCCGGACGCGCTCGTGACACTGGTGAGGCGCAATCGAGAACAGTGACACTCTTCCGAACCCTCGTCGACACTGCCCTTAGCGGTGTCAGCCTGCTCAGATTGGAACATCCCTCGTTGCGCCGACTCACGAGTCGGCGCACCGGAGAGCGTCATCTCCGCGACGGGCGTCATCTCGCTCTCTTCGCCCCGTTGCCTCCGCACACCGGCGCGGGGGTTCATCGACCGCTGTCCTTCATCCAGTATGGCGCCAAGCACGGTTGGCGCATCGATGCCTTCGCCGGACCGGCGCCCGACAAGGAGAGTCAACACGGCGAGCAGCTGCTGGCGCGCGTGCCCGCAGCGGCCACGCTTCACGTCGTCCCGCCAGACTCGCGTGTGCCATCCCACCGGTACTTTCCACGTGTGGACGGGGGATTCACACTGGCGCTCGCGCACGCCGATTACGCGATCGACGCGCTCCGCCAGGATCCGCCGGACGTCGTCCTCGCATCCGGTCCCCCGTTCTTCACGTTCGTGGCTGCGCGATTCGTGGCGCGCCACTTCCGCGTGCCCTTCGTGCTCGACTACCGCGACGAGTGGACCGAGTGTCCATTCGATTTCGTGACGAAGAACAGTGCTGATCTGAAGTGGGAACGGCGCTGCCTCGCCGAGACGGATGCGGTGCTCTTCGCGACCGAGTCGTTCCTGAAGCACCAACTCGAGCTGTTTCCGGAACTGGATGAGCGGAGAGCGCATGTCCTTCCCAACGGGTGGGACCCCGACGATTTCGCGATCGAACCGGAAGAGAGAAGCTCCATTCCCGTCGATAAGGAAGCGGCCTTGCGCATCGCGCACGTGGGGAGCCTCGCTGGCCACACGCCGCCGTTCGAGTTTCTCGAGAGCGTGCGTCAGCTCCTCGCCAGCAATCCGGAGTGGATCCCGCGACTCCGAATCTCGTTCGTGGGGCGCCGCTCCCTGAGTGCCAACGCCGCACTCCGGGCCTTTCCCTATCCCGACGTTCTCGAGACCGTCGACCAGCTGGGAAAGCGTGAGGCGATTCGACGCATGCGCGACGCCGACGTGCTGCTGGTGCTCTCCGCTCCGGGACTCGAGCGCTACTTGCCCAGCAAGCTTTTTGAATACCTCGCTTCGCGGCGCCCGGTCTTGATCTACGGGTCGGCGGGCGAATCGTCTGCGCTCATCGAAACACTGGAAGCCGGAACACTGTGTCCTCCGGGCTCGGGCGAGGCACTTGGCGCTGCGCTCGCGCGCCTAAGCGCTCTGGATCTCTCCTCGCACGAGAACGCGGTCACCGCATGGCTGCAGGAGCATCGGCGGGACGTGCTGTCCGCCCGTGCGTTCTCCACCATCGACTCCGTGATCTCGCGAACCTCGCTCGAGGGCGCCTCCCTCGGCGGCGTCAGAGACGCGCGATCGAGGCTTGCGTGGCCCGAGGCGTGAGCACCTCTGCCGCCTGCTCGAGCGGCACGAGCCCGAGACGCCGATCCACTCGATTCAGAATTGTCGTCACGAGCGCGTCCCACGTTCGCGTCTTCGCCCAGCTCTGGCGCTTCGCGCGCTCTTCCGGCGCATTTGCAGCCGGCAGGAGCGATGCCGAGATCGCCTGCCGCCATTCCATTGGCGAAGTCGCGAGCGCGACGAGATCCGATACCTCGCGCAACGGAAGAATCGGTGTGCCGACAGCCGGCCGCCCGCTCGCCATGTATTCGCTGAGCTTGAGCGGATCGATGTACTTCGTGTAATCGTCGACGCAGTACGGCAGCATGCACACGTCGAAGTGCTGCGGATAGGCCGACAGCTCGCGCGACGGCTTTCCGCCCAGAAAATGGACGTTCTTGAGCGAGTCGAGCCGAGCCAGTGACTCGGCCAGTCCGGGCTGCTCGAGCGCCTTTCCCACGAACACGAACGACCACTGCGGATTCTGCTGCGCCGTGGCGTACAGCAGCTCCCAGTCGAGCTGCGTCTTGAGAAATCCGGAGTAGCCGATGCGAGGGCTCGGGATCGCCGCCAGGTCGTCCGGGATGGGTCGACTCGACGCGAACGCATCGAAGTCGACGCCGTTGGGCGTGAGCGTCGCCGAGGAGCAAAGCGCGCCCTTTCTCGCCATCACCGCCGGCGAATGGATGAACACCTCATCCACACTCGTCATGAGCACGCGCTCCTCCGCGCTGATCGGCTGCTGCACGGGGGCGAACGAGTATTCGTCGTTGATGTGGTACATGCTCATGTCGTGCTTCACCAGCGGAAGCACGTTCGAATATTGCGGATTCCAGATGCTCAGCACGATGTGCGTGCACCCGTGTCGCTCGAGAATCGCTCGGGCGTTCTCGAGGCGCTGCTGAAAGAGCCGCAATGCGAGCGTACGCGGTCTGTAAAGTCGCGGCAGCCAGGGCTCGGGACGATACGTGTGCAACATCGGCAGATCGGCAACGGGCTCCTGAACGCTCGGGCCGGACCGCGCGCGACTGGGTATGGCGCGCCACTCGTGCGGGGGCCCGCACCAGACCACGTGAAATTGCTTTGCGATCCGGCTCAAGATCTGCGCGCGCCCCAACCACTGATCGTTCCAGTCGTGCGACACCAGCGCAATGAATCCGGGCGAGACTCTCGGCAGCGGAGAGGCAACGCGATCAGCCATCGAGACTCTCCGTCGCAGCATGGCTCAGCTCTCGCAGACGTCGATTCTTGCGAATCCTCGTCCGCCGGCATGCAGCCCATTCGATGCGCCGAGCTCACCGATCCACTTCCTCGCCAATAGCCCTTCCGCCTCGCGATTGGTGTCGTCGATGAGAATCGAGACTGTCTTCGCGAGCTTCCCGCGCATCATCGGGAGCATTCCACTTCGTCCGCCTCGGGTGACACCCGGCGGCCCGTCGCATACGACGAGCGAAAAATCGTCCGGCAACTCACTGAGCTGCGCGTCGTACCAATCGAACGATCCGAAGTCCCGAAGCGGCGCCAGATGGACGGTGACGTTCGTCAGACGAAAGCGCTCGATCGCTTCGCAGACGCGCGCATGCCACTCCGGGTTGTGCTCGAGCGAATGCAGCTGGATGCCCCGGCGCGACGCGATCGCTCCCATCATGAGCGTCGTCAGCCCGGATCCGCACTCGAGAATCGATCCCCTCGTCACTTCAGCGGAACCGATCACCTCGCGCAGGTAGTGCGGTTCGGCGGCCCACCGCTCGTTGCCCCAGCCGAATATCGCGTCGGTCCAGATCACCGAGACCATGCGCGGTGCGCGCGCGCGCGACAGGCGGGTCACCACCCGCTGCAGCATCTCGGCTCGATCGTACTCGTAGCGCCGCAGCATACGGGCGCGAACTGATTGCAGCATCAGGCCTACCCGGCGTTGGAGTGGTCGCCTACTGCATCGATGATTTCCGCGCGTGGTGCAACAAATCGTTGCACCGGGTGAGCAGAAATCAGAACCTGTGGAGCGATCGAGTGTGAGTGCTCACGCGAATTCACGACTTTGCGAATTCCGAGCCACTCGAGCAGCGCTTACGACTCGTATGCCTCCACTGGCGGGCAACTGCACACCAGATTCCGATCGCCGTACATATTGTCGATTCGCGCAACGGTTGGCCAGACCTTCCGTACGCGAAGCCCCGGCGCAGGAAACGCCGCCCGCTCGCGCGAGTAGGGACGATCCCAGTCGTCAGCCACCACCTGCGCGAGCGTGTGGGGGGCGCGTCGCAGCACGTTGTCTTCGCGCGAGGTCACGCCGATCTCGATCTCGCGAATCTCCTCGCGAATCGCCAGCAGCGCATCGATGAAGCGGTCCAGCTCTTCCTTCGACTCGCTCTCCGTGGGCTCTACCATCAGCGTGCCCGGCACCGGGAACGACACCGTGGGCGGGTGAAATCCGTAATCGATCAGCCGCTTCGCGATGTCCTCGACATCCACGCCTGCGCTCTGCTTGAAGGGCCGCGTGTCGAGAATGCACTCGTGCGCAACGAGACCGTGCGCGCCGGAGTACAGCAGCTCGTACTCGCCGCTCAGACGCTTCGCGATGTAGTTCGCTGAGAGAATGGCGATCTTGGTCGCGTACGTGAGGCCCTCGGCGCCCATCAGCTGGATGTAGATCCACGAGATCGGCAGAATGCTCGCGCTCCCCCACGGGGCGGCGGAGACGGTTCCTTCCGCGCGCGCATGCCCGAGCGGCACGAGCGGATGATCCGGAAGGAACGGCGCGAGGTGTGCGGCCACACCGATCGGACCCATGCCGGGGCCGCCGCCGCCATGCGGGATGCAGAAAGTCTTGTGCAGGTTGAGATGGCACACGTCGGCGCCGAGGTCGCCGGGGCTGCACAGCCCGACCTGCGCGTTCATGTTGGCGCCATCCATGTACACCTGCCCGCCGTGCTCGTGCACGATGTCGCAGATCTCGCGGATCGATGCCTCGAACACGCCGTGCGTGGACGGATACGTGACCATGAGGGCCGCGAGATTCTCCGCGTTTGCGCTCGCCTTCGCGCGCAGATCGTCGACGTCGATGTTGCCCTTTGCGTCCGATGCCACGACGACCACGCGCATGCCCGCCATCACGGCACTGGCCGGGTTCGTCCCGTGCGCGCTGACGGGAATGAGACACACATCGCGATGGTCGTCGCCGCGCGAGCGATGATACGCCTGGATCGTGAGCAGCCCCGCGAACTCGCCCTGCGATCCCGCATTCGGCTGCAGCGACACCGCGGCGAAGCCCGTGATCTCGCACAGGTCGGCCTCGAGCCGATGAAACAGCTCGAGATATCCGGTCGTCTGCGAGCGCGGCGCGAACGGATGGATGCCCGCGAGCTTGGGCCACGATACCGGGAGCATCTCCGTGGTCGCGTTGAGCTTCATGGTGCACGAGCCCAGTGGAATCATCGCGGCCGTGAGCGAGAGATCCTTCGCCTCCAGGCCGCGCATGTAGCGCAGCATCTCCGTCTCCGAGCGATGCCGCGCAAACACCGGATGCGTCATGAACTCGCTCTCTCGCACGAGCGCGTCGGGGAGAATGCTCCGAGCCGTGATCCCCCGCTGGTCCACTAGCGCGGGAATCGTCTGCTGCGGAGTCGCGAAGCACGCCACGACCTCCGATACGTCGCGCTCCCGCACCGTTTCGTCGAGCGCCACCACGACGCGCTCGCGCCCGAGCGCGCGCAGATTGATGCGCCGCGACGCCGCCTCATCCAGGATCTGCCGTTGCCGCGCCGCGCCCACCACTACACAGATCGTGTCGAAGAAGTGCTCGTGCTCGAGCTGGCAGCCGAGTGCGCGCAGCCCGCGCGCGAGCTGCACCGTGCGCCGGTGCACGCGTGTCGCGATCGCGCGAATCCCCTCGGGCCCGTGATACACCGCGTACATCGACGCCATCACCGCGAGCAGCACCTGCGCCGTGCACACGTTGCTCGTCGCCTTGTCGCGACGGATGTGCTGCTCGCGCGTCTGCAGCGCCATGCGCAGCGCGGGATTGCCTTCGGCATCGCGCGACACGCCGATGATGCGGCCCGGGATGTGTCGCTTGAACTCGTCCTTCGTCGCGAAGAACGCGGCGTGCGGACCGCCGTAGCCGAGCGGGACGCCGAACCGCTGCGAATTCCCGACGGCGACATCCGCGCCCCATTCGCCCGGCGGCTTGAGCAGCGCCAGCGCGAGCAGATCCGTCGCGACGGTCACGAGCGCACCCGCCTCGTGTGCGCGCGTGCAGAGCGGCGCGTAGTCGCGCACGGCGCCGTCCGTGGCCGGATACTGCACGAGGCAGCCGACGACGCCGTCGCCGAACTCGAAGTTCGCCGGATCGTCGACACGCACCTCGATCCCGCGCGCCACCGCGCGCGTGGCCACCACGGCGATCGTCTGCGGGTGACAGGCCGAGTCCACGAGGTAGATCGGCGTGCCTTCGCCCGTGTGCCTCGACACGGCCATCGTCATCGCCATCGCCTCGGCCGCGGCAGTCCCCTCGTCGAGCAGCGAGGAGTTCGCCACCGGAAGCCCGGTGAGATCACTCACCATCGTCTGGAAGTTGAGCAGCGCCTCGAGTCGTCCTTGCGCGATCTCGGCCTGGTACGGCGTGTACGCGGTGTACCAGCCCGGATTCTCGAGAATGTTTCGCTTGATCACCGCCGGCACGTCGCAGTTGCTGTAGCCGAGCCCGATGTACGAGCGAAAGACTTCGTTCTGGTCGGTGAGCTCGCGCATCGTCGCGATCACCGCGTTCTCGCCGCGCCCCGGCGGCAGCGCGAGCGGCCGGCGCATGCGCACCGTCTCGGGTACCGCCGCATCGATGAACGAATCGAGCGACTGATAGCCGAGCACTTCCAGCATCGACGCGACATCCTCATCACGCGGCCCGACGTGGCGCGCGGCAAACTCGTTGGGGGCAGACACGTTCGCTACTCCGGCAGGCTCGCGACGAGGTCGCGGTACCCGGCGCTGTCCTTCAGTGCCGCGATCTCGCCATCGTTGCTCATGTCGACTTCGATCAACCATCCGTCGCCGTACGGATCCGCGGACACCAGCTCGGGCTCCTTCGCCACCCGCTCGTTGATCGCGACCACCGTCCCCGATACGGGTGCAAAGAGCTCGCTCACCGATTTCACGGCCTCGATCACGCCGAACGAGCTGCCGGCGATCACGGTGGTCCCGACCTTCGGCAGCTCGACGAACACGATGTCACCGATGTGCTCCGCCGCGTAGCCAGTGATGCCGATCTTCGCGGTCCTGCCCGCAGGCGCGAGCCATTCGTGCTCGCTCGAGTATTTCAGGTTCTCGGGTATTTCCACGTGGCTCTCCGCCTCCTCAGGTCGGACGTTTGTAGAATGGCATGGGTACCACCTGCGCGCTCGCGCGCTGACTGCGAATGCCGACCTCGTAGGCCTCGTCTACAGTAGACCGCCCAACGGGCACGTACCCCATCGCGATCGCGAAACCGAGCGTGGGCGACGCCGTGCCGCTCGTGATGCTCCCGCACGCATCCGGTGCGGCGGGAAGATACAGAGGGTACCCCATCCGGGCGATGCCGCGCCCATCCACCTTGAGTCCGACGAGCGTCTTGCGCGGGTGGTCCTTCGCGCGCTCGAGCGCGGTGCGGCCCACGAAATCGCCGCTCTTCGCGAAGCTCACGAGTCGGCCAAGCCCCGCCTCGAAGGGCGTCGTGTTGCGATCGAGCTCATTCCCGTAGAGCGGCATTCCGGCTTCGAGCCGCAACGTGTCGCGCGCGCCGAGTCCCGCCGGCACGAGACCGTGCTCCGCGCCTGCCAGGAGCAGCGTGTCCCACACGCGGACGGCGTCGTCCCACGCGACGAAGAGCTCGAAGCCATCCTCGCCCGTGTAGCCCGTGCGCGCGAGGATCGCAGGCACCCCGCAGGCGGTGGTCTGCGTGCCGGAGTAGTACTTGATCGTCTTCAGGTCCACGCCCACGAACGGCTGAAGGATCGCGGCCGCGCGCGGACCCTGGATCGCCACGAGCGACGTGCGCATCGATGCGTCATCGAGCGTGGCATCGAAGCGCGCGAGTCGTTCCTGCAAGGCCGCCGCGACCGCCGCGGCATTCGACGCATTCGGGACTACCATGTATCGCTCGCCACCCAGGCGATAGACGATGAGATCGTCGATGATTCCACCCGAGTCATCACAGATCATGGAATAGTGCGCACGGCCCACCGCGAGCTTGCCCGGCGCGGTCACGAGCGCGTAGTCGAGCGCCGCCGCGGCATGGGGACCCGTGACGAAGATCTCGCCCATGTGCGACAGATCGAAGAGCCCGGCCGCGCTGCGCACGGCGTTGTGCTCCTCCACGAGTCCGCGATACTGCACCGGCATCTCCCATCCGGCGAACGGGATCATGCGCGCGCCGAGGGCGCGGTGGCGGGCATCGAGGGCGGTCTGGTGCACGAGGTGTCGGTGCTCGGGAACGTATCGGCGATAGGAAAACGCGTGCGCGCACAGGTGCAGCGCGCTGGATTCTAATGTGGGGACCGCATGCCGCACAGTTGTGCATCCCTGCCCGAACATTTCGTCAGCTGACGAGCTCGGACGCGGCTGTTCGGCCCTCGATGATCTCTCGCGCCCGCGCCAGCGCGAGGTCCAGATTGCCGGCCAGATTCTCGCTCCCGATCTCGACCACGGCATCCGAGTCCGTGAGGGCGACGAGCGGCTGCATGTGCACGCCGGCGAGCACGACGGCGGTGCCGCTCTTCCGCGCGCGCCGGATCACGTCGAGCAACGCATGCACGCCGCTGCTGTCCATTGCGGGCACGTTGCGCATGCGGAGGATCAGCACCTTGGGATGTCCCGCCACCTGCGACACGGCATCCCTGAACGACTGCGCCGCGCCGAAGAAGAAGGGTCCATTGATCTCGTAGACCTCGACGCCCGCCGGCACCGCCCTGCGGTCCATCAGCTCCTCGGTGCCGCCATCGGGTGAGAGCCCTTCGCGAATCTCCCTCGTGATCACGCTGACGTTGGTGACGGATGCCATGCGCCGGATGAACAGAAACGCAGCGAGCACCATCCCGACCCCGATCGCCACGGTGAGGTCGACGAGCACGGTGAGCAGAAAGGTCGTGAGCAGCACCGCGACGTCGCTCTTCGGCGACCGGAGCTCCGCAACGAAGGTCCGCCACTCGCTCATGTGGTACGCGACCACCACGAGAATCGCCGCGAGAGTGGCCATCGGGATGTAGGCGGCCCATCGCCCGGCCGCGATGGTGATCACGAGCAGGGTGAGCGCGTGAATCATTCCGGCGACGGGCGTGCGGCCGCCATTCTTGACGTTCGTGGCCGTGCGCGCGATCGCGCCCGTGGCCGGAATCCCGCCAAAAAGCGGCGACGCGATATTCGCGATGCCCTGCGCCACGAGCTCCATGTTCGAGCGATGCCGCCCGCCGATCATCCCGTCGGCCACGACGGCCGACAGCAGCGACTCGACCGCCGCGAGCAACGCGATCGTGAACGCAGGACCGACGAGCGAGGTCACCTGCTCGAGCGTGAGATGCGGAAAGCGCGGATGAGGCACCGCCGCCGCAATCTCTCCGAATCGCGAGCCGATCGTCTCGACGGGCAGATGCAGGAGTGCGACGCCAACGGTTGTTGCCATGAGTGCGACGAATGGCCCTGGAATGCGGCGACTCACGCGCGGCCACAGCAGAATGATCGCGAGCGACACAGTCGAGACGCCCAGGGCATCCGGAGAGATCGTCGTGACCGCCGCCGCGTACGCGCCCCACTTGGCGAGAAAGGGCGCGGGCACCGTGCCCATGTGCAGGCCGAGGAAATCCTTCACCTCGCCGGAGAAGATGATCACCGCGATCGCGCTCGTGAATCCGATCACGAGCGGATGCGGGATGAACTTGATGGCGCTGCCGAACTTCGCGAGGCCCATGACCACGAGGATCACGCCCGCCATGAGCGTGGCCACCGTCAGGCCGTCGACGCCGTACTTCTGCACGATGGCGTAGACGATGACGACGAACGCGCCCGTCGGTCCGCCGATCTGGACGCGTGAGCCGCCCAGTGCCGAGATGAGGAATCCGGCGACGATCGCGGTCCAGAGCCCGCGATCGGGAGTCACGCCGCTCGCGATTGCGAAGGCGATCGCGAGCGGCAGAGCAACGACGCCCACGATCACACCCGCGATGGCGTCGCTCGCGAGCTGCGCGCGATCGTACGACTGGAGTGTCGAGAAGAGTTTTGGTACGAAGGCGTCGCGCAGCTTCACGGCAGGCAATGGAGCGGAGACGCGCGGCACCGGCGGCACCGCGCGATCGGAAAGCTACTCGCGCACGACGCTTCCGGGGCGGCTGCCATCACCGGGGTGCAGCGTGGGCGGTGCGGAGCGATGCACGGCCGTCGCGCGCGGCGCGCTGCTCGTGTGCGATACGCGCGAGGCCGTAACGAGTGTGCGCGCGATCGGCAGCGCCGCATCGTGCGTGTTGAACGCGAGGCCGAACGTTCGCTCGCCCGTAGATGCGGTGAGCGTTCGCGCGGGACTGGCAAAGTCTCCGCTCGACTGCTGCACGGGCGAGTACATCGCGACGTCCGGACCTTCCGTGGACGCCCACAGATTGCCGCTGTTGTCGAACGCCAGCCCGTCGAAGGCGTAGGCCGGGCCATCCTGCGCGAGCTGCGGCTCTCCGTGCGTCGCTGCGTTCAGCTGAGCCGCCGTGTAGCTCACGATGTATCCAAGCTCGGTACCCTCCCACAGATTGCCCGCGCGATCGAAGGCGAGCGCGGAGCCGTGCTGGAGATACGCAGAGACCAGACTGTCCGTGGGCACGATGGAGCCGGTGCCGCCGAGCTGCGCTGCGTCCACCTCGTAGCTCTGCGGCAGATCGAAGCCCGCCACCCAGAGATTCCCCTGTGCGTCGAACGCCAGGCCGAGGGGCCCGATGGGTGTCGCGATGTGGAGCGCAGGTGCCGGGTCGGTGAGCGCGCCATTCCATGCGGCCACGTCACCCGCGGCGTATCGGAGCACGTAGTTCCCGTTGTAATAGCTCACCCAGAGATTTCCGTGCGTGTCGAACGCGATTCCCCACGGCTCCTTCTGCGTGGAGATCGTGACCTCGGCAACCGAGGCGCCGCTCGCGAGCTGCGCCGGCGTGAATTTGTGGATCCGCTGATTGATGTAGTCCGTCACCCAGAGGTTTCCGGCGGAGTCGAACGCGGTGCCCGAGCTGGTGATGCTCGCGGCGGCCGCTCCGATCGTATCCGCAGCAACAGCGACTCCCGCCGCAGCGAGCTGCGGGGATGTGAACCCTTCCGCGAGATTCGCACTCCCCCACTTGCCGACCCACAGTGCGCCGGAGCCGCCGCGGATGGTGTAGGTGCCGGTGATGCTCTTCGTGTCCCCTTCCGCAAGGAGCACTGCGCTGTCGGACATGACTCCGGTGAGCACGGGGCTCACGAGCGAATCTGATGCGGACGCATCGTCTGCATGCGCGAGATATTCGCCGGCCGTGAGCCCGCGCAACGTGTCGGTCGAGGCCACGTGCATGGTGCTCGCCGATGGTCCGTGGATTGCCACGGCGGCGGAACGGGCGATCGGGGTGTTCACCACCACCACGAGCTCCGCGCTTCCCGCCTCCGTTCCGACTTCACGATTGCCGCACGCGACGATCGCGAGCACACTCGCCATGATTGTCGCGCCACGCGCGAATGCAGGCAGTTCCATCAGGACCTCGGCTTCGGGGGTTGCGGGACGTTCGGCGCTTACCTGAAGACGATCGAACCGTTGCCGGGGCCACCACTTAGCCGCCATCAGCCCCCACACGGCGGTCTCGCGTGTTAGAATCCGACGCTCGACCAGTCACCCTCCGGAGATGCCGAAAAAGCCCATTGCGAGCCCGCCACTTGCCCGCCTCCGCCGCCTCTGCCTCGCCTTGCCCGAGGCGCACGAGGTGGAGGCGTGGGGCGAGCCCACGTTCCGCGTGAGGAACAAGATTTTCGCGATGTACGCGGCATCCGAGACGCACCATGGCTCGGGACGCCCGAGCGTCTGGATCAAGTCCACCCACCTGATCCAGGACATGCTCATTCACGAGGACGCGAAGCGGTACTTCGCGCCACCGTACGTGGGGCCCAAGGGATGGCTCGGCATCCGGCTCGATCGGCGCCCGAGCTGGAAAACGGTGGGAGAGCTACTCCGCGATGCGTATCTACTCACCGCTCCGAGACGCATCGCTGCGAAGCTCGCGGCGCGCTAGCTGGTGAGCCGGCTCGACGCACGAAGGCCCCCTCGCGGGCGGCCTTCGTCGTTTCAATTGCGGGACCGTCGAGAAGTTACGCCTGCTTCACGGCCTGCACGTCGATGGAAACCTTGACATCGTTGCCGACGAGCACACCACCGGCCTCGATCGCCTGGTTCCAGGTGAGACCGAAGTCGCGCCGATCGAGCTTCGTCGTCGCGCTGAACGCGATGCGATCGCCGCCCCACGGGTCTTTCCCCGCGCCTTCGTTGGTGACGTCGAGCGTGACCGCGCGCGTCACGCCGCGGATGGTGAGATTCCCCACCACCTCGAACTCGGACTCGTCGCCGCTGATGCGCGTGCTCTTGAACGTGATCTCCGGGAAGTTCGCGGCATCGAGAAAATCGGCGCTGCGGAGATGGTCGTCTCGCTGTTTCGTACGCGTGTCGATGCTCGCGGCCTTGAGCGTCGCGCTGACGGACGACTTCGATGGATCTCCATCGACGATCACGATCTCACCCTCGACATCGGTGAACAGCCCCTTGACGGTGCTGATCATGAGATGCTTGACGGCGAGCTCGACGTTCGAATGTGCGGGATCGATCTTCCAGGTGGTGCTCTTGACTGGTGCTTGCGTTGTGGCCATGGCTATGCTCCGGTAACGGACGGTGACGATCTCTTGAATTCAAGATATCTCACCCCGATTTGGTTCCCGCCGCTCCAACATCCTCGGCGTGCAACCCCATCTGCTTCAACAGACGCGCCACCGTTCGCTTTTCCGCCAGAGTCAGCCCACTCGTCGCCAGCTCGATCACAGCCGCATGGCCCGGCCAGATCTTCCGCATGAGCGCATTGCCCGCAGTCGTGAGCTGCAGGTAGGTTCTCCGCTTGTCCTCTGCGCAGACCTTCCGCCTGATCAGCCCGCGCTCGGCGAGCTTGTCGATCACGTACGTCAGACTTCCGCTTCGCAGGAGCACGCGCCTGCTCACCTCGCCCGCCGTGAGGTCGCCCTTGTGAAAGAGCGCCTCCACCACGCCGAACTCCGTGAGCGACAGCTCGCCGCGCTCGACGTCGCGCCTGGCCAGCTCCGCAACTGCCTCGTGGGCGCGGCTCAGCACCACCCAGAGCTTGAGTGCCGCCGCCTGCTCGGCGTCCATGGATTTGGGGTCGGAGGTCATGGCGAAGCAGAAGATAGCGTGCGGCGGGCTTCCGCAGCGAGACGCCACCCGAGTCCGCTGGCTGGGATCGTGCATAGCTTTACAGGATGAGCGCTCGCTGGCCAGCCGAGGAGCTGGATCCCGATCCGACGCAGGTCAGCGCGCCGGCGTCCTCCGCATCGTCCGCGATGCCTCCGGCGCCTCCCGGCGAGATTCAGCCTCCCAACATCGAGCATCTCGAGAGCGCGATGGAATCGCAGCCGGCCGTGCGCTCGCTGGCGGCGACGCTGCTGCTCGTGATCGCCTTCTTCTACACGCTGTACTTCGCGCGCGCGTTCTTTCTCCCCGTCACCTTCGGGCTGCTGCTCAACCTTCTGCTCAGCCCCTTCGTGCGCACGCTCAAGCGCGCGCGCATACCGGAGCCGATCGGCGCCGCCTTTGTCGTGCTCGCGATCGTCGCCGCCATCGGGATCGGCGGCTACTTCCTCGCGGAGCCCGCGCAGACCTGGATCGCGAAGGCGCCGCAATCGCTGGCTGTCGCGAACGGCAAGATCCGGAAGCTCCGTCGTCCAGTGGAGCAGGTCACGAAGTCCGCCGATCAGATGGCCCGTGCCGCCGGCGCGGCGAGCGGGACGGCGCGCCCTCAGGAGGTGACCCTCGCGGGACCGACGATTTTCGACCGCGTCGTCTCCACCTCCGCTTCGCTGCTCGCAGGCACGCTCGAGACGCTGGTGCTCCTCTATTTCCTGCTCGCGTCGGGCGATCTGTTCCTGCAGAAGCTCACGAAAATGCTGCCTGAGTTTCGCGACAAGAAGAAGGCGGTCGCGATCGCGCGCGAGACGGAGACGTCCATTTCGACGTATCTGTCCACGGTGGCGCTCATCAACGTGATCGAGGGCGGCGTCGTCTCCCTCGTCATGTGGGCGCTCGGAATGCCCAATCCCGTTCTCTGGGGCGTGCTCGTGCTGTTCGTCGAGTTCGTTCCCTACCTGGGTGCGCTCGTGATGGTAGGTGTGCTCACACTCGCCGCGCTCTCCACGTTCGAGAGCGTGGGGCGCATCATCGCGGTGCCCGCGAGCTACCTGGTGATCAATCTCCTTCAGGCATACGTGCTCACACCACTGCTCCTGGGCCGCCGCCTCACGCTCAACCCCGTCGCAATCCTCATGGGATTGATTCTCATGTGGGAGATCTGGGGCGTGGCGGGCGCCTTCATAGCCGTGCCACTCCTCGCCGCCTTCAAGATCCTCTGCGACCACATCGAGACGCTCGCCCCGGTGGGCGAGTTCCTCGGCGACTGACCCCTGATCGAACGCTGCAGGGACGCAGACCGCTTCGCTTCACCTGCTTCGGTTGCCAACCAAAGATCCACACTCGCCATGCGAGCCGCCCCATCGCCGAGCCCCGTCACGATCCGTTTTCTCATCCGTTCGATCCGTTCCATTCGTCTTTGCAAAGCAGGTAGCGCTGAGCACTGCTCGCCCCTTGCCTTGGAACGGCAACAGCCGCTCGGGCTGGCTCCTACATTTTTGAGATACGGATAACAAACGGATTGAAAACGGATCGAACGGAGACGACAAACTCCCACGATTCCCTTCATCGCTGCGCGGGAGCAACGACACCCGATCCTTGACTGGAAACGGCACGGGTGTAGCGTCCCTGCCGCTGCTTCCGTTGCCAACCAAAGAAGCCCCGCTCCCCGTGTGCACCGCGCCTTAGCTCAGCGAGCCCGGGCCCGTCGCCACAAACGCTTCTCCCGTTCGTGTCCGTTCTGTCGGTTTGTGTGGCCTTAGTCATTGCCCTTTCGAGTCGCGCGCGCCAGGTGCTCGGCGCAGTTGCTCTTACCCAAAGCGCCCCTTTCGTGATCAGGAACTCTTCGTCCGCCGCTCGCGCCGCGAATTCGACTACGGAAGCGCCGAGCGATCATCGCGCGGCAGTCGTCGCGGGCTTCCTGGGATGGACTCTCGACGCCTTCGATTTCTTCATCGTCGTCGTCACACTGACCGCGATCGGAAAGGAGTTTCACGTCTCCGACAGGGAGATGGCGAAGACCCTGACAGTCACGCTCGCATTCCGGCCGGTCGGTGCCTTCATCTTCGGAGTGCTCGCGGATCGATACGGCCGGCGCATTCCGCTCATGATCAATCTCGTGTTCTACTCGGTGATTGAGGTCGCTTCGGGTCTCGCCACCTCCTACACGATGTTCTTCTGGCTGCGCGCGCTCTTCGGAATCGGCATGGGCGGCGAGTGGGGAGTGGGTGCCACCCTGGTGATGGAGAAGGCGCCGGTGAAGCTGCGCGGCGTGCTCTCGGGGCTGCTGCAGGAGGGATACGCTACGGGAAACCTTCTCGCGTCTGTGGCGTATTTCCTCATCTTCCCGCACTGGGGATGGCGGCCACTCTTCTTCATCGGCGGACTGCCGGCGCTGCTCGCGATCTTCGTCCGCATGCGCGTCAAGGAGTCCGAAGTCTGGCAGCGCACGCGGCATCACGACTTCAGATCGCTCGGCCGCGCGATCGTCTCGCAGTGGCGGCTCTTTCTCTATCTCACACTGCTGATGGCGTGCATGAATGGCGTCTCGCACGGCACTCAGGATCTCTATCCGACGTTTCTCCAGCGTGACTGGAACATGTCGCCGCAGGTGCGCTCGGCCATCAATGCCGTGGGCGCGATCGGAGCCATCATCGGCGGTGTCGCATTCGGGATGCTGTCCGATCGCGTCGGCCGGCGGAAGTCGATCGTGCTCGCGCTCGTCCTCGCGGTGCTCATGATTCCGTTGTGGGCCTTCGCGCCGACAAAGGCGCTGCTGGTGCTCGGCGCGTTCATGATGCAGTTCATGGTGCAAGGCGCCTGGGGCGTGATCCCTGCGCACATCACCGAGCTCGCTCCCGATTCGGTGCGCGGCTTCCTGCCGGGATTCGCGTATCAGTGCGGGGTGCTCATCGCCTCGGCTGTTCCATTCGTCCAGGCGGACCTCGCCGTGCACATGTCGTACGCCAGGGCGATGACCGTCAGCGCCCTCACCGTGTTCCTGCTTGCAGCCGTCATAGCCGCGCTCGGCCGGGAAAAGCATGGGGTGATTTTCGGAGCCACCCCGTGAGACAGTCGCCCGGCCCATTCGCGGAGCGGCGGCGCTCGCTATAGCTTTACCTCAGGTATGGGTATCCCAGAGTCGTATATGCCGTTTCCAGTAGAGCTGTATGGCCGAGCTGCGCCTGCTGCTCACCGGCGCGCGGGCCGCGCGCCGTCCGTCTTCGCTGCGCTCTTCGCCGCGCTCGTGATCAGTGCGCCCGCGCAGGCCCAGGCTACGAGCGATCCGGCGCTGTCATCGCCGCGCGCCGCGGTGAATGCCGCGTTCGACGCCATGTCGCGGAAACAGTGGAAGCGCGTGGCCGAGCTCGCGGACTCCGCGTTTCTGAGCCAGTGGCGCGCGCAGCAGCTCGTGTATGCCGACGCCGACAAGATCGAGCGCGACAACAAGAAGAAGCATCAGAAGCAGTACGGCCTTCCCAAGTGCGTGCAGAAGTATTTCGAATCGCAGGAGTCGCACTACAGCGACACCTTCCTCAAGGGATTCGCCGGCGCCAAGTCGATCGCGCAGCTCGAGACGCTTTCTCCCGAGCAGCTCTTCGCGAGCTGGCTCGCGGGCGGAGATGCGGTCAAGACCAACGAGCGCTCGACCACGCGCACGATCCTCGGGGAAGTGCCGGAGAACGACTACGTCACGCACGTGATCTACCGGATGTCGCCCACGCCGCCGGGCACCAGCGATGACGGGATCGAGCGCATCACGGTGCGGCGCTACAACGGTGAATGGCACGTCGTTCCGAACGACGACATCCGGCTCGCCGGACGCTCGTATTCCTGGCAATCGGGCAAGTGATCCGGCACCCATGGCGATGAGGCGCAGGAGCGAGGCGATCGGTCCCCTGCCCTGGGTCGGCGTCATCATGGGAAGCAAGAGCGATCTGGAATATCTCACGCCCGCGGTCGAGCTGCTCACCGAGCTGCAGATCCCGCACGAGGTGCGCACCGTCTCGGCGCATCGCACGCCCGTGTGGATGGCCGAGTACGCGACGAGCGCGGAGTCGCGCGGGCTCGAGGTCGTGATCGCGGCCGCGGGCGGCGCCGCGCATCTGCCGGGCATGGTCGCCGCACACACGATTCTTCCCGTGCTCGGCGTACCCGTGCCCGCGACGATGCTCAACGGCATAGACTCGCTGCTCTCGATCGTGCAGATGCCGCGCGGCGTTCCCGTCGGCACGCTCGCCATCGGCAAGCCGGGCGCCGCGAATGCGGCCCTGCTCGCCGCCGCGATCTGCGCCGCGAAGCGCCCCGATCTGCGCGAGCGGCTCCGCGCCTGGCGTGCGGCGCGCCCGGCCGAGGTGATGGAGGAGGAGCGCGCGCGGTGACACCGGTTCTTCCCGGCGCCACGATCGGCATTTTTGGCGGGGGACAGCTCGGACGCATGATGACGCTCGCCGCGCGCGTGCTCGGCTACCACGTCATCATCCTCGACCCCGATCCCAAGTGCGCGGCGGGCGCAGTGGCGGACCGCGTGATTGCGGCGAGGCTCGACGATGTCGCTGCGGCCACAGAGCTCGCGCGCGCCTCCGACGTGATCACCGTGGAGATCGAGAAGATCGGCGCTGAGGCGATGGCCGCGGCAAGCGCGATCGTTCCGGTGCGGCCGGGCGGCGGCGTGCTGTACATCATTCAGGATCGCGCGCGCCAGAAGCGCTGGCTCGCGGACCACAAATTTCCGCTTGGCCCGTTCCGCGTTGCCGACTCCGCGCCAGAGCTCGCGGATGCGATGAAGGAGGCGGGCGCGCATGCGTTCGTGAAATCCGCGTTCGGAGGTTACGACGGACGCGGCCAGGCGCGCACCGAGCCGGACGATGACGCCGCTGCGATCTGGAGCGCGCTCGGCTCATCGACGTGCGTGGTCGAGAAGGCACTCGACCTCGAGAGCGAGATCTCGGTAATGGTCGCGAGGCGTCCGGACGGATCGTGCGCGACCTTCCCGCCCGCGCTCAATCATCACGTGAACGGCGTGCTCGATTGGTCCGTGATCCCTGCTCCGGTTCCGGAAGGGATCGCGGCCGAGGGCATTCGCGTGGCGCGCGGGATCGCCGAGCAGATGGATGTGGTTGGGCTGCTCGCGGTCGAGATGTTCGTGCTGCGCAACGGCACTCTCGTCGTGAACGAGCTGGCGCCGCGGCCGCACAACAGCTTCCATCATACCGAGCTGGCCTCGCTCACGAGCCAGTTCGAGCAGGGCATCCGCGCGGTGTGCGATCTCCCGCTCGGCAGCACCGGGAGCATGCGACCGGCTGCGATCGCGAATCTCTTCGGCGACCTGTGGCTGCACGGCGCGGCTCCGCGCTGGGAGGAGGCGCTCGCGATGCCTGCAGTGCGCCTCCATCTCTACGGAAAGTCTCCGCGCCCGGGACGAAAAATGGGGCACGTGGGCGCTGTGGCGGAGACCGCCGGGGAGGCGGTGGCGCTGGCGATCGAAGCGCGCGCGCGGTTGCTGCCGGGCTAAACGATGGCGCCCGCCGCTGCGCTCGCGAGCTCGTGTACGATCTCGGCTGCAGGCTTTATCGATGTGATCTCGGAGACACTCTTCCCTGCCTGCCAGTAGTCGGCGCGCTCGTCGAGCGAAGCTTTCTTCAGTTGGCGGAACGAGCGCAGGGCGTAGTAGCTGCGCATCCAGTGTTTGGTCTTTCGTCCGCGGAAGAGTCGACGCGCGAGCGGGCCGATGCTCGTGCCGATTCGCTCGATGAACGGAGTCCGGATCACCGCTACCGGCACGCCCGTGATCCGCTCGGTCAGCACGATGTCGTCCGCGGCCGCGCTCACGATCGCGCGCTTGTAGGCATCGCTCGCGATGCACTCGGGAGTCGCGATGAAGCGCGTGCCGAGCTGCGCGCCGGCGTAGCCCATCCGCAGCGAGGCGGCGAACGATGCGCCGCCGCCGATGCCGCCCGCGCAGATCACGGGAAGTCCGAAGTCTCGCACCTCATCCAGCAGCTGTTGCGCGGTGCGCGTGCCTGCATGGCCACCGGCGCGCGCGTTCACCGCGATCAGGCCGTGCACACCGCCATCCATGGCCTTCTGCGCCCACTTTCGCTCGGTCACGTCGTGATACACGACTCCGCCAACGCTTTCGACCCGGCGCACCACCCACTTCGGATTTCCGAGCGAGGTGACGAAGAAGCGCACGCCCTCCTCGAGCGCGATCTCGATCCACTTCTCCATCCGCTCGCGGTAGATGCGCGACGACTGCTCGATCAGCGCATTGAGGCCGATCGGCTTCGAGGTGAGCGAGCGGATGAGCTTCAATCCCGCCCGATACTCGTGACCGTGCACGTAGGTGAGCGAGATCGGCTGCACGACGCCGATTGCTCCGGCTTCCGAGACTGCGGCGACGAGCTCGGGATTGCTGCAGGGGTACATCGCGCCGCAGATCAGTGGCACCTCGATCCCGACCTGCCGCGAGAACGCGGTCTCGATCGATGTCACCGGGGCGTGGCCGGCCCCACGAGCCAGTGCGCGGTCGCGCGCGCGACCACATCGCCGCTCGCATCCAGGATGTCGGCGTGAAAATCGTGCCGGGCGCTCACACTGGCGTCGAACGCCGGCGCGGTGCACTCGGCGGTGAGCGGTCCGCGCGCCTTCTTCAGGTACTCCATCGAGAGTCCCGTGACGATGCCTCGCGCACCGTCGGGCATCGCAAGCGTCATCGCGAGACCGGTCGTGACCTCACCCAGGTTCATCAATGCGATCGCGTGAATCGAGTGCAGATGATTTCGCACCGCGCGGCGGTCCCGCATCTGCACCTTCGCGTAGCCCGGACGAAGCTCGAGCACCAGCGGGTGAATGCTGCCCGTGTAGGGGATCATCAGTCCCAACATGCGACTGAAGAGGGCACGTCCTCCCGGAAGGGGACTCAGTCTCGCCCATTGTCTGCGGATGGTCGAGGCGGGCGAGGCTGGTGTCGACATCACCGGATGCTACCGGAGCGGGATGCGCGCGGCAAGCGCGATCGAGTTGCGCAGCGCCGCCGCGAGAAGCGGCCCCCGTTGCCCGGTGGCCGCCTCTCGCATTCACGGATTGGCCGCGCAGTGCTCAGACGGTGGGCGGAATCGTCAGGGTGACCGTTTGCCCCGGCTGAATCGAAAGCGAGTTGCTGATCGGCGCGGCGTTCGAGCCGATTGGCTCGATCAGGAAGCGCACCGTGTTCGCCGGTCCGATGATGTACTCTGGAATGACGAAGTCCTGATTGGTGTTGCCGGTTACCGTTCCGAGGCGCTGGCGCGTTCCGCCATTGCCGATCACGTACACGTTCGCGTCGAGATAATTCTGATTCTCGACGTGGACCCGCGTCGTGGCCTGGCCCCCCTCATCGTCGCGCGCACGCGTGGCGTGGCTGCACGCCGAAATCGTCGCGAGCATCGCGACGACCGTGGCGAGTCTTGCGAGCTGGACTCTCATGTCGTGCTCTCTTGCTTTGAGTGTGTGGTGCGGTGCAATCAGATGTACACCACAATGCACTCGACGTACCATCGCACGACACGAGCGCCAACTCCCCGCTCAGTCGCCGTTCGCGCGGCCCTCCTTCTTTCCCTTGCGCGCACCGATCGCCGTTGGTCCCCACGCGGGAGCATCGCTCGCGGGGAACGACTCTTCGCTCGCCTCATCCACGCGCGCGTTCGACGAGAGTTGCGCGAGCTGCTCGATGAGCAGTCCGCAAAACGCGGGAAGGTCGTTGGCCGAGCGGCAGGTGATGAGATGCTGGTCGCGATTCACCGCGCGCTCCGAGTAGATGCCACCGGCAGCCTCGAGGGCGCTGCGCAGCTCGGGCGGCGCGGACACCGTTCGCCCGCGTACGACATTGGCCGCGATCAGCAGCGAGCAGGCTGAGCCGATCGCCGCGACGAGCTTGTCGAGCTCGCAGAACGCACGCACCAACTCGGTCGCGCCGAGGTCCTCTCGCAGTGAATGGAGGCTGCGCGTACCACCGGGCATGACGAGTGCAGCAAACTCGCGCGCCTCGATGTCCCGTGCGAGGAAATCGACATCGAACGAATCCGCGCGATCGTCGCTCTCGACCGAGCCGATCGCACCATGATCGATCGAGACGATGCACGCCGTTGCCCCCGCCTGACGAACCGCGTTGAGTGGCGCCTCCAGCTCCATCTGCTCCACGCCATCTGCCGAAAGGAAGGCGACCTTCAGGTACTCGAGCGGTAGCGTCATGATGTCCTCTGCGTGTTGGAGCGCGTTTCGAGGGCAGCGCGCAGTGCCGTGAAATGTATGCTGCAAGTTTCGGTGCCGCTCGCCTCGAGGGTCCGGCGCTTGCGTTTGACCGTTCTAATCACACAGGAGCTGGTATGGCGACAAAAAGGCAGAGCGGCGGGAAATCCTCCCGCGGCAACGGATCGACCACTTCCACCAAGTCCAACGGTAAATCCAGAACGCGCCCCGGCACCCGTGCTGTTTTCGTCGCCTCGCAGCGTCACGCTGAAGCGAACGACGCGAAGCAAAAAGGGAAGAAGGAAAAACCGGGCTCGCAGCAACCCGTCGCGATGAAGGAGCCCGCAGCGCCATACCCGGAGCAGCATCAATCCCATCCGGGCATCGAGGCCGAGATCGATCCGCGACCACACTACAAGGGCGCCGCATACAAGGCTGCGGGAAAGCTCGAGGGCAAAGCCGCACTCGTCACCGGCGGCGACTCCGGCATCGGCCGCGCAGTCGCGTACTTCTTTGCGCGCGAGGGCGCGGATGTCGCGATCGTCTATCTCTCCGAGGAACAGCGCGACGCCGAGGAGACGAAGCGCGCCATCGAGGGTCTTGGCCGGCGCTGCGTGCTCATTCCCGGCGACGTCACCGACTCCTCGTTCTGCAACGATGCCGTCGAGCAAGCGCGCAGGCAGCTCGGCCGCTTCGACATCCTCGTCAACAACGCCGCCTTCCAGCAGCACCAGGCGTCCATCGAGGACATCTCCGACGAGCAGCTCGAGCTCACCTTCCGCACCAACATCTTCGGCTACTTCTATATGGCGCGCGCTGCCCTCAAGCATCTCGCGCGCGGAGGTGCCATCATCAACACGGGCTCGGTCACCGGCCTCGAAGGGAGCGAGGAGATCATCGACTACTCGTCCACCAAGGGTGCGATTCACGCCTTCACGAAGGCGCTCGCGCAGAATCTCGTGGGCAAGGGCATTCGCGTGAATTGCGTCGCGCCCGGTCCGGTGTGGACACCCCTCAACGTCGCGGACAAGCCGCCGGAGAAAGTCGCGAAGCATGGAGCCGACGTGCCGATGAAACGTGCCGCGCAACCGGAAGAGCTGGCGCCGGCCTACGTCTACTTCGCTTCCGAGGCGGACTCGAGTTACGTGACCGGTGAGGTGCTCGCCGTGCTCGGAGGACAGACCTCGGCCGGCTGATCGATCAGCCGGCGCTTTGCTGGCGGGGGGCTCGCGCGCGCCCGATATTGCACGCGTGCCCCTCGTCCCCTTGTTCGGTCACGACGCGCTGCGCCGTCGACTCGCAGACAATGCTGCTCGATCCGCTTTGCCGGGAAGCCTGCTCATCGCCGGACGCCGCGGAATCGGCAAGCAGCGCCTCGCACTCTGGCTGGGGCAGCTTCTGCTCTGCACCGGTGAGGGCGAGCGCCCCTGCGGCAAGTGTCCGAGCTGCCGCTACTCGGCGGAGCTCGTCCATCCCGACCTCCGCTGGTTTTTTCCGCGACCGCGTCTGGCGAGTCCTGATCCCACGGCGCAGGAGATTCTCGACGATCAGGCGGACGCCGTTCGCGCGCGCGTTGCGGACTTCGGATTGTATCCGCCGCCGAGCGGAACCGACGCGATCTTCGTTGCGACCGTGCGCGCGCTCGTCCAGTTCGCCGCGTACAGCCCCAGCATCGCCAGGCGCAAGGTGATCGTCGTCGGAGATGCCGAGCGGATGGTGCCGCAGGAAGGGGCAGATCAGGCCGCGAACGCGTTTCTCAAGCTGCTCGAGGAGCCGCCCGCCGACACCACGATCATCCTCACCTCGAGCGAGCCCGGTTCGCTGCTGCCGACCATTCGCTCGCGCGTCGTCTTCGTGCGCGTTGCCCCACTGCCCGATCCCTCCGTCGCCGAATTCCTGAACGACCCGCACGTTTCGAAGGCATTGTCACAGCTCGATCTGCCCCCATCGGAGAATGAGCGCATCGCACTTGCCGCTGGCGCACCGGGCACGCTGCTCGGCGTCACGGCGAGCGGCGAAGCCATGAAGACCGCCAGATCGATGCTCGACGCCGTTGCCGGATCCCGCGCTGACCGGATTCGCGCTGCCTTCGCGCTTTCATCTGCAGGCGCGCGCGGCGGCTTTTCCGAGCTGCTGGACGCGCTCACCGTCGCACTCCACGCGCGCATCCGGGATGCCTCCACCTCGGGGGAGGCGAGCGCGGGCGAGAGGGCCGGCCGAGCCATCGATCTCGTGGAGGGCGCGAAGCTGAGGGCAAATGGAAACGTGAACCCGCAGCTGATCGCGAGCGCCATGATTCGTGCCATGAGCGATCTCTAGCATGGCGGAGCTCAGTCATGCAGATTCCACTGGTCAGGCACACATGGTGGACGTGTCGGAAAAGCCGGTTACGGCCCGCTACGCGCGGGCAACCGGGAGCATCCGCATGAAACCCGAAACGCTCGACGCAATTCGCAGGAACTCGCTGGTCAAGGGAGACGTACTATCAGTAGCCCGGGTCGCCGGAGTGCTGGCGGCCAAGCGAACAGCGGAGCTGATTCCGCTCTGTCACTCGCTGCCTCTCAGTGACATCCAGGTCGAGCTGACACTGGACGACGCGCTTCCCGGAGTGCGTTGCGAGGCCACAGCCCGTACGAGCGCCCAGACAGGCGTCGAGATGGAAGCCATCACGGCCGTAGCCGTGAGCCTCGTCACGGTTTACGACATGGCAAAGGCGATCGACCGAGAGATGTCGATAGGTGACATATCGTTACAGGAAAAATCTGGAGGTAGGAGTGGTACCTGGAAACGGCGTGCCGAGGCATGACCGTTGCCTCACTGACGGATGTACGGGGCTCATGCGGCCCCGTTCGTACGTCCGAGATCCCTCAGAAGACGGAGTCTGAATGAGCCATATCAAGTCGAGCTATGCATATCGCGGGGAGCGCCTTCGCCGTATCGACCGAATACGGAAAACTTTGATCGTGGCGGGGCTGCTCGCAGTCGTGGCGATCCTGCCACGCGAGCGTCCACACGTCGCGCGCGCCTCTTCGGCCGCTGCCGCAACCGTGTTTCCGTTCAGCATCGCAGAGGCGCGTCGCATGCACGCCGAGCTCGATGCGATGAAGGGCGAGCTCACGCTCGCACAAGCACAGCTCGATCGCGCGAATGCCGTGATGGAGTACTCCGCGAAGTACAAGGTGAGCGCGGACATCGCGGGCTCGATCTACGACGTCGCGTTGGCCGAGGGCATCGAGCCCGATCTCGGCTTCCGCCTGGTGAAGGTCGAGAGTGAGTTCAACGACCACGCCACGAGTCCCGCTGGCGCGCTCGGGCTCGCCCAGGTGATGCCGGCCACGGCGAGGGATTTCGTTCCCGGCATCACGCACGAGCAGTTGTACGACCGGAAGACGAATCTCCGAATCGGATTTCGCTATCTGCACGGCCTCATCAACCAGTACAAGGGCGACGTGAAGCTCGCGCTGCTCGTGTACAATCGTGGTCCAGTCGCCGTCGAGAGCCTGCGCGCGCTCGGCCTCGATCCGCGCAATGGCTACGAGGCTGCAGTGACCCGCGGCTACACCGGCACGGGCGTCGTCAACTAGCTCGCGGCCTTGCTCTTCCGGTGCGGCTTCGACGAACGATGCCGCGTCTTCACGATGAGTACCTGCCCGGGAATCAGGCGGCTGCCACTCATGCCGTTGAGCCGCATCAGCCCGGGGACGGTCGTGCCGTAGCGCAGCGCGATTCGTCCGAGCGTTTCGCCCTTGACCACGACGTGCGTGACGGTCGTTCCGCGCGAGGACGTGCCCCACTTTTCCACCGACGGATCCGGGATGTCGAGCGCACCGGCCACCACCGCCGGCGACGGTAGCAACACCGTCTGCCCTTGCGCCAGGTGTCCGCGCTTGGTCGGCTTGAGACTGCGGTTGTACCAGGTGAGCGAGCGCACCGACACGCCCGCACGCTGCGCGACCGCCGTGATGGTCTCGCCCTTTTTCACCGACGACTTGATGAAGGCCGCACGATCGGTCGGCGCGAGCTGCGCGTACGCGCTGTCGAATCCCTCGCCATCGCCCATCGGCACGCGAACGAGGTATCGCTGATCGGGCGGTGTCATCCCTCGCAACACTTGGGGATTCAGATCCTGAATGTCGGCGAGCGATGCATGCGCAGCCTTGGCCACCGCCGCGAGCGGCGTCGACGGACCGACCTCCACGCTGTCGTAGGTGAGCTCGGGAAGGTAATCCACCTTGAGCCCGTACTTCCCGGGCTCTTTCGCCACGAGCGCGGCGGCGATCAGCTTCGGCACGTAGTCGCGCGTCTCCGCGCGCAAATAATTCCCGGCTGCCGCCATCGAGAAGAACGCGCTGTCGCCGCTTTCCCCCTCCACCTCGTCCGCGTAGCGCTTCAGTCCGCGCGACACGCGGCCGGCGCCGCCATTGTACGCGGCGGCCGCAAGGTAGTACGATCCGAACTGCTCCTTGAGCCAGCCGAGGAACTTGATCGCACCATCGGTGGAGCGGACGGGATCGCGACGTTCATCGATCCACCAGTCCACGCGAAGTCCGGTACCGCGCGCGGTGCTCGCCATGAACTGCCAGAGACCCACCGCCGCAGCACTCGAGTACGCGTGCGGATTGTAGCCGCTCTCGATGAGCGCCAGATAGGTCATGTCCTCGGGCATCCCCGCCGCGCGAAGCTTGCGGCGAATGATCGGCTCGTAGCGGCCGCCGCGCGCGAGTTCCTGCGCGAACCGATCGCTCGAGGGTCCCGTGAATCGCCCAACGAAGTAGACCACACGATCGTGCGTCTCGAACGAGCGCACATCGATGTCCCACGTGGGCTCGGCGGCGGCCGCCGGTGCGGTCGCCAGCGAGTCGCCGAAGATCTTCACCGCCTCGTGCGTGACATCGGGCTCGGGAATGTGTACCGAGTCCGGCACTCCGATGTCGAGCGGGAGGTTGGCGAGCGACGTTGTGGTATCGAGCACGCCGGGCGATGCGGTCTCCGGGGTCGGCGCCTGTTTCGGCTTCGAGCCGTGACACGCGGTGACCAGCACCACCAGCGTCACGGCTGCAACTCTCGCCTTCACCAACATCCTCGCACGGCTCGGCCGGGCATCTGTGCGGCTGCGGATCCGATCATTGTTGCTCCGTGAAGATGCGAGGGGCGGGAACCCTCAGCGCATCGCGATGAAATTGCCGAGCACCCGGTTGGTCGCCCCGAGCACCGCGATCACAGCGCCGCGCACCTGATCCTCTTCGACGAGACAGGAACCGAGGAGCTTTGGCGGGCCTTCCGCACGATTCGTGATGGAGACAATGACGACGTTGGCATCGAAAGCGCGAATGGACTTCACGCCGGCGAGGTCGAACTGCAGGACATTGTCGGAGAAACGCTCGATCGCGCGGAGCGCTGCTTCAGCGGCAACGCGCAAATCTACGGTGGGGCTCGATTGTCCAGAAGCCGATCCGCGAACCTTGATCCCCTCGATCCACTCGAGCTCCACTTCCGCCGTGCACCGCCCGCCGGGCGTACGATGAAACTTGAAATCACTGAAGCGCAGCCGTTGCCGCTGCTGCTGCAGCTCCTGAGGCGAGCTCGGATTGGAGGCCATCAGTGGGTGGTCCGGCATCGTATTGGGCGCGGCGGAATCACGTCGGCGCTCCATAGTGCCGGCATTCACATCACGAACTACCGTGCCGAAAGCAACGGAAAAGCGACCTGAATGCAGCACGAAAACGGCGTGCTGGCGCCCCCGTGAGATGCCGTTCATATTCGAGCGCATGATCACTTTCTTTGCAGCACTGGCGTTCGCCACGAATGCGGCCGCGATCACGCCAGCCGCTTCCAGCGACTCCCTCGCCGCACAGATTCGGGCCCGGATCGCGGAGCTTCCAGGCGCGGAGGTCGGGCTCGCCTATCACAGGCTTGGCACTGGCGACTCGCTGTACCTGGACGCCGACAAGAGCTTTCACGCGGCGAGCACCATGAAAGTGCCGATCATGATCCAGCTCTTCAGGCGCGTCGATGCGGGAGGGCTGTCGCTCGACTATCCGCTGCTGCTCGTGAACCAGTTCGGCTCCATAGTGGATGGCTCGCCGTATTCGCTCGAAGAGGACGTGGACTCCGACAGCTCGCTCTACAAGCTCGTGGGTACGCGCGTTCCCGTGCGCGATCTGATCACGCACATGATCACGCGGTCGAGCAATCTCGCTACCAACGCGCTCGTCGCGCTCGCGAACGCCGCTGCCGCCGAATCGACCATGCGCTCGCTCGGCGCCATGAAAATCCGGGTGCTGCGCGGCGTGGAAGATCAAAAGGCGTTCGACGCGGGACTCAACAACACGACCACCGCGCGCGACCTGTCGATCATCCTGAGCGCGATCCAGGAGAACACGGCCGCATCGCCAAAGAGCTGCGAGGCGATGCGCAACGTGCTGCTCGAGCAGGAGTTCAACACCGGCATTCCGGCGGAGCTGCCGCCGGGAACGCGCGTCGCGCACAAGACGGGATGGATCACGGGGATCACGCACGACGCGGCGATCGTCTACCCGGAGCACGGACCGGTGTACGTGCTGGTGGTGCTGACGAGGGGAATCCAGGACGAGCCGACCGCGCAGAAGCTGATCGCCGATCTATCACGGATCGTGTATGCGCACGCGATGGAGGCGCCCAGGATCAGCATCAAATCCTGAGGGTTCGACGGGGACGGCACCTGCTGTGCCCGTCGCAATAAAGTTTCCGTTCTGCAACGAAATGTTGTGCGAGAACCGGGAACGGGTGCCTGGGCGAAAATAGAACACATTGTGTAACAATGGGTTACAGCGGGCACAGGCGTTGCTTGAGGGATTGCTGTCCGCGTTCCACGCGCCACCCCACGGCGCCAACCCTGCTGCACAGAGCCCGCACTCCTATGTCGCAAAATTCGCAGGCCCGTCGAACGGTCAACCCGGCCGTCGTGAGCTATCAGCGTGCGCCGTCAGACACTTCGCAGACGGAGCCCAAGCCTGCTCCCGGCGTCGAGTTCGGATTGGAGAGTATCGTCGGTGAGAGCGACGCGTTGCGCGACGCGCTCGATCGCGCGCGGAAGGTGGCCGCGAGCCGGATGACGACCGTGCTCATTGTCGGCGAGACGGGGACGGGCAAGGAGCTGATCGCGCGCGGCATTCACTATTCGGGGTCGGCGCACGGCGAGCCGTTCGTCGCGGTCAACTGCGCGGCAATCCCGGAGGCGCTGCTCGAGTCCGAGCTGTTCGGACACGAGCGGGGTGCGTTCACGGATGCGCGGTCGCAGAAGCGCGGGCTGATGGAGCTCGCCGGCCAGGGGACGCTCTTCCTCGACGAGATCGGCGAGATGCCGCCGCGCCTCCAGCCAAAGCTTCTGCGGGCACTCGAGGAACGACGCGTTCGGCGCCTGGGTGGATTGCAGGAGGTCGAGATCACCTGCCGCATCATCGCCGCGGCAAACAGCTCGCTACACGACGCGGTGGCCCGCCTCGAGTTTCGCGAGGACCTGTACTATCGTCTCAATGTATTCCGGGTTGCGCTGCCGCCGCTTCGCGATCGCGAGGGTGACGTCGAGCTGCTCGGTCGCTATTTTCTGCACGAGCTCGCGCGTCAGCAGGAGACCGATCCGAAGACGCTCGACGCCGGCGCAGTGGCGGCGCTTCGCGCGCACAACTGGCCCGGCAACATTCGTGAGCTCAAGAACGTGATCGAACATGCGGCGATTCTGTGCGAGGGTGACGTGATCAGCGCCTCGCACCTCATGATTCAGCAGCGGCGCTCGCACTCCGCTGCCCGCACGGACGGCGCCATTCGCGAGATCCAGATTCCGCCGGAAGGCAAATCGCTGGACATGATCGAAAAGGAGGCAGTATCTGCAACGCTCGAGATCACTCGTGGCAATCGCAGTGCGGCTTCCCGGATTCTGGGCATCTCTCGACCGACCCTGGCGCGCAAGATGCGAGAGTACGGACTCACGACGGTGGGAACCGACAGGGCCGAGTGAGCGTAGAATACTCCGGGTCGTTCGAGGCCCGGAGTCACTCCCCGATCGGACAGGTTCGCATGTGGGCAGGCAGGCATGACGAGTAATCCGATCAAGGTTCTCCTGATCACGCCAACCGAGCGCGATGTGCGCCGGTTGCAGGGCGTGGTCTCCGTTCCTGGGGCGAGCCACGTCGAGCTCACGCACGTGCTGGACGTCGGCGCCGCCGTGCGCCGTCTGAGCGACCTCCGCCTCGACGCGATCCTTCTCGATCTCGCGGTGGCCCACGCGCATCCGCTGGAGCCACTCTGGCGCATGCACGAGCACGCGCCGGATGTGCCCATCATCGTGCTCACGAGCATGGAAGACGAGGCGCTCGCCGTGCGCGCTCTCAAGGCCGGCGCACAGGACTCGCTCGTGAAGGGGCAGATCGACGGCAACCTGCTCACGCGCGCGATCCGCTATGCGATCGAGCGCCACCAGCTGCAGATGGCGCTCCACGCGATGTCGCTGATCGACGAGCTCACGGGACTCTACAACCGGCGCGGCTTCCTCACGCTCGCCAGTCAGCACCTCAAGATGGCGGACCGCCTCCGCAAGCGCGTGTCGCACATTTTCGTCGATCTCGATGGTCTCAAGCGGATCAACGACGCCATGGGACACCGCCATGGCGACCAGGCGCTGATGGAAGCCGCCGAGATGCTGAAGGAGACCTTCCGCGAGTCGGACATCGTCGCGCGCATAGGCGGCGACGAGTTCGTGGTGCTCGCGATGGACAACGCCGCGGGCCAGCTCGAGGACACGTGGCAGCAGCGCGTGCAGGAGAACATCGCGAACCGCAATCGCCGACCGAACCGCAGCTACTCGCTCTCCGTGAGCATGGGTGTCGCGTACTACGATCCCGACTTCCCGACGGCGCTCGACGACCTGCTCGCGCGCGCAGACACGCTCATGTACGAGGAGAAGCGCGCGAAGCGCGACCCGGAAGAGCCGAGCCCCCTCGCGCACGCCCCTCGCGGCGACTAGCTGGCGGGAAGCAGCCGATCGTCAACCCCGTCGCGCAGCGCGCTTGTCTTACTTCAGTTGCCAACCAAAGAACCACCGCTCCCCATGCGCACGGTCCCATCGCCGCGCACCAGTGCGATCCGTTTCTCATCCGTCAAATCCGTTCAATCCGTATTTCCAAAATTGTTGATGCCCGAATAGTTGGCGCTCAATCCCTATTCCCAAAATTGTTGATGCCTGACCGTGCGCGCCTGCCCGAAACGGCAACTGCCGCCCGGGCTGGCACTAACGATTGTGAAATACGGATAACAAGCGGATTGAAAACGGATCGAACGGCGAAAGCAAAACCTCGAACGCACGATGCTCGAAGCGCCGCGAGCTCGCGCAAGAAAAAAGGGCCGGCCGCATGATCTGCGGCCGGCCCTTCGACTTCGCGTAATCGATCGCGCTACGCCCCTTCGACGATGATCAGATACTTCGACGGGCCCCAGAACTCGGCCGGCTGCGAGATGTGCAGGTCGCCCGTGGGCTTGCCATCGGCGCCCTGCGCCCGCTCGATCAGCGACGGATCCTGACGCGACACGATCTTGAACGGCTTGTTCGTGATGTGCAGCGCGATCGGCGTGTCGTCCCACTTGTTCATGGCCGTGAACTCCGACGGATCCAGCTTGCGCGAAGGCACGAGCGCCTTGTGGCCGAAGAAGAGGAACTTGGAGCCCTCTTCGACGATGATCCCCTTCGCCTTCAGATCGTCCTTCGTGCCGACCACGTAGTAGACCGTGTTCGCGACCTTGCGCAGATCCGTGACCGTGTCGGTGATCGCCGCCTTGGCCGATGCGAGCGACGTATTCGCGGTGGTGAGCGAGTCGACGCGCATGTTGAGCGCGGCGAGATCCGCCTTGTTCTGCTCGAGCATCGCCTGGAGATTCGCGATCGTCGCCTGATAGTCGGTAGCCTGTGTGCCGAGCGTCTTGTTCTTCTCGTTCAGGGCGGCCGCGCGCGCGCGGCTCTTGTTCAGCAGCGCCGTTACCTCCTGCACCTTCCCGAGCAGGCTCGCGCGATACGCCGCCTGCGTGTCGCCGTTCGCCTCGCCCTTGACGTTGAGCGGCACGTGCGACTGGAGCCCCTTCACCTTCGAGAGCTCCTTGTCCATGTCGGCCAGGAGCTGCGTGGTCTGCTGGAAGCCCTGCATGAGCGAATCCTGCTGCGCCGATACGGCGCGTGCCTGCGCGAGCTGTGTGCTCAGCACCGCAACCGAATCAGGAGCGGAAGCAGAAGACGTGCTTCCACCGGAGCCGATCTTTTCGCAGGCGACGAGCGTGAGACCCAGAAGAAGGTAGACGGGCACGCGTGGCATCATGTGGCTCCTGAACTCGGAAGAAGGACGAACGCTAACATTGCGCAGGCCAACAAGTAAGCGGCTTCGGGCCGCGGGCGCGGTGACAGTCGTCACATCACCCGCCGCTCAGCCGCGCAGAAGAAACGAGATGTCATCGCCGGCCGAGTACTCGGCGCGCGCCGCTCCGTACGAAAAGACGGGCGCGGTTCCCAGCCCGTGGAGCGCGATCGCGTCGTCGGTGATCCGAAGCGAGCAGCCCTCGCGAAGTCCCAGCACCCGCACCGTGCGATTGACCGCTATGTATTCCTCGAGTCGCTCGGCGCGCGTTTCGCCCTGATGACCCGGTGGATGGAAATCCGTGTAGTGCGCGTTGATTTGAAATGGAATGAGATCCAGCGCGCGCAGGGATCTCGGCTCGATGATCGGCATGTCGTTGGTCGTGCCCATCGTGGGCGCGGTGATCACGGCACCGGCGCTCCAGCCGATGTACGGCACGCCCGCGTGCACGCGCGCGCGTATCACATCGAGCAGCTCGCGTTCATACAGAGTCGCGAGGAGCTGGAAGGTGTTCCCTCCCCCAACAACGATCGCGTCCGCACCTTCGAGGGCCTGAAAGGGTTCGGCCGCCTCGCCGATCGATTGCAGATCATAGCCCAGCTTCGCGAACGGAACCGCAGCCCGCCGGGCATAGTCGCCATGGCCGATCGTGACACCAGCATACGGGATGAAGAGCACCCGCCCCCGAGTGTCGCCGAGGAGCGACCGAATGGCCGATGCGGAGTGGAGAAGATAGACGCCGTTCGCGTCCCGGGAGCTCGAGAGGAGAAGCAGGCGTCTGATCATTCGCGCGCTGTGGCGGGGTGCTTACTTTGAAAACGCATCGAGATAATGGAGAAGGAATGGCCGAGCACGACCCTACGCTGGGCGAAGAGATCGCAAACGCAATTACGCATGGCGCGGGGCTGCTGGCGAGCCTGATCGCGCTACCCGTGCTGATATGGTCCGCATCGCAGACGCATGATGCTGCGCGGATCACCGGAGTCACGATCTTCGGAGTCACGCTGTGCCTGCTGTATACGGCGAGCACGTTGTATCACTCCTTCCCTCCGGGGCGTACGAAGCGGGTGTTCCGGGTGCTCGATCATGGCGCGATCTACCTGCTCATCGCCGGTACGTACACGCCGTTCGCGCTGGGCGCGCTGCGAGGCGCGTGGGGCTGGTCGCTCCTGGCAATCCTGTGGACGCTGGCCCTTGCCGGCGTGTTGATGAAGGCGACGGTCGGCTTTCGCTACGAGAAGCTGTCTACAGCGGTCTATGTGGGCATGGGATGGATGGCGATCGTCGCGATCAAGCCGCTCATCGAGCACGTGGCTACGGCGGGACTGATCTGGCTGGTCGCGGGCGGGTTGTGTTACACGGGTGGCGTGGTGTTCTACGCCACGGACAGGAGACTATGGTATGGCCACGCGATCTGGCACCTCTTCGTCGCGGCCGGGAGTGCGTGTCATTTCTTTGCAGTCCTGGGCTATTCGAACGGCACCGGTTAGCGCCAGACCGTGCCGGAATCTGCGACCTGCACGGCATTATGCCATGGCAAATGACCATGGTGAGCGATCGTACATAACGCGAACCCGTTGTCATATAACACGTTAGACAGGCTCTGCCGCGCGGCACCGGCCATGCCTTAGTGTCCGCCGTGAATCAACGGCACCCACCCGGCCGTGGGAGTTCCAGACGCTACCAACCAGCACAGGAGATCTACATGTCGCGTATGCGCAAGGGCTTTACCCTGATCGAGCTTCTGATCGTCGTGGTCATCATCGGCATCCTGGCCGCGATCGCGATTCCGAAGTTCGCGAGCACGAAGGAAAAGGCATATCTGGCGTCGGAAAAGTCGGATCTGCGCAACCTCGCCACGTCGGAAGAGGCGTAC
>JAICLZ010000047.1 GCA_025929535.1 Gemmatimonadaceae bacterium
GTCACTCGCACGATGTCGAAGGCGTTCGGGCTCGCGGGGCTGCGCATCGGTTATGCCGCTGGCTCGGCATCGACGATCACGCAGGTCGAGAAGGCGCGTGGGCCGTACATGGTGAGCGGCCTCGCGGAGCGGGTCGCGATCGAGGCACTCCGCAGCGACCTCGAATGGGTGCGCACGCACATCGCCGCCGCGAAGGAGAGCCGGACGCGCTTCAGAGCGGAGCTCGACGCCGCGGGAATTCCATCCTTGCCATCCGACGCCAACTTCGTTCTCGTCCCTGTGGCTGATGCCTCCGCCGTGGCGACGCACATGCGCACCGCTGGTGTTGCTGTGCGGCCTTTCCCGCGACTGTGCGGAATCGGCGACGGAGTGCGCATCACCGTCGCACCGTGGCAGACGATGGAGGCGGCGCTTCAGGCGCTGCGCAGCGCGGTGCCCACATGAGGGTGAGCGTGTTCGACTACGGGGCAGGGAATCTCCACTCGCTGGCCAAGGCTCTCGAGCACGATGGCGCATTCGTCGAGATCGAAACGGATCCGGCGCGCGCGGCGCGAACCGATGTGCTCGTGCTTCCGGGAGTCGGAGCGTTCGGCCACGCCGCGTCGCGAATGGCGAGCGGTGTCGCCGACCTGCGCAGCGCCGTGCGCGGCGGACTTCCGTGCCTTGGCATCTGCCTGGGCATGCAGCTCCTCTTCGATGCGAGCGACGAAGGACCCGGCGTCGGGTTGGGCATCTTTCCGGGGCGCGTGCATCGCCTGGAGGGCGGTCGCGTCCCCCAGATCGGCTGGAACACGATCGAGGGTGCCAACGATCCACTGCTCGACACCGCGCCCATGACTACCGCCTATTACGCGAACAGCTACGTGTGCCGTCCGGATGATGAGAGCTGCGTGCGCGCCTGGAGCACGCACGGCACCGCGCGATTCCCCGCACTCGTGCGCGCCGGCCGCACGATCGGGGTGCAATTTCATCCCGAAAAGAGCTCGGCACCCGGCGTGGAGCTCGTGCGCGCGTTTCTGCGCGAGGCCGCCCAATGATCGCGAGTCCCGCGGTCGATCTGCGTGAAGGGACGTGCGTGCAGCTCGTTGGCGGCTCGTACGCGAACGAAGCGATACGCCTCGACAATCCGGTGGAGGTCGCGCGCGGATGGATGCGCGCGGGCTTTCAGCGACTGCACGTGGTCGACCTCGACGCTGCAACCGGGCGCGGCGACAACGCCGCGACCGTGCGAGACATGCTCGCCGATGTGCCCATCTCGATTCAGGTGGGCGGCGGTATCCGGAGCGGCGACACGATCGAGCGGCTCCTTCAGGAAGGCGCATCGCGCGTCGTGCTCGGCACACGCGCGCTCGAGGAGCCCGAATGGCTCGCGGGCACGGCGTCTTCCTTCCCCGGTCAACTCATCGTCGCTGCCGATGTGCGCGAGCGCCAGGTCGTGACGCGCGGATGGGCACGCACGCTGTCGCGCAGCGTACTCGATGTGGTCGAGCAGCTCAACGACATTCCGCTCGGCGCGGTTCTCGTCACCGCCGTGCATCGCGAGGGACAGCTTGCCGGCACCGATCTCTTTCTCATGGAGGATGTGGCCGAGCTGTCGGTGCATCCCGTCATTGCGTCGGGGGGGATATCGAGCGTCGGCGATCTTCGCGAGCTCGCGGACCGCGGAATCGCGGCGGCGGTGATTGGCATGGCGCTGTATACGGGCGCGCTCGACGCGCGCTCGGTGGCCGAGGAATTCGCATCGTGATCCTGGAGCGTGGAACATGACGATCGTCGAACGCAACACACGCGAGACTCGGATTCGCCTGGAGGTCGCGCCGGGCTCCGGCGTGGCCCGGATCGACACGACGATCCCGTTTCTCGATCACATGCTGGTGACGCTCGCGCGGTACGCGTCGCTCGATCTGACGCTCACCGCGCGAGGCGACCTTCACCATCATCTGATCGAGGATGTCGCGATCGCTTTCGGTGCGGCGATCGCGGCACTCGTACCTTCGCGGGCGGCGCGATACGGCGATCGCTTCATCCCCATGGACGATGCGCTCGTGCACGTGGCGATCGATCTCGGCGGGCGCCCATACTATCAGGGCCCGCTTCCGAGCGATCTCTACGATCACTGGTTTCGCTCCTTCAGCGACAACGCGCTCGCCACGGTGCACGTGCGGGTCATTCGCGGGCGTGACAGGCATCACGTGGTGGAGGCGGCATTCAAGGCGCTTGGTGCGTCGCTTCGCCAGGCGCTCGTTGTGGATGGTGCTTCCGGCGTGTTCAGCACCAAGGGCGCCGTCGGTCTCGAGGTCACGTGATGCTCGCTCGGCGCGTGGTAGTCTGCCTCGACGTGCAGGGCGGACGCGTTGTGAAGGGTGAGCAGTTCGTGCAGCTTCGCGACGTGGGTGATCCCGTGGAGTTGGCCACCCGGTACGAGCGCGAGGGCGCGGACGAGATCGTGTTTCTCGACATCCTGGCCACAGCCGATGACCAGGAGACGATGCTCGACGTCGCGCGCCGCACGGCAGAACGACTGTTCATCCCGCTCACGCTTGGCGGAGGAATCCGCTCGGCGGATGACGTGGCACTCGCACTGCGCTTTGGCGCCGACAAGGTGAGCATCAACAGCGCGGCCGTGAGTCGTCCGGCGGTGCTCGCGGAGTCCGCAGCGCGATTCGGGTCGCAGTGTGTCGTCGCGAGCATCGACGCGAAGCGGGAAGGGGAGGCGGAGCGTTGGCGAGTGTATACCAGGGGAGGCCGCACGCGTACGGAGCTCGATGCAGTGGAGTGGGCGCGCACCTGCGTTGCGCACGGGGCCGGTGAGATCCTGCTCACGAGCATCGATCGCGATGGCACGCGTACCGGCTACGATCTGGAGCTCACACGCGCGGTCGTCGCTGCCGTGGATGTTCCCGTAGTCGCATCCGGTGGCGCGGGCTCGGCGGCCGATGTGCAGGAGGTGCTCGATGACGGACACGCCGATGCTGCGCTCGTTGCCGGCATCCTGCACGATGAGCAGACCACGGTGCGTGCGATCAAGCAGCTGCTCGCATCCACGGGCCTTCCGGTGCGCGCGGTCTCGTGAGCAGTGCGTTCGAGTCGGCGGACTCCCTCGCCGGCGCCGTCGAACGGGTTGCGCGGCTCGCGGGCGACATGGCCCTGCGCTACTACAAGTCATCTCTCGTAGTCGAGTCAAAGGCCGACGGCTCGCCGGTGACGATCGCTGACCGCAACGCCGAGCAGGCGGCGCGGGCATGGGTCGAACGGAATTTCCCGCGCGATGGGGTTCTGGGCGAGGAGCTCGGCATCACGCGGCCCGAAGCCCCTCGCCGATGGATTCTGGACCCGATCGACGGCACGAAGACGTTCGTCCGCGGCGTCCCGCTGTGGGGCACCCTCGTCGCCGTGTGCGAGGGCGATGAGATTCTCGCCGGTGCCGCGTACTTTCCTGCGCTCGACGAGATGCTTGTCGCGGCGCGCGGCGCAGGTTGCTGGTGGAACGGCGCTCGATGCCGGGTATCCTCGCTTGCAGCTTTGCCCGAGGCTACGGTCGTGACCACCGACGAGCGATTCGCCGCTGACAGCGGGCATCTGGCCGGCTGGCGCCATCTGTCCGGCAAGGCCGCGATTGCGCGAAGCTGGGGTGACTGCTATGGCTATCTGCTAGTCGCTACAGGGAGGGCGGAGGTGATGGTCGACGGGATCGTCTCGCCATGGGACGCCGCCGCCCTCATGCCCATCGTGGAGGAGGCGGGCGGAGTATTTACCGATTGGAAGGGAACGCGCACTGCGTTCGGAGGGAGCGCCGTGGCGACCAATCAGGGGGTCGCCGTCGAATCACGGCTACTTCTCGGCACCGGTATCACGAGGGATGTACATGCTTGATCTGTCCGGACTGGACTACGACAAGAACGGCGGTCTGATCACCGTCGTGACACAGGATGCGGCGAGCGGAGTGGTGCTCATGGTTGCACATGCCGACCGGCTGGCGGTCGAGCGCACGCTCGCATCCGGCGAGATGCACTACTTCTCGCGCACGCGCGGCGCATGGCACAAGGGAGCGACCAGCGGAAACACCCAGCGGGTGGTATCGCTTGCCGCCGATTGCGATGGCGATGTGCTGCTCGCGCGTGTCGTGCCGAGCGGCCCCGCGTGTCACACTGGCTCCATCTCGTGCTTCGTCGGCCCGGATTCGATGGGCGACGCGCTCTCGGCGCTCGATGCGACGATCGCGGGACGTGCGGCAGGGGCAGAGGTGGACAATTCCCATGCGCCGCAGCCTCCCAGGGCGAAAACGAGTCACGCTCAGGGACAGAGCTACACGGTGCAGCTGCTCGAGGATCGCAATCTTCGCCTCAAGAAGCTCGGCGAGGAGGCCGCGGAGCTCATCGCGGCATGCGCGGATGGCGATCTGCCGCGCGCGACCGAGGAAGTCGCCGACCTGCTGTATCACGCGCTCGTCGCGCTGCGCGCCGCCGGCGGCTCGCTCTCCGATGTGCAGCGCGTGCTCGCGAAGCGCGCCACTCCTGCGATGCCGCGCCAGCACGAGCGCAAGGACGATCCCAAATCGAAGAAGCGGAGCTAGCTGGTGGCGACACGCACGCCCGCGCGCTTTCTTTCGCGCCGATGACCGATCGCTCCTCTGCACTCGCTGCTCTCGCACACCGCCTTCACTCGCTGAAGCCGCGCCGCGATGTCGAGCTCGCGCCCTATACCACGTTCAGGATCGGCGGACCCGCGGACCTGTTCTGCGAGCCCGCAACCGCAAATGATCTCGCGCTGGCGGTCTCCGCGGCGCGCGAGCTTCAGGTTCCCTACTTCGTGCTCGGGCTGGGCGCGAACGTTCTGATCGGGGACAAGGGGTTTCGCGGCATCGTGATCCGCAATGCCGCGCACCACGAGCGCTGGAGCCACGACGGGACGCTCTGGGTGGAGAGCGGAGCGGTGATGCGCGACCTGATCTCGGAATCCGTGCACCGCGGATGGTCGGGACTCGAGCATTTCGTCGGCATCCCGAGCACCGTTGGCGGCGCGATCTGGCAGAACCTGCACTTCCTCTCGCCTGCGCCCGATCGTGAGCGCACCGTGTTCATCTCCGAGGTCTTCGAGTCGTGCGAGATCCTCGGCGCGGAGGGAGATCGCAGGACCGTCGATGCGGATTACGTTAATTTCGGATACGACGACACCGTCTTCCATCATCGCGATGACATCGTGCTTGCCGTCACGTTCGCACTCACGCCGGGAGATCCGGACGTGATGTTTCGCGTGATGCAGGAAAATCTGAGCTGGCGCGGAGCCAGACATCCGTGGCTCGAGATCAATCCGAGTGCCGGATCGATCTTCAAGAAAATCGAAGGCGTAGGGGCGGGAAGACTCATCGATCAGTGCGGCATGAAGGGATTTCGCGTCGGCGATGCGCAGATCTCGCACATCCACGCGAACATCGTGGTGAATCTCGGTCACGCGACCGCACGAGAGGTTCGAGAGCTCATCGCCACCGCGCAAACGCGCGTAGAAGACAAATTCGGTCACAGACTCGAGCCCGAGATCGGCTTCATCGGCGAGTTCTGACCGGCGCTATTCCGTCGCGATCGCGCGCTCCCACTCCGCGAACGCGCGCTCGAGCTTCTCCTTCTCGCGCTCGAGCTCGGCACCCAGCGACGCTGCCTTCTTGCCGCCGTTGCCGCCGTTGCCGCCGTTGCCGCCGTTGTAGAGCTCCGGATCCGCCAGCATCGTCGTCAGTTCCGCCACGCGTGCCTCGCGTCGCGCGACTTCGGCCTCCGCATCGGCGATCTCCTCGCGTGTTCGCCGGCGGGGCGCGCTCTCTTTCTTCCCGTTCTTGGCGCTCGTGCGCGTCTTCTGGCGCTCGCGCACACGCCGCGACTCCTGCTCCTCCGACGCGGCCACGCTCGCCGCATGGTCCCGCTCCGCACTCGCCGTTTCCCACTCGGCGAAGCTTCCGTCGAAGTCCGTGATGTGCCGGTCGTGCAGGATCCACACCCGGTTCGCGAGCGCTCGAAGCAGCGCACGGTCGTGGCTCACGAGAAATACCGTCCCATCGTAGCGCTCGACCGCATCTTCGAGCGCCTCGATCGATTCGACATCGAGATGGTTCGTCGGTTCGTCGAGCAACAACAGGTTCGCACGGGAGAGCATGATCATCGCCAGCGCAACGCGCGCGCGCTCGCCTCCCGAAAGCGTGGCTGCGGAGCGCTGCACCGAGTCGCCACTGAAGCCGAAGCGGCCAAGGTGTCCCTGAATGGCGCCGCGTCCCCACATCGGCCTGAGATCGTTGATCACATCGTACAACGATTGATCCGACGGCACCTGCGTGAGATCCTGGCGGTAATGGGCGGGTGTGATGGAACCGCCAAGACGAATCTCCCCACCCTCCGTCTTGCGATCGCCAACCAGCGCGCGAAGCAGAGTGGATTTCCCCGCACCATTCGGTCCGATGAACCCGATCACGTCGCCGCGCTGAACGACTGCGCTGAAATTCTCGACCAATACGCGGTCGCCCACCGCGAGCCGCAGCTTCTCGGCCACGGCGACCTGATCGCCGCCGCGCTCGCCCGACTCCAGGCGGAGCGACATCGTGTCCTCCTCTCCGGGAGGCGGTGAGAGGCGCGGCAGGCGAGCGAGGATCTTGCGGCGGCCCTTTGCCTGCCTGCTGTTTTGGCCGGCGAGGTGGCGCCGAATGTAGTCCTCCTGCTTGTCGATCGTTTTCTTCTGCTGCACGAACGCGCGCTGCTGCTCCAGCTGTCGATGCGCGCGCTGCTCGACGAAGGCCGTGTACCCGCCGACGTACGCAGTGGCGCTGTGCGCCTCGAGGTGGAGGATGTGATCGGCCACGTTCTCGAGAAAGGCGCGGTCGTGGCTGATGAGCACCACCGTCTCATCCGTGGACTTCAGATATTCCTCGAGCCAGCGCGTGGTCTCCAGATCCAGATGGTTCGTCGGCTCGTCGAGGAGGAGCACGTCTGCCGGTGCGACGAGCTGGCGCGCGAGACCGACGCGTCCTCGCTCGCCGCCGCTCAGCCGCTCGAGCGGGCGCGTGCGCGCATCCACCGGATCGAAGCCGAGTCCGTGCAGCACGGCGTCCACGCGCGGCGCGATCGTGTAACCGCCTTCGCGCTCGAACCGCTCCAGATCGTGCGCGTAGCGCGCGAGCACCTGCTCGCTCACCGACTCGCCGAGCTCTCCCATTTTCGTCGCCTGATCGGCGAGCGACTGCTCCAGTGCGAGGAGCTCGGCGAACTGTCCCGCTGCGGCTTCCCACACAGTCTTCGCGTTGCCGAAGTCGCGATGCTGCTCGAGCAGCGCCACCCGAAGCGCGGGCTGCCGGGCGATGACGCCGCGTGAGGGCTGCATGTCGCCCGTGATCAGCTTGAAGAGCGTCGTCTTCCCCGTGCCGTTGCGCCCGATGATTCCCCACCGCTCGCGCGCCGCGATCGTGAAGGTGATGTCGGAGAAGAGTTTCGTCGCGCCGAACTCCACGGCCACGTTGGAGAGCGAGAGCTGCGTCATGTCGCCGCCATCCAGCCGCTCCACTCCGCTTCCGCGAGTCCCACGCTCAGCCGGTTCTGCTGGCGCACGAGCGGCATCTTCAACATCAACGGCTCCTCCGCCAGCAGCTCGAGCCATCGGTCGTCGGACATGCGCGCGTTCCGCAGCCCCCGGTCGAGATAGCGCTTCGAGCTCTCATCGATGAGCGCGGATACACCGAACTTCTGCGCGAAGCGGCGCAGCTCACCGAGCGACGCGGCGCGCTCCGCAAGATCCACGAAGTGCGTCTTCACGCGTCGCTCCGCGAAGAATCGCAGCGCCTTCCTCGTGTCCGGATTCTTTTTGACACCGAAAACCTGAACGTCCATACCGAAATAAACGCCGACGCCGCTCCATTCCCAAGCGTTGCGCAGCTTCGGCTCGTAGCTTTCCACCGATGCAAGCCCACGCATACCGGCCTGCCTGGTGGATTCCAGGAGCGCATCTGCGAACGCTGTGGGGAAAGTTCATGCGCCGATCGACTCGGCCATCCACGCGAGCCGAGCGATGGCCAACGCCGGACGATGACTTTCTGGACCTGCACCGGATCGATGCTCCTGCCGGCGCTCCGCGGCTGCTCATCCTTCACGGCCTCGAAGGAACCATCCGCTCCCACTATGCTGGCGGACTTCTGCACGAGGCCCAGCGGCGCGGCTGGGCAGCCGATCTTCTCATTTTTCGCTCCTGCGGCGACGAACCGAACCGCGCGCTCCGCCTCTACCATTCGGGTGAGACGTCGGATCTCGACTTCGTCGTGCGTCGCCTCATCGCCGATGACCCCGCACGGCCCTTCCTCATCGCAGGAGTTTCACTCGGCGGCAATGTCCTGCTCAAATGGCTTGGCGAGCAGGGCGATCGTGCGCCGCAGCAGCTGCGGGGCGCTGCCGCCGTTTCGGTGCCCTTCGATCTGGCCCGTGGCTCACGGCACCTGGACCGCGGCTTCTCTCGGTTTTATCAGGCGCACTTTCTTCGTTCGCTGCGGCGGAAGGCACTCGAGAAGAGCGCTCGATTTCCGGATGCGATTCGCCAGGAAGTGATCCTCCGCCCGCGCACACTGTACGATTTCGACGACTTGGTGACGGCGCCCGTGCACGGCTTTCGCGACGCCGACGACTACTACGCGCGCTCGAGCTCTCTTCCGTATCTCGCGCGCGTTCGCACGCCCACGCTTTTGCTGAGTGCCCGGGACGATCCGTTTCTGCCGCGTGAAGTGCTGGACGAAGTCCGCGACATTGCCCGCATGAATCCCTCCTTGCACGTCGAGTTCGTCGAGCGCGGGGGGCACGTTGGCTTCATCTCGGGATTGCTTCCCTGGCGACCGTTTTATTATGCGGAGTGGCGAGTGGCGGAGTTCCTCGCGAGCTCGATGCGCGGCTAGCACACGAAACGGCCGGTCGAGAAGAATCGACCGGCCGTTTGCTCCTCGTCATCGCATCGTGACCCTCGACGAGCATGCGCTCAGCTACAGGTTGCGCTCACCATTTTCATGGATGTCGCATTCAAGGTCCCGCCCGATGAACCCATTCCCGACATGCTGGAATCGCCCATTTTCATGCCCGACATGCTCGTGTCCTTCATCTGCGACATCTGGCTCTTCATCGTGTCGCCCGTCAGGGTGACCGTGTGCCCGACGTGACCGGCCAGTGAGAGCTTCGTGCTCGTCACGTTCCACGACTTCCCATCCGTGCTGACCAGCTTGAAGGTGCCCGGCTTGTCGCCCTTCTGAAGGCAACCGGTCGCGCTATCGGCATCGGCGCGAGCTCCCGGAATGGGGGAAGCCGCACTGCGAACGGCAGCAGATGCGCCCAGGGCGCTCGCACCCACGAGCGCTGCCGCTACTGCGAAGGCGATTCGAATACGGTGAGACATGATGGACCTCGATGAAAGGATGGGAGACATGACAGGGTATCGTGCTGGCAAAGCTTGCGCCCTGGACACAGGGTACACTGCTTTACGTCGCCAGTGAAGCGCTGGATTGCCGTTGACGAACCGATCTGATTCTTCGGGGCTGTCTGCATGAGCTCGATTGGCCTGGTCGCTGGAGATCGCGACTTTGCCGAATAGATTTTCTCCGAGCGTGGATGCTCCGACCGTTTCGCGGCAATTGCGAGCTCACTTCGCAGCAATATTGCCGGTATCGGCCGGCCGACCCTTTACCCGGGCGTAAGGCAGAGCCATGACCCTGTTCTTTGCATTGTTTCTCCTCGCCGGTCTGATTGTGGGCGTGATCGCCATGATCGGCGGCATTGATCGCAAGCAGCGTCACGGACCCTGGGTGAAATATCTGAATCTTCCCACGGCCGGCGCGGCCGCTGCGCTCTTCGGGATCGTGGGCTATCCACTCGCGAAGTATTCTTCACTCGGCACCGTCGCGATGCTCGCCATTGCGGGAGCCGCTGCGGCGGGGGCGGCAGCCGGAATGGTGGCCATCATCGCGGGCTGGGCAGTTCCGAGCGCCGCTCTGCATGCGGAGGATCCCCGCTTTGCGCTACAGGGGCATCCGGCGCGAGTTTCGCAGGCAATTTCCGGGGGGCAGCCGGGCGAAATCTTCTTCGAGCACGACGGGACCCGTCAAGCGGTACCCGCCGTGGGACTGGAAGGGGCCTCGATCGCAGCCGGAGCGGAGGTCGTGATCGAGCGAATTGAAGATGGCATTGCGCACGTCGAGCTTTGGAGCAATATCGAGAGAGAGCTGGAAAAGCTCAGTTGAAGATCTCGCCGCCGCTGGCGCGCGGCAGCTGAGAGAATCACGCGCCGAGTTGTCGCGGGATGTCGCGAGGTGACGCATGTCCGATGGCCTGATCTTCCTGATCATTTTCAGCGCGATCTTCATCGCGCGAATCGTCTTCGCGACGATGTTCTTCCATGCCGTGTTGCCGAAGAGCGACCGGTGTCCGGAGTGCGACACCCCTACGCTCCGCGTGAAGTCTCCCGGCTGGAATCTGTTGATGCCGTGGTTTCGCACGAGCTGGTGCTATGCGTGCGGATGGCGAGGCCTCCTGCGCCATGGTCATCTCACGCCGGAAAATGCCGTGCTCCCCAAACGCGAGCGGAGCTCGCCCAGAGAGAACGCATAGGAGAACGCGAAAGGAACGCGTAAGGAACGCGTAAGGAACGCGTAAGGAACGCTCAGCCGCCGCGCGCGTAGATCATGAGCCACGGCGGCCAGTTGCCGCTCATCTCCGCAAAGTCCTCGAAATAGACGAGACCTGACGATTCGAGCTCACTGGTGAGTGCACCGAGCGCCTCATCGTCATAGAGCGGCCCGATCGCGATCAGCTCCCCCTCCACGCGAAATTCATCGGGTGTGAGATTATAGCGCAGGTCGAAATGCACGCGTGCGAGTCCCGCGCGCTCGAACGCGGCCCTTCGCACGAGCATCGTTGGCGCATCGGAATGAATTTCCAGCGGCATGACACAAGTGTGCGCAGCCGTCCCTCTCTTGTCCATTCATCGTATCTTTCGCCGATGACTTCGCTGGCCATGGAGCGCGAGCTCGACGTCATCGTCGTAGGTGCGGGCCACGCCGGAACGGAGGCGGCCGTCGCAGCAGCGCGCCTTGGCGCGCGCGCGGGGCTGATCACGAGTGCGCTCGAGACGATCGGCCAGATGTCGTGCAATCCGGCGATCGGTGGCGTTGCAAAGGGGACCGTTGCGCGCGAGGTGGACGCGCTGGGCGGGATCATGGCGCGCGCGACCGATCTCGCCACCCTCCAATTCCGGATGCTCAATCGCGGGAAGGGTCCCGCGGTGTGGGCGCCGCGCGCGCAATGCGACCGCGGCATGTATCGGCGCGCGGTGCGCAGCCTGCTCGAGCAGCACCAGAATCTGCACACGATTCAGGGAACCGTCGCGCGCCTCCTCATCGATGACACCGGCGGCTGCGTGCGGGGCATCGAGACGCTCGAGGGACGGCGGTTCGGTGCGCGCGCAGTCGTGATCACCGCCGGCACCTTTTTGCGCGGTCGCCTCCACATCGGTACCGAGACGCGCATGGCTGGCGGACGCGCGGGCGATCCACCTGCAATTCACCTGGCCGAACAGCTCGATGCACTGGGACTCCAATCCGCGCGATTCAAGACCGGCACGCCACCGCGCATCGATGGACGCTCCGTCGATTTCAAACGGCTGGGCCGGCAGGACAGCGAGATCGATCAGTTCGACTATTCGTGGTCACACTTCTGGGATGAACCGCGCGCGACCGGCGCCACCACTCGGCATCCCGCACAGCTCCCGTGCTGGATCACCTTCATCGAGGCGGAAGCGAAGAAGATCATCGCCGACAACATCGCGAAGTCGGCAATGTATGGCGGCGCAATCGGCTCGCGCGGACCGCGCTACTGTCCCAGCGTCGAAGACAAGATCGTGCGCTTCCCCGATGTTGCGCGGCATCAGCTCTTTCTCGAGCCGGAAGGCCACGATACGACGGAGCTGTACGTCAATGGGTTGTCCACGTCGTTGCCGGTCGAGGTGCAGCTCGATCTGCTGCATGCGATTCCGGGACTCGAGCAAGCGCGCATGACACGCGCAGGCTACGCCATCGAGTACGACTACTTTCCGCCAACGCAGCTCGACGCCACACTCCAGGTCAAGGCCCTCGACGGATTGTATTTCGCCGGGCAGATCAACGGAACCACAGGCTACGAGGAAGCGGCGGGGCAGGGCGTCGTCGCGGGCATGAATGCGGCATTGGCCGTACGTGGTGAGTCGCCGGCGATTTTCGGGCGAGAGAATTCATACATCGGTGTGCTCGTGGACGATCTCGTGACGCGAGGCGTCGATGAGCCCTATCGGCTCTTCACATCGCGCTCGGAGTTTCGACTCACCGTTCGCCAGGACAATGCCCTCCGCCGACTCGCACCCTCGGCTCTCGCCCTGGGCATGCTCGACTCGCGCGAGCAACGAATAGTCGAGCGGCGCTTTGCGATGGAGGCGGAAGCGCATGCATTGGCGGAGTCGACGAGCGTACGACCGGAGCAGATTGCAACGCTGCTCTCCGACGTGGGGAGCACACCGCTTCCCCACGCGATGCGGATCGCGGAGATCGCGAAGCGCCAGAATGTCTCGCTGGCTGTGCTCTTTGAGATGACGGGGGTAGGGATGTCGATCGAGCCTGGAGCACTCATCACTGCGGAGCTGGAGCTCAAGTATGCCGGCTACTTCGAGCGCGAGCGGGTCCAGGCGGAAAAGATGAAGCGCATGGGTGAGTTCCCGCTGCCGGCCGCGCTGCCGTACGCGGAGTTGCGTTCGTTGAGCACCGAAGCACGCCAGAAGTTGGGGGCGCTGCGACCGCGAACGCTTGCGCAGGCGTCCCGCGTGCCTGGGGTGAGTCCCAACGATCTTCAGAATCTGGTGTTGGAGATCGAGCGCCGCCGCCTCGCGGGCGTGCATCCGTAGCAAACGGAGCGTCGCGGTGTAGAAGTGACGCACGGGAGGTGTGCCACTGCGTGCACGGCGAATTAGTATCGAAGTGTTACTAATGCGATTCCAGCCCGTTGATCAACCGCGATCTTCGATCGCGCATCTCAGGAGGTGTTCATGCAACGTTCATTGATGATCATCGTGCTCGCGTCCTTGCCGCTTGTTGGCTTTCCGGTTGCTGCGCAGCAACTCGGCGGAAACGGTCCGATGCCGACGCGGCCGCCGTCGGAGATCAGCACGAGCGCAACGGGTGAAGCGCGGTATGTACCGGATCGCGCAACGATCTCGATGGGCGTCGAGACACGTGCGGCAACGGCGGCCAAAGCAAGTGCGGAGAATGCCATCAAGCAACGCGCGGTGATCGATGCGATCCGCGCGCAGGGCGTCGCGCCGGAGCAGATCTCCACGGTGAATTACAGTCTGAACGCCGATCAGCAGTTCAATCCGCAGGCGGGCGACAGGACTCCCAAGGTGGTCGGCTACATCGCGACGAACACCGTGCGCGTCGAGGTTCGGAAGGTGGACCAGGTGGGCACGCTGATCGATGCTGCGATTGCGAAGGGTGCCAACGACGTGAGCTCCCTCGATTTTCACTCGTCGATTCCTGACTCGCTCCGGCGCCTGGCGTTATCCGATGCGTACCGGCAGGCGTTCGCCGACGCGACCGTGCTCGCGCGAGCGGCGGGAGGGCAGTTGGGCGAGTTGCTGGAGCTCAGCACGAGCAGCTCGGGAGTTCCGCCACAGCCGTACAGAATGGAATCGATGGCTGCGAAGGCGGTCAACACTCCGATTGAAACGGGAGAACTTGCCATGAGTGCCGCTATAGTGGCGCGGTGGAGATTTATAAGTGGCGTAAAATGAAGGCACTTTGCGCTCTCTGGGACACATCCTGCGATTGTCGCCGTGGAGCGTCGCTGTTCCACGTGAAACACTCGTCAAAAGCAAACGCCGATAGCCCCTTGAGCACAACAGGTCTATATTCAGCGCTTACCCAGACCTGAGCAGTGCGTGGCCCACATAATTGCGATCGCAAATCAGAAGGGCGGCGTCGGCAAAACGACGACGGCGGTAAATCTCGCAGCAAGCTTGGCGGTGGCCGAACAGCGGACGCTGCTGATCGACGGCGATCCGCAAGGGAATGCGACCAGCGGCGTTGGTCTCGAGGGCGAGCAACTCACTCGCACGGTGTACGACGCTCTGATCGGACAGGTTCCGCTCGACCAGGTGATCCTACGCGCCATTCAGTTCGCGCACCTGGACGTGGCACCCACCACCCCGGACTTGGCAGGCGCCGAAATTGAGCTGATTGATCGGGAGAATCGTGAGCTGGCAATGCACGATGCGATCGCCCCCATTCGCGATCGCTACGATTACATCCTGATCGATTGCCCGCCGTCCTTGGGGCTGCTCACCATCAACATGCTGTCCGCGGCGGACTCGGTGCTGATCCCAGTTCAGTGCGAGTACTACGCACTCGAAGGACTCTCCCAGCTGCTGAATACGGTTCACCGTATCCAGCAATCCGTAAATCAAAAGCTGGCAATCGATGGCGTCCTCCTCACGATGTACGACGCCCGCCTCAACCTCTCACGCCAGGTCGTCACAGACGCGCGCGAGTACTTCGGCCCCAAGGTATTCGAGACGATCGTGCCAAGGAATGTGAGGCTAGCTGAGGCGCCAAGCTTTGGGAAACCGATTGTACTCTATGACATTACTTCGGTTGGCGCCCAGGCTTACCTGAGCGTAGCAAGGGAGGTCGTACAACGACACGCTCCTGGCGTTCGGCGCTCAGCTGAGCAGGAGCCGCAAGAGCACACATCTTTGGAGGGCACGTCTGACGAGCACGCATCCGACGAGCTTGTTCCCACCGAAATAGTTGTCCAGCAGACATTCGCCACGCACCTAACTACACCCCCTTTGGCCGATCTGCACGCTCCCTCGGCGCCAGACACCACGTTGGATGCGTCTCCCGAAACGTCGGTCAGCGAGCAGCAGCCCGAAGCGCCATAACGAACCGGCTTCTTCACCTTCTCCCAGATCCCAACCATGTCCACCGATAAGCCTCGGCGTCTCGGTCGAGGGCTCGATGCGCTCCTCGCAGCGCGCAGCACCAGCCCCACGGTCGCGGTCGCTCCCGAGCCCGGTGAAGTCCTCCGCTCCCTGTCCATCAACGAGATTCGCCCAAATCCATTCCAGCCGCGAAAGGAGTTCCGGCCGGAAGATCTGGCAGAGCTCGAAGCATCCCTCAAGACCAACGGCTTGCTTCAGGCTATCACGGTTCGGCCTGCCGCCAGCGGACATGGATACGAGCTGATCGCAGGCGAGCGACGCCTCCGCGCTGCAACACGCATCGGCTGGAACGAGATCCCAGCCGTGATCAAGGCAATCGATGATCGGGCACTCCTCACACTCGCCCTCGTAGAGAACCTCCAGCGTGCGGATCTGAACCCGATCGAGGAGGGTGAAGGCTATCAGCGTCTTATTACTGACTTTACACTGACGCAACAGGAAGTGGCAGAGGTCGTTGGCAAAGATCGCTCGACCGTTGCCAACATGCTGCGACTCTTGAACTTACCGACCTCCATCCGCGCCATGCTCCGCGATGGCCAACTCACCGTCGGACACGCCCGCGCCCTCCTCGCCATCCCCTCCGAACGCGAAATGCTCGAGCTCGCTCGCGAGATCGTTGCCAAAGCCCTCACCGTGCGTGATGTGGAACAGCGCGCTCGCCACACCGCACCACCATCGTCCACTCGCACCTCCAAGCGCAAGAACGCCGAACCCGCAGCGGGTCAACGAACGTCGGGACTGAATGCAGAGCTCAAGCGTCTACAGGACGAGCTACGTCGTCACCTCCAAACCGATGTCACCATCACCGTCGGTGAGCACGAACGCGGGAAGATCGAGATTGCATTCTATTCGAGCGACGATCTGGAGCGCGTGCTCGACCTGGTGCTCGCCTCACGCGAGCGTATCTGAAAGCATCTGCAGCGCGGATTCGATGACCCAGAATGATGGCTGAGGACAAGGACGGCGCTCGGGACCGCGGGTACGGAAACATCTACACGCCGCACGCGGGTGCGATGATCATCCACGTGCAGCGCGAAAGCGGACTGGCGAATCGCACGCTCATCTTCACGCAGCGGCAGGTGCGGCTCTTTCGCCTGGGCGCCATCGTGCTCGGATCGCTCATCGTCATCGGCGCCGTGAGCTGGTTCTTTCTCGCCGCGCAAGCCGCACGTGTTCCATCTCTCACGCGACGCGTCAATCAACTGCAGCACGATGTCTCGCGTCTCGATACGCTCCAGCATTCACTGAACGAGCTCGCCGCACGATTCCAGCAAGTGCAGCACATGATGGGAAGCTCCTCGATGACACCAGCCGGAGCACCCCCAGGCGATGCGATTGCAAAAATCAAAACGCCGTCAGTCATCGCAGGCGTCGCTACGCCGGTCACCGCTGGCCCAGTCGCCGCTGCTCCCGTCGCCGCCGCCGATTCGACATCTCTGTCTCTCCCCGACCAGTGGCCACTGCCGGTTGCGGGAACTCTCCTCCCATCGAGCCCGCCCACGCTGGAGATCGCCATACCACTTGGCACCCCCGTTCGTGCCGCCGGTGCCGGAGTGATCGTCGAAGTGTCAGACGACTCCACCCTCGGCAAGCTCATTCGCATCTCGCACCGCTCCGGATACGAAACCGTCTACGGAGGCGCAAGTGAAGTGCGCGTGTCCAAGGGCCAGCACGTCGCGGCAGGCACCGTGATCGCGCTTTCCGGCGACACACCATCTACCCTCGAGCCGCATCTGCACTTCGAGATGCGACGTCACGGCGTCGCGATCGACGCATCATCAGTCATCAAAAAAGGACCGGCTCATGGCGATCTTCAATAAGGACCAGAAAGGCATCGACGACCTCAAGAACCTTCCCGCCAACAGCAACGCGCTCTCGATCATCGCCGCCGGAACCAAGATCCTCGGAGACATCGACACCGATGGTGTCGTGAAGATCGAAGGGCGCGTCGAAGGCGGCATCCGTGCCGCACGTCAAGTGCTCGTCGGCCGGCAAGGCGAAGTACTCGGTGACATCAACACGCGCGAGGCAGTCATCGGCGGACGAGTACAGGGCACGGTGAACGCGTCCGATCGCATCGAAGTCCAGGGAACCTCCGTCATCATCGGCGACATCAACACACGCGCACTCGCCGTGATCGAAGGCGGCCGCATCAACGGCAGCGTGCGCATCGCCGACGCGAAGGAGCCCGGCTCCGACGAGCAGATACACCCGTCGCCGGTCGCGGTGTTGCGGTAGCGCACTCGCAATCAGCATCTACCGCGCACACCAACGGATGTGGGCCGGCTGGCAATCCGCCAGCCGGCCTTCTTGTGCACAAACCACTAATATGTTGCCTGTGAATGAGTTAGCTGTGATATTCACATACGTTCGCCCGGGTTCTCCACAGTTTTCCACATACAGCCTCCACCCTGTGTACATCCAGTGACGTCGCTGGCGCCGATCGCCCACGAGCTGGACTCACTTCTGGGGACTGATGGATTCCCGGATTACGCCCAGGCCATCAACGGCGTGCAGGTGGAGACCCACAACGACATCGTCAAGGTCGCCGCAGCAGTCGATCTACGTGAGCGCACGATCAGGAGTGCCGCGGAGCAGGGAGCGAACCTGCTCCTGGTGCACCATGGTCTGTTCTGGGGAGGCCTCCAGCCGTTGCGCGGTCCGCACTTCCGCCGCATCCACACACTTCTCACGTCGGGGATCGCGCTTTATTCCTCGCATCTCCCGCTCGATGCGCATCCCGAGATCGGCAACAACGTGCTGCTCGCCCGGGAGCTCGGACTCACTCCGCTCGCAGGCTTCGCGCGTTACGAGACCATCGACATCGGCGTGCGCGGCGAATCCGACATCGCAACCGCGGATCTGATTGCGGCAGCAGATGTGATTGCGCGGCGCTGGGGCGGTGCGGTGCGCAACTCGCCCTCGCAGCCGAACCGGATCACGAAACGCTGGGCAGTCTGCACCGGCGCCGGCGCATCAGCCGACACACTGCGCGAAGCAGTGGGGAAAGGCATAGACACGCTGATCGTCGGCGAGGGACCGCACTGGACGGCCGTCGATGCAGACGAGCTGGGAATCGTGATCATCTACGCCGGTCACTACGCCACCGAGACGTTCGGCGTGCGCGCACTCGCGGATCACGTCGCGCGCGCCTTTGACCTCCCGGCCGTCTTCATCGACGTCCCGACCGGACTGTGACTCATCATCGCACGTGATGCTCGCTGCGCCCGTTGCACCCGCTGCGTACGCGATCGCGATTGCGAGTGTGCTCGTCGCGATTGCGTACGTCACACTCGTCACTCCGGTCACGCTCCGGCGCACTACCATCGATGTGCCGATCGCCGGCCTCGCGCGCGAGCTGGATGGCTACGTCATCGCCGTGCTCAGCGATCTGCATTACGGCGGCACCATCAGGCCAGCGCATCTCATCCGCCACGCTGTGAATCTCGCCAACGAAGCGTCGCCTGATCTCGTCGTGCTGCTCGGCGATTATGCCTTATCGCACTCGATCTCTCGCACGATCTCGCGCTGGCTCTACGAGTGGGCGCTCCCGCGCATGAGCGACTCGCTTCGCGCACTGCATGCGCCGGACGGAATGCTCGCCATCCTCGGCAATCACGATTACGACTACGATGCCGTGAGGACAGCGATCTGGCTGCGGTCGATAGGAGCACGCGTACTCGTGAACGAATGCGTCATCATCGAGAAGGGCCATGCGCGTTTGGGTGTTGGCGGAGTCGATGACTGGACGCATGGCGAGATCGACCCGCACGGCGGATGCGCATCACTCGCTCCCGACATCCCCCGCATCGTGCTGTCGCACAACCCTGATGGCGCGCTCGAGCTCGCGTCGAGCGCTCGCGTCGATCTCGTGCTCGCCGGACACACCCACGGCGGACAGATCGTGTTGCCCTGGATCGGTGCTCCGGCGCGCCACTGCATCGTGTGCGACGCACGCTCCGCAAGCGGCTGGGTTCCGCGCGCTCCGGTGCCTCTCTACGTCACCACAGGAGTCGGCGTGCTGCTTCCGCTGCGCATCAGCTGCCCCGCTGAAGTGCTGATCGTGCGGCTCGTGCGCGCGTAGACACAGTACGCCGGGTCAACATCCGGTGTGAGCACTCATCCAACGCCGTCGCCACTTGCCATCCGGCTGTCGCTCCAGAAGTGCATACGCATTCGATTCGTAGCCATCGCGAGCGAGCACGAGATCGATATGCGGTGGCGATCCGATGGCCACCGCTGCGAGCACGTCCGAGCTCTCGAGCGTCTCATCCGATCCCGCGGTGACTTCGCGATACGCGAGTCGATAGGGAGCGCTCGATCCCGCGGGGCGCTCGCCAACCACCAGCGTGTGCTCCTCGAGCGGATTTGCTTCCTGGTTCAGCTTGCGCACGACATCCGCGACCACAGCCTCCACCCCGGGCGCCGGCGTGAACCGATACGCGGTGCGCACGGAAAACGGGATGCCGCGGAACGTGCGTGCCGTGTCGTTCGGCACCGTGGAGACGAGCCGAGTGACGTCCGCAGCCAGCTTCGCGGAATCGGCGTGGGCCATCGTCTCGATGGTGTCGAGCGGAAGGGCCTTTGCGCGCCCCTTCAGAAAGCCGACCGTCCAGCCGGGCATCGAATCTCCGCTCGTGCGCGCCTGCACTTTCGCGGCGGGCCACTCGATGCACTGGTTTGCATCCCACTCGCCCCCTCCCAGTGCGCCGAGGTGCGCAACATCGCCGCCGCCCGAGTGCTGGAAGAGCTCTATCGTCGCGTTGCGTGAAAGCGTGGAATCGAAGTGGACATCGGCTGCGGGAGTGCTGTCGGTGATCGCGGGAAAGATCACGTACGCTTCGCCAGGTGAGTTTCCCCGCACGAACATGACGGGCCCCGCGCTCGTGTCCCACGTGGACGGTGCGATCACCGGCTTCACCGTCTGAGCCGTGGCAACCGTCTCTGGTGCGGACGATGTGGTCTCCGCGGGAGCCGCTCGCGGCTTGCGCTCGCACGCACTCAGCGGAACGAGAACCATCATGCACGCGATCACTACCCGGGCGGACATGCGCTCAATCTTTCCCGGTGCGAGGCACCCGTCAACGTGGGATGCGGCTCAGCGCGGTGGCAACAGATCGCCAACGAGATCCCAATGCCAGGTGTCGCACCGAACACCCGTGCGTGGATCCTTGAGAGCCTTGTATTGAAGCCGTGCGCCCGGAAGACCCACAGTGCGGCCATATTCGATCAGGAGCGCGCGATTCGTGGAAACGAGGTGGGCCATCGGCCGTCCCTTCCAAACGTGTCGATGGAGCCACAGGCCGCCTTCCATCGCATGGATCATCCCCTCACGTCGAAGTGCGAACTCACGATAGGGACGATCGGCGAGCCAGCTGTCGCGGTTGATCGAAGCGCTGCTCACTCTCGTGCTGCGACCATTGCTACATCAGTTACAGGTGATCCGCCCTTCCAGCGTCGACGGCGCAAGCGCCGTCGCGGTACCAAAGTATACCGTGCACATCTCGGCACCAAGTGAGGAATGCGTTGCCGTGGCCGACCAGCCACCGGCGGTGGCTTCGGGAACGGAGATGGTGACGCCCGTGGAGGTGATGAAATTGAGCTGCGACAGGTTGTTGCTATAGGAGTTGTTCGAGTAATAGTACCCCTCCTCGGCCGTCGCCAGGTTGCGCAGGTCGCTGCGCATGGCTGCGAGGAATGCCTGTCCCTTCGTGTTCGAAAACTTCGGTATCGCGATCGCGGCAAGGATGCCGATGATCACGACGACGATCAGTAGCTCGATGAGTGTGAAACCCGAGGGTCGCGACTTGGTCATATGCTCCACCGTGAGAATCAGTTGTCCGCTGCGACGTACAGGGCAATCCAAAGGCCCGTTGAGTCCGCAAGCGTAACTGGTTTCTACACAAGGAGTTAGACAATAATGACCAGCAAAGTTCGGGATTTCTGACCGGTTGATTTGCCAGTGGTCCGGCAATCTGCAAGGGCTCCCTCGGCCTACTTGCTGCAACCGATGAAGTTCTTTACGGTCGCGGGGGGCAGCGGCGGCGCGTTTCCGTAATAGATCGAGCAGTGCGAGGTGTCACCCTCGTGTGTCGCGCTGGCGGACCACCCTTGGCTATCCGCCCGAACGAAGGTCACCCACACTCCCGGGGTGAGATTGAACCGCAGCGCGTTCATGTCTGATGAATAGGTGTCCACCGAGCTCCAATACCCTTCCTCGGTGGCCGAGAGGTTCCGAAGATCGGAGATCATGGTGGTGAGATAGAACTGATGCTTGAAACCGTGCATTCGGGGCACGGCCAGCCCCACGAGGATGCCGATCACCACCAGCACCACGAAGAGCTCGATGAGCGAGAACCCGGAACGACGGCGGGGTGACATTCGTTCGGAGTGAGCTCGGGTGAGAGTGTAAACAGAGGCGGTGCCGGACCATGCTGCAGGCGGCGTCCATGCCGTACGATGGCGAAGTCCTCGATAAAGACGATCGAACGTTTGCCGCGTCTCATCGAGTGCCCCGGTTTTTGTCTTCACTCCTTCGTTTCGAGCCAGTTGCTGCCGATTCCGAGATCGACGACGAGCGGCACCGAAAGCTGGGCAGCCCGTTGCATTTCCTGCTTGACGAGTGACGAGACGTAGTCCAGCTCCTCTGGCGGCGCCTCGAACACGAGCTCGTCGTGCACCTGCAGCAGCATCCGCGAGGCTACTCTCTCACGTGCGAAGAGCGCGTGGATGCGGATCATCGCGATCTTGATGAGATCCGCGGCGGATCCCTGAATCGGTGAGTTCGTGGCAGTACGCTCGCCGAACGCACGCACGTTGAAATTGCGATCGCGGAGCTCCGGGATGTACCGCCGACGTCCGAAGATGGTCTGCACGTATCCGTGCTCGCGTGCAAATGCCACCATCGAATCGAGATAGGCGCGAATTCCCTGGAATCGCACGAAGTACTCATCGATGAAGCGCCGCGCATCCGCGTGATCGATGCGGAGCTGCCTCGATAGTGCATTCGCTCCCTGCCCATAGATCGTCGCGAAGTTGATCGTCTTCGCACGAGCGCGCATCTCCGATGTGACGTCAGGCAGCGGGACGTCGAAAATGATGGAAGCGGTCTGCCGATGAATGTCTCCGCCCGCACGGAACGCGGTCACGAATGCCGGATCCGCGGAGAGATGCGCGAGCAGCCGGAGCTCGATTTGCGAGTAGTCGGCTGAAAGAAGCGACCATCCCTCGCGAGGCACGAAGCCCCGCCGAATGTCGCGACCCAGCTCGCGGCGGATCGGAATGTTCTGGAGATTGGGATCGCTCGAGGAGAGACGTCCCGTCGTCGCGACGGTCTGGTTGAACGATGTGTGAATGCGTTGCGTGTGCGGGTGTACGAGTGCCGGAAGCGCATCCAGGTAGGTGTTCTCCAGCTTCGAGAGCTCGCGATACTCCATGAGCTGCCCGGGCAGCTCGTGCCCCATGTCTGCGAGCTCCTGCAATACGCTCGCATCGGTGGACGGTCCCGTGGCGGTGCGTTTGAGCATAGGCAGTTGCAGGCGCTCGAACAGTATCTGGCGAAGTTGGAGATTGGAGTTGATGTTGAACTCCGTTCCCGCCGACGCGTAGATCTCCTGTTCCACGCGCTGTCGTTCGCGGGCGAAGCGCTCCTTGAGAGAGGCAAACCATTCGCGATTGATTGCGATTCCTGCCCACTCCATGTCCGCCAGCACATCGATCAGTGGTATTTCGATGTCGTTGAACAGCGGAAGCAATTCGTACGTCTCGAGCTGCGGCTCGAACACTGCCCGGAGCTGCAGAGTCATGTCTGCGTCTTCGCATGAATAGTCTCGCGCAGCTTCGATCGGACATTCATCGAAGGGTATCGAGCCCTTTCCCTTTCCGCACAGATCCTCGTACGAGGTCATCGTGTGCTCGAGGAATTCGAGCGCGAGCACGTCGAGTCCGTGCGAGCGGCGGCCGGGGTCGAGCACGTAGCTCGCGATCATGGTATCGAACTCCAACCCGCGAAGGGTGATCCCCGCGCGACGCAGCGCGAGTAGATCGTACTTTGCATTCTGCCCCGTCTTTCGCACCGCCGCATCCTCGAGCATCGCGCGGAGTGGTGCCATCTCCTCCGACATGAGCGCTGGAAGATTCTTTACCGCATGCACTCGCTCGTCCAGCATTCGCGCAGCGATTCCGGAAGGCTCGCTCGCGGTGGAGGCCTTCTTCCGGGCACTTTTTTTCTTCGGCTCGGACGGCTCGTCGCCACCGCGCGTCAGCCCTCGATCTTCCGGAGCGTCGGTCGGAGAGCGGTCGCCCGACACATCGGTGGTGAGCAGCTCGCCCTGCTCGCTCTGACGCTCGCGATGCATGAGTGGCAGATAGTACGCCTCTCCCGGTGCGACCCCGATCGAGATGGATACGAGTGTCGATCGGAGCGGGTCGACGATCTGGGGGCTGCCAGGATCGATCACCGTTTCCGTATCGACGGCGATGTAGGGCACGGCGCGGACGCGCTGAAGCATGAGATCGAGCGCCTTCATCGTGTCGACCGTGACGTAGTTCGTCACGCGCGCTGTAACGGGCGCGCTGACGGCGTGATCTTTCGCGAGCGCATGAAACTCGAGCTCCACGAACAGATCGCGCAGCCGGGCATGATTGGGCTCGGCCAGCGCGAGCGTCTCGAGCTCGAGAGGCATGGCGAGGTCCTCACGAATCGTCACGAGACTCTTCGAGAGGCGTGCTTCCGCTTCGTGCGTGAGCAGCGCTTCGCGTGGACGCTTCTTCGTGATCTCATTGACGTGCTCGAGAATGTTCTCGAGCGATCCATACGTGGACACGAGCTCGCACGCAGTCTTGTCGCCGATGCCTTTGACTCCCGGAACATTATCTGATGAGTCGCCGACCATCGCGAGATAGTCCGTCACATGATGCGGTGGGACGCCAAGGCGCTCGTTGGCGTTCTCCATTCCGACCCACTGTTCGTCCACGCTCGCGGGTCCGCCGCGACCCGGATTGAGAAGCCACACTCCCGGACGCACGAGCTGATAGAAATCCTTGTCGCCGGAGACGATGACGACGTTGACACCCGCATCCACTCCCTGCCGGGCGAGCGTGCCGATCACGTCGTCGGCTTCGTAGCCGTCGAGGGCGAGTACGCGAACATTGAAAGCGTGCAACAGCTCCGCGATGCGCTCCATGCCGCGATCGAAATCGGCCTGGAGCTCTTCGCCCAACTTCTCACGTGTAGCCTTGTAGGCGGGATATTGCTCGTGACGAAACGAGAGCCCGGAGTCATGAACCCAGGCCACGTAGTCGGGACGATGGGTGTCGATGAGCCGCTGGAGAAAGTTTACCACACCCCACGCTGCCGACGTATTTTCGCCGCGGCTGGTGGTGAGAGGGCGTGAGATCAGCGCAAAGAACGCGCGGTAGATCAGCGCGTAGCCATCGACGAGAAAGAGGCGGGGCGAGGTCGGAAGGCGGGGCTCCATGAATGAAAGCTCACCCCGCATTCCGGCGAATGCCAGCCCGCGAGCTACAGCTTACACGCGCTGAACGTTCGTCGCGTGTAGCCCCTTTGCCCCAGTCTGGATTTCGAATTCCACTTCCTGTCCCTCGGCGAGCGTCTTGAAGCCGTCCATCGTGATCGATGAGAAATGCACGAACACATCCTCGCCGCCTTCCTGCTCGATGAAGCCGAATCCCTTGGCATCATTGAACCACTTCACCTTTCCCTTGGCCATCGCCCGTCTCCCGCACATGGATCGTCTCCCTCCACCGCAAAAGGGAGGGACAAGCCGAGGAGGGCTTGCGCGGCTTATATAGGAGCGAAGTGATTTTTTGTCAAGATGAAGCAACGCAGATCGCATTCTGCCGCGTGCGTACGATGCTGGACGCCGGATGTCTATTGCCCTTGCAGGCGACGTACGACTTTCTCGAAATCCGATTGGCTCGATGCGGAAAGCCGCAGATGACCAACACCCTGATTCTGGAAAATGAGACGGAGATTGTACTGTGTGTATACCCAGATCTCCGCCCGGCTACGTGAAGTGGATGCACTTCCCATCGGCTGTCCGGCTTGATCCGGCTCACCGAGTGTGACATAGACTTTGCCGCGGTCAGTGAGCCAACCTGGGAGCCCTTCCTCGTGATACCGCGAGTTCGCTGTCGCGATTCGCTTGAAGTAATCGCGGAGAGCCTCGTTGTCCGGAGTCGCCGGGTTTGGGTCCGTTTGCTTCCAGAACAGCGCCCATGCTGCGGCTCGCTGCTCAGGTGGAGTATCCCGCAATGTCTGTATCCGCTGCGGTGATACGAAGTACCGAAGATAGCTCAGCAGATCATCGAAGCTCGTGATGCCGAACTCGTCACCGAAGCTCAGAAACAACGGTGCTTGTACGGTGTCTGCCGTGCCGGCGAGCGAGGTGACGACGGTAACGGGCCCTACTCCGATACTCTGAACGGGGAAGTCGAGCAGCGCTGACGAAAGCTCTCCCTGGCGCACGAGATTCACCGTATCGCGCAGAATGACCACGTGTGCATCGTTGAGCACCGCGACATTCACCTTTGCACTTGCCGGCAACCCATATCCCTCCACGTAGAGCCCTGCGAGTGTATCCCGGCCAAGCACGATGATCGATCTGGGATTCGCAATCAGAACCGGCACCGTATCCAGCCTGACCCGCGGCTTCACCTCGTAGATGCTGATCGGAGTGGATAGAGTGCGCTCGCCAAAGCGCGGAACGTTGATCGCCATCTGCTGCACATTTCCATTTCCACTGTTCTCATCACGAACGGAAACCGAGATCGAGTAGGCGCCTGGTGGAACGGAGACAAACTGCTGGAAAATCACGCTCTCATCTTCGCGCTGTGTTTCATGAAACGATGCGACACGAATGATCTTGTGCGCATCGAAGTGTCGGACGGTCGTCGCTCCCTGCGTGACATCGATCGTCACCACGTAGCTCGCGCGCTGGCCGCCGTTTTCGCCCGAAAACGTCAGTGCTCGATTGGCAAAGGAGAGAGTAACGAGCGCCAGAGTGCTGTCCGGAGTGCGCCCAGCGAGATAGCGGAGCTGCCCCACGAATGGGAACGATCCGCTCTGCGCGAGCATTCCGAGTTGGCGGTAGAAGCCGGAGGGGTCCGCCGCAGTGCCGACGTTCGCCGGAAACGGTGAGCCCTTCCCGCCACGCGTGCTGGCACTGCTGCCGCTGTGCGTTCGCGGTGAGCAGCCAAGGACCACGAGCCCCGAAAGTCCGACTAGCCAGGCGCGCGATGGACCACGAAGTGATGCCGCCATATGTCCTCTTACTCTGATCGGTGGTGTGAATCGACGGTGAATACCGACGCCCGCGAGATCGTTCGCTTGCTCCCTACGAGTAGTACGATTAGTTTCGGCCCGTGAGCCGAGAAAATCTTGCCGGTACGACACTCGCCGGATACACGCTGCAGGATATGGTTGGTGAAGGTGGAACGGCAGTGGTCTATCGTGCCGAGCACCGGACCCATGGCATCGTTGCCGTCAAAGTCCTGAAAGAGAAGCTGCGAGCGGACAAGACCGCAGTTGCACGATTTCTCCGGGAAGCAACATACGGTACTCGAGTCTCGCATCCCAACGTCGTGCGAACGATTGAAGTCGGTGAAGCCGGGCCAGGTGTACACTATCTCGCGATCGAGTGGGCACTCGGTGATCTTCTAGAAAAATACGCGAAGCAGCACGCACCGCTGCCGCCCGAGGAAGTAGGCGAAATCATCGGGCAGATTGCCGATGCGGTCTATGCTGTCCACGCCGCCGGGATAATTCATCGAGATCTGAAGCCCGACAACATCATGTATGACCCCGTTTCCCGTAAGGCGAAGCTCCTGGACTTCGGAATCGCTGCACAATCGGATCAGGCTCCCGAAGAACGACTTACGCGCGCAGGGTTCTTTGTCGGCACCCTGATGTACGTCGCGCCTGAAGCGCTGTCGGGGCAGCTCGTTACGTCAGCCGCCGATCAGTACAGCCTTGCAACGATTGCCTACTACCTGCTCTCTGGCTGTCTTCCCTACGTCGGAAAGTCACAGCGAGAAATGTTCTCTCAGCTTCTGTCGCAGCCACCGATTCCACTCAATAGTGCCCGAAAAGGCTGTTCGGTGCCGGTATCGGTCGAAGCGGTGATCATGAAGGCACTCTCGCGGAATCCGTCGGACCGGTACCCGGATGTCGTCTCCTTCGCCACTTCACTCCGGAGTGCCATCGACACGCGGGTATCCGAGGCCGGTCGTGGCTCCCTGTTCTCGCGAATGAAGTCGCTCATCAAGCGGAACGATCCCAACTGATCACAAGCGTGTCGGCGGCTCCAGAACAGAATCCTGAAGTGGAGCCTTCCCAACCTTCCCGGCGCTGAATACACCGGAGCTCTTCGGTTGTCCCATCACCGGGATCCACACGGTAAAAGTCGATCCTTTTCCTGGCTCGCTCGTAACCGTGAGCTCGCCACCCAGCAATCGCGCGAGTCTTCGAGAGATCGGGAGGCCCAAGCCGGTCCCTCGTTGCATCGAATCGGTGCGAGGACCTGCATTGACTTGCTCGAATTCTTCGAAGATTCGCTGCTGATCATTCTTCGCAATCCCCACACCTGTGTCCGCTACATCCAGGGCAATCCAGGTGCCCGACCGCGGCACTTCCTTGCTCGTGGCTGGTGTTTCGACCGACACGGCACTGTAAGTCATGTCGATGACGCGCGCACGGATGGCGATACCACCCCGCGGCGTGAACTTGAGGGCATTCCCCAGAAGGTTCAGAACGATCTGCCGCAGATGCATTGGGTCGGTACGTATCCGCGGCAACGACGAGCCAATGGAGATCGATAACGCCAAGCCGTGTTCTGCACGCAGAGCTTCGATCTCACTGGTGAGATCAAGAATGAACGGCTTGAGATCGATCACTTCCCATTGGACGTCCAGTCGACCAGCGGCCATCTTTGCGAGATCGAGAATCTGATCAACCAGTTGCCGCAAATGACTCGCGGACGATGCGATACGTTCGACGGGTCCAGCTTGTCGCGAGTTCAGCTCGCCGTAAACTCCATCGCGCAACAGCTCGACGAAACCCACGATGGCATTGAGCGGTGTCCGCAGCTCGTGTGATACATTCGCCAGAAATTCGCTCTTCACGCGATTCGCTCGAAGCAGCTCGCTCGAGAGCCGTTCGAGCTCTGCGCTTCGATCAGCAAGTCGGAGTCCTTGCCTTCGCTCGTGGAGCAGTCCGATCAGGAGCGTTCCGAGTGTTGCCAGTCCAACACTCCATAGCAGGAAACGGATACTCTCGTCCGTTGATTGCTGCACCGCGATGAGCCGCCACGAACCTGTACCTGGAATACGAATCGTCGCCGACGCGGAATCGGCAGGAAAACCGCTCGGTATTACGGCACCGGTAGCAACACTCATCGTATCTGATGCAGCGAGGATGGTCACTCGCCCGTGAAGCGTTGGTTCCTGTCGTTGGACGAACTGCAGAATGCTGTTGCTGGTGAGCGTACCGCCTGCAAAACCAATGAAGCGATCACCGACAAATAGCGGCTGGATCAGGAGAAGACCTCTCTCACCGCTGTTCAAGAGCCCGATCGATGATATTTGCGTGAGCTTCGTAGTGCGCGCACGATGAATCGCATTCCTGAACGGCTCGGCACTTACCGTATCCACACGCGTGCCGGTTGGCAGCGGCAGCCCTTTGGACCCCAATAGCGTCTGCAGCTGAATGCGGCCGGTTGAATCCGTGATCCACACGCGCCGGAATCCAGGTGCATATTGAACCAGTGACTGCAGCAATGATTCGAACTGCTCTTGCGTAACTACTCGATTGGAATCGAGATACAGCCCGCGCACGGATTGTAGTGCTTGTGCGTGCACTACCAGAAATCCTTCCACACGTGTTGCTACTTCAACAGCATGTATCTGCACGCGCGATCGATTCGAGTTCGCCAGGGCTCGATCAATTGCGAAGATGCCACCCAGTGCGAAGAGCAATGACACCGCCAATGCGATTGATGAAGGCCGGAGCCTCGAAATTGGCATCAGCTGGACACGAGACGACGTTGATATACGGTTCCGAGAAAGGCCGAGCTTATTCTCTCAAACCTGAACCGAAATGACGGAGCTGACGCAGTACAAACGGCTGGTTCGATTACTCGCAACACGATCAGCGCGACGGGGCCGATTCACGCTTGCCTCAGGTAGACAATCCACACTCTACATCGACGCGCGATTGACGACAATGAGTCCAGAGGGTCTAGTCCTCATCGGAGCGCTTGGCCTTGCACGCATCCGTGACCATTGGGCGATCGATTCAGTCGGCGGCTTGACGCTCGGGGCAGATCCAATCTCATTCGCGATTAGTTATGCGAGTGCACAGAGCAAGACACCCATACGGGCATTCACCGTCCGGAAGGAAACAAAGGCACACGGTACGGGAAAGTTGATTGAAGGACCGTTTCAACCAGGTGACCGCACGGTAGTAGTTGAGGATGTGATCACTACCGGAAGCTCGGCCCTGAAAGCAGTATCGGCCGTCAGGAGTGCTGGTGGATCCGTTGAAGGAGTGCTCGCGCTGGTGGACCGAGAGGAGGGAGGACGGGAAGCCATCGAGGCTGCTGGAGTCTCGGTCGTCTCGATGGTCACGGCCCAGGAGCTGTTACCACTGCTATCGCCCGAATAGCACTCAACCTCGAGAATTCGACGTACCCACCAACCATCGTAAACCCTCCGTAAGAGGGCTGAACGAACGAAGAGTAGTCACATAAGGAAGAATCAGCTCCTCACGAAATCGATGGAGCATTCCCTCACCGTCGTATCGTTGCCGAAACTCGAGCGCGGTGATTGACAGGAGCGTTCGCACATGTCTACCAAAGCTCTGCGGGGAAGAGTACTCGAGATGATTCGCAACATTCGCAACGGACAGCCCTGGGTTTTCGAAGACCCGAGCAGCGTGCGTGAGCCGAGCCATTGCGAGATACCGTTTCGGCGCAGGAAGATGGGCCCGGAAGAAACGACTCATCAGGGTACTCGGAATTACCCTCAGATCCGTTGAGAGTGTCCGGACCGTGCAGCTACGCAATCCAGGCTGGAAGATGGTTTCGAAGAACTTCCAGCAGTCATCTGGGGCGCCCGCAAGGTCGAGAGAGAGCTGAGCAAGGGCAATCTTCTCGATATCTCTCGTTCTGTCATGCATCAATACGTCCCGAAGCTCTTTCCAGCCGTTCGGCTGCCTGACGTCGACGAGGGCACGTACTCCCGAGTGTCCAAGTGAGAGGACAGCACGCGGTGTACCAGCCTCGAAATGTGTCAAGAGAGCAACGGCGGGAATACGCGGAAACTCACGCACGATGCGGCCGAATCCCGTTGCATCATCCTCCCCGCCACAACGAGAAACAGAGAGCAAGACCGCACTAACTCGCTGTGCACGCAGATCTCCGATGACATCATCGATCGAGTCACGATGTACTGTGCGATAGAAGCCTTCTCCTGCTGCATCGACCCGGGATCGCTCGGCAGGCATCAGCATCGTAGCAACCGGTGTCAGTAGTCGTGATGGCGTGCGAACGAGTGGATGCATACGAGCTCGGAGTAAAGGTGACCAGGACGCTCAGCGAAACAGGACACCAGTACATTTGAAACGAGCCGTCAGTATATCGTCAGCGCAGATTGCGCTATACTTCTTTCCATGCGAGAAGAGGGTGATCGGATAGTCGCGACGGAGTGTCATGCTCCATCGAGGAAAGTCCGGGCTCCAGAGGGCAGACCGCCAGGCAACACCTGGGCACCATTCACATGGTGACGGATAGTGCCACAGAAAACAGACCGCCGGCCTCGCGCCGGTAAGGGTGAAACGGCGAGGTAAGAGCTCACCGCGTAATCAGTAATGATTGCGGCGCGGTAAACCCCGGTTGGAGCAAGGCCAAATAAGCGGCGAGAGATGGCCCGTCTCGATGAAAACGCCGTGGGTAGGCTGCTAGAGCGAATGAGCGATCACTCGCCGAGAGAAATGACTATCAGGATGGGCAACCATTCTACAGAACCCGGCTTATAGATCGTCCTCTTCACGCAATAATCTCCGGTGATCCAAGTGATCACCGGAGATTATTTTGTTTTAACCCAGTCCGAGCTGAATAACAATGAAAAAACAAACTGTGATCCAAGGCTCGACATTGACGGGCCTAGTTGTTCTCTTAAGCGGAGCTTGCTCGACAGGTCATCCGCCAACTCCAACGAGTCCAGTCTCGGCTTCCCATCGTGACAGCGTACTCATCTCCGGTACTAGTGGCTGGGCTCCACGACTCTTGCCAGGCAAATGGCAGTATCTCATCCACGATAGCTCGACAATTTCGATGACGAACGATACCACTGGACACACAGAACCAATCGAGTCCACGGCGATCTATGTTTTGTCCATCGCAGATAGCGAGAACGTGCTCATCCTGACCAGTCGTGTTGATTCGCTGTCGGTAAACAGCCGCCTACCGACCAGGAAGACTGAGGAGACTAGTGAGCCACTCGAGCTGCATGGCGTGTTGTCCAGGCAAGGTCATTTTATCACAACTGACGCTGTAGCCCCTACAACTTGTACAGGTACCAGCGTCTCTCCGTCTTCACGGCTACAGGAATTGCTGATTACCCTGCCGATCGGTGCGATCAGAGTAGGGGACAAATGGTCGGATTCGTCATCAACAACTATATGTCACGGAAAAATCCCACTCACACAAATGTTGGTTCGCAACTACGAGCTGATGGAATCCTCGACGTGCCAACCTGGCACAGCACAGGTACGTCGCATGGTTTCCAATTCACTCACCAGTCCTCTAGCTGAGAGCAACAATCATCTCAGTGCCAGTGGATTCGGAACCGCTACCTCAGTACTGTGTCTCAACGCAAATACGGGAGTGCTACTCGAAAGTAATGGAGAGTCTCATCTAGAGCTGACAGTAACGACATCACGAGGAAAGTTTCCTTTCACTCAAAATACAACCACTCACATAGAGTCAATCGACGAGTCGTAGAGGCATGATGAGACACATGTACTTGGCCGGATCATTCCAGGCGACTGGTTCCACTGTTGCTGCTCGTTCGGGGGCTTTGAATGTCAACTTTACCTCATCTGTTGGAAGGTTCCGCAGAATCTCCAGCAGGTAGCTAGCATTGAAGCCAATATCTAGGGCATCTCCCTCGAAATTTATCGGCAACTCATCCTGAGCTTCACCAAGATCAGGCGTCTGAACACTGAACTTGAGCATTCCTGCATTGAACGACATCCGGATCCGGTGAGTCTGATCCGACGCAATTACCGACATTCGCTTCAGCGCTTGGATCAATAAATTCCGGTCTGCCAAAGCGACTCGGTCATTATCCTTCGGAATTACCTGCTCATAATTTGGATACGGACCCTCAATCAGCCGCGTGAATACCGCTGTGAATGGAGATCTAAACCCCAGATGATTCTCGCCCCGAGCAATCTCTAATTCCTCCTCCGCAGGAAAAAGCCGGCGGATTTGGTCAAGAGCCTTCGGCGGAATGATGAAGTCGCTCGATGGAGCTCCCGCGGCACTAATTGAGATCTCCATCTTCGCCAGTCGATGACCATTTGTCGCCACCATGCGCATATAGTCAGTTCGAAGCTCCCACAATACACCGTTGAGTATGGGACGACTTTCTTCCGTCGACGAAGCAAATGCAGTATGAGCGATCAGTTTCTGCAGATCACCTGATTTGATCCGCCAGCTTTCTCCAAAACGAATGGAAGGAAAACTTGGAAACTCATCCTTCGGCAGTCCCAGTAACTTGAACTTGGATCGGCTGCACTCGAGCGTAACCTTCTGCTCCCCACTTGCACTGACTTTTACAGGTGCAGACGGAAGCTCCCTGACGATCTCCACCAGCTTCTTCGCGGGGATAGTTATAGCTCCCTGCACATCCACATCAGCACTCAGCTCGGTACTGACAGCCATATCTAGGTCGGTCCCTGATAATCGAATTCCACGATCCGTCGTCTCCACCAGTAAGTTCGCCAGAACCGGTAACGTTGTTTTTACCGGGACGCTCGCAGCTACAGCGGTCAGTCCTTCCTGTAGCTTTTCACGAGCGATCGTAAAGCGCATTCGAGCTCCTTAGTTTCGTGGAAACTGCCTGGGTAAAGGCACTACTGCTCTTATGTAAGTAAGCAATACTAGTAGTAGCCGTAGATGCGGCTCATATGTGGAGAAGTAGTGTAACGTATGTCTCAATAAGGAGATGAGCGTAGATCACAATATGTGGAAAGGTAGTGGTCTTGAACAGATATCAACTTCAGAGGTTGGTGTGATGTTACTCCTGTGCAAAGCTATCGGGGTAGCTGGCGGAGATTTTCGCGTAAGATGTCAATGCGCCTCTTGTATTCCGGATCAGTATTCAGTTCCAGAACCTTCTCGAGACTGTGTATGACAGTGGAATGATCTCGACCGCCAAAAGCGGTACCGA
>JAICLZ010000142.1 GCA_025929535.1 Gemmatimonadaceae bacterium
CCGGAGTGCCATTCGGCGCTCGCTCGCGAGAGACTTCGTGCATCTGCACGTACTCGCGGCCCAGCAGCCACTCGAAGGTCACATCGTGGACGACCTGTTGGCGGGCCATGGTGCCGCGCAGCACCCAGTGCCCGATCAGGCGTGGGAAGAGCGAGTCAGGATGCAATGCCTGGCCGGACAAACCGGCCGGAGCGCATAGTAGAGCGAAAGCGAATATCACCACCTTGCGCATGTGCCACCTCGTCGGCTTCAGCGTTCACGTCAGGCAATCGCACCCTGCACCCCGCGCGCGTTGACGCGTTTCCGCGCGTTTTCTGCCCGTTCATGGAGCGGCAGATACCCGTGCATATGCGTCCAGACCCATTGCTGGACGTGATAGGCCGCGGACTGCCGCAGCGGATCTGTCGGATCCAGCAGATTCTCCGGGCCGAACACACCGTCCACATCTCCGCGGTCCAGAGCGAGATTCTCGAGAATCGCCAGCGCCTGCACGGCACGCTGACCGTCAAATCCCGCCTTGAGCAAGAGATCGACAGCATAATCGTCCGCCGCCGCTTCTCGCTCGGGGCCGTATCGATGATGCTCGATTACGCCGAGCAGTGCAGCGATGTAGCCGGTGGCCTGTGCGCGCGGCAACCAATTCGCCCAACTGCCATACAGGTCCAGATGCCCGAGATCGTGGTGTGCTGCTTCGTGTGCCAGCACGAACGCAGTCGCATCGTCCGAGGGCAAACGTTCCAGGAGAGTGCGCGAGATGTAGACGTGCTTACCTGCGAGGGTAAATGCAAGCGGAGGGGCGACCCAGAGAATGGTGGTCTCGAGCGCCGGCTCGCCGGACCTCGCCGCATTGAGACGCCGTTGGACCCGCTCGATTCGGTCGCGCGCCCAGGGCTCGATTTCGTTCGCACATTCGCGGACCAATTCTCCGTGCAACCAGTCCGCGAAGTCAGTTCGTGGGTCCCTGGCGGTCACAGGATGCCTATTAGTTGGCTGACGAGCTGCGCTTCGGTTGCGGGGCGGCGATCACAGCGGCGATAGAACATACTGGCGGAGACCGCCGCCACGAAAGAGGCAGGCGCGTATTCGGTGGCACCCGATACAGGACTTCGCCGCTACTGGTTGCGTAGCTGCCATGTAAAGACGGCCGCGCAGAACCCGAAAAACACTCCAGCGGCTCCAGCTCTGGCCCATCGACGCGTCGCCCAGAGCGGAATCTGCGTTGCGCCTCTGTCAGCAGGTAGCACGGTCCCCGAGCACCCCAAAGCCTGGCGCCGGGACACGTCCCGGCGCCGCGCTACGATGAAATCGGCACCATCGCGTCGACTGCGCGCGTCGACGACGACGATGGATCCTTCCGTCGCGCGAGCACTCGCACCAGGACCAGCGTCACCACGATCTGAACGACGCGAGTCTCGGAACAAGTCGGGCTGCCTTCGCGGACTACGGTCGGCGATCGACGTAGCGTTGCGCTTCGTGCAACGCCGGCTGCCGTGTGCCCCGCGTGGCGACCGTGAGCAGCTCGGCGTACAACCTGCGCGCGTGCGTCACCTCGCCGGCCTCGCGCGCCGCTCGGGCCGCGCCCAACAGGCTATTGAAGCGGTTGGGATAGAGATCCAGCGAGTGCGTGTAGGCAACGAGCGCCTCGCTCGGCCGATGCTGCTCCATGAGCATGTCTCCCAGAAGCTCATC
>JAICLZ010000032.1 GCA_025929535.1 Gemmatimonadaceae bacterium
ATGCCTCACGTGTCCGAGCGAATCGGCGAAGACGGTTGCGCAGAAACCGGCCGGAAGGGTGATCCCTCCATTGTCGCCCGGGCACGCGGCGGCAGAGGCGACAGCGCCTTTGGCAGTGGAGTCGGCGGAGGCCTTGTCGCCGCCACGGGCGCAGGCGGCAGCGAGAATCGCCGCGCCGAGCAACAGCAGACGTGCGTGCCTCATTTCGTATTGGTGCATGAGCGAAGGACTCCTGGACATGGAGATGCGATCGTGTGCGTCACTTCTTGAACGGCCACTCCCACAGCTCGAACCGGTTCGCGACGAGAGAGACGATGCCGACGCGCGAGCGCACGGCATCCATGCTCACGTCCGCCGGCTGGAACGGAAGCCTGGCGATGCGCGGGATGAGCTTCGGACCTTCGAGCGTCGCCACGCTGGAATCGTTCCAGCTGGTGATGAGGATGGTGCCATCGCGCTCCACCTCCGCGCCATCGAACATTCCTTTTCCTTTCGCGACATCCCTGGGCCCGGGGTCGCCGATTCTCCAGTCCTGCACGGAGGGTCCCGAGAAGGGCGCCAGAACGAAACGCTTACCACGCTGATCCCAGGCGATCCCGTCGGGGCTCGAGAGCAGCGGCGTGGACACGGCGACGCTCACGGTTCGATCGTGGGCAACGTGGAGGATGCGATCCGGCCCGGTGTGGTTGTCCTTGCCGTCTGCCGAGAGCTGCACGCCGGTGTCCGTGATGTAGAACTCGCCGGTGGAGTCGATCGCGAGGTCGTTCAGAAAGAGCGCCTTCAACGGCGCGAGATCCACGGTGATCGTCGGCGCGCCGGTGTGCGTGTTGAAGCCGCGCAGCTTGTCGACGTCCAGCACCCAGAGCGTATCGCCCTGCACGCGCGAGCCCATGGGCGCATCGAGCTGCACGCCATTGCGGCCGCCCTGGATGAAGTGGAGGCTGTCCATCACGCCGTCGGCCGTGATGCGCGAGATGAAGCCGTTGCCGTCCTTCACTCCCGGCGAGCCGTTGATGTTGCTCACGAAGTAGACGTTCTGCCCGGGATCGAACGACAGTGCCTCGGGCTGCGACAACCCTTCGACGGACGCGATGCGCTGCGGCTGCGCTGTGGTCTTCGTGGCCTTCCGCGAGCACGCACCGGCGACACCGAGAAGCGTGACCGAGAGGGCGACGGTGAGCAGTGGTGCGATCCGACGGTTCATGCGGCGTTCTCCGAACGGGTAGTGGACAGGAATGCGATGACTCATCGGCCGATCAGCTTCATGGCGTCGGCGTGATAACGATCGCCGGCTGCAGCGCCCTTTGGCGCGATCTCGTCGATGCGCTCGAGATCGGCGCGCGTGAGCGTGACGTTGATCGCGCCCACATTTTCCTCGAGATAGTGGCGGCGCTTGGTGCCCGGAATGGGCACCATGTCATCGCCCTGCGCGAGCACCCATGCGAGCGCGAGCTGCGAGGGCGTGCATCCCTTCTCGGCGGCGAGCCGCTCGATGTGGCGCACGAGCTCGAGATTCTTCTCGAAGTTCTCTCCCTGAAAGCGCGGCGAGTTGCGCCGGAAGTCATCGGAGCGAAAGTCGTCGATGCTCTTGTACGCGCCCGTGAGAAAGCCGCGGCCGAGCGGCGAATAGGGCACGAATCCTATTCCCAGCGTGCGACACGCGGGGATGATCGCGTCTTCCGGCTCGCGGCTCCAGAGCGAATACTCCGTTTGCAGCGCCGAGATCGGGTGCACGGCGGATGCGCGGCGCAGCGTCTCGGGGCCTGCCTCGGAAAGACCGATGTACCTGACCTTGCCTGCGCGCACGAGATCGGCCATCGCGCCGACGGTGTCCTCGATCGGCGTGTTGGTGTCGACGCGATGCTGGTAGTAGAGATCGATGGTGTCGATGCCGAGCCGCTTGAGCGATCCTTCGACGGATGCGCGCACGTATTCCGGGCGGCCGTTGATGCCGCGCTTGAGTGGATCGTTCGCGTCGCGCACGATGCCGAACTTGGTGGCGATCACGAACTGGTCTCGCTTCCCCTTGATCGCCTTGCCGACGAGCTGCTCGTTCGTGTGCGGACCGTACATGTCGGCGGTGTCGAGAAAGTTCACCCCGAGCTCGAGCGCGCGGTGGATTGTCGCGATCGATTCGCCCTGGTCGCTGCGATCGCCGTAGAACTCCGACATCCCCATGCAGCCGAGTCCCATGGCGGACGTTTCGAGCCCCTGTGTGCCGAGTTTTCGATGCTGCATTCGTTACCGTTGGGAGGCGTGGATGAGCGAATGAACGTGCGCCCGGCGCCAGCGTGGGCACCGGGCGCCCGACTTCATGACGTGAGGGAGTCGATCAATGCGCCGCGCCCGCGTGAACGGATGCACGCTGTTCCTCGTGCACGCCCTCGGCGAACTCCTCGATCATCTTCTTGTCGAATGCGGGGATGTCGTCGGGTTTGCGGCTCGTCACGAGGCCGTGATCGGTGACGACCTGGCTGTCGGTCCAGTGTGCGCCGGCGTTTCTCAAATCCGTTTGCAGCGATGGCCACGAGGTCACGTTGCGTCCACGGACGGCATCGGCTTCGACGAGCAGCCATGGTCCGTGACAGATCGCGGCAACGGGCTTGCCGGCTTCGAAGAACGCGCGGACGAAATTCACGGCCTTCTGGTTCATGCGGAGATGATCGGGATTCATGACGCCGCCCGGGAGCAGGAGGGCGTCGTAGTCATCCGGGCTCGTCTTGTCGAGCGTGACGTCGACCTTGATGGGGTCGCCCCAGTTGGTGTGATTCCAGCCCTTGATCGAGCCGGACTTTGGCGACACGACCATCGTGCGCGCGCCTGCGGCATCGAGTGCCTTGCGGGGCTCGGTGAGCTCCACCTGCTCGACGCCATCGGTCGCGAGAATCGCGACACGCTTTCCGGAGAGTGAGGGTGTGTTTGCAGCCATGGTAATTACTCCTGAACGATGAGTCCATGCCGGCGCGCGATCCGCGCCGGCCGATGTTCACCGTTGCAAGGCACGAGCCCTTACCTACGATGCTGAACAGTAGCGGCCTGTACGCGGAACGCGCGCGAAGCTGGTCCCGTTCCGCGAAGCCGGCTCGGCACGGCTTCTCAGTGGGAGCTGGGTGCGGGGGCCGAGTTTCCACCGTCGGCTACGAAGCGCCAAGTGCCGTCGGTCCGACGTTTCCACACTGTGAGATAGTTGCTGTACGACGTATCGTTGCCGATGTGGATGATCGCGTCTCCCGATGTGAAGGCGAGATCGCCGGACGGCGCGGCATCGGCCACGCGTGGCGCCCAGATGAGCGCGCCGGGGCCGAGCGGCGCGACACCTTGCGCGACGGCATCGCGGCCGCAGGTGATCTCGCTCCTCCCGGTGCCGATCTGCGCACCATCGGGCGCGACGAATTCCCTGAACCCCTGCTCCGCACCGGATTTCCGGGAGCGCGCAGAGAAGTCGAGATCGGCGGTGCGGACGGTCGCTATCGCCGTCGAATCGTTCGTCGCGACGTACTCGGGCGGGCCGGGATGCGCACACGCTTCGGGAGCGCCCGCGGGCGCATCGGCGCCGCCGCCCGAGATCAGCCACGCGACGAGCTTCCACTGCCCGGCCTCACGGCGCCAGTACGAGAGATACTGGATGGGCACGACGGAGGTGAGCGTGTCGCTGCGCGCGACGCGGCGGCCATAGCCGTACGTGTAGCCGCGCGTGCCATCGGCCGAGGTCTCGGCGCGTATCGGCCGCCAGCTCAGAGTGCGAGTCGTGACTGAGTTGAGGGAATCGAGCGCGGCGAGCACGCTGTCGCGCGTGCCGATGCGCGGAAGCGAGGGCATGAGCATCACGACATCGTCGCTGGCGCCGGCTGCCATGGCATCGTGGAGCGAGCGGGACGCGATGAGCGAGAGGGAGGAGTCGGCGGCGAGGAGCGATTGGCGCGCGGCGAGTTGCGCGGGGGAGAGTGCGACGGGAGCGCGTTGGGGGGAGGGCGTCGCGCGCGAGGGAGGAGCCGAGTGCGAGCAGGCGGCGAGCGTGGCGGCCAGGGCGAGAAGAGGGAGTGGGCGCATGGTGAACATAGTGCACGGCGGCAGCGACGTTCGGCAACCATGGCGAATGCGTGTTTGCAGAGGTCGCACACTTGCGCTCGTTTCTCGTCTCAATGAAAATCGTGTCCCTTCCACCCTTGCAGCTCTTCCCCCGCCTTCAGCTCCCGAAACACTTCGCCCTTGAGGTTCACCACCGTCTGCTCCACCTGCAGCGTGCCGCGCACGAGAATGAGCGGTGCCGTCGAGATCATGAGCGCCTGCTTCTCGAACAGCTTCGGCAGCACGACGACGTTCACGAGCCCCGTCTCATCCTCGAGCGTCAGGAAGACGAATCCCTTCGCCGTGCCCGGTCGCTGGCGACAGATCACGAGCCCCGCGGCCGCGACGTTGCGCGTGCCATCCGGCAGCGCGAGAATTTCGCGCGCCGAGCGCACGCCGTTCTCGCGCAGCATCGCGCGGAGATGGCGCAGCGGATGTCCGTTCAGCGAGAGCCCCGTCATCCGATAATCCGATGCCGTGATCTCGCGCGGCGACATCGCCGCCACCGATTCAGGTACGTCGAGCTTGATGCGCGACGGGGCGAGCGGGCCCGCATCGCCGCGCTCGATCTCGAGCATCCGCCACACCGCCGCGCGCCGCCGCCGCGCGCTCGGCTCATCCGGCACGAAGCAGTCGAGCGCCCCGGACTCGGCCAGCGCGCGCAGGGCGCGGCGATCGAGCCCCGAGCGCGACACCACATCGCCGATCGATGCGAAGGTGCCGCCGCTCTCGACGGCGCGCTGCAGCAGCTCGCGCGACTTGCCGCCGATGCCGCGCACGAGCCTGAGACCGAGCCGCACCGCGAAGCTGTTGCCCACCGGCTCGAGCGTCGAGTCGTAGCGCGAGCGCGAGCAATCCACCGGGAGCACGACCACGCCGTGGCGCTTCGCATCCTCGATGAGCGTCCCCGGCGAGTAGAAGCCCATGGGCTGCGCATTGAGAATGGCCGCGAGAAATTCGGGAGCATAATAGTGCTTGAGATACGCGCTCGCGTACACGAGCAGCGCGAAGCTCGCTGCGTGCGACTCGGGGAAGCCGTAGTCGGCAAAGGCGTTGATCTGGTTGTAGATCCGCTGCGCCACATCCTGCGAGAAACCGTTCCGCAACATCCCGTCGATCATCTTTTGGCAGATGTCTGCCATCCGCTCGCGGCTGCGCTTGTGCCCCATCGCGCGACGGAGATTGTCCGCCTCGCCCGGCGTGAAGCCCGCGGCGGCGATCGCCACCTGCATCCCCTGCTCCTGAAAGAGCGGCACGCCGAGCGTGCGCTTCAGGATGGGCTCGAGCGACGGATGCGGGTACGTCACCTCCTCTTCCCCTGCTTTGCGCCGGAGATAGGGATGCACCATCTCGCCCTGAATCGGCCCCGGGCGGATGAGCGCGACCTCGACCACGAGATCGTAGAAGCAGCGCGGCTTGAGGCGCGGCAGCGTGTTCATCTGCGCGCGGCTCTCCACCTGGAACACGCCAATGGTATCTGCCGCGCAGAGATCGTCGTACACGGCCTGGTCATCGAAGTCGAGCGTCCACAGATCGATCGTGTGGCCGCGCATCGTGCGGATGTACTTGAGACAATCCTGAATCAGCGTGAGCATGCCGAGCCCGAGGAGATCGATCTTCACGAGCCCCATGGCTTCGACGTCGTCCTTCTCCCACTGAATCACCGTGCGATTCTCCATCGACGCCGGCTCGATCGGCACGATGGTGGAGAGCGGCTCGGCCGTGAGCACGAATCCGCCCACGTGAATCGAGCGATGGCGCGGGATGTTGTGCATCCCCTTCACGATCAGCGGGAGCGCGCGCACGCGTGCGTCGTCGGGATCGAGCCCCGCGCGCCGGAGCAGCGTGCCGGGATCTGCGGGCCGCAGCGCGGTATTCGGATTTCTTCGCTCGTTGTGATTGTCCTCGGCGTGCGGATCCATCCACGACGGCAGCTCGCGATTCGTCGACTGCGCGTTCGGGCTTCCGTACGGCTCGTACGCCGCGTTGGGTTTGGGGCGATCGGCCTTCGATGCCGGATGTGTCTTTCGCCGCTCCTCGCGCTCGCTCTCGCGCACGTTGCGCTCCTTCTCCTCGAGCGCCCGCGTGCGGTTGACGACTTCGGTTCCGTGCACGAGGTGACTCCCGATGCGCTCGGCGGCAGCGCTGTCGTAGGCGACATCGGCATCCGCCTGCATCGCCTCGGCCGTCGCGCGCGCGGAGAAGCGATCGCTCATCGCGGCGAGCGTGTCCGCCTGCTCCACGGAGAAGCCGAGCACGCGGCAGGCGTCGCGCACGGCGGAGCGGCCGCGATAGGTGATCTGCTCGCACACCATCGCGGCGTGCTCGCGGCCATAGCGCTCGTACACGTACTGGAGCACCTGCTCGCGGTCGCGGTGCGCGAAGTCGATGTCGATGTCGGGCGCCTCGCGGCGATCGTCGCTCAGAAATCTCTCGAAGAGGAGATTGAGCTTGACCGGATCGACGGCGGTGATGCCGAGACAGAAGCAGACGGCGGAGTTGGCGGCGGAGCCGCGTCCCTGGCAGAGCACGCCGATGCGATTCGAGTAGCGAACGATGTCCCAGACGATCAGGAAATAACCGGCGAGCCCGAGCCGTTTGATGAGCGCGAGCTCGTGCAGGAGCTGCGTGCGCTGCGCCTGATTGACCTTTCCCCAGCGCTCTCCCGCGCCCTGGGCGACGAGGCGCGCGAGATATTCGTCGGCGCTCACGCCGGGCGGCAGCGGAAAGCCGGGAAGTGTGGGATGCAGATCGTGGAGGCGGAAGGCGCAGCGCTCCGCGATGGCGAGTGTCGAGCGGATGCCTTCGGGGTGATGGCTCCAGCGCTTCGCCATGCGCGCGGGACTTTGGAGCTTCCACTCGGCGTTGGGGCGGAGCCGCGTGCCCATCTCGTCGAGCGTGCGCTTGTGGCGGAGCGAGGAGAGCACGTCGTGCACGACGCGTCCCGACGCGCGCGCGTAGTGGACGTCGTTGGTGACGACCCACGGCACATCGATCGCGCGTGCGATGGAGATGAGCGGCTCGAGCAACGCGCGCTCCTCCTCGAGCCCGTGATCCCAGCACTCGATCGCGATGCGTCCATCGAAGATGTCGTGCAGCCGCGCGGCGGCCTCGCGTGCGCCGGCTGCGTCGCCGGCGATCAGCCTGCGCGGGACGAGTCCGCGCGGGCAGCCGGTCAAGGCGAACAATCCCTTCGCGTGCGCGGCGACGGTGTCGAGCGACAGCGATGGGCGTCCGCGATCGCAGTCCATGCGCGCGCGCGTGATGAGCGTGGAGAGATTGCCGTAGCCCATGCGATCTTCGGCGAGGAGCACGAGATGGTGTGCCACGCCGCCATCGCCGCGCACGGTGATCTCGGAGCCGATGATGCACTCGAGCGGTGAGCCGTCCCCCGCCTGCGCGAAGGCGACGATCCCGCCCAGCTCATCGTGATCGGTGAGCGCGAGCGCGTGGTAGCCGAGCTCGATCGCGCGATCGACCAGCTCGTCGGGATGCGACGCGCCATCGAGGAGCGAGAACGCGGAGTGGCAGTGCAATTCGACGTATTCAGTCATACCAGCCTTGCACGAACCAGCGGTCGCGCTCGCGGAAGGCGAGGAGCTCGCCGCTGTCGGAGTCGCAGCGCCAGTAGTCGCGCGCGTAGCCGTCCTTCCACCAGTCGCCGGAGAGGCGCTCGGGACCCGAGGCGCGGCCGATCGCGACGCGACGCTCGCGCCACCAGAGCGCGCACGGGCGATCGCCGTCCCACTCGACATCGACCGTTTCGGGCGCCTCGAGCAGGCGCAGTGCAGGCGCGCGCGGCGGCTCGGCGACTTTCACGATGCGCACATCGCTCTCGCACCATGCGCCGTTGCGCTCGGGGCGATGCTCGTCGCGCAGCGCGGGACGCACGACGGCGCGCGCGCCCAGCTCCGCGCGCAGGCGCGCGAAGGCCGCGTCGGCCGCGGCAGGGTCGTGCCAGCCGAGGGCGAGGAGATCGCCCTGCTCGCTCGTGGCGGGCGCGGTGGAGGTGATCGCGACGGCGAGCCCGCACACGGGCGCGGTGAGCGTCCACGTGTCGAGCAGGGCGCGGCACTGCTCGACCAGCGGCGCCGCGCGCGCGACGGGGCGCGGGAGCTGCACCTGCCGCGTGACCGTGTGCGGGGCAGCGCCGGAAGGAAGCGCGCTGCGCCGATCGTCGAGCGTGAGCGTGATCGCGACCGTCGCCGCCGCGCGTCCTTCGGATGCGAGCGCGGATGCGAGCCGGTCGATCGCGGGGCGCAGGAGAAAGAGCACCGGCTCCATCGTCGTCGCCGGGGATGAGAGCTCGACCTCCACCGCGTGCCGCGCGGCGACGGTCGCGAGCACGGGGCGGCGCACATCTTCGCCACGCGCGAGCCTCCATGACTCGAGCCCCTCTGCGCCCCACCGTCGCTCGACGTCCTCGCTGTCGAGCGCGGCGAAGGCGCCCGCGGTGCCGATGCCGAGTGCGGCGAGCGTCGCGCGGAGCTTGCCGTCCATGGGGATGAGCGCGAGCGGTGCGGGCGCGAGATACGCCGCGTCGCCGCCGGCAGGAACGATGAACGCGGCGTCGATGCTCGTGCGGCGGCCGGGCGCCGCCCACGTGGCTGCGCGCGCGGCCACGCACGAGCTGGCGACGGCTACCCGCGCGCGGGGATGCCACGCGCCCGCGAGCTCGGCGAGCGCGCGCACGAGCATCCGCTCGCCGCCCATCGCCTCGAGCCCGTGCGCGCCGATCCACCAGAGCCCCGGCTCGTGCGCGGCCGGCGTCACCTGCGGGCTCGCGACGAGAAAGTGCGCGGAGAGCTCCGCGATCGCGCTCGCGAGCGCCGTGTCATCCCAGTCGAGAATCTCGAGCGCGGCGCAGCGGGCGCGCGCCTCGAGCGCCGTCATCCCGCTGCGCACGCCCGCGCGCGCGGCGGCGCCCGAGACCGCGCGCAGCTTGCCATCGCTCACGAGTGCGACGAGCGCATCATCCCACGAAGGCGGTGCGGCGCTTACGGCGTGGAGGCGTGGATACGGGGGAGCCTTGCGCGGCGCGCCTGGCCGCTGCGGACTTTGCCGCTGCGGATTTTCCCGCGGGGGATGCGTCGGGGTGAGAGGTGATGATGGGAGTGGAGGGGGCTGGAGTGTATGGGCGTTCCGGGTGCGCCACACCGCGGCGATCGGGAACCTCGGAATGCGAACACAAGCGACGCGCCACGGCTCGGCCATAACTCACCTCTATCGTCCGGCGTTTTCCACCCTTCTCCAGCGTGATCGTGGTCGAGCGTTCGGAGCGTTTGCCGCTCCCCGACGCCGCACGCGCGGAATCGCGTGCGGCGAGTCGTATTCGAACGGAGCTTCCCGTCGCATCGCCGCCGTGCTCGCCGGTGACCACGAATGCGGCGCCGACATCGTGCGCGAGTCGCGTGAGGCGAACCGCGAGCACGCGCGAGATCGAGGGCGCGCCATCCAGCACCACGAGCGCGAAGGCGCCGGAGCGGAGCAGGAGATCGGCGCACCACGTGGCCCGCACGGGGTTGGCTGGACGGATCATCCAGAGCGGCGCGCGCTCGCTGCCGACGTGCGCCCAATCGCGCGGGGCGAGCGTGCGCGTGGCGTCGATGTAGGCGACCCAGCGGCCGCCGGTCGCGACGGCGGTGACGAGCGTGCGGAGCATCGAGGTGCGCCCGCTGCCGCTCGCGCCCGTGATCTCGGTGAGGCGCCCGCGCGGAACGCCGCGACCAACCAGCAGCGCATCGAGCTCGGCTATACCGGTGGGGAGCGGCGCGCGATCGGGACGCACGATCTCCTCGATGGCACCGAGCTGGAGCTTCAACTCCCGAACAGAAGCCGAAAGCCGAGGAGACGCGAGCGCGCGTGCGGGAGCCGTCATCGCTCTCTCAGCGCTCGCTTACGAGGTCGTTCGCTTCGGCGGACGGGATCGCCTGATCAGCGAAGGTGAAGGTGCCGAGCTCCTGCATCTCCTTCGCGGCGCGGACGACTGCACCCAGTGCCGCGCGGCTGAGCGCGGAGCCGACGCTGATGCGGCGCACGCCGAGCGCGGCGAGCTCCTGCACGGAGAACGCTGCGCCCTTGAGTCCCATGAGGACGTTCACCGGCTTGCTCACCGATGCGCACACCGCGCGAATGTGATCCGCCTTCGTGAGCCCGGGTGCATAGAGGACATCTGCCCCTGCGGCTTCGAAGGCCTGAAGACGGCGGATGGTATTTTCGAGATCCGGAATTCCGTGCAAAAAATTCTCGGCGCGCGCGACGAACATGAACGGAAAGGGAAGCGCGTGCGCCGCCTCGGCGGCGGCAGCGACGCGCTCCGTCGCGTGCGCGGGATCGTAGATCGGACGCCCGGGATCGCCGGTGGCATCCTCGATCGATGCGCCGACGAGTCCGGCATCGGCTGCGAGGCGGATGGTCTCCGCCGCATCTTCGGGCGCGTGCCCGTAGCCGTTCTCGAGATCGGCGGCGACGGGGAGATGGGTCGCACTCACGATCGCTTTCGCATTCGCGAGCGCATCGTCGCGCGTGACGGAGCCATCGCCGTCGCGGCGGCCGAGCACGAAGGCGAGGCCGGCGCTGGTGGTGGTGAGGGCGGAGAAGCCGAGCCGGGTGAGGATGCGCGCGGTGCCGGCATCCCACGGATTGGGGATGACGAACGCACCCGCGCGCGCGTGCAGCGCCTGAAACGTCTTCGCCTTCTCGGCCTGTGTTGCGTGCATGGTCATCACGTGGTGAGAGAGAGCGCGAGCTGCTCGCTGGGTGCGGGCGCGGACTCGAGCATTGCCGGATCGTCGTCCGCATCGTCGCGCATTCCGCGGCTGTCGGAGCGCACGCCGTAGCGTTTGCACAGCATGTCGAAGAATCGCGCAAGTCCGTCGCGATAGCGATCGCCTGCATGAGACCCAAGTGCATAGGTCGCGCGATAGCGGCCGGCGAGATGCGGAAACTCCTGCTCGATGAACGGGAGGTAGCGCTTGCGCGCCTCGTGCTGCAGGCGGAGCGCGCATGCGCCGACGTACGTCGCGCCCGCTTCGGCCACGCGCTTCACGAGCGCTTCGAGATCCGAGGGATTGTCGGTGATCCCGGGGAGCACGGGCATGCAGTTGATTCCCGCGTCGATGCCCGCCTCGCGGAGCCGTGCGAGCGCACGGATGCGCGCCTCGGGCGTGGGCGCGCGCGGCTCGATGCGACGGGCGAGCGCGCGATCGAGCGTGATGAGCGAGAGGTGCACCGAGAGGGTGGAGAGCGCCGAGATGCGCGCGAGCAGCGCGATGTCGCGCGTGACGAGCGCGCTCTTGGTGATGATCACTACCCGCAGCCCCGGATGCTGGGCGAGCACCTCGAGGATGCCGCGCGTCACCTTGAACTGCCGCTCGGCCGGCTGGTACGGATCGGTGGCAGTGCCGATCACGATCGCTTCGCCGTCGAGCAGCGCGAGATGCTTGTCGCTGCCGTGGCGGAGCGTGCGCGCGAGCACGTCGCCGGCGTTGCGCTTGACGAAGATGTGTCGCTCGAAGGCGAGCCAGGGCGGGATGCGCTCGACCTGGGCGGCGGTGCTGTGAACGAGACGATCGGCGGCGGATGCGCGCTCCATGACGTAGCGGTGCGCGTAGCGTGCGTAGCAGTACGCGCATCCGAAGGCGCAGCCGATGTACGGATTGATGGACCAGTAGCCCATCCCCGTGACCTTGGTGTCGTTGAGGATGGAGCGTGCGTGGGTGGAGTAGTAGGTGATGTCGCTCTGCGCGCCTATCACCGGGAGCTGTCGCAGCGAGCGCTGGACGGCTTCGGGGAAGAGGGGGAGAGTGGCGGCGAGCGACGGGGGCAATTGATTCGGGTGCGAGTGGGATGAAAAGAGTTGGGAAGTGAGGATACCGAATGAATACCGAAGAAACAAGACGACAGAATTGACCGACTGAGGGGTGGCGGGATCTGGTAACTCTGTCGTAGACTATTTTGTAGATCATACCGTCTACTTAATCTCAGTGGAGGCTCATTTGGCAGCCACAACAACCATTCGAGTCGTCATCACCGACCGCAACCTCGCACAGGAGCTCGCGACGCGATCAGGCCGCTCGCAGATGGAGATCGTGCACGAGGCGCTCGAGCTCTACCGCCGCCACCAGCTGCTGGCCGACATGAACAAGGGATTCGCTGAGCTGCGTCGCGATGCTGACGCGTGGAACGAAGAGATGGTGGAGCGCGACGTGTGGGACGTCACGCTGGGTGACGCCACCGGCGGCGACTAATGGCGCTCGATCGATGAAGCAGAATACGCCGCCGAGTCGGGGGGAGATCTGGGTGGTGGAATTGGATCGGGCGCGCGGGGGAAACGCGCGAGCGGTCCATCGCGCGCTCGTGATCTCGGTGAACGAGCTCAATCACGGCGCCGCAGGGATCGTGACACTGCTGCCGATGAGCGACGAGGATCAACGCATCGCGACGCACGTGAAGGTGCCAGTGGGCGAGGCGATGATGATGAAGGACGGGTTCGTGAAGTGCGAGGAGATGCGCTCGGTCTCGGTCGAGCGGCTCACGAAGCGCGTCGGCGCGGTGAAGGCGGAGACGCTGGCGGCGGTGATGCGAAACGTGGGGGTGTTGCTCGGCGTGTGACGCCCTCCCCCCACTCCCAACTTATAACGCACCTGGGGGCTTGCGAAGAGTGGAATAGTCGAGGCTTGCGACATCGCTCACCCGCGATCTCTTACTTCGCCTCTCCTCCCGCCATGCGCGCCCGAAGCACCGTCCCCCAATTTGCGACGACGACCATCTCGCTCGAGTGGTCGGGCTCGAGAAACACGAAATGCGCACCGTCGGGGAAGACATCGTAGTTGGAGTGCGGGTTGGTGGCGAACGCGTACGTGTCGGTGAGCACCGTGTCGCGCGCGAACACGCTGAAGCTCGGCGTCGTACGAAACGCGGCCGCCATGAGCTTCCCGCTGCCGCGATAGAACAGCCGACGCCCATCGCGCGACCACACCGGCTCGGTGCCGCCGCCGGTGGACACCTGCACCCGGCCGCCCGGGCCCGGGAATGGCTGGACGACCACCTCGTCACGTCCGGATTCATTCGTGACGAAGGCGATCCACCGACCATCGGGCGAGATCCGAGGCATGTTCTCGATGGCGGCGGGATTGTTCGCGATCGGCCGGGGAGTGCTGTCGCCGGAAACGGCGCGATAGTAGATGTCCGCACCGGTGGTGTCGACCTGATAGACGAGATAGTGCGCATCCGGGGAGAGAAGTCCTTCGAACACGTCGAGTCGTTCACCGCTCAACAGCGGCGCAGCCTCGGCGCTCATGTCGGCGGGCCGCGACCAGATCGCGCTGCGACTCCCGCGATCGGTTCGGAAGAGCACGCGTCGCCCATCGGGACTCCACTCCGGCCGCTCGTTGGTCAGCCCTTCGGTCGTCAATCGCGTCAGTGTGCCTGACGAGAGCTCATCGAGCCAGACGTCGCGGTGATCGGCCGACCCGATCGAGAGTGCAAGCAGCTTCCCATCCGGAGAAAGTCTCGGGAAGGAATAGTCGCGATCGTCGAGGAGCGAGCGAGCACCGCCATCCTTGCCTACTACGACGAGACGAGACAGCTGCGTTCCGCTCTGGTAGATCAGTGTGCCCGTGCGCGAGAGCGCCGCGAACGCCAGCCCGGTGCCTGCATTGAGCGAGATGTGATCGATGAGCTGGACCGGCGGACCGAGCAGACGTCGCTTCGCGACATCGATGGGGGCGCCCATCATCACGCCGCCTGCCGTGATGTACACCAGGGTCCCGTCGATCACGCCCAAGGGCATGATCCCCTTGAGACCGAGAACGGTAGTCTTGCCTCCACCCAAGGGCACGATCGCGATCCGCGCGGTTGCCGGCGAGCTCCCCGACCAACTCGCATAGATCACGCTTTTCGCGTCGTCCCACACCATCGGCGCGTCTTCGTACAGGTAGCCGGCGTGATGCTCGTCCCCCATGAAGATGCGGGCCACTCCCCCTGTCTCGGGTATGGTATAGAGCGCGGTGTTGCTGGAGACGACGATGACGCCGGATGACGACCAGCTCGCTCCGTTGAACGTGCCCGGCGCGGTGCCGAGGAGCAGCGGCGCCGCGCCGTCCACGGCGATCTTGTACAGCTGATTGCCACGGTTGAACGCGACCCAGTGGCCGTCGGGAGAGAAGATCGGATGAATCGCGTCCTCGGTCCCGGGGAGCGGTCGAGCGGCGATGTCATCGAGGGTCCGAAGCATGAGCTGCGGGCGCCCCCCGTCACCCAATCCCACGTAGGCCAGCGTTCGGCCATCTGGAGACGCGGCGACGATGTTGTAGCCCAGGGAGCTGGTCCTGCCATTCAGCGCCGCCGGCAGCGTGAAGCGCACGACCTCGGCCGGCGCACGCGGCGCCGTGCGCCACCTCGACGCCGCGAGTGCAAGAGCGATGATCGCGATCGCGCCAAGCGCCAGCACGACGGGATCGCGGAGGCGGGAGCTCCAGTCCGGCGATGCGCTCGCGCGCGCACGCCCTCGTGATGCAGTGGGCTTGCGAGTGCCCGAAGTCCCCGGCGCGCCGCGGAGTGCCTCCGCAAACTGCGCCGCCGTCGCGAATCGATCCGCCGGCAGCTTCTCGAGCGCGGTGAAGACGGCGTCCTCCACTTCGTCGCTCACGCGCTCGCGCTGCTTCTGCAGCGATGCCGGCTTCTCCGTCATTACCTTCGCGATGATCGCCTGCGCCGTGCTGCCGGTGAACGGCGGATCATCCGAGAGCATCTCGTACGTCACGCACCCCAGAGCGTAGATGTCCGAGCGCGCGGTGATCTCGCGCTCGCCCATCGCCTGCTCGGGCGACATGTAGCGCGGTGTGCCGAGGCTCATCCCGGTCTCGGTCATGCGCACGCTGCCGACGCTGGCGACGGCGAGCGCGATGCCGAAGTCGGCGACCAGCGCGGAGCCATCGTGAAGGAGAACGTTCTCGGGCTTGATGTCGCGGTGAATCACGCCGTGGCGGTGCGCGTAGTCGAGCGCGGACGCGACCTCGGACGCGAGGCGGATCGCATCGGCGATCGGCAGCTGCTTCTCACGCTGCAGGCGATCGCGCAAACTCTCACCCTCGACGAACGGCATCACGTAGTAGGCGGTGCCGTCCACTTCGCCGCTGTCGATCAGCCCCAGAATGTGGGGATGCTGCAGCGTAGCGATCGTCTTGATCTCGCGGAGGAATCGCTCGGCGCCGATGATGGCGGCGAGCTCGGGACGCAGCACCTTGATCGCAACCTTGCGATCGTGCTTGAGATCTTCGGCGAGGTAGACCGTGGCCATACCGCCCTGGCCGATCTCGCGCGCGATCCGATAGCGACCGGCGAGCGCTTCCTGGAGGCGGGACACCGGCTCGGTCATCTCTGAATTCGCATGGGTGTGTGAAGATGGAGCGAAGGACCGCGAAGGGCCAGCGGCTCGATGACGTGCGCATGCTTCGCCCGTCAGTGCGGAAGCCTGTACCCCGACAAAAAGTGCCAGGCATCGGAGTTCACGCTGTCGCCAACCGGTGAGTACGAGTGATCCTGACCCGGAAACTCGAGGTAGTGCACGGGGAATCCGTGCTGCTCGAGAAAATCGCGCGTCTGCCGCGCCCCATCGACGGGATTGTACCGATCGTGATCGCCGATGAAGATGGCGATCGGAATCTTTCGTTTGGCGTGATCGACGATCGAGTAGTAGTCGGGATCGATCGTCGATGCGTAGACGCCTGCGGCGGCGAATACATCCGAGTCGAACATCGCGCCGTCGTACGCGAGATAGCCGCCCATCGAGTAGCCGAAGAGATACACTCGATCGGAGTCCACGGCGGCGAGGCGCTTGGCATCCGCGAGCACGCAGCGAAACACGGCCGGGGCCACCTGCTCGAAGGCGAGCTCGCGCGGGAGCTGCGGCGCGATCAACACGACATGCTCGCGCGCGGCGAGCGGCGCCCACAGCTCCACCATCTCGCTCGCCTGGCCGCCCGCGCCGTGCAGCAGCATGATCGCCGGAAGGCGATCGTGGCTCTTGGGCGCGGACAGCACGTAATCGTAGGCGCGCTGATCGCAGGTGACCGTGTGATGTTTGGGCGACGAAAGGCCGGCGGATGACAACGCGACCGCGAGCAACACCGTTGCTCTCATGCGTCACCCTCGACGGTTGGTGCTGCTTCGTTCCCCAGCACCAGCCGATACCCCTGCTTGGGCAGCGTCAGGATGTGCTTCGGATGGTGCGGATCCTTCTCGAGCTTGCGGCGCAGCTCCGCGAGATGTGTGTCGAGCGTTCGGCTCACCACCTCGGGATCGTAGCCCCACACCTCGCGCAGCAGCTCCTCCCGCGCGACCACGGCGCTATTGCGCGCGATCAGCGCCGCCAGTAGCGCATACTCCTTGGGCGTGAGCTGCACCACCGCCCCCGCGCGCGTCACCTTGCGATGATCGCGGTCCACCTGCACATCGCCGAAGCGCACGGGCGGCAGTCGCACCACCGCGAAGCTGCCGCTCGCGGAACGGCGCAACAGCGACTCGATTCGCGCGAGGAGCTCGAGCAGGCCAAAGGGCTTCGTCACGTAGTCGTCTGCGCCGAGCCGGAAGCCGCGCACCTTGTGCGCCTCCTCGGAGAGCGCGGTGAGCAGCAGCACCGGCGTCACCGAATCGCGCTCGCGGATCGTGCGCAGCACGTCGTAGCCGTTGCCGTCCGGCAGCATGAGGTCGAGGATGATGAGGTTCGGCGGATCGGCTGCGAGCGCACGCGCCGACGATGCGACATCGGCCGCGACGGTCACGCGATAGCCGTCGAACTCGAGATTCTGGCGGAGTCCTTCCGCGAATCCGGGATTGTCCTCGACCAGAAGAATGTGCGTCACGAGATGTCCGCCGCAGGAAGATCGATCACGATGCGCGCGCCACCGCTCGGCGCGTCTTCGACCCGCGCGCAGCCGCCGGCACGCACCACGATATCGTGCACCACCCATAATCCGATACCCGCGCCCGCGGTTTCCGAGTCGCCGTTCGCGCGAAAATATCGCGTCCACACGCGATCGCGCAGCTCCGGGGCAATGCCGGGTCCCTCATCCTCCACCGCGATTCGCACGACCGATCCCTCGCACGCAGCGGAGACCAGCACCGTCTGCGTGGCCGAGCCGAACTTGAGCGCGTTGTCGAGCACGTTCGTGAGCGCCTGAAGCAGCGCCGCATCGCCAATGCGCGCCCGCGGCGTGCCCGAGACGCTGACGGCGATCTTCGTGCGTGCATCGCTGAGCGCGCGTACGCGAGTGATGGCGGTTTCGATCACGGGAGCGATCGCGGTGACCGCCGGTGCGGCGGCCGCACGCTCCGGCCGCGTGAGCCCGACCACAGTGCTCACCGTATCGATGAGGCGATTCGCCTCATCCACGATGCGCTGCGCGGCAGCGCGCCGTGCATCGTCGCCGCGCACGCGGTCGAGCGCGAGTGTCTCCGAATAGAGCAGGATCTGCGCGAGCGGTGTGCGCAGCTCGTGCGAGATGGTCGTGAGGAACTCCGCCTGCCGGCGCACGGCGCGCCGGTCGCGGACGAGCTGCAGCACCGCGATCGATGCGAGCGCGATGGTGCCCAGCAGCATGAGCGTGAGTGCGATCGACGATACGCCCTCGCGCGCGATCACGACGCCGGAGAGAGGGCGCGCGAAGGCGGGAAATGCGATGAGCCGGACGCCCGCATCCTCCGTTTGCGCGAGCACGCGCGAGCCGGGCGTCGCATGCCCCACGAGCGTGTCGTTCCCGACCGTCGCGACGAGCGAGACGACCGAGTCTGCGCCACCGCGTGCGTGCGCGCCGGCGAGCACCGCGGAGAGCGCGCTCGCACACGTCACCAGCCCGTACACGGCCACGGGCGCGCTGTACGGGGCGTGCTTCACGCCGTAGATCAGCGCGCGGCCATGCGAGAGGAGCGTCGCGAAACCTTCGTTGGAGGCGGGACTCGTGCGCAATTCCGAAGCGACGACATCCTGAACCCACGCGATGCGCTCCGCGCGGTCCGGCGGAGAGACGAGAAAGCCCCGGTTGCGCAGATCGATGCGAAAGAAGAGCGGCATCGAGTCGCCGCTGTCGGTGCAGCGCAGCGCGCTCGCCGAGGCATTGCGGGGTGCCGGCGGCGGCAGCTCCTCGTATACGGAGCCCATCGTTCCGCTCACCTGCGCACCGATCGCCGCGGCGGTCGCGGATCGGAGCGCGGCTGCCGCGCCGTCCACGCGCTCCCGCGCAACGAGCGAGAGATAGTCCTCCGTCACCTTCTCGGCCGTGCGCCGCTGGAAGCGCAGCTCTGCGATCACCGCCCAGGCCAGCGCGCCGCCGAGCACGAGCGCGAGCACGAGCGTGAGGCGCGCGAGAGCGGAAGGCGGGCGGGGGGTGAGAAGGGGAAGCGGCTGCATCACAGGGATATAATGCACGCGATGTCAGTGCGCTCGCAGGCGGGTGCAAGAGAACGCTGACGTTCTCCTTGCGCGCTCCGAAGCGCGCGCCGCGCAGGGTCGAGCTATCCTCGGCGCATGAAACTCTTCACGAAGAAGTCGCTCGCGCAGCTCGACGCGGAATCGGAGCGGAATCCGCTTCGCAGGTCCCTCGGCCGGGTGCAGCTCATTGCGCTCGGCGTAGGCTCGATCATCGGCACCGGCATCTTCGTGATGACGGGAACCGCGGCGTCGCAGAACGCTGGGCCGGCGCTCGTGCTCTCGATGATTCTCACGACCATCGGATGCGCGTTCTCGGGGCTGTGCTATGCCGAGTTCGCGGCCATGGTGCCGATCGCGGGAAGCGCCTACACGTATGCGTACGCCACGATCGGTGAGTTCATCGCGTGGATCATCGGCTGGGATCTCATCCTCGAGTACGCGCTGAGCGTGTCCACGGTGGCGGTGGGGTGGAGCGGATATTTCGTCAGCCTCGCGAACGACATCGGGATCCACATCCCGGTGGCGCTCACGACGCCGCTCGGGAAAGTGGTGACCGATCAGAGCGGCGCGACCATCACGGGCATCGTCAATCTTCCGGCGATCTTCATCGTGCTCGTCGTGTCGACGCTGCTCATCAGCGGCATCAGACAATCGGCGAACGCGAATACCGTGATGGTGTTCATCAAGGCGATGGTGCTCGTCGTGTTCGTCGTGGCCGGGACGGCATATGTGAAGCGAGAGAACCTCACGCCGTTCATTCCGCCGAACACCGGCGGCTTCGGACACTTCGGATGGAGCGGGGTGTTGCGCGGCGCGGGCGTCATGTTCTTCGCGTACATCGGCTTCGATGCGGTCACCACGGCCGCGCAGGAATCGAAGGACCCGCAGCGCGACATGCCCGTGGGCATTCTGGGCTCACTGGCGATCTGCACGGTCATCTACATCGGCGTCGCGATCGTGCTGACCGGCATCGTGCACTACTCGAAGCTCAACGTCGCGGATCCGCTCGCGGTCGGGATCGACGCGACGGGGCTCAAGTGGCTGAGCCCCGTGATCAAGGTGAGCGCGCTCTTCGGCCTGTTCAGCACGATGCTCGTGCAGCTGCTCGGACAGACGCGAATCTTCTTCTCGATGTCGAGAGACGGGTTGTTGCCGCGCGTGTTCGGGCGCGTGCACTCGCGTTTCAGAACGCCGCACGTGAGCACGATACTCACGGGCACGGTGTGCGCGCTCGTCGCGGGGCTCACGCCAATCGAGGTGCTCGGCCAGCTCGTGAGCATCGGCACGCTGCTCGCCTTCGTGCTGGTATGCTTCGGGGTCGTGATCCTGCGAAAGACGGCGCCGCACAATCGCCGGCCGTTCCGCACGCCGGGCGTGCCGTGGGTTCCGGCGCTCGGCGCGATCATCTGTCTCGCGCAGATGGTCGGGCTGCCCGGCGAAACGTGGGTTCGACTGTTGATCTGGCTCGCGATCGGACTCGTGATCTACTTTCTCTACGGGCACGCACACGCCCATGCCGCGAGACTCATCAACGACAATCCTGCGCCCGCGCTACAGCTTCCCGAGAATCTGGCCGAGCATCCCGCCCACCTGGGGTGACGCGCTGTTCTGCCGTGCGGCCGTCGCCGCCTGCTGCAGAATGGAGCCTATTCCGCCCTGACTGTCCGATGGCTGCGTCGCCTTGTGGTGCGCGAGCGCGGCCATGACCACCGGCGCGAGCATCGCGAGCAACGACTTGGTCTTTCCGGAATCCAGGCCGGTCGCACTCTGAACCCCATTTTGCACCGTGGTGGCGTGTTGGCCGAGAATACTGCCAAGCAGCCCGCCGCCCCCACTCGCGCCGAGCATGCCCGCGAGATTGCCGAAACCGCCGAGCGTGTCGGCGGGCGTGTCGGCGGGCGTGTGAGTATCGACCGCGCTCTCGATCGCGCTGGCGCCGCCAGGCTCCTGCGATGAGTGCGCGGCCATGCCACTGACCAACATCGGAATGGCAGCCTGAACCGCGTTCTGGGTGGTGGCAGGATCGGTGCCGAGGTGCTGGCTGATCTGCTGGATCTGCTCGGGGCCGAGATGCTGCTGGACGGTTTCGAGGAGAGACATGTTCACCTTCCGAAAGAGAGCGAAGAGAAGCTGTGAGCGAGCACTACATCGAGAGACTATTGGCTCACCGCGCGGATTCTACAGCAACCACCACCACAATAACCCCAGATCGATTCGTCATTGTCCTCCCAGACGAATCGTGCACCGATGACCGGCTCGACACCATCATCCCATGCCACGGAGATGTTAAGCGAATCCTGTTCCACCTTGCCATTGACGAGACGAACGAGCGAAGCCAACCATTTCGAGTGTGACTGCTCGCGCACGAAGATCCAGCTCGTGCCGCCGTGGAGCTTGAGCTTGGGGTACACTACCGCGGCTGCAGGAAACGTGTCTGGCAGGACGATGACGGCCAGTGGGAGCCATCCTTTGCGAAAATGAGCTTCACTCTTGTACTCGCTTCCCTTCACGAGCGTGATCTGGGCAACGATGCCGGAGGACTGAAGAATCTTCTGGTTCGAGTGATCGACTCCGAGCATCGACAACATGCGCTTGTCCGTCGCGCCGTGTCGCTCGCTTGGCTTGAACGCGCGGAGCGTCGCCTGTGCGTCGCCCGAGAACGGAACGACGGAAGGATTCCTGTCGTCTGGCGGAATCGGCTGAAGGCTGTCGGCCTCTGCGGCGATTTCGGCTTCGCCGGCATCCCAGCGAGCGGCCGTTTCCTTGTCCACATGAATGCGACCGTGCGCGTACAGCGTGCCATCGGAATTGCTGTTACTTCGCGAACAGCTCGCCAGCGTGCCGAGCGCAGCGAGCAGCACGAGGTACCACGCGAGCTCGCGCGCGTGCGTCGCGTTCCTGTTCATCATCAGTCGCTCCTTTCGAGAATATTTTGCACGACGTCGTCCTGGTGTCTCACCGCACTCCACTCGTTGCCCGCTCCCTCATTCTGCCAACGACGCCGGCCAGCGGCGCATCGGCCCCGCCCCACAGCTCCGCCACGGCCGCTCCCCATTGTCGTGCCGTGCGGTCGTCGCCGGACGCCGCCGCGATGTCGCTGCGAAGCGCCATCGCGCGCACGAGAAAGGCTGCGTCCTGCACGTAATCGAGCAGGTACGGAGTGAGTGTCGGCAACGCGGTGAGCGTTGCATCGAGCTGGCGAACTGCGCCCGCAGTATCGCCTACCTGGAGCCGCAGCCATGCTTCCTGGTACGTCAGGTAAATCGAGATGTCGCCCGGCCGGTCGGTGGCCCGCATCTTCGCGACGGCGCTCAACAACCGATGCACCGATGCCGTATCGTGCCTGCTGGCGGCGCGCTGAATGTCCAGGAGGTAGTCGCCTCCGCCGCCTGTGCGCTGCAGTGCGACCGCTGGAGCGACGGGATATGCGAGCGTGAGCGGCACGTTCAACACGGCCTCGCGCACCGAGGCTTGCGAGCGATTCGGCACGTAGCTGTCGATCGAGCGCTCGACGCGCTCTTTCGTGGCGAGCAGACTGTCCACCGGGGCCCCGAACGATGCGTAGCCCAGGAACGCACGCGCGTCCTGCGCGACGGCGGGCGGAGGCTGCAGCAGGCGATTGTCCATCGAAATGAACCGGACGGTCGGCGCCTCGACGCGCAGCAGCTCGATGGTGCGCTGAATGCGGCCCGTGAGCGCCGCCATCGCCTTGAGTGCATCCGCATCCGCCGGCGTCGTTGCCGTTGAAGCGAGCACCGAATCCGCCAGCGTGCGCGCTGCGGCAAAGTTTCCCGAGACCAGCAGGAGCCGCGTGGCCATCGCGCTCAATCGCCGTTGATCCGTAGCATCCGTCGTCAGCTCCCGAGCGTGATGCAGCGCCGCGAGCGCGGAACTATCCGATGCGCCCACACTTCCGATGCGGCCCTGGAGCTCCAGCGCTCGCGCGAGCGTCTCGAAGGCCGCCGCGCTGCGGGGCAGCTGCAGCGTCCAATCCGTGGCGAGCCGCTCGAGCAGCGCCCGATTCTTCGCCACGGCAGCGGCAGCGGTGGGAGGCGCGAGCAGCTCTCCCGCTGCAATCCTTGCATACGGATACGGAACGAACGCAAGGGTGTCATGGGCGAGCGACGGATATGCCGTCCAGATGGTGCTGTCTCCCTCACGCGCGCCGCGACGCAGCTCCCGGTTCTCCGTGAACAACAGCCCCGACAGCCGCTCGAACCCCACCCCCGCGAAGGCGAGATGCGCCGTGGGCACCAGCGTCAACGCTTTCGTGTACGCGCGGATCGCGCTCTCGTAGCCGCTGCGGAACTTGTACCCGGACGGACTCGCGGCCGCCTTCACGATCACGGTGTCGCGCGCGTGGCAGTCGCCGAGTCCGTACCACACTGCGAAGTCGAGCGAGTCGCGCGTCGCCCGCAGCTGGTCGTAGCGGGCGCAGGCTTCCGGGAATCGTCCCTCGCTCATGTCGAGCAGCGCCACGGCGAGCGTGCTGTCGCGCGATGAGAGTCGCGACGACTTCGCCACCGCGCGCTGAGCGCTCGAGCGCCAGTCTGCCGGGTCGGCATCGCCGCGCCAGGCCTGCACCTGCGCGAGCCAGAAGTTCGCGTGCGGGTAGTCGGGGTCGAGCTCGATCGCATTGCGAAAGAGCGCCTCCGCGCTGTCGAGCTTCCACGCGCCGAGTGCCTCCTGCGCCTGAAAGTATGCCGTGAGCGCGGGAATCGACCGCGTGCCGCGCACGCCCTCCGCGCTCGTCGGGAGCGTGGCTCGTCCGGCGCTCGCGACCGGAACGAGCAACGTGTCCGCGAGCTCGTCGAACTTGCGCTCGGCATCGCCGAGATCGTTTCGCAGCGCAACCGTGTACTGCTTGAGCGGTTTGCCGGTGGCCACATCGTAGACGAGGCCGCGGACATTGATGCTGTCCTGCCCCGCCCACACCTCGCCCCACGCCATGCGTCCGGCGCGCAGCGAACGTGCCGTGCGCAGCGCACGCTCGAGCGTGAGCGGCGCGTTGCCCACGCGCGCGCGCGCATCGTGCGCGCGCATGTCGTCGACGAGCGTGATGCCGTTCCACCGCCCGAATGCCTCGTAGAGCAGCTGCTGGCAGTTGTCGCCATTGAGGAGCTGCGGGGCGGCATTCGCCCGGTGTACGAACGGAAGCACCACGTACAATCCGGTATCGAGCGGCGCGGGACGGAAGGCGAAGAACAGCGCGGCGAGTGCGGCGAGTCCCGCGACGACCGCGATCCATCGCCACTTTCGGGGGATCACGAGCTTTGCGCTCGCGCGCGCGGCGTTCCCCGCCTCTGCACGGCCGAGCGCTTTGGAGAACGCCGCCATGTCCTCGAAGCGGTTCGCGGGTACCGGCTCGAGCGCCTTGCGCACCGCTGTATCGACTTCCTGCGGCATCTCCGGTCGCTTGTCGCGCATCAATGCCGCGGGCTCGCCGAAGCGCTTCGCGATGATCGCAATCGCGCTCGGCCCGCTGAACGGCACGGCGCCCGCGAGCATCTCGTAAACGACGCAGCCCAGGCTATACAGGTCGCCGCGACCATCGACGGGATCGCCCGCGCCCTGCTCGGGGCTCATGTAGGAGAGCGTGCCGACGGCAAAGCCCGCGTCCGTGAGACGCTTCCCGCCCGCGCGACTGACCGCGCGCGCGATGCCGAAGTCGCAGACGAGCGCGTGGCCTTCGGAGAGCAGGATGTTCTCCGGTTTGATGTCGCGATGGATGACGCCGTGCGCGTGCGCGTACCCGAGTGCATCCGCGATCTCGCAGGCGAGGCGAACGGCCTCGCTCACCGGAAGCTGCTTCTCGCGCGCGAGGCGCCCGCGGAGCGACTCGCCGGTGATGTACGGCATCACATAGTAGAGCGCACCATCGCTTTCGCCCGAATCGTAAAGCGGAAGAATGTGCGGGTGCTGCAGCCGCGCGAGCAGCGCGATCTCGCGGCGAAAACGCTCGGTCGCCTCGCGATCGGCGACTCCGGCATGGATGAACTTGAGCGCGACCTGACGCTCGTGCCGGAGGTCGTGCGCGAGGAAGACGGTCGCCATGCCACCGCGGCCAACTTCGCGCTCGATTCGGTAGCGACCGGCGATGACTGCCCCACGCTCGCGCGAGGAGAACTGGTCCGCCGGCTCGGCGTCGTCGGACATGTGGGCCGGCCTGGCGAGAGACGAAGTGCGTGAGTGGCTATCATAGGTGCACCGCAGGAAGGCGGCAAGCATCCCGATCGCGCGCTCGGCTGGGCGCGCTGTGAAGGGCTGCCCGGTGCAGCGTAACATTCCCTGATGCCCATTTCGCGTCTCGCCGCTTCGATCATCCTCGGCGCTCTCGCCTTCGCGGGCGCGCTCGGCATCACCTCGGGAGCGGGACCCGGGCTCGACCCGGACAGCATGTCGTACATGCAGGCGGCGAACTCGCTCGCGCACGGTGGAGCGTTGCGCGATGTGCAGCGTGACTGGGCGAGCGTGGACAGCACGATGCCGCTCGCCCACTGGCCACCGGGGTATTCGGTGGCGATCGCGGGTGTCGAGCGCCTGGGCCTGGATGCACTTCGGGGAGCACGCCTCATCGACGCGCTCGCGGCGTTCGTCACGATCGCCGTCATCACCTGGCTGGTGGCCGGCGTGACCGACACCGCCGCCGGGATCGTGGCGGGACTGCTCGTGATGGTGACGCCGGCAGTGGTGCAGGTGCACGAGAGCATCCTGAGCGAGCCGCTGTTCATCGCGCTGCTCGTGCTCACGCTCGCAGCGATGGCGCGCCTGCCCGCGCGCCCGCTCGTGTCTGGAACGATCGCAGGGCTGGCGAGCGTCGTGCGCTACGCCGGCCTCGCGCTCGTGGGCGGAGTCGTGCTCTGGCAGCTCGCGCGCGCGGGCTCGCGGCGCGAGCGCGTCGTGCGCGCGGCGACGGCGGCACTCCCCGCGATCGTGCTGCAGGGACTGTGGGTGCTGCGCACGGTGCATCGCGCGGGGCCGAGCGCGATCAGGCAGATCAGCCTCTACGGCGAGATCGCGTCCACGTTGCGCGAGGGATGGCGCACGACGTCAGCGTGGCTCGTCCCGGGCATGGGCGAGGCGTGGGGAATTTTCGTTGCGGCGGGAGTGGCGGTGCTGATCGTGGTGGCGATACAGGAGTCGCGGCCGTTGCGCGAGCGACAGGCTCCAGCGATGGCCGCAGTGCTCCTCGCCGCATGCTATCTCGGGCTCGTGCTGGCGTCGCGCCTCATCGCGGATCCCGGTATTCCACTCGATGACCGGCTGATGGCGCCGTTGCTCGTGCTTCTCGAAGTCGCGATGGTGCTGGTCGTGGCGCCCGCATGGCAGGGATGGCCGCGTGCCGCACGGGTGTTGGTGGCCGTGCTCGTGACGGTCTGGTGGGGCGCCGCGCTACGCGTGAGCATCACGAGCGCTCGCTATGCGACGCACACGGGCAACGATTTCGCCGAGGACTGCTGGCGCGACTCCCCGCTCGCCGCGTGGGTGCGAGCGAACGGTGAAGGGCACGCGCTCTACACCAATGTGCCGGAGGCGCTCTACTTTCACGCGGGCCGGCTTTCGCACGAGCTTCCGGATGAGCACGACCCGAAGACGATGGCGTCCTTCGCGGATACGCTCGCGCGCCGGAACGCGCTCGTGATTGCCTTCGACGAGACGTGCGGCGTGGTGACGAACCTCGATTCCATGCTCGCGCGCCTCCCACTGCACGAGGTGGTGAGCGTGCCCACGGGTCGGGTGCTCGCTCCGTCGGAGCCATCCGCGGCCGACACCTTCCGGGCGACACGGCCGTAGGAGAGCTTAGAGCGTCCCCGGCATCTTTCGTCTCCCAACCAGGTATCGCGCGCATGTTCATCCCGGTCGAAGTCGTCGTCGTCCCGTTCGTCTTTGGAATTCCGGGAATCGTGATCATGACGAAGATGTGGTTCAGCCACCGGGAGAAGATGGCCGGCCTGCGGGGCGGCAGGCAGGGCAACGCGATCACCGATGCGCGCATCGAGCGCATCGAGCAGGCGGTGGAGTCGATCGCGATCGAGATGGAGCGCGTGAGCGAGGGGCAGCGCTTCGTCACGAAGCTGTTGAGCGATCGCGCGCCGCCGTTGCCCGATCAGTTGCCCTCTGGGCAGAAGCGCTGAGCGCCTTCTTCGAGGGTTGTCGCCGTTTCCGCCTGTGTCTGTTGGCCGGCGCGCGCGACTCGAAAGGTCAACTGCGTTGGATCAGACGACACAAACGAACCTGACGGACACTGACGGACAACAACGGCGAACGCGTCGGCTCGGACCGGTGCTGGGCGAGAGCGGTGCGCGTGGAGAGCGAGATGTTTTGGTTGGCAACAAAAGCGGCCGCAGGGACGCTCTTCCCCTGCCGTTTCCAGTCAAAAATCGGGTGTCGTTGCTCCCGCGCGCTGATGTAGGGAATCGCGGGAGTTTTGCCGTCTCCGTTCGATCCGTTTCAATCCGTTTGTTATCTGTATCTCACAAATTGTTAGTGCCAGCCCGAGCGGCTGTTGCCGTTCCGGGCGAGCGCTCACGACACAGGCATCAACAGTGAGGTACGAGTCGAACGGAGAAGGCGCCGGTGTCAGTTCGGCGCGATCGACATGCCGATGCGGAAGTGGCCCGTGTCGTCGGGCACCGAGAAGAAATGCGCGTAGCGGTCCTTCACGTGAATGCGCACCGCCTGCAGCAGACCGATGCCGCCGAAGATCAGCGAGATCTGGTTCTTCGAGAGTGAGGATGTTCTCGACATGAAGCTCACATCGCTCACCGTGCCGTTACGGCCGAGGGTGATGTAGAAGAGCACCGTGCCGAGTCCTCCCGCGAGAAGGCCGCGCTCGAAGGGGCCCCCGATGCTCCCGTTCGCATGCGGAACATCGAGCAGCGTCTCATCGAGCAGCGTTTGCACCGTGAGTCCCGCGCTCGAAAAGATGAACTGCTTGTGCGGCTCGAGGCTCGCGTCGATGCCGGAGTAGATCGTCGGACGCCACTTGTTGAAGCCGAACGACGGATGTCCTCCGACTGCGTACGACGCAATGATGTGTCCGCTCTCGTGCGCGAGAATGCTCGATATGAAACCCAGTGCGAAACGAAGCTTGTAGTGCCGCTGCGGAACTGGCGCCGCTGTCCTGAGCGTACTGTCAGCGGACACAGCCTGAGCTGGAACATCTCGTGACAGGATGACGAGTGCGAGCACGAGCGTCGATGCGAGCGAGCAGCGAATGCGCATGGGCGAGAGATAATCAGCGAGCGCGAGCGGCGTAACCCGCACGCGGCAGTTGCGCCGGAGCCTCGGGAGAGATTTCTTAGAGCCGCGTCCCACTCGAGGATCGAATGTCGCGAGCCATCGTTCTGCAGGCGCTGGAGGAACGGCGCATACTCCGCGTCACGTATGCGCTAGGCGGAGTGCGAATGATTCAACCCCACGCCATTCTCAGAAAGCCGGATGGCACCGAGCTGCTCGAGGCGTTCCAGGTGCAGGGCTTCACCGAGGGCGGTGTGGAGCACGGATGGAAGCACTTCGAGATCGCGCGTCTGCACCGAGTGGAGCTCGGCGACGAGCGATTCGAGCCTCGTCACGACTTCAAGCCGGTGAGCAGCGCCCACGGCGTGGTCATCGCGGGCGTGCGATCGACGGACCAGCCTGACGGCGATCGCTAGCTCACCACGGTTCCGATCAGTTCACCAGCGAAACCAGCGCCGTCTTCACGTACCTCGCGAGATTGACGGAGCCGTTCACCGTTTCGAGCGTGACGCGACGGCCGCCATCATCGAGCTTGATACGCATGTGATGCTTGTCCGCGCTGTCGGGCACCGCATTCGGATAGTTCGCGCTGATCGTGCCATTGGTGTTCTCCAGGTCGATCGATCCGCCGATCCCTTCGGGAATGACGGAGGTGATCGAGCCGTTCACCGTCTCGAGATGCACGTTCCCCGAATCCGGGAGCGACGCCATGCTCGCGATGATCGAGCCATTCACCGTCTGCGCATTGACGGTGCCCTTGGTGGTCGACACCGAGATCTCACCGTTCACCGTGGTCGCTCGCACGTTGCCGCCGACGTTCTGCGCTGCAATCCTCCCATTCACGGTCTCGACATCCACCGTGACGTTCGACGGCACGTGGAGTGTGTAGCGAACCGTGTGGTCGTGCCTGCGGCTGAAGAACGAGAACGGGGAGATGGCCACGTCGTGCTTGTGTCCGCCGGGACCGCACGAGTCGTCGGCCCTCGGCTTGAAGAGAGTGCAGAAATAAATGTCGTTGCCCGCCGCCGCTTGCTTCACTTCGACCGCGCTCGGCGGGGCATTCACGATCACCGCTTCGACGCTGAGCTTTCCATCAGCTGAGGGAACGACCGCAATCGAGCCGTCCAGGTTTCGAACCTTCACGGTCGTGCCGGGTGTGGCATCACCGGACCAGGTGAAGGTGCGCGACGGGTAGGTGCGGCCGTGCGAGCAGGATGCGGCGACGACGGCAACGGTGAGAACGCAAAGAATGCGACGCATAGAGAGCTCCGGGACGGGCAAGTCGGGATGACCTTTCCCGTCCCTACGTGAAAGTGCTCAGCCAAGTTTCCTGAGCTTCACCGAGCCGTTGGTGGTGTGGAGCTCTACCCGGCGGCCGCCCTGGCCGACCGTGCCGTGAATGTGCTTGCCGATCATGCCCGAGCTGATGGTCAGCGGGAAGTCGCTCTGAATGCCCCCGTTCGTCGTCTCCGCATCCACATCGGCGTTCAGGTCGGCAGGCGCTTCGAGCTGCACCGAGCCGTTCACGGTCTCGAGCTCGAGCGGCTCGCTCGACTTGACGAGGTGCTCGATCGTCGCGCGCACGCTGCCGTTCACCGTTCTCGCGCTCACGGGCCCGCCGAGCGTTGCGATGTCGACGCGTCCGTTGACGGTCTCCGCATCCACGGCGGCGGTCGCGCCGCTCACATCCACGGAGCCGTTGACCGTGTTGAGATCGACCTTCACGTCCTTCGCGACGTGCACCGTGAACTGCACCGACACATCGTTGTGGCGGTCGTTGTCGTCGTGCCTCGCGTGATCATCGCAGCTCCGCTCGTCCTGCCAGAGCGCGCACACCGTCACGCCGTTCTTCCCCGGCTCGACGAGGATGCGCACCCGCGCCGGATCGCCGCGTCTCCACCGCTTCACCGCGCTCACCGTGGTCGTGGCGTTGTTGGATGCTTCGACATCGATGCTGCCGTTGAGATTCTCCACCCGGATCGTGCCGCCGGGCGCGATCGACTGTTTCGTCGTGAAGCTGCTGTCGTACTGCGTGGAGGCGTCATAGTCGCGCTGAGCGTACGCGGGAGCGGCGAAGGTGATGAGCGCCATGGCGGCAAGAAGAGCAGCGTGGTTGCAACGCATGTTATTTGTCTCCGTGTGAGCGGCAGCCCCTGATGTGCACGTCGCCGCTGAAGGTCTTGAGAACGAAGTGAGCGCCACCGCCGTTGCCCATCGTGAGGGTGCCTCGCTTCCCCATACGGTCGCCGCGGCCTCCCGGTTGCAGCGTCATCGCGCATCCCGTGTCGAGATCTCCGCTGTACGTCTCCACGTCGAGTGTGGCGTCCCCCGTTCCACCGGTGAGATCCAGATCGACATCGCCCGAGTGGGAATGGAACTCGTACCGCCCCTTCGAATCCACCGGCCCCGTGAAATGCACCTCGCCGGAAACCGTCTCGGAGCGCACGAACGACGAGGTCACGTCCTCGAGCACCACGTCGCCGCTCACGCTCTGGGCAAATACTTCGCCCGTGATCTTCCGGGCCTGGATGTCACCACTCACGGTGCTCGCGCGCAGCCCGGCGGCGGCGTTCGTGATGGTGAGATCGCCGGAGACGGTCTCGAAATCCGCGTGGCTCGCGATGTTGGTGGCGTTGAGATCACCGCTCACCGTATGCGCCTCGACATCCGCGACATCGTGCACCTGGATGTCGCCGGAGATCGATCGGACGACGAGCCGTGCGGACTTCGGCACGCTGATCTCGAAGCCATAGTCTCGGCCCATGTCCACGTGGTCCTCATCGCCATGATCCCCCGGGTTCTCGGTGAGCGAGACGCGGGAGGGTGATGCATCGAAGTGAATCTCGTTGCGCGACTTCCCGTGAACCTTCACCTCGTCCCGGTCCCAGGCGACCACCCTGACGTCGCCCGAGAAGCTCTGCAGGTCCACGGAGCCCGAGCGGCTGATGGCGACGGTGGTGTCGAGCGTGAAGTCGGAGCCATCGCTGTAGTCGCTCTGCGACTTCCTGTTGCGATGCTGCGCCTGCAGCGGGATGGCGACGACGAGAAACGCGAGTGTGGCGACACGCCAGGGGGCGAACATGAGGGGCTCCATCAGCTTTGAGTAGGAAGAAAGGCGACGGTCCGGAGCAGCTCGACCTTGCTGCCGAGGACGTTGTCGAGCCGGTTCGTGAGCAGCGGGCTCTTTGGATCCTTCGCGAGCGCCGCACGACTCTCGGCGATGGCGCGGTCGATGATCTTCAGGTTCTGCTCGATGATCTGGACGGTTTTCGGGTCGAGCGATTCGCGCCGCGTGCGCACGACGCTGTCGAGGAGCGTGATCTCGCGATCGTAGACGCGGGTGGCGCTCACGTTCTTTCTGTTCGTGTTCGCGGCGAGCTTCACGTTCGGTGCAGGAGCCGGAGCGGGCGCAGTTGCGGGCGCCGTAGCAGGCGCAGGCGCAGGCTGCGTATCCATGCGCGGCGCCGCGGTGGTCGAGGCGACGCTCACCGTTGGCGAGCCCGTCGCGGCCGCATGCGTGGTGATCAGGTACGTGGCGCCCGCGCTCACCGCGATCAGCGCGCTCGCGGCCATCGCGAGCTGCCAGTGCCGCCGCGGCACACGGCGGACGGATTTGCGTGCGCCTTCGAGACGCGTGACCGGAGTGGCGATGCGCGCTTCGATGCCGGCCCAGAGATCACGCGGCGGTGTGAGCAACGGCAGCTGCGCCGCCTCTCCGGCGATCGCGCGCAGCTCCACCAGCGCCTCTGCGCACGTCGCGCACTCTGCGAGATGACGCTCCGCCTCCTCGCGCTCCGCCGGCGACAGATCGCCTTCGATATACGCGGCGAGCCGTTCGCACATCAGATCACAGTCGTGCTTGTCGTATGTCATCGCGTCAACGCCTCCCGTAAGAGCAGCCGCGCCCTGTGCAGCTGCGCCTTGCATCCGCCCGCAGTAACGCCGAGCATCGTTCCGATCTCCTCGTGCGTGAAGCCTTCCACGTCGTGCAGCACGAACACTCGCCGTGCGCCTCCGGGCAGCTTCGCGATCGCCCGCTCGAGGTCGAGCTTGTCCGCGTGCATCGGCAGTGCTGACGAGCCCGCCGGTGCCGCTCCTTCATCATCCTCGTCCGACGAAACCGTACGACCCCGATCTCTTCCTTCTACGCGCCGCTCGTTGAGCACGACGTTCACGGTGAGCCGGTGCAGCCAGGTCGAGAAGGCACTCTCGCCTCTGAACGTGGACAGCTTCTCCCACGCGCGAACGAACACATCCTGCGTCAGCTCCTCGGCGCGCGTCCGGTCGCCCGTCATGCGCACACAGAGCGAATAGACGTGATTCAGATGCGTGCGGTAGACATGCTCGAATGCACGTCTGTCTCCGCTCGCGGCGCGGGCGATCGCAGTGCCGCTGTCTTCGGTGAGTTGAATCGGAAACACCTCGGTCGCCATCGCCGTCATCCAGATCGACCCTCTGGTCTCGTTGGGAGATCAGATGGCGCGAACGACGGAAGGGTTTGAACGCTCAGGAGCTTCGCTTGGCGTCCAACCGGTGTACGAGTGCCGGGAGCTCACGGATGTGCTCGAGGAAGTAGGCCGGGGACGCCCTTTCCAGCACCGTACGCGAGAAGGGTCCCCAAAGTGCCGCCACACTCGTGACCCCGGCCGCATTCCCCGCCTCGATGTCGTGCGGGGAGTCGCCCAGAAAGAGGGCATCGGACGGGGTGGACCCGAGCTCGGCCAGGGCATGCAACACCGGATCCGGGTTGGGCTTGTGACGCTCCGTCGAGTCCATTCCCACCACGAGATCGATGTGGCGGGCGAGGTGAAGCCAGGCGAGCGCACGGTGCGCGAGATCGTTTCCCTTGCTCGTGACGAGCGCCGTGGGATGGCCCCGCGACTTGAGCAGCGCGAGCGTTTCGTCCACACCCTCGAACTCGCGCAGCATCTCGTCGTGATGCGTGCGCTGGAACTCGCGGTAGGTGAGGATCATGCCCTGCGCTTCGCTTTCCGTTGGCACGAAGTGGCGCATCTGCGTGATGAGCGGCGTGCCTATCCCGGCGATCCACTCCTCGTCCGGCGGCACGGCCTTGTCGTGCGCCTCGAAGGTGTGATGAAACGAGGCGAGAAGGAGCGCGATCGAATCGGCGAGCGTGCCGTCGAGATCGAAGAGAAGGGCGAGGGGCTGGCGAGATGGCATTGGAGAAATCTAGTGCTGCGGAAGAAACGGCCTGATCTGTCAGCATTTCCCTGAGGCGCACGGGGAGGATCTCTCACGAGAGATGCTCCAAAGCCCGACTGTGGCCCGAATCGACGAGCTCTAGCTTCGGGAAAGTTCATCGATCTCGAGTCACCTGCGCCGACTGGCGCGCTCCAACCCCAGGACCCATGTCGACTTCACGGATCAGGAGAATCAGCGCCGCAACGGCGATCGTTTCCGCACTCGGCATCCTCGGCTACGCCTGCGCGCCGAGCGGGAAGAGCTCGAGCACGTCGAACCTTCTGGCGGGAGATGCCGCTTCGCGCGTCTACGTCGCGCCGGGCTCCTACGACACCTACTACGCGTTCCTCTCGGGTGGATTCAGCGGCCAGGTGACGGTGTACGGGCTGCCTTCAGGACGGCTCTTCAAGCAGATCCCGGTCTTCTCCCAATATCCGCAGACCGGATACGGCTACAACGAAGAATCGAAGCCGATGCTCGCCACCACGTTCGGCTCGGTGCCGTGGGACGACTCGCACCACACCGAAATGTCGCTCACGAATGGTGTTCCTGATGGCCGGTGGCTGTTCATCAACGCCAACAACACTCCGCGCATCGCGCGCATCGATCTCAAGCGCTTCGAGACCGAGGAGATCATCCAGATCCCCAACGCTGCCGGCGGCCACGCTTCGCCCTTCGCGACGCCCGACACGAAGTACGTCGTGTCTGCGACGCGCTTCAGTGTGCCGATTCCGCAGGCGGATGTCCCGATCGGCAGCTACAAGAAGAACTTCAAGGGAACGCTGACGTTCGTGAGGGCGAACGAGCCGGGGAAGATGGATGTCGCTTTCCAGATCATGATGCCGGGATACGACTACGATCTCGGACACGCGGGGAAGGGCCCGTCGGACGGCTGGTTCTTCTTCACGACGTACAATTCCGAGCAGGCGAACACGAAGCTCGAGGTGAATGCGTCGCAGGCCGACAAGGACTACATCGCTGCGGTGAACTACAAGCGTGCGGAGGAGTGCATCGCCGCCGGAAAGGCGAAGAAGTTCCCGGGGTCGTACGTGCACAACTTCGTGGATCCGGGCACCCAGATCGCGTCGAGCGAGACGAGGAATGGCGTGACGATGCTCTATCCCGCCGACTGCGAGGGGCTGGTCTACTATCTCCCCACACCCAAGTCACCGCACGGCGTCGACATCGATCCGTCGGGCGAATACATCGTGGCGGGCGGCAAGCTCGCGACGGTGATTCCGGTGCATTCGTTCACGAAGATGATGAAGGCGATCGAGGGCAGGCAGTTCGAGAAGACGATCGATGACATTCCGGTGCTTCGCTACGATGCGGTGATCGCGGGCGAAGTGCAGAAGCCCGGCCTTGGCCCTCTGCACACGGAGTTCGACGGGAAGGGCAATGCGTACACGTCGATGTTCATCTCGTCGGAAGTCGTGAAGTGGAAGCTCGGAACGTGGCAGGTGCTCGACCGGATTCCCGTCTACTACTCGGTGGGCCACATCATGATCCCGGGCGGCGACGGCATGAAGCCGTACGGGAAGTATCTGCTCGCGCTCGACAAGATCACGAAGGACCGCTATCTGCCCACCGGTCCCGAAGGCTCGCGCTCGGCGCAGCTCATCGACATCAGCGGCGACAAGATGAAGATGCTGCTCGATTTCCCGACGCTCGGGGAACCGCACTACGCGCAGGCCGTGCCGGCGGCGATGCTGCAGCCCACGTCGCTCAAGTTCGAGAAGCTGAGTGAGAACACGAACCCCTTCGTGACCGCGTCCGAGCGCGACGGCGGCATCGAGCGCCACGGCAAGCGCGTGGATGTGAAGATGATCGCGATCCGCAGCCACTTCGCGCCGGACGTGCTCGAGGGGATTCAGGTCGGCGACACGGTCTACTTCCACGTGACCAACATCGAGCAGGACTGGAACATCGCGCACGGCTTTGCGGTGTTCGGCGCGACGACGTCGGGGATGACGCTGCCGCCGGGAGAAACACGCACGCTCAAGTGGATTCCACAGGCACCCGCCGTCTATCCGTTCTACTGCACGGACTTCTGCTCCGCGCTCCACCAGGAGATGCAGGGATATGTGCGCGTCTCGCCCGCGGGCTCGACCGTGGCATTGATGGCGAACACGAGTCACACGGCGCAGACGGCGGTCGCGCAGAAAGCGGAAGAGGCGGAGCACGAGCACGAGCACGCCGCGAAGCACGGTGGGGAAAAGGAGCACCGATGAGCCGGACCACTCGCATTTCCCGTTTCGCGCGGGCAGTCACCGCCCTGGCTTCGCTCAGCCTGATCGGACTGTTCTTCCTCCCGCTGTGGCGCGTGCAGCTCGTCGCGCCCCAGTACCCCGAGGGGCTGGGCATGCGGATCGGCATCAACAGCATTCGTGGCGCGACGATCTACGATCTCGACAACATCAACGGGCTCAATCACTACATCGGGATGCAGCGCATCACGCCGGAAGCGATTCCCGAGCTCCGCCTGATGCCGTGGATCCTGGGCGCGCTGATCGTGACGGGGCTGATCGCCGCGCTCGTTGGCCGGCGCCGGCCGCTGTACGCGTGGTTCGCCGGCTTCTTCGTCGCGAGTGCCGCGGGGCTCGTCGATTTCTGGCGATGGGAGTACGAGTACGGTCACAACATCGATTTCGAGCACGCGATCATCAAGATCCCGGGCATGAACTATCAGCCGCCGCTCATGGGAGTGAAGCAGCTTCTCAACTTCACGGCGGTCTCGTGGCCCGATGCCGGGGGATGGCTGGCCTTCGCCGCCTTCGCACTCGCGACGCTCGCGGTGGTGACGGTGTATCGGTCGGCAACCTGCAGGCCCGCGCATGCCTGACGCGCGCGGCGGTGTGGCGCTCCTCACGGCCCTGGCATCGCTGGCTCTGGGCGCGTCGCCCGGCCGTGCGCAGCGCGAGCAGCCGAGTCGTGCGACGCTCATCGTCGACGTGTCTCCGGACGGGCCGGTGCGCACCATCCGTGCTGCGCTGTCGCTCGTTGCGCGTGGTGGAACCGTTCTGGTGCACCCCGGAACCTATCGCGACACCACCATCGTCGTGGACGTGCCGGTACGCATCGTCGGGGACGGCGACGCCATTCTGGATGGTGAAGGGAAGCGGCAGATCATGACGATCACCAGCGACAGCGTGATGGTGCGCGGCCTCCATTTCGAGAACGTCGGCGTTGCCTTCACGGAGGATCTCGCGGCGATCAAGGTCATTCGGGCCTCGAGCTGCGAGATCCGCGACAACAGAATCGACAACGCGTTCTTCGGCATTTATCTGCAGGAGGCGTCGGCCTGCATCGTGGCGGGCAACGAGCTTCGCGCGGAGCACGTCCGGGACGCGATGTCCGGGAACGGCATCCACCTCTGGCATTCGCGCGACATCACCATCGCGCAGAACCACATCACGGGACATCGCGACGGCATCTACTTCGAGTTCACGCGCGAGGCGCACGTTCACGGGAACGTGAGCACGGACAATCTGCGCTACGGCCTGCACTTCATGTACTCGGACAGCTGTGACTACGAGGGCAACACCTTTCGCCACAATGGCGCGGGTGTCGCCGTCATGTACTCGCATCGCGTGCAGATGGCGGAGAATCGCTTCGAGGGGAATCGCGGCTCGTCCGCGTACGGGCTGCTGCTGAAAGAGATCGCCGACAGCCGCCTCGAGCGCAACTCCTTCATCGACAACACCGCGGGACTCGTGGCCGATGGCGCGACGCGGCTGGTCGCGGAGCACAATCAGTTCGTGAACAACGGCTGGGCGCTCAGGCTCCAGGCGAGCACCGAGGATGCGCAGTTCACCGGTAACGACTTCGCGGGGAACACCTTCGACGTCGCTACCAACAGCCGCTCGAGCTCGAGCATCTTCCGGGGGAACTACTGGTCAGCGTACGACGGCTACGATCGCAACCATGACGGCGTGGGCGACGTGCCGTACTCGCCGGTGCGCCTGGCATCCGTCGTCGTCGCGCAGACCGAGCCCGCGCTCATCCTCCTGCGCAGCAACTTTCTCTATCTGCTCGATGCGGCGGAGCGCGTGATTCCGGCACTGACGCCCGAGACGCTGATGGACACCTCTCCTGCAATGCGCTGGGTACAATGACGGAGCCACTGGTTCGCATCACGCATCTCGCGAAGGCGTTCGGCTCGCTGCCGGTTCTCCGCTCGATCGATCTCGCCGTTCGACCCGGGCGTGTGATGGCGATCGTCGGTCCGAACGGCGCAGGCAAGACGACGCTGATCAAGTCACTCCTGGGACTCACGCACCCGGATGCGGGGGAGATCTGGTTCGGCGGCAGCGGAGTGAGAGGCGACGAGGCCTACCGTGCCCGCATCGGGTACATGCCCCAGATCGCGCGCTATCCCGAGAATCTCACGGGAGCGGAGCTCCTCGCGATGCTCAAGGACCTGCGCGGCGAGGGTGCGCGGCTCGACGAGGAGCTGATCGAGCTGCTGGATCTCGAATCCGCGCTCGCACAACCGTTGCGCGTTCTCTCCGGCGGCACACGCCAAAAAGTGAACGCGGTGATGGCGTTCCTGTTCTCGCCGGAGCTGCTCGTGCTCGACGAGCCCACGGCCGGTCTCGACCCGCTCTCCAGCAGGATTCTGAAAGACAAGATCCTGGCCGCGAAAGCATCGGGGCGCACCTTCATCGTGACCTCGCACATCATGAACGAGCTGGAGGAGCTCGCGGACGATGTCGCGTTCATGCTGGACGGGCGCGCGCTCTTCGTCGGCACGCTCGCAGAGCTGAAGCGGATCACCTGCCAAAAGACACTCGAGCGCGCAATCGCGACGATGATGCGGCGCGGCGTGCTCACGGAGGCCGCGTGAACACGCTCGTGAAGGTACTCAAGTACCAGTCGAAGGACGCGGCGCGCAGCCGCTGGCTGATCGCCTACGCCGCGTTCTTCATGCTCGTGTCCGAAGTTCTCCTGCGCTTCAGCAGCGATCCGATGAAGGTCCAGCTCAGCCTCGTGAGCGTCGTGCTCTTTCTCGTGCCGCTGGTCTCGATCGTCTTCGGCACGGTCTATCTGTGCAACGCGCGCGAATTCATCGAGCTGCTGCTCGCACAGCCGATCAACCGGCGGCAGATGTACGGCGGGCTCTATCTCGGCCTCACGCTCCCGCTCGTGCTCGCGTTCGTCTGCGGCCTCGGCACCCCGTTTCTCTTTCACGGCAGCGATGCACCGGCCTACGGCACGCTCGCATGGCTCCTGACCGCCGGCGTCGTGCTCACGTGTGTCTTCACTGCCGTGGCGTCGCTCATCGCCATTCGATGCGAAGACCGGCTGCGGGGACTCGGTGCCGCGATCGGCGTCTGGATGCTCCTGACCGTCGTCTACGATGGCTTCGTGCTCTTCGTTCTCGCCGCCTTCTCGAGCCATCCACTCGAGCGCGCCACGCTCGGCCTCATGATGGCGAATCCGATCGACATCGCACGCGTCTCACTGCTGCTGCGATTCGATGGTGCGGCGATGATGGGCTATACCGGCGCCGTGTTCCTCGACTTCTTCGGGAAAGGATACGGTATGGCGCTCACGGCAGCGGCGCTCGCGCTGTGGGTGCTGCTTCCGCTGACGTTCGGCATGCGCGCCTTCGAGCGCAAGGATTTCTGAATGTTCGTGCTCTGCCTTTCCGACAATCACATGGGAGAATCATGAAGCGATCGCTCTTGCTGGAAACGATCCTCGTTTGCGCCGTACTCGCTGCGTGCGGAACGAAGGATTCCGCCACCGGAGGCGCGAGCTCCGATACGACCGCCGCGACCACGACCAGTACCGCGGCGTCCGCGACGCCAACGGGCAAGGTCGTGACAGTGGAGCTCAACAGCGACGAGAAGGGGAACTACTTCAAGCCGGCGACGTTCGAGGCGCACCGCGGCGATGTGGTCCGCTTCACGCTCAAGAGTGGCGTACACAACGTGCATTTCCTGCCGGACTCGAACGCCGGGAAGAGCAATCTTCCGCCGGCGAGCGACATGCTCCAGCTTCCCGACCAGACGTTCGACGTTCCCGTGAACTTCGCGGAAGGCACGTATTACTTTCAATGCGATCCACATGCCGCGCTCGGGATGATGGGTCACATGAAGGTCGAGGACTGAGTCGACAATCTTCCATCACTCAACACATGCCGACGCTCACGTGGCCGTACGTTCATCTGCTGATCAACCACTTTCCGGTGGTCCTCACGGTCGTCGCGTGCGTGGCCGCAGTCGCGGCCGCGATCACGAACCGGCGGGCATTGTGGCTCAACGCGATGGCGATGCTCACCGCCGCGGGGCTCGTGGTCTATCCGGTGCACTTCACCGGAGACCAGGCCGATCATGCGCTGCGCGATCCATGGTACATCAAGCGCGGCGTGATCGATACGCACGATGACGCCGCGGGGATCGCGATGGTGATCATTCTCATCGCGGGCGCAATCGCGGCGTATGGGTGGTGGCGCGCGTCGAGGCGCCGCGACGAGATCATCCCCGTCTGGATGCGCGCCGCCGTACTGATCGGCGCGCTCGCCGGCTTCGGCTCCGTCGCCTATGCCGCCTATCTCGGCGGCAAGATCATCCACGATGCGCCGGTCCTTCAACTTCCGGAGGCGCCGGCCGGTCTTCCGCCGGGTGTCGCGACTCCGCCGCGCAGCGAAGGCGAGCACCCGCCGGAGTGATGGCGAAACGTTCCGCCGCTACATGACCACCTTGGTGCTCTTCACGCTCACCGCAGGCACATCGAGCTCCTTCATCAGCCGGTTGAACGCGCCGACATCGCCGTTCTCCAGCTCGCGCAGCTTCTGCAGCTGCGCGTCGACCTTGCCCGAGAGATCCTTGAGCGACTCGAGCTGTGACTGCGTGGGCGCGTTGTCCCCCGTGATCAGCTGAACGTTCAGCGTCAGCATCATGTTGTAGAGCTTCACCGGATAGTGCAGGGTGATCTCATCGGCGTGCGAGTGCACCTCGACGAGCTCCTCGCGAATCGCCTCGAGCTTCGCCCGCAGCGGCTTGGCAGCGGCCGACACGCGTGATGCATAGGGCGCCTTCTTCACCTGCTCGACTCGCTGATCGAGCTGCTTCTCCATCGTCTCGATGTCCCTGGCCGACGTGACGGTGGAGTCGAGCGCGTCCCGCAGACGGAACCACGCGGCGGCCTGCGCCTGCAGATCCGCCGGCGTCACGTTCGTGCGCGGATCGTTCACGACGACGAACGGCTGCGTGTACGACTTGCCGTCCGCCGTGAGCCGCACCGAATACTGGCCCGGCTGCACCATCGGTCCGTCGAGCGTGCCGTAGTCGATCAGAATCTCCTTGATGTGCTTCACATCCTCGTAGCGGAGATTCCACACGAAGCGATTCATGCCGACACGCGTGCTCACGAGCGAATCGCTCGGCGCGTACGACGTGCTGTCGTCGCTCTCGATCTTCTTCTTGCGGCCACGCAGCGCGGTCGTATCGTGCTGCGCCTTCTCCGTGGAGTCCTTTGCGCTCTCCCCCGACGAGTCGGCGCTGGCGCTGTCCTCCGCAGGCGCGCCCTTCGAGGAAAATGTGCGAATCACCTTTCCGGCCGGATCGAGGAACGCGAGCGTGGCGGGTCCCTTCGGCTTCTCGCGGAAGGTGTAGTCCACCACCACGCCGGACGGTGGATTCTGCCCGGCGGCGGTGCTCCGGCGCGCGCGTCCTCCGTCCCACCGAATGGCGGTGTCCGGCGTGAAGAGATGCACCGGCTCGTGGCGAATCGCATCGGAGAGCTGACGGAGCGGCGAGAGGTTGTCGAGAATCCAGAACGAGCGTCCGTGGGTGGCGACGGCGAGATCGTTGCCGTGCACGAGGAGATCGCGCGCCGAGCTGCGCGGCAGGTTGAGCTGCAGCGATTGCCAGTGGCCGCCGTCGTCGAAGGAGACGAACACGCCGATCTCGGTTCCCGCGTAGAGCAGGCCGCGTTTCACCGGATCCTCGCGGATCGTGCGCGTGTACGCGATATCGGGAATTCCCGCGCTGATGGGCGTCCAGCTCTTCCCGTAATCGGTGGTCCGATAGAGATACGGGTGGAAGTCATCCTGCTGATAGCGGTTGGCCGCCAGGTACGCGGTGCCCGCATCGTAATGGCTCGGCTCGATGATGCTCACGCGCGTGAACTTTCCGGCGAAGTGCGGCGTGACGTTCTGCCACGTGGCGCCGTTGTCCTGCGAGAGGTGAACGAGCCCGTCGTCGGATCCGGCCCAGAGCACGCCCGCCTTCAGCGGCGATTCGGCAAAGGCGAAGATGGTCGCGTACACCTCGGTCCCCGTCTCGTCGTGCGTGATCGGTCCGCCCACGTGACCCAGCGTCGCCGGATCGTGGAGCGTGAGATCGGGTGAGGCCGCCTGCCACGTGACGCCATCGTTTCCGGTGCGAAAGACGCGTTGCGCGGTTGCGTAGATCGTGGACCGTTCGTGCGGAGAGGTGAGCAGCGGAAACGTCCACTGAAAGCGAAGCGGCATGTCCTTCGCCGCGTAGCCGTCGTAGTTCGGCAGCCCGACGCTGATGTCGTGCAGCTCGTTCGTTTTGCTGTTGAAGCGCTGGATCTGCCCGAAGTAGGAGGAGCCGTACGAGACGTCCGCATTCTTCGCATTCACCGTGATGTAGCCGGACTCGCCGAAGGGAAGCGCATCCCAGCTCTGCCTGGTGATCGCGCCGTCATCGGAGCGGCTCTGAATGCGCACGCTCGAGTTGTCCTGCTGCGCACCGTACAACCGGTACGGAAACTCGTCGTCCGCGAACACGTGATAGAACTGCGCGGTGGGCTGCGTGTCCTGCGATGACCAGTTCTCGCCGCCATCCAATGAGATCGTCGCCCCGCCGTCGTTGCCCTCGATCATGCGATTCGAATCGTGCGGGTCGATCCACAGGAGATGATCGTCGCCGTGCGGCACGCGCAGGCGCTGGAAGGTGTGGCCGCCGTCGATCGACTTGTACGTGCTGAGATTCAGATTGTAGACGACGTTCGGATTCTGCGGATCGGCCGTGATGAGCGAGTAATACCACGGACGCACCATGAACTCCTGATCGCCGTTCACGCGCGCCCAGCTCGCGCCGGAGTTCTCCGAGCGGTAGATGCCGCCGAGCGAGTCGTCGGGCGACGTCTCGACGTAGGCGTAGATGCGATTCGGCATCGCGCCGCTCACGGATACACCGATGCGTCCGATCGGCACGTCCGGCATCCCGGGGTTGTCCGTGAGCTCCGTCCACGTGTCCCCCCCGTCGGTGCTCTTCCACAAGCCGCTCTTGCCGCCGCCCGCGCTGAAGCCCCACGGAAAACGCTGGAAGCGCCACATCGAGGCGTAGAGAATGCGCGAGTTGGTCGGATCCATCGCCAGATCGATCGCGCCCGTGCTGTCGTCCACGAACAGCACGCGCTTCCACGTCGTGCCGCCATCACGCGAGTGGTACACGCCTCGCTCGGCGTTCGGGCCAAAGGCGTGCCCGTACGCAGCCACGTACACGTTGTCGGGATCCTTGGGATCGACGCGAACGGTCGCGATCTGGCGCGTCTGCTCGAGACCGATGTGCTTCCAGCTCCTGCCGCCGTCCGTCGAGCGGTACATGCCATCGCCGAACGTGAGGTCCTCGCGGAAATCGGTCTCGCCCGTGCCCACGTAGATGACGTTGTGATCCGACGGTGCCACCGCGATTGCGCCGACCGATGCGATCGTCGACGTGCCATCGGTGATGTTGCGCCACGTCGTACCCGCGTCGACGGTCTTCCACACTCCGCCATCCACGCTTCCCATGTAGAAGGTGCGCGGCTCGACAGGGTCACCCGTCACTGCCACCGCTCGCCCACCGCGAAACGGTCCGACGAGCCGCCACTGCATGCCGCGCAGCACGGGATCGGTCGTCGTTCGCGCGGTGGAATCCGTTGCCTGTGCGGCCGCCGGCTTCGCGGCGGCCTTGGCGCGCCTCGGCTTGTTCTGGGCGGCGGCGGGAAGTGAGATGACGAGAGCGAGCGCGGTGGCGAGAACGAATCGCATTAACGAGACTCCAAATGAGCGTCTGTGCGTGGGCAGGGAACAGGAGCAAGGTACTGCACGGACAATCGTGGCGCAGGAGCGATCAGTCGTGCGCGCGCATCCCGCGAAGCGTGGTCCACAGCTGGTTGCTTCGATCCATGTCCGGGAACAGGCCATCGGGATCGATCTCCACGCGCATCACATCCGGCGTCCGCGCGACCCGCGCGACGTAGCTCCGGGCGCCCTGCATCCACACCGTGGCGGGGATGCGCATTCGCTCCGTTCTGCCACCTGCGCGCGTGATGGCCAGCTCGACCGGCATGGGCGCGAGCCCGCGATCTTCGATCGTGATCGCGACGGATGAGCCATCCTTCTTCACGCCGGCGATGGCCTGGTCGAGCGGCCACGGTTCGAAGAACCAGCTGTCCCAGAACCAGCCGAGATCCTGCTTCGACACGTCGTCGACCGTGTTGAAAAAATCGTACGGATACGGATGCCGCCCCGTCCATCTGCGCCCGTACTCGCGCAGCGCCCGATGAAAGGTGGGCTCGCCGAGCATCCCGCGGAGCGACGCGAGTATCTGCGCGGTCTTGTCGTAGTACATCACGTTGTAGAGATCCGAAGGGAAGAGATCACCCTGCGTCATCAGGATCTGGTCGTCGCCCTCCACGGCGCGCTTGGTGTAGAGCGCGCGCTGCCCCGGTTCCTGATCGGCTATTCGTCCGCCCTTGCGCGGCTCGCCATACAGCTGGCGCATCCCCTGCGCCGCATCGAACTGCGTGAAGCCCTCATCCATCCACGGAAAGCGCGTCTCGCTCGAGCCCACCTGCATCGGGAACCACATGTGCCCCGTCTCGTGCATCAGATCGCCGGCGAGCGAGAGCGTGTCGGCCCACGGCTGCATGAACGTGAGCCGCGGATACTCCATCCCGCCGCTCGTGAGCACGCCCTCCATGGATGTCATCGTGGGCCACGGATACTCCCAGAGATACGCCGAGAGCTGCTCGATGGCATCGCGCGTATAGCGCGCGCCGCCTGCGGCCCACGCGGATGCGCGGGCATCGAGTCGATAGAAGGACTGGATGTCCACGGTGTCCGTGGCGCCACTCGCGCTCCGCACCAGCGCGCGCGTCGCATCCCACGCGTAGCGATCGCTCGTGCCCCACGCGAAGTCGCGCACGTTGGGCGCGGTGAAGTGCCACGTCACCTTCGGCGACGGAGTCGCGAATACGGGCTCGCGATCGCCGGGACGGCTGATCGCGATCACGCGGCCCGTGGCGCGCGCCTGCGCGAGCTTGTTCCGCGCCGACATGCTCAGAATGTCCGCGCCGTTGCGCAGCGAGCCCGTGGCGCCGACCAGCCATCCGCGCGGCATCGTCACTCGCACATCGTAGTCGGCCGGATCCATGTAGAACTCGGCCTCCAGCAGGTACGGATCCGCCATCCAGCCGTTCACGTCATCGTAGACGGCGACCTGCGGGTACCAGTAGCCCATGAGGTAGAGATGATCGTCGCGCCCCTCGCGCCCGTCGGAGGGCGTGAGCGAGGGGACGTACGACCAGGTGAGCTCGAGCGATGCGCTGTCGTGCGGGAGCAGCGGCGCGGGGAGCGTCAGCCACATCACCGTGCCATCGATCACGTATCCGGGTCGGCGCCACACCGAGCGCGACGCATTATCGTCCGTGGATAGTTCGACGAGCGTCGAACCATTCGCGGCCACCCGGCCGAGCGTGATCCCGTTCGTGAGCGGCGCGACATCGCGCCGCGGGCTCTCCGGACGAAACACGTTCTGGCGCAGATAGATCGCCAGCCGCGCGAGCGTATCGGGCGAGTTGTTGATGTAGCGCACGCGCTCGGCGCCCTCGAGCGTGTTGGTCGCGGGGTCGATCGATGCGTCGATGGCGTAGCGCGCGTGCTGTACCCAGTTGCGCGGGCCGGGCTCGCCCGTGCGCGTGCGCGTACCGCTCGCGATCGCGCGCGTGAATGCCGGCGGTACGATCACGGGGCCGGGGAGCGGCCGCGGATTGGTTCGCGTCTCGATGTTCGGGGTGGCTGGCTGTCGTCGTTGCGCGTGCGCGGCCACGGGCGCTGCGAGTAGCGCAGCAACGGCCACGAGGGCGAGTCTTTCCTTTGAGGCTTCGAGCACGAACACTCCGGATGATGAACGCCGTAATGTTGATCGAAGCCCGCCAGTGGACAATGCTTATCGCGGCAGCCGCGGCTCCGCCTCGCGCGCGGCGAGGAGTTTCGCGCTGAAGCGCTGCGCTTCCGCAATGCGCTCGACCTCGATCGCGATCGCGTCGATGGACTGCTGGAGCTGCTCGAGCCGGGCGTCGTTGTAGGGGGACGGCAGCTGTTCGCGCTTCCTGGTGGCCGCGATCGCCCATTTCGACGCGACGAAGACTCCGCACAGCGATGCGATCGTGCCGACGATCGTGACCATGACCCCGGCAAAATTGATGACATCCGGATCCAACACAGCTGCTCCTCGAGAATGACGGTGCGCACCCGCTCAGCGGATAATACGGGCTTCGTCGGGCGGGGTTTCGGCGCGCGAGCCGGGCTCGCCCATTCTGCTACCGCGGCACCTCGAACGTCAACTCGGACGAGTACGCGAGATACGGATCGCCCCGCTCGGCCAACGTCCGCGCGTAGAGGGCGCAATCCGTTGGGAGCGGGCTGTTGGAAACAGTCTTTCCATTCATCACCACCTTCACCGGCCCCTCGTGCGCGAACAGGTCGGGGCGCAGCAGCAGCCGCAGGCGGCGTACCTGCCGGGTCTCGAGCTTGATCGTATTGTGGTCGTCGATCGACGCGCGGACCTCGGCTCGCACGAGGGAGCCGAGCCGCGCGCGCACCACGCTCGCGATGGTCGCGTCGGCGCCGAGTGAGTCGCCGCCGGGCACATCATCCTTTTCGAGAAGCTCGATCCAGTAGTGGCGCGCGTGCACGGTCGTCGCCGCGTTGAAGTCGAGCTTCTTCGGAATGGTGCGGCCCGTGTGATGCTCGAAGAAGTCGACCGTCATGCCGTCATCGCCGCTGCCGGGGGCGATCTCGTGGCCGCGGTCGGGAAAGAGCTTCATCGCCACGTTCGCATGCTGCGCGCGCAGCGAATCGACGGTGTTCGTGGTGGCGCTCACGTCGATCACCTCGTCGCGCTTGCCGTGCAGGAAGAGCAGGGGCGTGTGCGTGACGTTGGAGACGAAGGGGCGGTTGCCACCCTTCTCGATGAACCCGAAGAGGCCGGCGCCCATCGCCACCACGGCCGCCGTGAAGCGCTGCGGCCAGAGCGAGACGTAGTCGAGCGTGCCCGTGCCGCCGTTGCTCAGCCCCGAGATGTACACGCGCTCCGGATCCACGTTGTAGTTGCGCATCACCTCGCCGAGCAGCGAGTCGACCATCGTTGCGGTGCTGGTGCGCCACCATCCCCCCGATCCGTTCGGGTAGACCACGAGATAGCCGGTGCGCTCGAAGGCGGTGGCGCCGAGCTGCACGCCTTCGACCGCGGGGCCCGAGTTGCCGGCGAGATAGACGATGAGCGGGAACGCTTCGTCCCCTCGGTAATCGTCGGGGACGTACATGCCGTACGGCCAGCCGCGAAAGGTGTTGCTCGCCATGCCACGAAAGCTCGTTCCCGCCGGAGCCGACACCCGCGCGCGTGCGGGACGCTCGCGCATCGAGTCCGGAAGCGTGCAGGCGGTTGCGCCAGTGGCGCGAGGGAGCGAGTCGGGGCGAAGCGCGCGCGCGGCGGCGTTGCGCACGAAGTAGTCGGAGTCGGCGGCGGCGCGCACGAGCAGCGGATGCGCGGCTGATCGCTCACTTGCGCGCGCGAGCAGGCGCGCCGCGAGTGTGCGCACGCGAGGGTTCCCGCTGCCGAGCAGCGACGAGAGTGTGGCGATGGAGGGCGGCGCAGCTCCGGCACGATACACGATACCGAGCAGCATTCGCGCGGACGCTGTGTCGCCTCCCGCGTAGACGGAATCGAGCCCGGGAGTGGCAAGCGCCGACGCGACCGCGGTGCTGTCGGCGAGTGCGACGGCCGACAAGGCACCCTGCCGGAGCTCAGCATTTCGAAGCCAGCCTGCCAGCGATTCCCCGTGCCGCACGTCCTGCAACTCGAGCACGAGCCGTTCGTGCACCTTGTAGTAGTTCACGTCCGGATACGTGCCCTCGAGCTCGATCCGTCGCACGAGATGCGTGGCGGGACAATACGAGAAGCGCAGATGGAACGCGCTCGAATCCACGACCTGGCGCGGGATCAGCGCCGCGGCGCTCGCGGATCCTTCGGCTCGAAAGCATCGCTCGCCGCCGATGGTATCGGTTCCCGTCACGTGCATGTCGAAAGCAAAGGGATCGGTGGATTGCCAACG
>JAICLZ010000036.1 GCA_025929535.1 Gemmatimonadaceae bacterium
ACCGCCCTCGCGCGGCGCACGGTCGCGCACATCACCATCCCCAAGGACATTCAGGAGTGGACGACGAGCAACGGGCACCGCTCCAGCGGCAACATCACCAAGCACAGCGCGGACATCTTCGCCGGGGCGCATCCGCTTCCTCCCGAGGCCACGCTCGAGCGAGCCGCCGCGCTGATCAACGAGGGCAAGAAGGTCGCGATCCTCGCCGGCCGCGGATGCCTCGATGCGCGCGCCGAGATTCTCGAGCTCGCGGAGAAGATCGGCGCGCCCATCATCAAGCCACTCCTGGGCAAGGCCGTGGTTCCCGACGACAGCGAGTACACCACGGGCGGCATCGGGCTGCTCGGCACGGCGCCGTCGCAGGACGCGCTGTCGGAGTGCGACACGCTCCTGATCGCGGGCAGCGGTTTCCCGTACATGGAGTTCTATCCGAAGCCGGGGAAGGCGAAAGGGATCCAGATCGACATCGACCCGGCACGCATCGGCCTTCGCTACAACGTCGACGTCGGACTCGTGGGCGATTGTCGCTCGGTGCTGCGCGCGCTCATCCCCATGGTCGATCGCAAGAAGAATCGGACGCTCCTCACGGATTCGCAGAAACGCATGAAGGATTGGCGCGAGCTCATGAACGAGCGCGGCACGCGCACGGACATGCCGATGAAGCCGCAGGTCGTGACCTACCATCTCAACAGGCTGCTCGACGACGATGCGATCGTCTCCTCGGACAGCGGCACCATCGCGACGTGGACGGCGCGCTACATCGACATGCGCGACCGCATGCAGTTCTCGCTCTCGGGCTCGCTTGCGACGATGGCGAACGGCCTTCCCTACAGCATCGGCGCCGCCATCGCCTATCCCGGCCGGCAGGTGGTGTGCGTGGTGGGCGACGGCGGATTCACGATGCTCATGGGCGAGGTCGCCACGCTCGTGAAGTACGACCTGCGCGTGAAGGTCATCATCATCAAGAACAACGTGCTGGGCGAGATCAAGTGGGAGCAGATGGTGCTCGATGGCAATCCGGAGTTCGGCGTGGAGCTGCAGCCCATCGACTTCGAGGCGTATGCCAAGGCGTGCGGCGCGGGCGGCTACACGATCGAGCGGCCGGAGGACGCCGAGCGCGTTCTGAGGGAGGCGCTGGCGTACCCGGGGCCTGCGGTGGTGCAGGCCGTGGTCGATGCGAACGAGCCGCCGATGCCCGGCAAGATCTCGATGAAGCAGGCGATCCACTTCAGCGAGGCGCTCGCCCGCGGCCAGAAAGACCGCGGTGAAATCATACGAACCTTACTCGAGGACAAGGTGCGCGAGGTGATCTGAGCCATGCCTGCAACGGCTCGCAGTGAGGCGGTTCACCTCGACGACATCACCGTTTCGACGTATCGCATCCCGACGGATGTGCCGAGCGAGTCGGATGGAACGTACGAGTGGAATGCGACGACGCTCGTGCTGGTGGAGGCAACCGGCGGGGGATGCACGGGCATCGGATACACGTACGCGGATGTGTCGACGGCGGCGCTCATACACTCGATGCTCGCGCGGATTGCGTGCGGCATGGATGTCATGGCGACGGGCGCGATCTGGGAGAAGCTCGTGGCCGCCGTTCGCAATCTCGGCCGATCGGGCATCGCATCGATGGCCATCTCGGCGGTCGACGTGGCGATGTGGGACCTCAAGGCGCGGCTGTTGGACACGCCACTCGTCACGCTGCTCGGCGCCGTTCGCCCCGCGGCGCCCGTGTACGGGAGTGGCGGCTTCACGTCGTACACGATGGAGCAGCTCTGCGCGCAGCTCGCGGGGTGGGTGCACGAGGGAATCCCGCGGGTGAAGATGAAGATTGGCCGTGACGCGTGCGCGGACACCGAGCGAGTGATTGCGGCCCGAGCCGCGATTGGGGATGCCGCCGAGCTGTTCGTGGATGCGAATGGCGCGTACGAGCGGAAGCAGGCGTTGCAGCAGGCGCAGCGATTCGCGGAGTCGCGCGTGAGCTGGTTCGAGGAGCCCGTCTATCATCGCGATCTCGAGGGGTTGCGGCTGTGCCGCGATCACGCGCCACCCGGGATGGAGATCTCGGTGGGCGAGTACGGCTACGTGCCGGACACGTTCGCCTCGATCATTCGCGCCGGTGCCACGGACGTGCTACAGGCGGATGCCACCCGCTGCGAGGGGATCACGGGGCTCCTCATAGTCGACGGCTTGTGCGAGGCGACCGCGACGCCGCTCTCCACGCACTGCGCGCCCTCGCTCCACGCGCACCCCGCGTGCGCGGCCAAGCGCGTGCGGCACGTGGAATACTTTCACGATCACGTGCGCATCGAGCACATGCTGTTCGACGGCGCGCTCACACCGGTGAATGGCGCGCTGCACCCCGATCTCTCGCGTCCGGGGCTCGGCCTCGACTTCAAGCGCGCAGACGCGCAGCGATTCGGACTGTCATGACGAAAATTCCCCAGGTGGCTGCAGGCCGGCCGACCAAGCCAGGAACGCACGCGCCGCCACGCACGCCGGCGCGCCCGGACGCCGTGAGCGGGCTCACGGCAGGTGTGGATCTCGAGAAGCTCGCGTCTGCGCTCCGCGCACGCGTGCGCGGCGAAGTGCGCTTCAACGACGGCGATCGCGCGCTCTACTCCACCGACGGATCGAACTACCGGCAGATCCCGATGGGCATCGTGCTCCCGCGCGACGCGGACGATGTGGTCGCGACGGTGGCGGTGTGCCGCGAGTTCGGGGCGCCGATCGTGTCGCGCGGCGGCGGCACCGACCTCGCGGGCGCGACGTGCAATGCGGGCGTGGTCATGGACATGAGCAAGTACATGAATCACGTGCTCGAGATCGACTGGGACAACAAGTGGGCGCGCGTGGAGCCGGGCACGGTGCTGGACGATCTGCGAGACCAGGCAGAAAAACGGCATCTCACCTTCGGGCCCGATCCCGCCACGCACAACCGCAACACACTCGGCGGCATGATCGGCAACAACTCGTGCGGCATGCACGCGCAGATGGCGGGGAAGGTGGAGGAGAACACGTACGAGCTCGAGATCCTCACGTACGATGGGCTGCGCACGTGGGTGGGGCCCACGAGCGATGCGGAGCTCGAGCGCATCATCTCCGAGGGCGGAGTGAAGGGCGAGATCTACGCGCGCATGAAGGCGATTCGCGACAAGTACGCGGATGAGATCCGCAAGCGATTCCCGCACATTCCCCGGCTCGTCTCCGGATATCCGCTGCAGCAGCTGCTGCCGGAGCTCGGCTTCAACGTCGCGCGCGCGCTCGTGGGAACGGAGAACACGTGCGTCACCGTGCTGCAGGCAAAGCTCCGGCTCGTGAAGAGCCCGCCCGTGCGCACGCTCGCCATCTTCGGCTTCCCCGACATCTTCACCGCGGGCGATCACGTTCCGTTCTGCAACGAGTTCGGTCCGATCGCTCTCGAGGGGATCGACTCGAGCATGTTCACGTACATGCACGACAAGGGGATGTCGACGTCAGGGCGTGCGCTGTTTCCGGACGGCAACGCGTGGCTCGTCGTCGAGTTCGGCGGCGACACGAAGGAGGAGGCCGACGGCAGGGCCCGCAAGCTGATGCAGGCGTTCTGCGCGAAGCCGAACGCGCCGCCGATGAAGATGTACGACGACGTGAGCCAGGAAGATCTGGTATGGAAGATTCGCGAGTCGGGGCTTGGCTCCACATCCAAGATTCCGAACGAGCCGGATTTCTATCCCGGCTGGGAGGACTCCGCCGTCGCGCCGAAGGATGTCGGCAACTACCTGCGCGATCTGCAGAAGCTCTTCGACAAGTACGGCTACACCGCATCGCTGTACGGGCACTTCGGGCAGGGATGCATCCACTGCAGCATCGACTTCGATCTCTACACCGCGGAAGGAATCGGGAACTGGACGCGCTTCCTGAACGAGGCGGCGCATCTCGTGACGTCGTACGGCGGATCGCTGTCGGGAGAGCACGGCGACGGGCAGGCGCGCGGCGCGCTGCTCCCGATCATGTTCGGAAACGAGATCATGCAGGCGTTCCGCGAGTTCAAGGCCGCGTGGGATCCGCGCGGCAAGATGAATCCGGGAAAGGTCATCGATGCCTATCCGGTGGACGAGAACCTCCGGTGGGGCACGCACTACCATCCGTGGGAGCCCGCGACGCATTTCGCCTTTCCGAAGGATCGAGGCAGCATCGCGATCGCGGCGAACCGCTGCGTCGGAACGGGGAAGTGCCGGAAGCACGACGAAGGCACGATGTGCCCGAGCTACATGGTCACGCGCGAGGAGAAGCACTCGACGCGCGGTCGCTCGCGGCTGCTGTTCGAGATGCTCGAGGGCAACCCGCTAAGCAAAGGGTGGGGGGACGAGTCCGTGAAGGAGGCGCTCGACCTCTGCCTCGCGTGCAAGGGATGTCGGGGCGAGTGTCCCGTGAACGTGGACATGGCCACGTACAAGGCGGAGTTTCTCTCGCACTATTTCGAGGAGCACCACAGGCCGATTGCTGCGTATGCGTTCGGCTACATGTTCAAGTGGGCGCGGCTCGCCGCGTACGCGCCGTGGCTCGCGAACGCGTTCACGCAGACGCCGGGGCTCCGCTCGGTCGCAAAGGCCGTCGTGACGATGGCGCCCGAACGACACATCCCGAAGTTCGCGTCTCGAACGTTCCGCTCGTGGTTCGAGACCCGGCCCATCGTGAACGCCGGCAAGCCGCTCGTGGTGCTCTGGCCGGACACGTGGAACAATCACTTCCATCCGAACTCGGCAAAGTCCGCAGTCGAGGTGCTGGAGGCTGCCGGTCACCAGGTGCTCATTCCCGGCAGGAAGCTCTGCTGCGGCCGCCCGCTCTACGACTACGGCCTGCTGGATCGTGCGAAGAAGATGCTGCTCGAGATCCTGGACGTGCTCAGGCCGCACGTGCGAAACGGCATCTCCATCGTGGGACTGGAGCCGAGCTGCGTGTCGGTGTTTCGCGATGAGCTCGTGAACATGCTGCCCGACGATGAAGACGCGAAGCGGCTCAGCGCGCAGACCTTTCTGCTCACCGAGTTCCTCGCGAAGAAGGTCACGGATTTCAAGACACCACATCTCGATGCGGAAGCGGTGGTGCACGGGCACTGCCATCAGAAGGCGATGCTCGACTTCTCGTGTGAGAAGACGATTCTCGATCGCACGGGCGTGCGCTACACGATGCCCGACACCGGATGCTGCGGGATGGCGGGCGCATTCGGCTTCGAGAAGGGGGAGCACTACAGAGTCTCGGTCGCCTGCGGCGAGCGCGTGCTGCTTCCCGCAGTTCGCAACAGCTCGGCAAGCTCGCTGATCGTCGTCAATGGATTCAGCTGTCGCGAGCAGATCCTGCAGACCACGGATCGTCACCCGATCCACGTCGCCGATCTGCTCAGGATGGCATTGAATGGAGGGAGGAGCTCGTGAGCGAAGTAATCGTGGTGACCGGTGCGTCGGCGGGACTTGGCCGCGCGATCGTCGAGCGATTCGCGCGCGACGGCAGCTCGATCGCGCTCATCGCGCGCGGCGTCGAGCGTCTCGAGAGCGCGAAGCGCAGCGTCGAATCGCTCGGCGGGCGCGCGCTCGTGCTCCCGCTCGATGTCGCCGACGCTGATGCGATGGAGCAGGCCGCGGAGACGGTCGAGCGGGAGCTGGGCCCGATAGACGTCTGGATCAACAACGCGATGGTGTCCGTGTACTCGCCGATCAAGGAGATGCCGGCCGCCGAGTTTCGTCGCGTGACCGAGGTGACGTACCTGGGCTACGTGCACGGCACGCTCGCCGCGCTCAAGCGCATGCTGCCGCGCGACCGCGGGATCATCATCCAGGTGGGCTCCGCGCTCGCGCACCGGAGCATCCCGCTGCAGTCCGCGTACTGCGCGTCGAAGCACGCGATCATGGGATTCCACGAATCGCTGCTGAGCGAGCTCATTCACGATGGCAGCCACGTGCGCACCACGATGGTGCAGATGCCCGCGATGAACACGCCGCAGTTCTACTGGGCGAAGAGCCGGCTGCCGTACCGAACGCATCCCGTGCCGCCCATCTTCCAGCCGGAGATCGGTGCGGAAGCGGTGCATCATTGCGTGCGCGTGAACGAGGGCCGCGAGTTTCTCGTGGCATGGTCGACGGTGAAGGCGGTGGAGGGCGAGAAAGTCGTGCCCGCGTACATCGACAGGTTCCTCGGGCGCAACTACACCGCGGAGGAGACGACCATCCTCGCGGATCCGGACAGCCCCGACAATCTGTGGGAGCCTGCGCCCGGCGCGTACGGCGCGCACGGCCCGTTCGACGATCGCGCGCGGACGTTCAGCACCGAGCTGTGGCTGTCGAAGCACAGGCCATGGCTCGCGGTGGCGAGCGCGATGCTCGTGGGCGCGGCATTCGGCGTGCGCGCGAGGAAGGACCATGGTGACGGGCGATGACGTCGCACTAGGCGAAATTCCAAATGCCCGCGCTCTTCCCGCATTGGACGAACACCCTCGCGCGCGCGACGCTCATCGCCGTGCTGTGCACACTCGTGGGAGTGCCGGTGGCGCTCATGGCGTGGGTGCGCACCCCGAATGCCACGCGGCAGTACGAGCCCGTGGCGCAGCCGGTCGCGTTCGATCATCGCATCCACGTCACCGGGCAGCGCATCGACTGCCGGTATTGCCACTACTCGGCGGAGCGATCGTCGTACGCGGGCATTCCACCCACGTCCGTCTGCGTGCCCTGTCACAGCACGGCGTGGATGAGCTCCGATGTCCTCGCTCCCGTGCGCCAGAGCGTTTCATCCGGGCGGCCGCTGCGCTGGAATCGCGTGGATGCGCTGCCGGGATTCGTGTACTTCAACCACGCGATCCACGTGAACAAGGGCGTGGGATGCGAGAGCTGCCACGGCCGCGTGGACCGCATGGCGCAGGTGTACCAGGCCGCGCCGCTGACCATGAGCTGGTGCGTGAATTGTCATCGCAATCCGGCGCCGCATCTGCGTCCGCTGTCCGCGATCACGACCATGGGCTACGTGTCGCAGCGCGAGCTCGGCCCGCAGCTCGCGCAGAAATACCACGTTCGCTCGCTGACCACGTGCACCACCTGTCACCGGTAGGCGCGACATCATGCATGATCACGATGACGAGCTGACGCGACGCGATTTTCTCAAGCTCCTCGGCGCGAGCATCGCGCTCGCGGGGCTCGACGGCTGCACGCGCATTCCGGCCGAAAAGATCCTGCCGTACGTGACGCAGCCGCCCGAGCTCACGCCGGGAGTGCCGCTGCACTACGCGACCTCGATGGTGCTCGATGGCTATGCCACGGGTCTGGTGGTGGAGTCGCACGAGGGCCGCCCCACGAAGGTCGAGGGAAATCCCGATCACCCCGCGAGCCTCGGCGCTGCCGGAATTCTCGAGCAGGCGTCGGTGCTGCAGCTCTACGATCCGGACCGTGCGCAGGCCGTTCGCTACGGAAACAAGACTTCGACGTGGCAGGCGTTCGCGGCTGCGATGGCGCCCGCGGCCATGCGGCAGCGACTGGGCACGCGCGGGGCGAAGCTGGCACTGCTGCTCGAGCCGACATCGTCGCCGCTCATCGCGAGCATGCTGCTCCGGCTGCAGTCGCTCTACCCCGACATGCGCGTACACTACTACGCGCCGCTCGCGACGAACGAGCAGGCCATTCCGCAGTACGACATCAAAGCGGCCGATGTCATTCTGAGCGTAGGCTCGGACTTCCTGGCGAGCGGCCCCTTCACACTCCGCTACGCGCGCGAGTTCGCCGACAGGCGGCGCGCGCCGCTCACCGGCATGAACCGGCTGTACGTGGCCGAGCCCGGGTTCACGGTCACGGGCGCGACCGCGGACCACCGGCTGCGCTGCCGGCCGACGGAGATCGAGCCGCTGCTCGAATCGCTCCGCGGAGCGCTCGAGGGACGCGCGCCGAGCTCGCCGTGGATCGCGGCGGTCGCCGCGGATCTGAAGGCGCACGCGGGGAGGAGTCTCGTGATCGCGGGCGATCGCGTCACGCCTCGCGCGCGCGCGCTCGCGACGGCGATCAACGACACGCTCGGCAACACCGGCCGCACCGTGTGGCACGCGCGCTCGCCCCTGCTCGGCAGCGGAGATCCGAATGCGACGCTGCTCTCGCTCGCGCACGAGCTGAGCGCCGGGAGCGTCGACACGCTCGTCTGCATCGGCGGCAATCCCGCGTACGCCACACCAGCCAGCATGAAATTCGGTGAGCTGATGGGCCGCGCGGTCACGGTCGTGTACTCCGGACTTTACGAGAACGAGACGGCTCGTCGCGCCACGTGGTTCGTGCCCGCCGCGCATTATCTGGAAGCGTGGGGCGACGCGCGGGCGTACGACGGCACGTACTCGGTGGTGCAGCCGCTCGTGCAGCCACTGTTCGAAGGCAAGTCCATCATCGAAGTGCTCGCGGCGCTTGCGGGCGACGCGAACGCCGACCCACTCGCGATGCTGAGAGCATCGGCGAAGGCGGGCGGCACAGCCGTCGACGATGAGAGCTGGGCATCGGTGCTGCGGCGGGGGCTCGCGGGGAGTGCTCCGCTCGCGCGCGCGGAGATGCCGGCGCGCGCCGAGTCGCTGGCGCCGGGCGCGGCGTCGCACGAGGCGGTGTCGACGATCGAGGTTGCGTTCGCCCCCGACGCGCGCGTGCACGACGGATCGTTCTCCAACAACGGATGGCTGCAGGAGCTTCCCGATCCCGTCACGAAGCTCACGTGGGACAACGCGGCGCTGCTGAGTCCCGACAGCGCGAAACGCATAGGCGCGGCGACGAGCGACGTCATCCGCCTCACGCACGACTCGATGTCGCTCGAGATCCCGGCGCTCATCGTACCCGGGCAGCCCGATGGCGTGGCCACGCTGCACCTGGGCTACGGGCGCGCGGGCGCAGAGAAGGTTGCGGCGGGTGTGGGCGCGAACGCCTATCTCCTCCTGCCTGCAGCGGACGTGTTCCATCTCGCCGGCGTGTCGGTGAAGCGCGTGTCCGATGCGGCGGCGCGCGCGCTCGCGATCACGCAGTCGCACTGGACGATGGAAGGACGCGACCAGGCGCGAAGCGAGACGCTCGAGCAATACCGCGCCGAATCATCGAAGCCGCCGGTGCGACAGCGCCAGCCGCTCACGATCTACGATCCGCAGCAGCGGCTCGACAGCCCGCTGCAGTGGGCGATGACGATCGATCTCGCGACGTGCACGGGGTGCAGCGCATGCGTGGTCGCCTGCCAGGCGGAGAACAACACGCCCGTGGTGGGGCACGACGACGTGCTGAAGTCGCGCGAGATGCACTGGCTGCGCATCGATCGGTACCTGGAGAGCGGCGCGGACAATCCGCAGGTGGTCACGCAGCCGATGCTCTGCCAGCACTGCGAGAATGCGCCGTGCGAGTACGTGTGTCCGGTTGGCGCGACCGTGCACAGTCCCGAGGGACTCAACGAGATGGTGTACAACCGGTGCGTGGGCACGCGCTTCTGCTCCAACAACTGCCCGTACAAGGTGCGCCGGTTCAACTGGTTCGACTACAACGCGAATCTCACCGAGACGGAGCAGATGGTGAAGAATCCGGACGTCACGGTGCGGGAGCGCGGCGTCATGGAGAAGTGCACGTTCTGCGTGCAGCGCATTCGCGAAGCGGAGATCAGTGCGGGAATCGCGGGACGTACGCTGCGCGGCGATGAGGTGAAGACCGCGTGCCAGCAGGCGTGTCCCACCAACGCGATCGTCTTCGGCTCGCTCACCGAGCCCGATTCGGAGGTGATGCGCCGGCGGAGCGAGCCGCGCGCGTACGGCGTGCTCGAGGAGCTCGGCACGCGGCCGCGCGTGCGCTATCTGGCCCGCGTGAGGAATCCGAATCCGGCGCTGGAGCGCCTCGCGTGAGCGCAGTCGCGCGGCCGGCGCCGAGCCTGGCGCTTGCGGAGGGGGACGACTGGCCCGTGATGCGCGGGGCGCCCAACGACGCGGCGATCACCGACATGGTGCTCGCCCCGCTGTGGCACACGCGACGCATCTGGTGGATCCTCTTCGCGATCTCCGCGCTCGGCACGCTGCTGCTGCTCGCCACCGTGGCCTACACGGTGACGGTGGGGATCGGCACGTGGGGGAACAACATCCCCGTCGCGTGGGCGTTCGCGATCACGAGCTTCGTGTGGTGGATCGGGATCGGGCACGCGGGCACCTTCATCTCGGCGTTTCTGCTGCTGCTCAACCAGCGCTGGCGCGGGTCGATCAATCGGGTGGCGGAGGCGATGACGATCTTCGCGCTGGTGAATGCGGCGCTGTTCCCGCTGCTGCATCTCGGCCGGCCGTGGTTCTTCTACTGGCTGATCCCGTATCCCGCGACGATGAACGTGTGGCCGAACTTCAAGAGCGCGCTGCCGTGGGATGTCGCCGCGGTGACCACGTACTTCACCGTGTCGCTGCTCTTCTGGTATCTGGGCCTCGTGCCCGACCTCGCATCCGCTCGCGACAGCGCGCCGAGCAGGCTGCGACGGAGAGTGTACGGCCTGTTCGCGATGGGATGGCGGGGCTCCGGATTTCAGTGGCAGCGCTTCAACGTCGCGTACGTGCTGCTCGCCGCGCTGGCGACGCCGCTCGTGATCTCGGTGCACAGCGTGGTGAGCCTGGACTTCAGCATCGCGCAGCTGCCCGGTTGGCACTCGACGATCTTCCCGCCGTACTTCGTGGTGGGCGCGATCTATTCGGGGCTCGCGATGGTGCTCGTGCTGCTGCTGCCGCTGCGCCGGGCGTTCCGCCTGTACGACATCGTCACCGAGGCGCATCTGAACGCGATCGCGAAGCTCATGCTGGCGATGGGGCTGATGCTCGCCTACAGCTACGTGATCGAGACGTTCATGTCCTGGTACAGCGCAAACGCGGCGGAGCGGTACACGTATCTCGCGTCGCGACCGTTCGGGCCGTACGCCGTGGTGTACTGGATCATGACCGGGCTCAACGTGCTGAGCCCGCAGCTCTTCTGGTCGAGGCGCCTGCGCACGAACGGGACCGCGCTCTTCCTCGCGTCCATCGTAATTCTGGCAGGGATGTGGATGGAGCGATTCGTCATCATCGTGACGTCGCTCAATCGCGATTTTCTCACGTCGAGCTGGCACATCTACATCCCGACGTGGGTGGACTGGGGGATTCTGGCGGGGAGCTTCGGGCTGTTCGGAATGCTGTTCCTGCTCTTCCTGAAGTTCGTGCCGTCAGTGGCGATGAGCGAGGTGAAGGAGCTCCGGATCGAGATGAGAAAGACTCCTGAACAGGAGCCGCTCCGTGCGTGACCGCACGTGGGGCGCCGGCGCCTACATGGCGGAGTTCGCGTCGGCGCGCGAGCTCACGGAGGCGGTGCGTGCATTCTCCGAGCGCGGCTACACGCGGCTCGAGACGTACTCGCCGGTGCCGTTGGCGTCGGGCATCCCGCGCAAGCGCTCGCGACTGCCGGTGGCGGTGTTCATCGTCGGCCTGCTCGGCGGCCTGGTGAGCTACTGGATTCAGTGGTACGCGAACGCGTACGCCTATCCGCTCGACATCGGCGGGCGGCCGGCGCACGCGATCCCGGCATTTCTCATCCCGACCTTCGAGGGGACCGTGCTCGCGGCGTCCCTGGCCGCGTTCATCGGATTCTTCGTGATTGCGCGGCTGCCGCAGCCGTGGCATCCGGTGTTCGAGATCGACGGCTTCGAGCGCGCGACGATCGACCGCTATTGGCTCGCGGTGGATGCCGCGGATCCGCATTGTGCGCCGGACCGCATCGTCCGGGAGCTGAGCGCGCTCGCGCCTCTGCGTCTCGTGCACCTGGAGCCGGAGTGATGAATCGCGCGTGCGTGCTCGTCGTCATCATCGTCGCGGCCGCGTGCACGAAGTCGAGCGAGCGCGAGCCGGGCGACTTCGAGCGCATGCGCATCCAGCAGCGCGACGAACCGTACGCGGCGAGCGGCCGCCTCGCGATCGACGAGCGCATGCGCCATCCACCTGCGGGGACGATGAGCCGTGAGAGCGAGGCCGACTCCGGCGCGATCGGCAGCGGCACGAGCGCGGGGCAGCCGGTGACGCAGGTGCCGCTCGCGGTGACGCCGGAGCTCCTCGCGCTCGGCCACGAGAAGTTCGATGTGTTCTGCGCCGTCTGTCACGGAGCCGGCGGCTTTGGCGGGAGCATCGTCGCGGCGAACATGGGCGCGCCACGTCCGCCATCGCTCCGGAGCGCGGCGGTGCAGGCGTTGCCTCCCGGATTCGTGTTCAACATCGCGACGAAGGGAATCGGGCGGATGCCGCCGTATGCGCCGCAGCTGACCGCGAGGGAGCGATGGGCGGTGGTGGCGTATCTCGAGCAGCTGCAGCGCTCGACCAGCACCAGCGCCGAGCAGCGCGAAGACTCGGTGCGGGCGATCGGGATTCGCGGCATCGACTCGACGCTCGCCGCGGAGCAGCAGCGGTGAGCGCCGGCTCGCGTGCGCCGGTCGTGCCGGTCGTGCCGGTCGTGCTCGCGGCGCTCGGTGCCGCACTCTGCGTGGCAGGGATCTTCGTTGATCCGATTCGCCTCGCCTCGGCGTATCTCGTCGCCTACGTATCGTGTCTCGCCGTGGTGCTCGGGACGCTCGCCATGGTGATGATCGCGCGCGTCACCGGCGCGACCTGGTTCGTGGTGCTGCGGTGCCAGGCGGAGGAGATCATCGCGACGCTGCCGGCGTTCGCGGTGCTCCTGCTCCCGACACTCATCGCGGTGCACGCGCTGTATCCGTGGGCGGCCCACGCCTCGCAGCTCGAGCCGGATGTCAGGCAGGCGGTTCTCGCCAAGGGCTCGTATCTGAACGTTCCGTTCTTCGTGATCCGCTCGATCGTGTATCTCGCGACGTGGATCGCACTCGGCGAGGCACTCCGCCGAGCGTCGCTCGAGCAGGACGCCGGCGACACTGTTGCGATCGAGCGGCGGATGCGCACCCTGAGCGCGGCCGGACTCGTCGCCTTCGCGCTCACGATCAGCTTCGCGTCGTTCGACTGGATGATGTCGCTCACGCCCGCCTGGTACTCCACCATCTACGGCGTGGATTATTTCGCGGGCGCGATGGTGGGTGCGCTGTCGCTGCTGGCGGTGATCGCCGTGCGCGCGCGACGGCGCGGCGAGCTGCCGGAAACAGTGGGAGCGAACCAGCTGCACGCGCTCGCCAAGCTGCTCCTGACCTTCGTGCTCTTCTGGGTCTACATCGGCTTCTCGCAGCTGATCGTGATCTGGAGCGCTGAGATCCCCGCGGAGCGCGTGTGGTACTCGGTGCGCATGCGCGGCGGCTGGTACGCGCTCGGCGCGGTGCTCGTCGCCGGCCATTTCGTGATTCCGTTCTGCGCGCTGCTCGTGCGCTCGATCAAGCGCAGCGCGATCGCGATGAGCGCTCTCGGCGCGTGGCTCCTGCTCATGCACTATCTGGACGTCTACTGGATGTTGATGCCGAGCGCGCCGCACGGCAGGAATTGGGGCGGTGGGTACTGGTTGGATGCGGGCGCGCTGCTGCTCGTGTGCGGCGTGGCGTCGACCGTGTGGGCGCTGAGGCGAGCACACGAGCCGCCGCTGCCCATTGGTGATCCGGAGCTCGAGGCGTCGCTCGTGTACTCCACTCAATAGCGGGAGCGCGTGATCATGAGGCTCGGCCGAGCCATTGGCGCGGGGATCATAGGCGGCATCATCGTCGTGGCAGCCATCGGTGTTGCCGGCTGGATCACGCGTGCGAATGCGGATCTGTGCAGGCTCGGGGGCGTGATTCTCACGGGCCGGATGGATGCGGCGGGCTGGCTTGCCGGAGCAGTCGCACAACTGGTGATCGCGATCATCGCGGCCATCATCTACGCCGCGATCTTCGAGTGGGTGACGCGCCGCGCTGGGCCGCTCATCGGGTTGGCGATCGCCGTGCCGCACGTGATCGTGGCGGGGCTTGCCATTGGCTTCGTCCCCGCGTGGCGCTTGATCGATGCCGGGATCGGACCACCCGGTGCGTTCATGGAATATCGCGGGCCATGGGTGCTGGTGACGTTCGTGTTGGCGCATCTGGTGTTCGGCGCTCTCGTGGGCAAGCTGTACGGGAGAGCTCAGCATGCGCCAGCGACTGCCGGCTACCGGTGGCGGGAGATTTCCGCCCGGCCGTAGCATACGCTCGCCCGAGATGAGTCGCGTTCGGCGCGCGCTTTGCAAACATCATCGAGCGAGCCCGTCGCTTCCCTCATCTTTCCGCGTACCTGATGCCACGAACCAAGCGCACGACGCACGCTGCCGACGCTCCGAAGAGAGACAGCGAGAAATCGAAGCTCGCCCGCAAGCAAAAGGTGCTTTCGCACGTCGCGCCGTCGTTCACGTCGTCGATCGCGGATGCGACGGTGATCAAGTGCGAAGATATCTTTTTTCTGATGGCGCCCGATGGCAGCGTGCCCGTGCGCGGCGGGCACGGCCTCGGCCTGTACTACCATGACTGTCGCTTTCTGGATGGCTACGAGCTCCAGGTGAACGGAGGCGCTCCACGCGTGCTCGCGGCCACGGCGCCCGAGGGAGACCGCGCGGTGCTCGAGCTCACGAACTCCGACACGACCGGAAAGAAAACCGCCAAGACCGGCAAGGAGGTGCTGGGCATTCGCTGGGAACGCCGGCTGGACGGCGGGAATCTCACACTCACCGACACGATCTCGATTCGCAATTTCAGCCAGCGTGCCGCGAAGATCTCGCTCGGCTTGTCCTTCCAGTGCCGGTTCGAGGACATTTTCGTGGTTCGCGGAATGCTCCCGGTGAAAGCGAAGCACCGGTTCCGGCAGCAGCGCACGAAGGACTCGATCGTTTACAGCCATCTCGGGCTCGATGAGACGACGCGCAGCACGTCCATCCACTTCTCTCCGAAGCCGAAGTCGATAACGGAAGGCTCGACGGGCTGGAGCTTCACGATCGCGCCGCACGACACCGCGCAGGTCACGATCACGATCTCCGTTTCGGAATCTCCGGATGCGAGCGAGCCGGTACACATCGCGAACCGCTCCGGAGGAAGGCTCGCTCCTTCGCTCTCGCACTCGACCAAGCTCGGGAGGCCGAGCGCGAATAGAACGCGGGTCACTGCCGACGATCCCATCCTCGGCCGGCTGATCGAGCAATCGCTTTCCGACCTGCAAACGCTGCGCACCAGATATGGCGATGCCGAATTCTTCGCGGCCGGCGTGCCGTGGTTCGTGACCCTGTTCGGACGCGACAGCATCGTGACTTCGCTGCAGACGCTCGCCTTCGACAGCAGCATCGCCGAGCAGACGCTGCGCGTGCTCGCGCGCTATCAGGGCACGCAGGTGGACGGCTGGCGCGAGGAGCAGCCGGGAAAGGTGCTGCACGAGTATCGCGTGGACGAGCTCACGCGTGCCAACCTCCTTCCGTACTCGCCGTACTACGGAACGATCGACGCGACGCCGCTCTTTCTCATTCTCGTCGCGCGGCATGCCGCGTGGACGGGAAAGCTCGATCTCTTCGACGAGCTGCGAAAGCACATCGAGATGGCGCTCGCGTGGATCGCGAAGTACGGCATGAACGAGAGTGGTTACGTGGCGTACGACAGCAACAAGAGCGACGGAACGCTCGTGAACCAGGGGTGGAAGGATTCCGGCGACGCGATCGTCAATGCCGATGGGTCGCTCGCCGTGCCGCCGATCGCGCTGGTGGAGGTGCAGGGGTACGTGTACAAGGCCAAGTGCGAGATCGCGGATCTCTTCCGGCGTGCCGGTGAGCCGGAGCGCGCCACGGAGCTCGAGCGCGAAGCGAACGACCTGCGCACGCGATTCAACCGCGATTTCTGGGACGAGAAAATCGGCACGTACGTGCTGGCGCTGCAGCGCGACAATCGGCCCGCGGCCGTCGTCTCCTCCAATCCGGGGCAGGCGCTGTGGTGCGACATCGCGGATTCCACGAAGGCGCGTCGCACGATGGAGTGTCTCATGAGCGACGAGATGTTCAGCGGGTGGGGCGTGCGCACACTCGCTTCGTCCGAGAAGCGCTACAACCCGATCGCGTACCACCTCGGCACCGTGTGGCCCCACGACAACTCGATCATCGCCGCCGGGTTTCGCCGCTATGGATTCGATCGCGCCGCGCAGCGCGTGATCTCGGGGATCATGCAGGCCGCGATGCAGTTCCAGCACTTCCGTTTGCCCGAGCTGTTCACGGGATTTTCGTCCGAAGCCTTCGATGAGCCCGTGAGATATCCCGTGGCCAACCATCCGCAGGCGTGGGGTGCGGGCAGCATTCCGTTCATGCTCACGACGCTGCTCGGGCTGGAGCCCGACGCGTTCGGCCGAAGGCTGCGGATCGTGCGACCGCTGCTGCCGGATTTCGTCGAGCGGCTCGACGTGCTGAGACTCGCCGTCGGAGCAGCGACGGTCGACCTGCGTTTCGTTCGCACCTCGAGAGACGTCACCGTGGAAATTCTTCGGCTCGATGGCGAGCTCGAAGTGTCGGTGGAGCAGGGGGCGAATGAAGAGAAGCCGACGCGAGCACCGAAGAGGGCCTCGAACCGGACAACCAGCGTCGAAGGGTGACGCGATGGGCGCGGGAGCGGCCGGTCGCGATGGCGAGCGCATCGCTCTGCTGCACGACGCGCTCGAATCATCGAATCTCGATGGACTGATCTGTGCGCTGCCGAGCAACGTGTTGTTGCTCTCGGGATACTGGCCGGTCGTCGGCACTTCGGTCGCGCTGCTGGGACCACACGACACCGTCGTCATAGTCGCGCCGCGGGACGAGTACGATTTCGCGCAGGCGGGTTGGGCGAACGAGATCATCGCGCTGGAGAACGGCGGGCTCGATTCCCTCGAGACCGCCGCGGATGCGCTCCGCGAGCCGTTGCTCGACGCGATCGGCCATGCGGGATTGCGCGCGCGGCGAGTCGGGATCGAGAGCGGCCTCCGGTTCGAGCCATTCTCGTACGTCGGAACATATCGCTACGGATCGACCCTTCGAGGCATCCTGCGCGACGACGATGTCGCCACCGTACCCGCGGACGATCTGCTGGCGCGCCTTCGCGCGCGGCTGACCGCTCGCGAGCGCGACGGCGCCGCCACCGCGTGTCGCATCGCGCAGCGAGCGTTCACGAGCGCAGCATCGCAGCTGCGAGCCGGTCTCACCGAAGCGGAAGCGGCGAGCCTCTTTCGCTCGCCGCTCAGCGACGCGGCCAGGGAGAGCTCCATCCAGCGCGCAGATGGTTTCGCATTCTGCATGTCCGGCGCGAACAGCGCCCGCGCCTACGGAGCGTACGCGCGCTCCACATCGAAGCGGCTGCGCGAGGGCGACCTCGTGCTCGTGCACTGCAACTCGTACGCGGACGGCTACTGGACCGACATCACGCGCACCTACTGTCTCGGCCAGCCGAGCGAGCGACAGCGCTCGATGTACGAGGCCGTGCTCGCGGCACGCGAGGCCGCGCTCGGGACCATTCGCGCCGGAGCCCGCGCGGCCGATGTGGATGCCGCCGCACGAGAGGTTCTCGCGGCGCGCGGATTCGGCGCGCTGTTCAGGCATTCCACGGGACACGGTGTCGGCTTCGCGGCCATCGATGCGGGTGCGCAACCAAGGCTGCACCCCGCCTCACCCGACGTGCTGCTCGCGGGAATGGTGTGCAACGTCGAGCCGGCGATCTACATCGATGGCTTCGGAGGAATTCGCCATTGCGATGTCGTCGCGGTGACCGAGTCCGGCTGCGAGGTGCTCACACCCTTTCACGCGGAAATGACGGAGCTGGTGGTTCGGCAGGACTTCTCTCACCGGGTGCCGTCATCCGATCCCACAGCCTGAACACCAGCAGCAGCACCGCGATGACTCCGGCTGCGCCCAGGTACGGCACCGGGTTCAGCTTCGTGATCAGCAGAAAGAGCACCACGAGCCACGCCGCGTACACCGCCTTTCGCACGCCCTCGAGCACGCGCGTGGGCTTTCTCGTGAACGCGGATACTGCCCGCCACGCATACACGAGCGCACCGCCGAGCAGCAGCACGTGAAGCACGTGCACGAACACGCTGTTCCGGATATCCGGTCCGATCCAATCACTCACACGAGCCTCCCGCGTCGAGAGCTCACCCCCGCGGCACTCTCCGCCGCTCCCGCCCGAGCAGATACCACCCGCACGCGCCCAGGATCGGAACCACCACCACGATCACCGTCCACACGATCTTCGCCGGCCGGCCGTGCCGCGTGCCCATCCAGATGGACGCGAGCGCCAGCACCGCGAGAATGATCCACGCTCCAGCGAACCAGAGCGGCCACGTCGTTCGGCCGGCGAGCAGCGAGTGCTCCGGCGGAACCTGCATCACTTGCGCGCCAGCACGCGCTCCGCCGCGCTCACGATGTTCTTCGCGCGCATGCCGTACTTGTCCAGCAGATCGTCCGGCTTCCCGCTCTCGGCGTAGCGATCGCCGAGGTTCACGTACTCCACGGGTGCGGGCGTGCCCGCCACGAGCGCCTGCGCGACCGCGCTCCCGAGCCCGCCGTGATGCATGTGCTCCTCGGCCACCACGAATGCGCCGGTCTCGTGACTGGCGCGCTCCAGCGCCGCGGTGTCGAGCGGCTTCACCGTGTGCATGTCGATCACGCGCGCCTCGATCCCCTTTCTCGCCAGCGTGTCGGCCGCGAGCAGCGCCTGCGCGACCAGCAGCCCGTTCGCCACGATCGTGAGCGAATGTCCATCGCGCACCTCGATCGAGTGCCCGAACTCGAAGTGGACACCCGCCTCGTGCACGATCTGCGTCTTCGGCCGGCCAAGTCGCAGATAGACCGGTCCATCGTGCTCGGCCGCCGCGCGCACCGCGGCGCGCATCGTGTGCTCGTCGCTCGGGATGCACACCACGAAGCCGGGCAGCGCGCACGCGAGGGCGACGTCCTCCACGCTCTGCTGCGAAACGCCATCCTCGCCGATCGAGATTCCGCCGTGCGAGCCCGCGACCTTCACGTTGAGCTTCGGATACGCCGCGCCCATGCGCAGCTGATCGAAGCCCTTGCAGAGAATGAAGGCAGCGAAGCTCGAGATGAACGGAATCTTTCCGCTCGATGCGAGCCCGCTCGCAATTCCCACCATGTTCGCTTCCTGAATCCCGATGTTGAAGAAGCGCTCGGGAAACACCTTGCCGAAGGTCCAGCTGAAGGTGGACTTCGCGAGGTCCGCATCGATGACGATGACGTTCCTATTCGCGGTGCCCACCTCGAGCAGCGCCTGGCCGTACGCCTCGCGCGTGGCGAGCCCCATCGGAAGCGCGTTGGCGGTGGTCATCGATTACTCCGCCAGCTGCGAGAGAGCGACCTGCAGCTGATCCGCGCTCGGCGACTTGCCGTGGAACTCGTTGTTGTTCTCCATGAAGGTCACGCCCTTGCCCTTCGTCGTGTGCGCGATGATGCACACGGGCACATCGTGCGACTCGCGCGCCTGGTGCAGCGCCACGCGCACCGCGCCCACATCGTGTCCGTCCACGTCGATCACGCGCCAGCCGAACGATTCGAATTTCGCGTCGAGCGGCACGAGCGAGTTGATGTCCTCCACGGCTCCGTCCAGCTGATAGCGGTTCGAGTCGACGATCGCGGTGAGCGAGCCGAGCTCGTAGTTCCCCGCCGTCATCGCCGCCTCCCACACCTGTCCCTCCTGGCATTCGCCATCGCCGAGGAGCACGTACGTCCGGAACGACTTGCCATCGAGTCGTGCCGCGAGCGCGTGACCCACGCCCACCGAGAGTCCCTGGCCCAGCGAGCCGGTGCTCGCCTCGATGCCCGGGGTGAGCCCCTGCACGGGATGACCCTGCATGCGCGAGCTCACCTGTCTCAGCGTCATCAGCTCGGTCACCGGGAAATAGCCGGACTCCGCGAGCGCCGCGTAGAGTGCGGGCACGCCGTGTCCCTTCGAGAGAATGAAGCGGTCGCGATCGGGCCACGCGGGGTTCTTCGGATCGTGGCGCAGCACGCGTCCGAAATACAGCGCCGTGATGATCTCGATGGCGGAGAGCGATCCGCCGGGATGTCCGCTCTTTGCGGCGGCGATCATCCTGACTACGTGCGAGCGCAGCGTGCGCGCGATGTTCGCGAGCTCGGCGGCAGAGACTGTGGGGGTTGCGGCGACCATCGTACTCCGGGCGGGGAGGGAAATCGGGGAGACTGAATAATACGCGACGGCAGCCTCCATCTCAATTTCACCGCTGGTGACCGCTCGTAACGGAGCTTACGTGCTGCGCTTCAGGGTGATCGTGAACGTCGCGCCCGCGTCCGGCGTGCTCTCGACGGCGAGCTCGCCGCCCATCGCGCGCGCGAGATTACGGCTGATCGCGAGGCCGAGCCCCGTGCCCTCCGTCTTGCGCGTGAATCCCTCGTCCACCCGCACGAAGGGCTCGAAGATCCGGTCCTGCTTCTCCGGCGGAACGCCGCGGCCGGTGTCGGACACATGAATCATCACGTGCGTGCTCGTGGATTCGCACCACAGGCGTATCGACCCGTCCGCCGGCGTGAACTTGATCGCGTTCGACAGCAGGTTGAGCAGAATCTGTTCGAGCTTCTCCGGGTCTGCGTTCGCGCGCAGGTCGTCCGAGCACCTCTCCGCCTTGAACTCGAGACCCTTGGACATGAGCTGCGGCAGCACGAGCGGCTCGACGGATTGAAGCAGGCTGCTGATGTCGACCTCCTTCAGCGTGACGGGCACGTGCCCGCTCTCGAGCTTGGCGAAGTTGAGCACATCGTTCACGAGACGGAGCAGCACACGCTGGCTCACCTTGATGCGCGCGAGATCCTCGCGCTGGGCCGGCGTGACGGGCCCGCGGATCTCCATGTCCAGCAGCTCGACGTATCCCGCGATCGCGTTGAGCGGAGTGCGAAGCTCGTGGCTCATGTTCGCGAGAAACTCGCTCTTGGCGCGATTGGCGTTCTCCGCTTCGATGCGCGCCAGCTCGGCCTCCTTGCGCGCCGCGCGCTCCGCCTCGTAGAGCCGCGAGTTTTCCGCGAGCAGCCGTGCGCGGTCGAGCGCCTCCACGAGCTGCGCATTCTCCACGGGCGCCGCAGTCTGATCGGCGAGCGCGGAGAGCAGCCACTCGTCGTCGGCAAACCGCTCGGCACTGGCCGTGTCGCCCCCCGGACGCACGACCGCGAGCAGCCCCGTCACGTTGCCGCCCACCACCAGCGGCACCCCAATGAATCCTTCTGGTGAGCCGGCGCCGAGGAGCCCCTTGAGGCGCGTGATGAGCGACTCGTCAAAGGACTCGCGGAAGCGCTCGACCACCTCCTCGCTCACGCCGTACGCGGCGCGCACGCGCAGCAGCCCTTCATCGTCGGTGAGCATCAGGATCGCCTTGTCGGCACCCAGCATCTCCGCCGCCTGATCGGTGGCGAGATGCAGGATGTCCTTGAGCGACGAGGCGTAGGTGAAGGCACGACTCACCTTCGTCAGACGATGCGCTCGCGACTCGCGTGAGCCGTCGTATGCCTGCTCGCCCTCCATCACCGTCTCGCCTTCACACGATCTTCATGAAACGCGCGCACCCGCCGAGGTGATCTCGAGCTCCCGCACGACGGGATCGTGTCCGCTGTTGCGCGTCTTCACCACGCGAATGGTGCGGCGCGTGCGCTCCTCTCCTCCCAGCGCGATCGCGAGCACGTTGTCGGCCATGTAGCTGAAGCGCTGCTCGGCCACGTCGGGGCTGCCGTCATCGGAGATTCCCGACTCGAAGGTGAGGAGGCTGGTCACGCCATTCACCGCGAAGTGCTGTACGAGGGAATAGAGGTAGTCGTGCAGCCGCTGCGTGTCGCTCGCGGCGGTGACGAGATCGCCCACGGCGTCCACGACTACGCGACGGATTCGGCCGTCCTTGATGCGCTCGAAGATGCCGACGACGATGCTGTCGATCTGCAGCTCCACCGGCGACACGTACATGAGCTCGAGCCCATTCTCGCGTGCCTTCGGCATGTCCAGGCCGAGAAGCGTGAACGTGCGGGCGAGCTGCGCGGGGTTTTCCTGAAAGTTCACGTAGAGCGTGGGCTCCTTGTGCGCGATGCCTTCCATCGCGAAGTGCATCGCCATCGTCGTCTTGCCGGAACCCGTGGGTCCGACGAGCAGCGTCGTCGTGCCTGCCCACACGCCACTGTCGAGCATGGCGTCGAGCCCCGATACGCCCGTGGATGTTCGTTCGAGGCGCGGTGCGTACGTGGTTGCCTCACGCGGCGAAATGAGGCGCGGGAAGAGCTGGATGCCGTCGTTCGTGATGCGAAAGGCGTGCTGCCCCTCGCGGTACGAAGAGCCGCGCAGCTTGAGCACGCGCAGGTAGCGCTCGTCGCGCGTGCCCAGCGACTGGCGAGCGAGCTGGATGATCGCGTCGCTCACCGCGAACTCGGGGTAGCGCTCGATGTCGGCCGCGGTGTATTCACCAAGGAGCAGCACCGTCACGTCGTACGCCGTGAGCAGCCCCGCGAGATCCGACACCATGCGACGGGTTTCGGGGGGCGAGCTCGCGAGATCGTGAATCGCGCGGAAGGAGTCGATGACGATGATCTTGGGCGACACGCGTTTGATCAGCGCCGAGAGCCACGGTACGAGCGCAGCGGGGCCATCACTTGCGAGGAGCGGGCCGATGTCCTCGTACTGGATCTCGGTGCCGAGCTTGTTCTCGTCGAAATAGGAGAAGCGCTGCACGTAGCTCACCATCTTCGCCATGGGCTCGGAGAGGGTGCTCACGTACACGATGGGCCGGCCCGGGCCCGCGTTGCTGAAGAGCAGCTGCTCTGCGAACACGGTTTTCCCCGTGCCCGGCTGTCCCATGATGATGTTGATCGAGTTGGCAGGGAGGCCACCGCCCAGCACGAGGTCTGCCTGCGGGTTGCCGGTGCTGATCCGGGGAAACTGATCGTTGCTGCCGCCCACGGGTGTGGTCACGTGCGAGCCGCCACGGCTTTTGCGCTCGCGCGCTCAGCCAGGAGCTCGCGCACCGTCTGCACCAGCCGCTGCTCGGCCAATGGCTTCATGAGAAAGGCATCCGCGCCGGCTTCGCGAGCGCGGCTCTGCGCCGCGAGAATACTGAAGACCAGCACGACCGTGTCCTTCAGCTCCGCCTCTTTTCGCACGGCGCGGCAGAGCGCCAATCCATCGAGCTTTGGCACGAGGACCTCGGTGATGATGATCTCGGGTTTGATCTCCCGCGCCATTGTGAGCGCAGCCTCGCCATCCGCGGCAAACTCCACGCCGAAACCGGCCTCATTCAGAAAAAAGGCCTCGAGGTCGCGGACGTGCGGATCACGCTCGACGACGAGAATGAGCGCACGATGATTTTTCGACACGCCCTGCTCAGGCATGTACGAGGGCGCACGAAGGGCGCCGGAGCCCAGAACGTCTCAAGCCAACTCCAGCTGGTGAGCGGGAACGAGCATCAGGTCGTGCCAGAAACTGAAGCAGTGGAGGAAGTTAAACGGCTGGAAATGCCCGCGACAGGCGTTTACTTGTGGCGATTTGCATGGATAGCAATGTACAATTTCGTACGATGCCTTCTCGTGATTGCTCGCTGCCGATGGTCGCTCTCGACGTACTCGATTCTACGCAATTCGACCGTCGAACGTTAGCCAGAAGAGCGTACAATCGCCGCGCTGCGATGCCAGGCTGCTGGCCGCGCTGAACGCTTTCGCGCTGTAGGTGCCGTCCAGGTCGAGCCCCGTCGCCCGATTCAGCCTTTCCGCCTGCGTCTCCGCGCCCGGCAGCGCGCGACCGTAGGCACCGGCGTACACGCTGTGAATGATCTCGAGCCGCCCGCCATCGACGCCCGGAATGCGCTCCCCGCTGAGCCGCTCGAGATAGCGCCGCGCCTGCCGAGCGAGGGAGAGCACGCGCATCCGCCCGGCCGCGATCCGCGGCGCCACCCGCGCACCCACGATCACGGTGCGCATTCCCGCGATCCCCAGCCCGAGCGCGAGCCCCGCGGCCGTGCCGCCACTGCCCACGGGAAGCACGACCCGCGCGGGCGCCGGCATCTCCCCGCGCGCCACCTGCTCCGCGAGCTCGAGCGCCGCGTTCACGTGGCCGAGCATCCCGAGCGGAGAGGTGCCCCCGGGCGGAATCCAGCGGACCTCCCGTCCGCGCGCCGCATGGGCGCGAGCCAGCCCAATCATCGGACCCGAAGCCGTGACTACGCTCGCGCAGATCGCGCGCGCGCGCTCGGCAACCCGGATCGCGGAAGGATTCATGTCGTGCTTCCATCGCACCGCGCGCGTCGTGCCGCCGAGCTCTCGCACGTACGCGGCGGTCGTGAGCACGTGCGTGGACCCCTCGCCGCCGGCGGTGAGCACCACCTCTCCAGGCGCGAGCCCCGCGAGCAGGAACTCGAGCGCGCGCACCTTGTTCCCGCCGAACGGCGAAGCAGTGAGATCGTCGCGCTTGATCCAGAGCTCACCCATCGGCCGCTCGCCGCCGAGCTCGACACACTGCACCGGCGTAGGAAAATGCCCGAGCGCCACGTGCGGCACGCGCGCGAGCGCGGGGAAGCGGCGAACGAGAGGAAGCGTGCTCACACGCGAAGTTTGTCGAGAGAACAAGGTGCGGAGCGCTTCACCTGCTCGAGTTGCCAACTAAAGAAGCAATACTCGCCACGCGAACCGCTCGATCGCCGAGCCCCGTCACGATCCGTTTTCTCATCCGTTCCATCCGTTAATCCGTATTTCAAAAATTGTTGATGCTTGTGTCGTGCGCGCTTGCCCAGAACCGCAACAGCCGCTCAGGCTGGCTCATACATTTTTGAGATACGGATAACAAACGGATCGAAACGAATTGAACGGAGACTACAAAACCTATTCCCTTCGTCGTTGCGCGGGAGCAAAGGCAACCGATTTTTGACTGAAAACGGCAGGGGTGTAGAGCGCTTCAGTGACTTCGGTTGCCAACCAAAAAAACACCGCTCCCCATGCGCACCGTGCCATCGCGGCGCATCGATGCGATTCGTTTCTCATCCGTCAAATCCGTTCAATCCGTATTTCCGAAATAGTTGATGCCCGCATCGCACGCGCCTGCCCGGAACGGCAACAGCCGCTCGGGCCGGCACGAGCAGCCTGTGAAATGCGGATAAAAAAGCGGATTGAAAACGGATCCAGCTAACCGCTGCGCAGCGGCGGGTTCGCCGGCTCCAGCTCTCCATCCTCCTCCACGATCATGTCGTCCCCGAGCGCGTCCTCGACGTAGAGCATCTTGACCGGCACCATCACCGCCGCGAGCAGCGGCACCGCGATCATCAGCCCGAGGAATCCGAAGAGCAGCGCCATGAGCCCCTGGGTCACGATCGTGAGCACTGGAGGCAGATCCATTCCCCCCTTCATGAGGAGGGGAATGAGCAGATGATTCTCGAGCTGCTGGATCGCCAGGTAGGCGAGCCCCACGTACAGCGCCTTCTCGGGTGAGTCGAGAAAGCCCATCGCGATCGCGGGCACCGCGCTCAGGATCGGGCCCACCGTCGGCACGAACTCGAGCAGTCCCGCGATGATGCCGAGCGCGAACGGGGCCTTCACGCCGAGAATGAGCAGTGCAATCGTGGACGCGGCGCCGATGACGAGCATCGCGATGAGCTGCGTGACGAGCCACTTGCGCAGCATCGTCGACATCGCCGACATCACCTCGTCCATGCGCTCGCGCTTTCGCTTGGGGAAGAGATGCAGCAGGCCGTTCTTGTACGTCTCGGGATCGGAGCCGATGTAGACCGACATCATTAGAATCAGCAGCAGTCCCGCGAACGTCTCGGCGGTGGAGGTCAGGAACGGAAAGAGGTAGTGTGCGGAGCCGACGAGCTTCTTCCCCAGGTTCTCGCGAAGCGATGTCGATGGGCCCCCGTGCACCTTGTTCGCGGTGTCGTTGGCGGCGATGGTGTCCTGCGCGGCCGCGGCCCGGGCACTCTTTACCTGCGCCGGAATCGCCGCGCTCGCCTTCGCCGAGTCAACGGAGAGCGGCGCCTTCGTGGTGTCGGTGCCGAGTAGCGACGACATCAGCGACGGATTCCTCGAGTTGAGCCACTTCTCGGCGCGCTCGACCGCGTCCGGAAGTCGCAGCTTCAGCTCGTGGCCCTGTTGTGCGATCGTCGGCGCGACGAAGGAGCCGAGCGTGTACAGGATCATCAGGAAGGTGACGACGATGAACGCAGCACCCACTCCGCGCGGAACCCTGAACCGCTCGAGTCTGTCTACGCCCGCGGCAACGGCGACGCCGAAGAGTGTGCCGAGGAAGGCGACGATCACCAGCTCGTTGGCCACCCAGAGCAGCTTGAGGAAGATCAGGAGTCCCGCGACGATCGCCGCAGCGCGGAGGATGTCGGCGCTGCGCCAGCTCGCGCTCGCCGGACGGGGATGGTGCTTCCGCGGCGTTGGTTTCGTGTCTCTCGGAGCGGTCATGGTCGCCAGTCAACGCAAGGGAAGGGCCGCCTGCCGTGATGCGATCGGGCGAGCGCGCAAGCCCTCGCGCTCATCGAGCCCGGATGAGAGCTTACGACAACAGACATTGCAGAGCGAGGAGACGTGGCCGCAGGGCTGACCGTGCACGAACCGTTGTACATCGATACCACCCCCGCCGCCGACCGCTTCCTGTCCGCCGTGGAGCAGAGCGCCACCATTGCCGTGGATACGGAGGGTGCCAGCTTTCACAGATTCGTCGACCGAATCTATCTGCTCCAAATGAGCACGCGCGACGTCACCGCGGTGCTCGACCCGCTGGCCATCGGCCAGCCCGCTGCACTCGGCCGCATCCTCGAGAGCGACAGGATCGAGAAGGTCTTTCACGACGCCGACTACGATCTGCGCCTGCTGCATCAAGACTATGGATGGAACACGCGCCGGCTGTTCGACACGCGCGTCGCGGCGCAGCTGCTCGGCATCCGTGCCTTCGGGCTCGCGGCGCTGCTCGAGCGCTCGTTCGGGCTCAAGCTCGACAAGAAGCATCAGCGCGCGGACTGGTCGATGCGCCCGCTGCCCAGGGACATGCTCGACTACGCGAGCCAGGACACGATGTACCTGCTCGAGCTGCGCGACCGGCTCGCGGCCGAGCTGGAGAGCGCGGGACGCTGGAGCTGGGCGGCGGAGGAGTTCGAGCGGCTCGAGGGCACGCGCTGGGAGGAGCCGGAGGGCGAGGACACCGGCTACATGCGCATCAAGGGCGCGCGCGATCTCGACCGCCGCGAGCTCGCGATCTTCCGTGAGCTCGTGCGCTTCCGCGACGGGATCGCGCGCGAGCTCGATCGCGCGACCTTTCGAGTGGCGGGCAACGAGGCGCTGTTCGCGGTGGCGAAGGAGCGCCCGCAAACGCTCGACGCGCTCGGCGCGATCAAGGGCGTGCCGCGCGGGATCGCGGAGCGCCGCGGCGCGGAGATGCTCGCGGCCGTGCGGCGCGGAATGGAGGTGCCGGAGGACCAGCTCCCGAAGTTCCCGCGCGCGCCGCGCTGGGATCGCGACGCGGACTTCGACAACCGCGTGAACGCGCTGCGCACGGCGCGGGAAGAGACGGCGCAGCGGCTGGGGCTCGACCCGGGCTTTCTGTGCGCGCGCGAGAAGCTGGAGACGAGCGCGCGCAAGCGCCCGAAGACGCTCGAGGAGCTGGCCGAGGTTCCGGACCTCAGGCGGTGGCAGATCGAGGTGCTGGGGCCGGCGTTCCTGAAGGCGTTGGCGAAGTAGGGCAGAGCAATGGTCGCGCGGCTCGTCATTGCGATCATCGCCCTCATCGTCACTTCGATCTGCACGTTCGCCTTCGTGCGCGTGTTCGCGCGGATCGTCATGGAAGCGAATCGAGCCCGGACTCCGCCCGGGCCGGCGCGCTCCGCAGGCTGGCATCTACTGCACACGCCAACGCGCGTTCTGCTGCGCGAGTATCACATCGCGCGCCCGGACGGAACGCTCGGCCGCTATCTCTCGCTCTTCTACATCATGGGCGGCGCAGCGGCGATCCTGTTCTTTGCCGACGTGTGGACGCTCTTCAAACGTTGAGATGCTCGTGGGTGAGGAGCCCTATGCCACCATCGCGCGCCTGAACGCCGCCGGCGTCCATCCAGTCGCGTCGCGAAAGACACGCGTCAGATGCGCCTGGTCCGCGAAGCCGAGGTCAGCCGCGATCGTGCTCACCGTTTCGTTGGACTCCGCGAGTGCGCGCTTCGCCATCTCCACGCGCTCGGTGCGCACGTACGCACCCACGCCGCAGCCGAACTGGCGCCGAAATGCGCGCGCGAACGAGATGGTACCGAGCCCTGCCTCTGCCGCGAGCAGCGCGAGCGGCGGCGGGTGGCACGGGTCCGCGCGGAGTCGCTCGATCGCGCGCGTGAGGTCGCCGCGCGCCTCGCGCGGAGCTGTCGCGCCGCGCTCCGCACCAGAGCCCACGCGCGCGATCAGCGCAGCGGTGAGCGCCTCCGCCACCACCGCGCTCGCCGCATCCCACGCGCGCATCTCGCGATAGAGCTCGGCCGCGTACCGCACGGCTGCGCCTCGCACCACGCCCGGATCGCGCGCCAGATCGACGCCGCCCACCTCGATGTTGAAGCAGCGGCCGCCCGCCTCTCCGAATTCATCCGAGTGCGTCTCCGCCGCCGGGTGGAACACGAGCGTCCCTCGCGTGGCGACGTACGAGCCTCGCTCGCCGAGCTCCTCGAAGCCGCCGGCCGAGACGTAGCAGAAGTAGGGGTGCGCGTGCGCGTGCGATGGCACGAGGGTGCCCGGCGCGTAGTCGGTGAGCGTGAGTGTCACCGCACCTGCGCTTCGCGCGCCCGCGGCCGTGCCGAAGTATTCGCCTCTATGGAGGGCGGCAGCCGGCGCGGTCTCGATCCCCCTCGTTCTCGAAGCGTGCATTTCGTTCAATCCTCCCTCTCGTGTCCACCCGTTCAAGCATCCGGCTGCGGTGGTCGATAGCATCAGGTCATGACCCGCATTCATAGTACGCCGAGCATGGGGCGAGAGTGTCATGGCACGGTCAAAGCAGCGAGGGCGGCACCGGCGCGGCTGCTTTTCGCGACCCTTGGCGCAGCGACGCTCGCCTTCGCTGTCCCCGTTGCCGCGCAGGATCTCGCGACCGCGGACGCCGCCTTCATGCAGCAGCACTTTCCCGACGCGCAGCGCGACTACCGATCCGTGCTCGCCAAGGGATCGGCCACGGATCGCAGGCACGCGGCGCTCGCCCTCGCGCTGATCGACTGGATGGTCGACGGCGACACCGCACGCGCGATGCGCGATCTGCATCCCTTCGTGTCGACCGCGCCGGCACTCACGATGGCGAGCCGCGCGCGACTCGATGCGCGCAACCCGAGCGCGGCACGCGCGGCGGCTCGCGCAGCGATCTCAGCTGCGCACGATGCCGAGGAGCGCCGCGATGCCGCGGTCGCGCTCGCGGATGCCGCACTCTTTCCGTACGAGGCCGCGTGCCTCGACTCCACCGCGTCGCGTCCCGGTGCATCCGCCGCGAGCGCCGCGCGCGAGGCGAAAACCCGGCTGCTCGCGACCGTCAACGCGGAGCTCGGGCATCTCGATGCGTCGGAGCGGCTCGTGCGGCTCGCGGCGGTCTCCGGCGACTGGAACGCGCTCGCGCTCGGGTGGCGCTCGTATTACGCGGTGGGCCGTCGTGTGCCCGGTGGACCGCTCGTGCGCGCGGAGGCGGAGCTCGACTCGATGGCGCACGCCGCGCCGGCACGGAAGGCGATCCGCGCGTTCGCGGCACTCGTCGATTCGAAGCTGTTCCAGCCCGCGGCGCTCATCGCCAGCTGCGGCGCGCTTGCCTCGCCATCGCCGAGCGCCGACACACGCGAGATCGTCGCCTACGCGCGGTTTCTTCGCGATGCCACGCGGGCCACCAACGCCTACTATCGCACCGTCGCCCTGGGCCATGCGGACACGAAGGCATGGCAGGCGAAGCTCGACTCGCTCGGCAAGCGGCTCTGGCCGCATCTCGTGTGGAGCGGGAGCCCGCCCGCCTACGATCTGCCCGCGCTGGAGCTCGACGCGGAGCGGCGCTTCGATCTCGTTGCGAACATGGGCAACACCGGCGATGTCGTGGACCTGCACGCCGGTCACCGCATCTCCACCGAGAGCCGTGACGTCGTGCAATACGGCAAGCGCGGGCATCTTCTTTTTTCGGTGCTCGATGGCATGGTCTCCGATGGCTACCAGACGTGGGCCTGGGATGGCCGCGCCGCGCACGGCGGATGGGCCAGCACGACGGAGATCATCCAGGTGCGCGACGGCTACGCCGAAGGTCCGCTCAAGGCCTGGCACGCGCTCACGGACGCGGCGATCATCGCCCGCGACGCGAAGACGCTGGCGCGCGACAGCGCCGCCGACATCGCGCGCGCGCGCACCACGGAGATCGCGTACTTCCCGAGCGTGGACGAGCGTCTTCGCCGCGACGTGCGCGCCGCGCTGCTCGATTCGCTCAAGCGCACCGGTCTCGCCGGACGCGAGCTCGAGCTGGCTTTCGTGCGCACGTACGGAGACGATGTGGACGAGAGCTCCATCTTCGTGCACGAGGGGCGTCACGCGATCGACAAGATTCTGAAGATCGCCGACTCGAGCGCGAAGAATCTCGAGTATCAGGCGAAGCTTTCGGAGCTCGCCTTCGCGCCGCTGCCGAAGCTCGCGCTCGCGGGGATTCTGGGAGCGAACACGGGCGACGACACGCCGCACGGGATTGCCGACGCGCGCATCATGCGCGAGCTACTGGACTGGATGCGGCACCACGGATTTTCCGAGGGCGCAGCCGAGCTCCCGCTGCCGCTTCAGATCCCGAAGCTCACCGACGCGCAGATTCGCGCCGTCAGCCGCTCGCTCGATCCGCTCGCCAACGGCGGCGCCGCTCAGAACCCCATGTAGGCGCGAATCCTCGGCTCGATCCGATCCGGGCTCCACATCGGGTCCCATACGAGATTCACCGCCACATCCTGCACACCGTCCAGCGCACGCACCTGCTGCTCGGCCGCGGTCATGATCTCGGGGCCGGACGGGCAGCCGGGCGATGTGAGGCTCATGTCGATGAGGACCTTCGAGCCTTCCACGGCAATGCCGTAGACGAGACCCAGGTCCACGATGTTGAGATTGAGCTCGGGGTCCTTCACGCGGCGGAGTGCGGCGCGGACGACATCCTCATCCAGCGCTGGCGCGCCGGGCGTTGCTTCGGTGGCGGACAGGTCACTCATCGGGACTCCTTGTGTCGTCCCGAAAGCTCACCCGGCGCGGTGCGCCGGACAAGCGCGGCAGCTACGACGCTTTCTTCTTGTGCGAGGACGATTTCGAGGCAGCGACGTGCGAGTGGCTCTTCGTTTTCGACTTGCTCGCCGTCGCCTTCGACTTGCTCGCCGATGCTTTGGATTTCGTGTGCGCCGTTGCGCGAGCGTGGTGCGCATTCCGGCGCGCCCTGCCGTGATGCTCGCGGCGATTCCACCCCTTTGCCGCGTCCGAGCGGAAGGAGGCTGGCATCGCGATGGTCTGCGACGGATCGTCCGTGACCGCGATCGCGGCGGCGTCCGTGAGATCGGCGCGCACATCCGCAATCACCTTGGCCGGCTGGCGTGCCCGGGCCGCGTGGACGCGGTTGGTCAACAGGATCACGAACATCTCGCGTTCCGGATCGATCCAGAGTGACGTGCCCGTGTAGCCGACGTGGCCGAACGAGCCCTCGCTCATGAATCGGCCGGAGCCCCACTGTCCATCGGCCATTGCCCAGCCGAGCGCCCGGCTGCCCGCCGCGCGCGTGGTGAAGAGCTTGATGGTGGAATCGCTCACGATGCGAACGCCCTTGTACTCGCCACCCTCGAGGATCATCTGGGCGAAGATCGAGATGTCGGACGCGGTGCTGAACAGTCCGGCGTGGCCGGCGACGCCGCCCAGCGCGTAGGCGTTCTCATCGTGTACCTCGCCTTGCAGCGGATAGCCGCGCGGCGGCGAGACCTCGGTGGGTGCGACGCGTGACTTGAGCGAGTCTGCCGGCTTGAAGAACGTGTTGACCATGCCGAGCGGCGCGAACACGCGCTCGTGCAGGAAGACGTCGAGCCCCTGACCGGTGACGCGCTCGACCATCATGCCGAGGGTGATGGCGCCGAGGTCCGAGTAGATGTAGCACTGGCCGGGCTTGCACTCGAGCGGCGCATCGAGCACCACCTGCCGCGCCTCCGCGGGGGAGTGCGCAATGCGCCAGAGATCGCGATCCGCCGGCAACCCCGAGCGATGCTCGAGCAGCTGGCGCACGGTGACCGAGTCCTTGTAGCCACCGGTGAATTCGGGGAGATACGTGTTGACGGGCGCGTCGAGCTTGATGCGCCCCTCATCATAGAGGATCATGACGGCGGTGGTCGTGCCGATGACCTTCGTGAGCGAGGCGAGATCGTAGATCGTCTCGGTGGCCGAGACGCGGCTGCTCGACGTTGCCCAATCGATGCGGCCGAAGCCTTTCTCCCAGACCGCCGAGCCCTTGCGGCCGACGACGACTGCGGCGCCGGGGAATCCACCGGCCTTGATGCCGCGACTCACGACGCGATCGATCGTCTCCAGGCGCTTGGCCGACATGCCGACGGTGGCGGGTGCCGCTACGGGCAGTCCCCCATCGGCAGTGGCGACCATCGCGACCACGGCGATCAATGCGGTGAGCATCTTTTCGACCTCAAGCAAAAACGAAGAAGTGCCGGCTGCTCGAAAGGAGCGGCAGGACGTCTATGTGAAACCTACTTAGGACAGGGGCGGGATGTTCCAGCGAAGCATCGCGAACCGGCACATAATAGTCCAATCCCCTCTATTGGCAAGACGAGGACCCGCTGCGACCGTCACTCTAGGACGCTGTAATGTTTTGCGCCGCTGGCGTGATACGGAATTCCGGTGCCAGAAGGGAGTGGTGGATCGCGATCGCGGCCCTTGCGCCGCCCGCGGCGGCGGACAGCGCGATCTGCGTTCCAGGCACCAGATCGCCAGCGGCGTAGACGTTCCGCACGCTCGTATGGAAGTGCTCGTCGATGACGACACACCCTTCATCGTTGCGCTCGCACCCCAGTCGTTGCGCGAGGTCGTCGGCAGGGAAGCGACCGATCGCGAAAAAGAGCCGCTCGCAGTCGAGGACCGCGCCGTCCTCGAGCTCGAGCGCCCTGAGCGTGCGATCCTGGTGAACCGCGCGCCGCACGCGCGCGACGAGCACCGGAATGTTGAGCGTGTCGAGCTGGTCGAGCAGCGGCGAGGTGAGATCGGGATCGTGGCCATTCGTGCAGATCACGAGCTCGCGCGTCCACGTCGCGAGCGCGAGTGCGAGACCCACCGCTTTTCGGCCGACGCCCACGACCACGGTTTTCTTTCCGCGCGTCTCGTGCCCATCGCAGTCGGGACAGTGGTACGCGGTTGCGCCGTAGATGTGCTCGAGTCCCGGAATGTCGGGCCAGATGTCCTTCACGCCGAAAGCCAGGAGCACCCGGTGCGACTCGAGCGACGCGCCGTTCTCGAGCTCGAGGCGAAAGCGCTCGTTCTCTTCCCTGGAGATGGTGGACACGCAGCCGTCGATCAGCGTCGCGCCGAAGCGCCGCGCCTCATCGCGACCGGCGCCGCGCAGCGCCGCGGGCGTCACATCGGGAAGGCCGAGATAGCCGTTGATGCCGCGCGTCTGCCAGTTGCGCGGGTCGCCCGAGTCGACGAGAACGACCGAGCGGAGATAGCGGGCGAGCCACATGGCGGCGGTGAGCCCGGCGGGACCGCCGCCGACGATCGCCACGTCGAACACGGGGAGCGACATGGCGGAACTTTACCATGCTTGTGCGGTGGTGCGGAACGCTCGCTCGGGCGAGCGTTCGAGTTACTTCACGGAGCCCGGCGGAAGCGAGTAGAGCAGCTTCATCGTCGCGCGATCGGCTTCGCTCAGGTCGCGCACGCGTACGCGCGCCGTCATGATGTTCGTGGTGTCGGCGGTGTGATCGAGGCCGAGGAGGTGGCCGACCTCGTGGAGCGCGATCGCGTGGATGGCCTTGGGATCCAGCAGCTCGCCCGCGTTGTGGTGCAGCGCGAGAGTGATGTTCGCGGAGACGATCCACCATTTCGAGTCGCGCGCCCAGACGGTCTTGCCGCTGATCGGCGAGTCGAAGTGATCGATCCAGCTGACGTGAACGTCGGCGTCGACGGAGTCGCGCACGAAGGTGAACTTCACGGGGATGCCGAGGTTCGCCCACTCGTCGAAGGCGTCGCGAACGCGATCGGGGTAGCTGTCGTCCCATCCCTCGATCATCGGGTTGCTGCCGACCCACACGCGCACCGGTGGGGCGAGGCGCTCGGGCCAGCGTGCGAGAGCGGAATCGCGCTCGCCGAGGATCTCGCCGATGTAGGTGCCGGTGGCCCCGAGCTCGATGCGCCGGCGAATGTCGAGAACATCGCGCTTCTTCGCGTCCAGCTCCGCAGCCACATTCGCGTCCATTTCACCTGCCGCCACCGCTTCCGTGGTTCCGGAGTTGCGAGTGGTTGCCCGGTGCCCGTGCAGGCGAGCGGCCGGCGCCAGCGATGCTGCCTGCGAGGTGGCGGTGAGTGAATGCGTGTGCAGCGCCTGCACGGCGACGAAGCCTAGGACAGGCAACAGCAACAGGGCGGGGATCAGATCGGTGCGCTTCATCGCGTGACGATCCTGCGAGGGGACGACGACGTGCGAGTGGGGTGTTGCAGAACAGACGAGCGAATTGGCGCGAGGGAACGACTGTATTATCCCGTTACACCAGAGCCGGTGCGGCGGTTGTACGGCGGTAGTTTTTCGGTGACGATGCCGATCGAATTGCGTGACTGACGACGAGGTGTTGCGATGGCGGAAGCTCGGGCGGTGGACGTGGCGGTGGATGTAGCGGTACTGGTGGGGAGCCTCAGGAAGGAGTCGCTGACGCGGAAAGTGGCGATGGCGATGAAGGGATTGGCGCCGCCCTCACTGGCGCTGGAGATCGTGGAGATTCGGGAGCTGCCCATGTACGACCAGGATCTCGAGACGGAGACGCCGCCGCGGGCATGGGTGGACTTTCGCGATCGGATCAAGCGCGCGGACGCGCTGCTCTTCGCGACGCCCGAGTACAACAGGTCGGTTCCGGGGTGTCTCAAGAACGCGGTGGACGTCGGGTCGCGGCCGCCGGGCAATACCGTGTTCAATGGAAAGCCCGGCGCCATAGTCAGTGTTACTCCGTTTGGCCTGGGCGCGTTCGGCGCGAACCATCATCTCCGGCAGGCGCTGGTGTACGTGAACGTGCTCACGATGGCGCAGCCGGAGGCGTACATCTCGCAGGCGCGCGATCTGGTGGATGAGAATTTCAGGATCACGAAGGACGCGAGCCGGGAGTTCTTCACGAAGTTTCTGAATGCGTTCGCGGCGTGGATCGAGCTGACGCGAAAGAAGTAGAAGGAGGGGGAAGGGTGGCGGGCGGGGTGGCGCTCACTGGAATTTTTTATCGATGGCGGCGCGGATCTCGGCGAGCGACCTGCCCGACTTGTCGAGACGTGTGGCAAGACGGCCGAACGCGCCAAGGCCCGTGGCGATGAAGGCGCGACGGGAGAGTTGTGGCATGAAGAGCGATGCAGGCGGGTGTTGGGGTCCGACGTGCGCTCGGATTTCCGCCAAGGTATGCATCGGCTTGCCGCGCGCAATAGTGAATTTGCGTGCCACGCATTAGCGCCACTTCACGATGCGAGTGCACCTCTGCATGATTCATCAACTTCGACCATCATCTCCGTGCCCAATTCACTGATGCGGCTGGCTGCCACCTGCTCGATCTTCGCGCTCGCCTGTGCGCACCCGGCGGCGAAGAAGGCTCCGCCCGAATCTCCCGTCAAGCCGATCGGCGTCGCGTTGTCGTTCACCGTCGCGCACGACTCGGCGAGCCCGGACATCGAGGCGCTGGTGTCGCGGCTCGATCTGGAGAAATACAAGGCGACGGTGAAGGGGCTGACGCAGTTCGGCGATCGACGGCAGGGCACCGATCGCAATCGTGCCGCCGTGGACTGGATCGAGGCGCAGCTCAGGAGCTACGGCTGTCCGACGGGCCGCATCACGTACGACTTCCAGCCGCCGCCGCCGCGACCGCCCCGCCCACCCATGGATTCCGCCGCGCGCGCGCGCGCGGAGATGTGGAACGTGGGCGGCGCGAGGAGTCGCGGCGTGCGCGCGCCGACCGGCGTGAATACCGACTCGATGCGCCAGCCCGATCCGAAGCTGCGCGCGCTCGACACGCCGCAGAGCGTTCCCGGCGAGCGGCAGGAGGTGTATTGCACGAAGGTGGGCAGCACGCATCCGGACGAGATGTACATCGTGAGCGGCCACATGGATGGCATCGGCTGGGGCGAGGCCGCGAACGATGATGGGTCGGGCACGGCGCTGGTGATGGAGCTCGCGCGCGTGCTCAGCTCACCGGACGTGCACACCGATCGCTCGATCCGCTTCGCGCTCTGGAACAACGAGGAAACGGGGCTCGATGGTGCGAAGGCGTACGTGGCCGAGCGCGAGGCGCTGCAGGGGATCGAGTCGCCGAAGGGCTCCGGGCAATATCCCGAGCCCAGGTGGCTCGGCATGGTCCAGCACGACATGATGATGTTCGACCACGGCATGCCGCGCCCCGACGGAACGGTGAGCAAGGAGCAGCGGCCGGAGGCCGACGTGAACGTGGAGTTCCAGTCGAAGTCGAAGTTCGCCGCGGATGCGGAGAAGCTCGCGTGGGCCTTCGCGAACGCGAACGAGCTCTATGCCACCGACTACCCCGCGCAGGTGGGACGACACATGACGAACACGGATTCGTGGCCGTTCATGAACATCGTGCCGGCGATCAGCGTGCGCGAGAACGAGCGCGGCGCCCAGATCGGAAACGGATGGGATCCGCAGTGGCACCAGCCCACCGATCTCTTCACCACCTACAGCGACAAGGATTTCCGACTCGGCCTGAACGCCGCGCAAACCACACTCGGCGCCATCGCGACGCTCACTGGTGCGAAGGTGTCGGGGGCGGCGCATTAGGGAGGGGCGATCACTGCCGAAAGTGCGACACGAACGGATGCTGTCATTCCCTGAAGTCTCGCCCCTCGCGAAGGAATCTTCGCAGTGGAGCTCGCCGGAAATTGCGTCGGAAACACGTGCGAGCGTCAACGCCGATGTGTAGCACGGCGTAATGGATGTGTCGGGCTTGGATCATGCCAGCCCGCGCCATCCAACCGTGGGGCTTCACCGAGATGGAGGATCCGTTGACGGAGCGTCGCGCCGCCGATCGCCCAGCGCGCGTGCTGTTCGCACTCGCGCTTTTTCTCGCTGCGTGCACGAGCTCCGTTCCCTCCATCGGCGGCAAGTCCGCCGTGGCTCCCGCACCCGGCACTCCGTACGCGCCGCCACGCAACATCGTGCCACCCGAGCCGGATTCGGGAAAGGCACGGGCGACGCTGCCCCCCGACATCGCTCCACACGACACGAGCCTCGCGCTTTCCGAGGTGGTCGACGTCGCGCTGCGCAACAATCCGCAGACCGCGCTCTCCTGGTCGCAGGCGCGCACCGCCGCTTTCCAGTACGGCTCCGCGCGCGGCACCTTCTTCCCCGCGGTGTCCGCGAGCGCGAGTCTCGGGCGTTCGCAGACCACCACGACGACCGGCTTCGTGCAGCGCACGGCGTTCACGCCGCAGGTGTCCCTGTCCTATCTGCTCCTCGACTTCGGCGGCCGCTCGGGGACGATCGGCGCCGCACGCGAGAACACGATCGCGGTGGACCTCAACTACAACGCGACGCTGCAGAACGTCGTGCTGCAGTCCGAGAACGCGTACTTCGCGTACGTCTCATCGCGCGCGCTCGTGCGCGCGCAGCAACAGACGGTGGCGGAGGCGGACACGAACCTCATCGCGGCGCAGGTGCGGCACAACAGCGGGGTGGCCACGATCGCGGACGTGCTCCAGGCGCAGACGGTGCTCGCGCAGGCGCAGCTCGATCTCGAGACCGATTCGGGCGCCGTGCGCACGAACCACGGCAATCTCGCCACCGCCATGGGCCTCCGCGCCGACGCGACGTTCGAGGTCGAGATGCCGTCGGACACCATGTCGATCGGATCCGCGTCCGCGAGCGCCGATTCGCTCATCGTGAGCGCGCTCGACAACCGTCCGGACCTGGCGGCGGCGCGCGTGAACATCGTCCGGGCGCAGCAGGACGTGCGGGTCGCGCGCTCAAATGAATTTCCGGCGATCACGGCCGGTGCCAGCGTGGGACGAAACTACTCCAATCTCTCGAACTTCACCGGCAACAACTACTCGGTCACGCTGGGCCTCTCGATCCCGATCTTCAACGGACTCGGACTCCAGTACGATCTCGCCGCTGCGAAGTCGCGCGTGGATGAGGAGCGCGCGAGCACGAACCTGCTGCGCACGCAGGTGTCGAATCAGGTGGTGACGTCGTACGTGTCGCTCCACACGGCTTCCGCGCGCGTCCGGACCGCCGATGTGCTGCTCGCGAGCGCCCGGCAATCGGAGGACGTTGCTCGCGGACGCTACAGGGCCGGCGTCGGCACGATTCTGGACCTGCTCACGGCGCAGACCGCGCTCGCGAGCGCGCGCGCGCAGCAGGCGCAAACCCGATGGACGTGGGCGACGGCGCTGGCCCAGCTCGCGCACGATGTCGGTGTGCTGGGTGTGCACGGCGAGGCACCGATCCCGCTCACGCACGATTCCACCACTGGTCCCAAATGAAGATCGACTTCGCGTTGACCCGACGGCTCGCTCGCACTTCGTCGCTCGCGCTCGCAATCGCCGTCGCGCTCGCCGCGTGCTCGAAGAAGGCCGCGCGGCCGCCGGCGCAACCGGTGCCCGTGACCGTCGCCCCGGCATCGCGAGCGGACGTGCCCTTCGAGATCCAGGCGAACGGCGTGGTCTCGCCGCTCAGCACGTCCGCGATCACGGCGCAGGTGGATGGGATCATCACCCACGTCTACTTTCGCGAGGGACAGGACGTGGAGAAAGGAGCGCTGCTCTTTCAGATCGAGCCGCGCCCGTACCAGGCGGCGTACCAGCAGGCGCTGGCGAACCTGGCGCGCGACAAGGAGACGAACGCGAACGCGCAGAAGGAAGTGCAGCGCTATCAGGCGCTCGTGAAGCAGGACTACGTCACGCAGGAGCAGGCGGATCAGCAGCGCGCCACGGCCGGCGCGTCCGCAGCCACGGTGCAGGCGGACGAGGCGGCCGTGGAGAATGCGAAATTCAATCTCGACAACACGAAGATTCGCGCACCGATCGCGGGACGCACCGGCAGCCTGCTCGTGCGCGAGGGGAATGTCGTGCATTCGGGCGGCACGACGCCGCTCGTGGTGATCAACCAGATCAGCCCGATCACGGTGCGATTCCCCGTGCCCGCCACCGATCTTCCGCTCATCCAGAAATACGGCGGGAACGGCAAGCTGCTCGTGACGGCCGTGCCGGGCGGCGCGCGCCAGAGCGCGCAGGATACGGCTGGCGGTCCCCCGGGCGGCACGGGCGGCGATGCACCGCAGGAGCAGACCTCGGGCGTGGATCCGTCCGCGGTGAATCTGCTCGCGCAGCTCCCGCCCGCGCGCGGCACGCTCTACTTCATCGACAACTCGGTCGACACGCTCACGGGAACCGTGATGCTCAAGGCGACCTTTCCGAACACGGAGAAAGCGCTGTGGGCGGGACAGTTCGTCTCGACGACTCTGCACCTGTTCAATGAGCCGCACGCGCTCGTGGTGCCGAGTGAGGCGGTGGTGACGGGACAGCAGGGCACCTACGTCTACATCGTGGACAGCGCGAGCACGGCGCAGCAGCGGAAGGTGAGCGTCGAGCGCACGCAGGGAAACGTGGCGGTGATCACGGCCGGACTGCGCGATGGCGAGCACGTGGTGAGGAGCGGGCAGTCGCGGCTGAACGCGGGCGCGAAGGTGCGGGTGGCCAGCGCCGCGGATTCCGCGGGCTCGGCGCCCGGCGCAGCGCCAGGTGCGGGTGCACACAGGGGCGCGGGCGCCCGCACGGGCGCTCGCAACAGACCCGCCGCACAGTAGACGCAGAACCAAGGCGAGCGAGCGGTGAACATCCCGAGCCTCTTCATCAGGCGTCCCGTCATGACCACGCTGGTCATGGTGGCGATCTTCGTGTTCGGGCTCGTCGCCTATCGCAACCTGCCCGTGAGCGATCTGCCCACGGTGGACTACCCGACGATCACCGTCTACGCGAGCCTGCCGGGCGCGAGCCCCGAGACCATGGCCGCCACCGTCGCGACACCGCTCGAGAAATCGTTCTCCGCGATCGCAGGCATCGACAACATCACGTCCACGAGCGGGCTCGGCTCCACGCAGATCACGATGCAGTTCGCGCTCGACCGCGACGTGGACGCCGCCGCGCAGGACGTGAACGCCGCGATCTCCGGGACGCTCGCGCAGCTCCCGCCATCGATCATCCCGCCCTCGTACCGCAAACAGAATCCGTCCGCGGCGCCGATCCTCTTTCTCGCGCTCACCGCGCCCAACATGCGGCTCTCCGATCTCGACGAGGTGGCCGAGACGACGATCGCGCAGCGGTTGTCGATGGTGGAAGGGGTGGCGCAGGTGTCGGTGTTCGGCTCGCAGAAGTACGCGGTGCGCATCGAGCTCGATCCCGCGCAGCTCACCGCGCGCAACCTGAGCGTGAGCCAGGTGGCCCAGGCGGTGCGCACGAACAACGTCACGCTCCCCACCGGCGTGCTGTACGGCAACACGCGCACGCTCACGGTGCAGGCCACCGGCCAGCTCTACGATGCCGACCAGTTCCGCAAGATGGTGGTGGCCGAGTACAACAATGCGCCCGTGCACCTCGGCGATCTCGGACGCGTGTACGACGACGTGCAGAACGACAAGCAGGCGAGCTGGTACAACGGCCAGCGCGCGATCGTGCTCGCGGTGACGCGCCAGCCCGGCACGAACACGGTGAAGGTGGCCGACGCGGCGAAGGCGGCGCTCGC
>JAICLZ010000026.1 GCA_025929535.1 Gemmatimonadaceae bacterium
CGGAAGTCGTCGCGGTGCGCCGTCTGCCCGGCAATCGCGTTGCGGTGGTGCTCGCGGAGACACCCTTCTACGCGGAATCGGGCGGGCAGATCTCGGACGTGGGCGAGATCACGGGCGACGGCTGGAGCGTGGCCGTGAACGAGGTGAAGAAGGTCGACGGACGGCACGTTGCGATCGGCGAGCTCTCGGGCGAGCTGCGCTTCGGGCGCGTGCACGCACACGTTCCGGCGGACCGTCGTCGCGATACCGAGCGCAATCACACGGCAACGCATCTGCTGCACGCGGCGCTCCGCCAGGTGCTCGGCGAGCACGTGACGCAGGCGGGCTCGCTCGTCGCGCCGGACCGGTTGCGCTTCGACTTCCATCATCACGGCCCGGTCAAGGCCGAGCAGCTCGCGGAGATCGAGGAGATCGTGAACCGGGGCATCTGGGCGAACGCGAGCGTCGAGACAGTGGAGCGTCCATATCGGGAAGCAGTGGCCTCCGGCGCGATGGCGCTCTTCGGCGAGAAGTACGGCGACGTGGTGCGCGTGGTGAGCATTCCGGGACTCTCGGTCGAGCTCTGTGGCGGCACGCACGCGCGAAACACGGGTCAGATTGCGCTGTTCAAGATCGTGAGCGAGAACGGCGTTGCCGCCGGCATCCGGCGCATCGAGGCGGTGACCGGACCGCGCGCGTACGAGCTCGTTCGCAGTGAGGAGCAGCGGCTGCAGAAGCTGGGCGAGCTGCTGCGCGCGCCGGCGGATGGCGTGGTCAAGCGCGTCGAGACGCTGCTCGACGAACGCCGCAGGCTCGAGAAGCGCCTGGAGGAGAGCTTGCGCGGCGGGGGCGATCAGCTGCAGCAGCTGCTCGCGGGAGCGCAGAGCATCGGCGGCTCGCGGCTCGTGTCGTCGAGCGTGAGTGCGGGTGACGTGAAAGAGCTTCAGCAGCTCGGCGATGCGCTGCGGGACCAGCTCGGCAGCGGTGTTGGCGTTCTGGCAACGTCGTTCAGCGAAGGGAAGAGCACACTGCTCGTGGTCGTGACGGATGATCTGCGCGAGCGCGGAGTGCGCGCAGACCAGCTGATCAAGCCCATTGCGGAGGCGGCAGGTGGGCGCGGCGGTGGCAAGGCGCACATGGCGCAGGCTGGGATTCCAGATGCTTCGCGCATCGGCGACGCGATCGCGCACGCGCCCTCGGTCGTGCGCGCCGCCCTGGGCGTTGCCGCGTGACGGTTGGCGACTGGCTGACCGCGCGCACTCCCGCGCCGCCATCGCCGTTGGCGGAGCGATTGCACGCCGCGCTGGGCGCCCGGATGAGCGAGGGCTCGTCGGGCACGTACGACGTGGTGCTCGAGGCGGCGGAGTCGCTGCTCGCGGATCTCATCGCGCTCGGATGCGCGCAGCGCGATTGCGCGCTCGATCTGCTCGCGGTGGACGCCCTCGTGACGTACGCATTCGAAGCGGCCGCGGAGTCGCCCGAAACGCTGGCCGCGCGCGCCACGAAGGCAATGGTGGAGATCGCGAGGCTCGCCGTACCCTCATCGATCGCATGAGCACGAGCCTCCTCAGCGGACGCGCGGGACTCGCCGTGCTCATCGATCCAGACCGCACGACGAGTGCGGGTGCGGAGGAGCTGGCCCGTCGCGCGGCTGGTGAGGGCGCTGTACTCCTGCTGCTCGGGAACAGTTTCGGGCCGGCCGGCGAAGGCGGCGAGCTCTCGGCACGGTTGAGGCGTGCGGCTCCCGGACTGCCGCTCGTGCAATTTCCCGCGATGGCATCGCAGCTCGATGCGGGTGTGGACGCGGTGCTGCTGCTCTCGCTCGTCTCCGGTCGCAACGCGCAGTACCTGATCGAGGAGCACGTGCGCGCCGTGCCGTTTTTCCAGCGCCATCCCGAGGTTCAAGCCATCAGCACGGCGTACTGCCTGATCGACGGCGGCCACGTGACATCGGTGGAGTCGGTGAGCCAGACGCGCCCACTGCCGGCGGACAAGCCGGAGGTGACGGCGGCCCACCTGTGCGCCGCGGCGCTCATCGGAATGCACGCGGCGTATCTCGATGCCGGGAGTGGCGCGTCGCGCGCGGTTGGCGCACCGACCATTCGTGCGGCGCGCGATGCATGGAGTGGACCGCTGATGGTGGGCGGAGGCATTCGCAGCGCAGAGTCCGTGCGCAGCGCGCGGGATGCGGGCGCGGACATCGTCGTCGTGGGCGGAGTGCTCGAGCAGCAGGGCGGCGCGCGCGTGCTCGGCGCGCTGACGACGGCTGCGCGCGCATGATCGACATCCACACGCATCTCCTGCCCGGTGTCGACGACGGGTCGCCCTCGATAGCAGCATCCGTACCGGTGCTCGAGCGGTTCCGCAAGGACGGCGTGACGGTGCTCGTGTGCACGCCGCATCTCAAGGCCACGGATGCGGCGCGCGCACCGATCGAGCGGCATCGCAAGATTCTCGCGAAGCTCGTGGCGCACGCCCCGCCGGTGCCGAAGCTCGTGCTGGGATGGGAGATCATGCTCGATGCGCCCGGTGCCGATTTGACTGCACCGGAGCTGCACCTGGGCGACTCCGGCGCGGCGCTGGTCGAGTTTCCGCGCATGCACGTGCCGCCCGGCGCGACCCAGGAGATTCTGCGGATCCGCGTGAGCGGCGTCACGCCGGTGATCGCGCATCCCGAGCGCTATCATCTCTGCACGCCGGAGGTGGTGCGCGAGTGGCGCAGCGTGGGCGCCGTGATCCAGATGGATGCCATCATGGTGTTCGGCAACGCGCCCACATCGCGGCTCGCGAGGAAGCTCCTGGAGGAAGGGCTCATCGACATCATCGCGAGCGACACGCACGGGGATTCGCGCTCGCTCCGCATGGCGCGCGACTGGCTGGAGGGCATCGAGGCTCACGAGCAGGCCGAGCTGCTCTGCACGGTGAATGCGCGCCGGCTGCTCGGCCGCCAGGCCGTGTTGCCCGTGATGCCGATTCCCGGGACGGACCGCAGCATGCTGACGAAGCTTCGCTCGATGTTCATGAGGCGCGCGTGAGCGATGCGATCGTGGGCGCGCTCCGCGAGCTCGCAGACGCGGCACTCGCCACCGCGGCGGCGCTCGAGGCGGAGATGGCTCGCGCGGCCGACATGGTTCGCGAAACGGTGAGCGCCGGGCGGACGCTCTTCTTCTGCGGCAACGGCGGAAGCGCCGCGGACGCGCAGCATCTCGCCACGGAGTACGTCGTGCGTTACATGCGCGCGCGGCGTGCGGTCGCGGCGATCGCGCTCACGACGGACACATCGCTCCTGACCGCCGCCGCAAACGATCTGGGCTTCGAAGAGGTGTTCGCGCGCCAGATCGAGGCGCTCGCGCGCCCCGGCGATCTCCTCATCATTCACTCCACGAGCGGCGACTCGCCGAACGTGCTGCGCGCGGCAGAGGCGGCGCGGCACGTGGGAGCGAGGGTGCTGGCGTTTTCTGCGAGAAGCGGCGGCGCGCTGCGCGCACTCGCCGATCTCACCATCGTCGTTCCAACACAGCGCACCGATCGCGCACAGGAGCTGCACCTGTGCATCGAGCACGCGATCTGTGAGCTCATCGAGCAGGAGCTATGATCGATCTCAAGGGAAAGCGCGCGCTCGTCACCGGTGGGTCGCGCGGAATCGGCGCAGCCACGGCGCTGCTGCTGGCCGAATGCGGTGCGGATGTCGGGATCGGCTACCGGAATCGGGAGAAGGATGCCGAGGAAGTGGTGCGGCAGATCGCGAGTCTCGGAGTTCGGGGCTTCGCGCAGGCCGCAGACATCGGCACCGTCGCGGGAACGGAGTTGCTGTTCGCGCGTGCCGCGCGCGAGCTCGGCGGACTCGACCTGTTCGTCGGGAACGCGGGCATCTGGCCGTTCGACGATGTTCCGATCGGCGAGATGGATGACGAGCGCTGGCACACCACCATGCGCGTGAACATGGACTCGATGTTCACCACCACGCGCGCGGCCGTGCGCGCCATGTCGAGCCACGGCCGCATCGTGCTTGTCTCCAGTACCGCCGGCCAGCGGGGCGAAGCGGGGCATTCCGACTACGCCGCCTCGCGCGGAGCGATGATCTCCTTCGTGAAATCCGTCGCCGTGGAGCTCGCGCCGCGCGACATCACCGTGAACAGCGTGGCGCCGGGCTGGGTGGATACGGAGATGGCGGCGGCGTCGCTCGAGGGCGACGGTCGCGCGAGGATCGAGCGCACGATCCCGCTGGGGCGTGTCGCGAGCGCGCGCGACATCGCGGGTCCGATCGTGTTTCTGTGCTCCGATCTCGCGCGGCACATCACGGGTGAGGTCGTGAACGTGAACGGCGGAAGTGTGCTGTGCGGCTAGTCGCGCGCGCGGCCAGCTGCGTCAGGCCGTCGCGAAGCGCTCCTCCGGAATCTCGTCCACGGCTTGCCAGCTCTTGAAACAGCGCCAGTCGTACTCGCGTGCCGCACGCATCTGGTCGGGAAAGCCGAAGCAGTCGGTCCATCCCATCTCACGCGCGCGCCAGGCGCAGTCCCACGCGAACGCGAAGCGGCGCGCCGCGTCGGTGCAGCTCACCTCGATGATGCCGGTGAGATCGGAGCATCCGGAGTCCGCGTGGATTCTCACGGACTCGATCTCAAGCTCGCGTTCCGCGCACAGCAGATGCGTGAGCAGCCGCATGATCTTGATCTGCGGAACAGGCCGCGCCGAGGTGATGAGCGGTGTGCGAATGCGCGCCTGCACGGACAGGACGGCGGCCTTGAAGGCCGGGATGGCGGCGCTGTCGTCGAGAATGCCGGTGAGATGCATAGGTGGATAAAGATAAGGAGCTGAGCTCGCAAACGGATGGCGCCGAGTGGCTTCAGCCCCCGCCATCGGTGCTCGAGATCGCACGCACGCTCATCCGTGCCGGACACGAGAGCTGGTTCGTTGGCGGAGCCGTCCGCGACGCGCTGTTGGGGCACCCGAACCTCGATTGGGACCTCGCGACCGCCGCGACTCCTCAGCAGGTTCAGCGGCTCTTCCGTCGCACCGTTCCCGTCGGCATCGACTTCGGCACGGTTGGCGTGCTGGACGACGCGGGGAGGATGCACGAGGTCACGACCTTCCGCCGCGACGTGCAGACCGACGGGAGACACGCGGTGGTGGAATTCGGCGCGAGTCTGGACGAGGACCTGGCGCGACGCGACTTCACGATCAATGCGATCGCCTACGGGCCGGACTCGCGTGCGCTGCACGATCCCTTTCACGGCCGCGCGGATCTCGCGCACCGGCTCGTGCGTGCGGTGGGCGTGGCCGAGGATCGCATGCGCGAGGACCGGCTGCGTGCTCTCCGCGCGATCCGCTTTGCCGCGCGCTTCCGCTTCACGATCGAGTCCGACACCTGGAGCGCGATCCTGAGCTCCGCGCCGCACCTTGGCCGCCTATCGAGGGAGCGAGTGCAGCAGGAGATCGAGAAGACGATGACGCAGGTGGAGCTGCCGGGCGACGCCTTTCGCCTGTGGCGCGACAGCGGAGCATTTGCAGTGCTCGCGCCGCCGCTCGCTGCCTCGAGCGATGTTGCGCTCGCGACGCTCGATCGCCTGCCGCGCGCGAGAAGTGCCGCGCAGTCGGATCGGACGTCGAATCGGCTCACGGCCCTCGTGCTCGAGCTCCCTCCGGCATCCGCGCGCGACACGCTCCGCGAGCTGCGCTTCTCGAACGACCGCATCCGCTGGACCGGCGATCTCGTCGAGCGATGGCATGCGCTTGCACCGCCCATCCGCGACTCGCTCCTCGCCGGTGCCACACCGTCGGACGCGACGGTGCGCAGATGGGTGGCCGGGATCGGGCGCACGCGCGTGAGTGCATTTCTGCGGGTGGCCGAGGCGCGGTTCGCGGCGGAATTCGTGGAGGGCGGGCGCGAGGCGCCGTCGGCCGCCATCCGCTCGCTCTACAGGCGCATGTCGCGCGCGGCCTTTCGCGATCCGGTGGAGATCGGCGATCTTGCCATTGGCGGCGGCGATCTCATGAAGGCAGGCATCAAGGCCGGGCCGCAGCTCGGCGCGGTGCTGCGGGCGCTGCTGGAATGGGTGCTCGACGAGCCCGCGCGCAACACGCACGATCGGCTGCTCGCGCGCGCGCGCGAGCTCGCTCGCGAACAGTCTCACGATTAAGAGAGTCCGCGCATGTGGTTTCGAGGCCGGCAGCCGGAGACATCGGTGTGGAAGCGCTTTCGTTCCGCCGCCGACGGGTTTGTCTTCACCAAGGAAGACGACTACTACAGCGCGCACGTCGTCGCGCACGCGGAGCGCATCGTCGATCTGTTCCTCGCGCTGATGGAGCAGCTGCCGCCCGCGGTGGACGTCTCGATCGTGGACGTGCGCGACAAGCGGAAATGGCGCGGTGATCGACTTGCGCTTCCCGACGTGCGCGACGCGCTCACGCGCATCAAGTCGCTCGTCGCCGCCGCCGGCGGCGTGGAGATCGCCGTGTACTCGAGCGAGGACCAGCTGACGCTCAATCCCATGCTGGAGCTGTTCATCTACGCGCGCACCGATCGCTGGCTCTATCTCCTGCAGGGCAAAGGGCTGGAAGAACGGAGGATGGTGCGCACGAACAGCTGGAAGGTCTCGCACCACGAGTTCCAACCCGCTCCCGAGCTCACCTCGGCGCTCGACTCGCTCGTCGACTCGCTCGGGCTCACGCCGGCGTGACCCGAACGCCGCTGGTGTACGCCCTCGTCGCCGCGGCGGCGAACGTCGTTGGCGCGCTCGTCGTTGCCCTGCGCGCGAAGTGGAGCGCGCGCGCGCTCGATGCGATGATCGCGTTCGCGGCCGGGTTCATGATCTGCGTCTGTCTCACGGACATTTTTCCGGAGGCCATCGAGCGTGCCGGCGCGCGTGGCGCGATGGCGGCGCTGGCCGGCTATCTCCTCGTGCATCTCACGCAGCACATGCTCGCGCCACACTTCCACTTCGGCGAGGAGACGCACGAGGTCACGGAGCTCGTGGGCGTGTCCGCGCTCGCCGGACTGCTCCTGCACACCTTCGTCGACGGGGTCGCGATCGCGAGCGCCTTTCACGTGAGCGCAGCGCTCGGCACGATCGTCTTCGCCGCCATCGTGCTGCACAAGCTGCCGGAAGGCTTCGCGATCGCGAGCCTGTTCATGGCGGCTGGCGCGGGGCGTGCAAGAGCAGTGCAGGCGGGGCTCGCGCTCGGGGTTTCCACGATGGCTGGCGTGGTGGTCACGGATGCGGCGCCGGCGCTCGACGCGATCGGTCTTGGACTCTCGGCGGGAGTGACCCTGTACGTGGCTGCCTCGAATCTCGTGCCGGAATTTCAGGGAAAGCATGACTGGCGGCCGCAGCTCGCGTTCGTCCTCGGCTGCATCGTGTATTTCGCGACGCGTATGGTCGCGGGACTCTGAGCATGGCAGCGGGCCGGGGCGCGCGCGGCAGACAGGCGGGAGGGGCAGTCGCGCCGTCGTTGTTTTCGCCGCCGCTCAGCGCGCAGCCACTCGCGGCTCGAATGCGGCCCGCGTCGCTGGACGAGTTCGTGGGACAGGAGCACCTGCTTGCGCCGGGGATGGCGCTCCGCGAATCCATCGAGCGTGGCAAGGTGTCATCGATGCTGTTCTGGGGACCGCCCGGCAGCGGCAAGACGACACTCGCACTCCTCATCGCCAACTATACCGATCGCGAGTTCGTCCCGTTCTCCGCGGTCACCGAGGGCGTGCCGCGCGTGCGCGAGATCATCGCGGCGGCGGAGGAGCGCCTCTCGATGAGCGGTCGCGGCACGGTGCTGTTCGTGGATGAGATCCACCGTTTGAATCGCGCCCAGCAGGATGCATTTCTTCCGCACGTCGAGCGCGGCACCGTCACGCTGATCGGCGCGACCACCGAGAATCCATCCTTCGAGATCAACGGCGCGCTGCTCTCGCGCACGCGCGTGTTGGTTCTCCGCGCGCTCACCATGGAGGACGTGACGAAGGTCCTGCGCACCGCGCTCGAGGATCGCAAGCGCGGACTCGGTGATCTCGATCTCACGATCGACGACGATGCGCTCGCCGTGATCGCGACCGAAGCCGACGGCGACGCGCGCCGCGCTCTCACCGTGCTCGATGCCGCCGCGTCGCACGTGGGTGCGAGGGGGCATATCACCGTGCCCATCGCGCGCGAGGCGCTGCAGCTCCGGTTCGCGCGCCACGACAAATCCGGCGAGGAGCACTTCAATCTTCTCTCCGCCTACCACAAGTCGCTGCGCGGCTCCGATCCGCAGGGCGCGCTCTACTGGATGGCGCGGATGATCGAGGGCGGTGAGGATCCGATGACGATCTTTCGCCGCGCGATCGCGATGGCCGCCGAGGACGTGGGGCTCGCCGATCCGAACGCGCTCCAGCTCGCGGTCGCCGCACGCGATGCCTGGCACATGCTCGGCGCACCGGAAGGATATCTGCCGCTGGCCGAGATGACGATCTATCTCGCGACCGCGCCCAAGTCGAACAGCGCGAAGACCGCGTTGTCCGCGGCGCTCGCAGCCGCGCGCGAATCGCCCGCCGAGGGCGTGCCGCTGCACATTCGAAATGCGCCGACGCCGCTCATGAAGGAACTGGGTTACCATAAAGGGTATCAGTACGCGCACGACGCGGAGGACGCCTACATTCCGCAGGAGTATCTTCCCGACAGCCTGCGCGGCACCGTGCTTTACGAGCCGGGGCGCTTTGGATTCGAGAAGGAGATCAGCAAACGCCTCGCGTGGTGGGCGGAGCTGCGCGAGAGGGCGGCGGCCGATGAGCAGTCGCCGGACGAGTAGCTGGACAATCGCGAACACACATTGGGAGATCGTATGCGCCTCAAGGCAACAGTCATCGCTTCGCTCGTCCTCGCAAGCGCGTCGTGCGGTGGGCTAGGCCGCGGAGGATTCAGGGAGCCCGTCGTGAACTTCAAGGACGTGCGTGTGGGCGGCCTCGGACTGAACGGTGGAACGCTGAACATCGTGTTGAGCGTTTATAATCCGAACAGTTTCGGCCTCGATGCCGAGCGGCTCACGTACGAGCTGATGGTGGACACGCTCCCGCTCGGCTCCGGCGCGCTGGACAAGCGCTTCTCCGTCGGCAGCAACGACTCCACGGATGTGGAGCTTCCGCTTCGCTTCACGTGGGGTGGGGCGAGCGGTGCGGTTCGCGATCTCATCAACAACGGAACCGTCCCGTATCGCGTGCTCGGAGATCTCACCGTCGGCTCCGGGGTGGGCAACTTCACGATCAAGTACGATCGCACGGGGCACTTCAACTCAATGTCGGGCGCAACCCACTGACTCGAAAACACAGGTCCAGCCATCTCTAGAACCTCCATCGATCTTCATCCGCCCGCAGAGCGTGCGATCCTCGTGGGCGCCCCGATCAAATCGTCCCGCGCGCGCCAGCAGCTCGGCGAGCATCTCGAGGAGCTGGCGGAGCTCGCGGATACGGCCGGAGCCATCGTGGTCGGGGAAGTCACCCAGATGCTGGACCGTCCGCATCCGGGCACCTATCTGGGCAAAGGCAAGATCGAGGAGCTGCGCGGCGCCATCGACGAGCAGCAGGCGACCGTCATCATCTTCGACGATGAGCTCTCGCCGGCGCAGGGACGCAACGTGGAGACCGCGCTCAACACGCGCGTGGTGGACCGGGCGGAGCTCATTCTCGACATCTTCGCGACGCGTGCGCGCACCAGTGAGGCGAAGATGCAGGTGGAGCTCGCGCAGCTCGAGTACACGCTGCCGCGCCTGACGCGCATGTGGACGCACCTCGAGAAGTTCCGGGGCGGCATCGGCATGCGCGGCCCCGGCGAGACGCAGCTGGAGACGGATCGCCGGCTGATCAACAACCGCATCAAGCTGCTCAAGGAGCGGCTCGTGGACGTCACGCGCGCGCGCGTGGTGCAGCGGAGCTCGCGCAAGGGTGAGTTCCGCGTCTCACTGGTCGGTTACACGAATGCCGGAAAGTCCTCCGTGCTGCGCGCGCTCGCGGGGGATTCGCAGGTGTTCGTCGAGGATCGCCTGTTCGCGACGCTCGATCCGCTCACGCGCGAGGTCAAGCTGGGGGAGCACCAGAAGGCGCTCATCACGGACACGGTCGGGTTCATCCGCAAGCTGCCGCATCATCTCGTCGCCTCGTTCCGCGCCACGCTGGAGGAGGTGAACGATTCGGAGCTGCTGCTGCACGTGATCGACGCGAGCCGCGCGACGTGGGAAGATCAGGTGCACGTGGTGGACGGCGTGCTCGCGGAGCTCGGCGTCGCCGAAAAGCCCGTGCTGCACATGTTCAACAAGATCGACCAGCTCAGCCACGATGAGCTGCTCGCGCTGCAGGAGCGCGTGCGCGACACGTACCCCGACTCGATCTTCGTTTCGGCGGTGACCGAGGGCGGCCTCGAGCCCCTGGTGCGATCGCTCGTCGCACGCGTGCGCACGATGCGGCCGATCGCGGAAGTCCGGATCCCCGCGGGCGACGGACGACTGCTGGCCGAGCTGCACCGGGAGAGTGAAGTGATCGATCAGCGCAACGAGGATTCGGTGCTCGTGCTGCACGTGCGCGCCACCGAGGCGCTGATCGGGCGGCTCAAGCGCAGCGGCGCGACGGTGAGCTAGATGCGAACCGCGGGCAGCCCGCCGATGTCGGGCGGCGTGTAGCTGGGCGCGCGCCGGATGATCGGCGCGCGTCGCTCGGGCACCGGCGCCGCGCCAGCGACGAGACGCGCTTCCCAGATCGCGCGCGCCATCGCGATCGCACCCGGCGGACACATCTCCACGCAGGCGCCGCAGCGCGTACACCGCGATGCATCCACGTTGATCACGCGCAGCTCGTCGCTCGACAACGAGAGCGCCCCTTCGGGACATCCGTTCACGCACCTGCCGCATTTCGTGCAATCATCGGTGACCACGGGCAGCACCGAGCAATCGAAGCACCGGGTCGCTTCGCGCACGATCTCCTGCTGATCGCGCAGCGCGCTGCTGGAGAACGGATCCGCGGGGGGCGCCGTGGATGCGGCGACATCGACACGGCGCGCCGCGATCGCGCGCGTCGCGCGTTTGCCATCCCACTCCTCCTCGTCGAGCTCCACCCATGCGGAGGAGACGACCGTCCGTACTGCGCACTTCGTGAGCGCGGAGTGGATTTGCCACGCCGCTCGTTTGCCATCGGCGACCGCATGCGCGATCGTGCGATGTCCGAAGGCGCAGGCGCCTCCCGCCCATACTCCGCGCAGCGATGTCTGCAGCGTGAATGGTTCGACAGCGATGAAACCATCGGAGTCGTATCTGAGCTCGGTGCCGAACTGGCGGGCGGGCACGCGCCGCACCGCCATCACGAGGGAGTCGCAGGCAAGCACCTTGGTCACGCCGTCGGTCGAATGCGCGATCTCGACGCCAGTGAGCGCACCTTGCTCGTCCGTGAGATACCGGCGCGCGTGCCATCCGCCAAGCAGGACCACGCCGTCCTGGAGCGCCGCAGCGATCGCTGCCGGCGGCGCTGATGATTGCTCGAGCGCATCGGGGAGCACCACGTGCGCGGTCGCGACGCTCCGCGCCTCCTCGCTGCGCGGGCGACGAAGCGCGACGCGCGCGGCGTCGAGCGCGAGGTCGCCATCACCGATCACCACCACGCGTCCGCTCAACGGCGTGTGTTTGCCGAGCACGGCCATCGCGTCGACCACGCGCGGATGCGGCGGCTGGTCCGCAAAGAGCTGCTCGGCCGGCATCGACGCGCCGATCGCAAGAAAGATCGCGTCGAACTCCGTGGCGAGCATCGCGCGCAGCGTCTCGATTCCCACGACGGGTGCGCTCAAGGTGAGCTGCGCGTGTGTCGCGAGTATCGCGGCGCACTCGGCGCGCGCGCTCGCAACGGGGAACCGGAACGACGGGATCGCGCCCGTGAGCACGCCGCCGGGCTCGTTCGCCTCGTCGAAGATCGTGCTCTCGTGACCGAGAAGCGCGAGATCGTGGGCGCAACCCATGCCGGTGGCGCCCCCGCCGATGATGGCCACGCGTTTTCCCGAGCGCGGTGCCCGGAAGGCGTTGTCGGGAGTCTGGCCGACGAGCCCCGACACGGAGCGCGCATCGTGCGCGCTCGTGCACGGCTCGGGCGAGGGCAGGGTGGCCGGCGTCGAGAAGCCGCTCGCGTACGCCTCGAGCGCCGCGATCGCGACCGGCGCTCCGAACGCGCGACGATTGCAAGCGGTCTCGCAGGGCGCATGACAGCCGTGCCCGCAGGCGCTGGCGAACGGATTTGGGCCGCGTGCCAGCAGGTACGCGCGCGGGTGATCGCCGGCCAGCAGCGCGCTCGCGATCGCCGGGGCGTCGACGCCGAGCGGGCATCCATTGTGCGCGCAGGGCAGGATCGCGGGCAGGGCGGAGGCCGCCAGCGGCAGTGGATAGCGTTTTGCTTGATCGCTCAATTTGCTTCCATTAAGTTCTTCCCCATTGCCTCGGCCCGAGGGCGAATTACGGGTGTCGAGGCGCGCGCGCCGCGCTCTTTCTTAGACTGCCGACGCCCCGGCGAGGTTACCGGCCTTGCGCGGAGACTGTCCTCCGGGCACATCGACCTCACCACCCAACTACGGACCAGTGGGAACCTACGAATCGCTGTCGGGGAAAATCGACCGCCGCGAGCTTGTGTGCGGTGTGATGGGATTGGGCTATGTGGGGCTGCCGCTGGCCGTCGAAATGGGACGCGCGGGCCTCCAAGTCCTGGGATTTGAGGTCTCGGAGCGCGTTGTCGCGCTCGTGAACGCTGGCGAGAGCCACATCAAGGACGTAAAGGGAGCGGACGTCGCGGCGCTCCGGCGCTCCGGCACGCTCGAGGCAACGACGGACATGTCGCGCCTTGGCGAGTGCGATGTGATCTCCGTGTGCGTGCCGACTCCGCTCGGAAAGACGAAGGATCCGGACATGTCGTACATCGTCGCTGCAACCGAGGCGATCGTGGAGCGGCTGCGACCCGGGCAGCTGGTGGTACTCGAATCCACCACGTATCCGGGCACGACACGAGAGCTGATGCTGCCGCGCTTCGAGTCGAACGGCCTGCAGGTGGGAAAGGATTTCTATCTCTGCTTCTCCCCGGAGCGAGTGGATCCGGGAAACGCGCGATGGCACACGAAGAACACGCCGAAGGTGCTCGGCGGCGTGACCGCACAGTGCACCGAGCTGGGTGGGCGCATCTACAAGCTGTTCATCGACAACGTAGTCGAGGTGACATCGCCCGAAAGCGCGGAGCTCGCGAAGCTGCTCGAGAACACGTTCCGCATGATCAACATCGGTCTCGTGAACGAGATGGCAATGATCTGCGACCGGCTCGGTGTGGATGTGTGGGAAGTGATCGAGGCGGCGGCGACGAAGCCCTTCGGCTACATGAAGTTCACCCCGGGCCCCGGGCTCGGCGGTCACTGCATTCCGCTGGACCCGCACTATCTCGCGTGGAAGATGCGCACGCTCCACTACAAGACGCGCATGATCGAGCTCGCAGGCGAGATCAACACCGAGATGCCTGCGTTCTGGGTGGGCAAGCTGCAGGACGCGCTGAACGATGCCGGAAAGCCGCTCAGGGGGTCGAAGGTGCTCGTGCTCGGCGTCGCCTACAAGAAGGACATCGACGACCTGCGCGAATCGCCGGCGCTCGAGATTCTGGACCTGCTCACGAACAAGGGAGTCATCGTGAGCTATCACGATCCGTATGTCCCGGAGATCCTTGCCGACGGGCACACGCCTGCCGGGGCGGTCGGCGTATCGGTGCCATTCACGGATGCCGCGCTCGAGGCGACCGACGCCGTCATGGTCGTGACGGATCACTCATCGATCGACTATGATCGTGTCTGCAGGAACGCGAAGCTGGTGATCGACACGCGCAATGCCTGCGCGCGCCACGAAGCGGGGCACCCTGAACGGGCGCTCGTCGCGCACGCCTGACCCGCGTCACCACTGCCTCGACAATGGAGCGTAACGTGAGCGTAGACGGCGGCAGCGATCGTCCGATCCGGATCATGCTCGTCGGATGCGGGCGCATCAGCGACCGCCACATCGATGCGATCGCGGCGAACGAGCATCTCGAGCTGGTGGCGGTGTGCGACGAAGTCGCGCAGCGCGCGCGCATGGCGGGTGAGAAGAGTGGCGTTCCGCACTTCACGAGCTACGAGAAGATGCTCGGGACGGTGAGCGCCGATGTCGTCGCGATCTGCACGCCGAGCGGGCTGCACCCGAAGCAGGGGATCATGGCGGCGAAGCGCGGGCTGCACGTGATCTGCGAAAAGCCGATGGCCACGCGCCTCGAGGAGGCCGACGCGCTCGTGCAGGCGTGTGACGATGCCGGCGTGCATCTCTTCGTCGTGAAGCAGAACCGGCTCAACCCATCGATCCAGCTGCTCAAGCGCTCGCTCGATGCGGGGCGCTTCGGCCGCATCTATCTCGCGAACACCACCGTGCGGTGGAACCGGCCGCAGTCGTACTACGACATGGCGCCGTGGCGCGGCACGTGGGAGTTCGATGGTGGCGCGTTCATGAACCAGGCAAGCCACTACGTGGACATGATCCAGTGGCTCGTGGGGCAGGTGGAATCGGTCACCGCGCGAACGGCGACGCTCGCGCGCCGCATCGAGAGTGAGGACACCGGCGTCGCGATTCTCCGCTTCCGGAATGGCGCGCTCGGAACGATCGAGGTCACGATGCTCGCGTACCCGCGCAACATGGAGGGCTCGATCACGGTGATCGGCGAGCGCGGCACGGTGAAGGTGGGCGGCACCGCGCTCAATCGCATCGAGCATTGGGAGTTCGCGGAGTACGACGACATCGATCGCGAGGCGGAGCTGCTGCGCGCGGCGCCGAATCCGCTATCCGTGTACGGATCGGGGCACCGCCCGTACTATGAGAACGTGGTGGCGGTTCTGCGCGGTGAGGCCGCGGCGGAGACGGACGGCCGCGAGGGGAGAAAGTCGCTCGAGCTCATCCTCGGGATCTACGAGTCCGCGCGCTCCGAGCGCGAGATCGCGCTGCCGCTGCGGGCGTTCTCGCGCGAGGGGCAGCGCGCGTGACCAAGCGGGGCACCGGAGCGGGTGCACCCGAAATGCGCGAGCTGCCGAACGGCGCCTTCGTGCACGAGTCCGCGTACGTCGATGATGAGTCGGTGCTTGGCGCGGGCGCGAAGGTGTGGCACTTCTGCCACGTGATGCCGCGCTGCGACATCGGCCCCGCCTGCAGTCTCGGACAGAACGTCGTCGTGATGCCGCGCGTGCGGTTGGGCCGGAACGTGAAGGTGCAGAACAACGTGAGCCTGTACGAGGGCGTGATCTGCGAGGATGACGTGTTCCTCGGGCCATCGATGGTGTTCACGAACGTGTACAATCCGCGCAGCCACATCTCGCGCAGGAACGAGTATCGCGAGACGCTCGTACGGCGCGGCGCGTCGATCGGCGCGAACGCGACCATCGTGTGCGGCAACACGCTGGGCGAGTACTGCTTCGTGGGCGCGGGCGCGGTCGTGACGCGCGATGTGCCGGCCTACGCGATGGTCGTGGGCGTGCCGGCGCGGGTCGTGGGTTGGGTGTGTCAGTGCGGGGAGAAGCTGCCACTCCTCTCGCGCGTGCCCGAGGGAGTGCGCGTCCAGTGCGAATCGTGCGGTGAGCGCTACGCGAGCGGCGGTGAGGGGATCGTCCCGATCGCGGTGCTCTGATCGCGGTGCTCTGAGCGAACGAGCTCGGATGTGAAGCGAGCCCCCAGCGCCAATGGCATTGGGGGCTCGTGTTGCATGGTCGCGCAGGGACTCGAACCCCGGACCTCTGGTATGTGAGACCAGCGCTCTAACCAGCTGAGCTACGCGACCGAACGCGGCTGCGAGACGATCGCGGCCGAGCGAAAAATGTAATGGCCGCGGGGAAGCCGGGGTAGTGCGGGGGAGTGCGGGGGAGTGCCGGGGTAGTGGCGACCGCGCGCATTCGAGGATAGAGTACCGAGGCTGCGAAGCATTCCTCGAACCCGGACGACGGCATGGCATTACTGTCCTTCCTCGATCGTGAACGGAGCATTGCGAAGCCCGGCTTCAACCGCTGGCTCGTGCCTCCCGCTGCATTGGCGATTCATCTGTCGATCGGACAGGCGTACGCGTTCAGCGTGTTCAACAAGCCGCTGACGAAGCTGATGGCGGTGAGTCAGCTCGCGCCCACCGATACACTGCGCGCGCTCTCGCAATCGAAGCTCGTGGACGCGGTGGCGGCAGCGCCAACCGACTGGAGCATTCCGGAAGTGACCTGGGTGTTCAGTCTCGCGATCGTCTTTCTCGGCCTCTCGGCAGCGGTATTCGGTGCGTGGCTCGATCGCGTGGGCCCGCGCAAGGCGATGTTCGCGAGCGCGATGTGCTTCAGCTTCGGCTTCTTCATCGGAGCCGTTGGCGTGCACCTCCATCAGCTATGGCTGCTCCTGCTCGGCTACGGCGTGCTCGGGGGGATCGGACTCGGCCTGGGTTACATCTCGCCCGTGTCGACACTGATCAAGTGGTTTCCGGACAAGCCCGGAATGGCCACGGGGCTCGCGATCATGGGATTCGGCGGAGGCGCGATGATCGCGGCGCCGCTCTCGGTGAAGCTCATGGGGTACTTCCACGCGCTGCATCATGGGGTGGGCACGACCGGAACGTTTGCGGCGCTCGGCGTGATTTATCTGATCTACATGATGTTCGGCGTGTTCACCGTGCGCGTGCCGGCGCCGGGGTGGAATCCCATCGGGTACGTTCCATCTGAGCATCCGTCCAAGCTCGTGTCGAGCTACAACGTATCGGTGAACGACGCATGGAAGACGCCGCAGTTCTGGCTGCTCTGGATCATGCTGCTCGTGAACGTGACCGCGGGAATCGGCATTCTGAGTCAGGCATCGCCAATGAGCCAGGACTTCTTTCCGGTTCGCATCACCGCGGTGATCGCCGGCGGCTTCGTTGGACTCCTGAGCATCGCGAACATGTCCGGACGATTCCTGTGGTCCACGTTCTCGGACTACATCGGACGCAAGGCGACGTATCTGGTCTTCTTCACGCTCGGGCCGCTCATGTACGTCCTGATTCCGCTGAGCGGGCGGATACGAAGTGTCTCGCTCTTCGTGTTCTGCTGCTTCGTGATTCTCACGATGTACGGTGGCGGATTCGCGACGATACCCGCGTATCTGCGCGACCTGTTCGGCACGCGACAGGTGGGAGCGATTCACGGTCGCATACTCACGGCATGGTCGACCGCCGGCGTGCTTGGCCCCGCGCTCGTGAGCTACATCGGGAAGTACCAGACGGATCACGGAGTGCCCAAGGCGCATCAGTACGATCTCACCCTCTACATCATGGCCGGGCTGCTGCTCATCGGCCTGATCTGCGATCTGATGGTGCGTCCGGTAAACGAGAAGTATCACTCGCCCGAGATTCCCGACACGAGCACGATGCGCGTATTCACCCCGGCACCGGAGCGTACACGTGGCTGACGACGTGCGGTTGCAGAGTGCGAGCGCGAGCTCGCGGGCGGAGAACAGCAGCAAGCTTCTCGTGGTTTTGGCGTGGACCTTCGTGCTGGTGCCGCTGGCGTGGGGCGTGACGCAGACGCTGGTGAAATCGGTGGCGATCTTCCGCTAGGGCGCGACATGGCGAGCATCGCGGCACCCGTTCAGGCGGCGAGAACGGAGAGCACCGCGTCGGAGCGGAGCTCGACGCGGTCGTGGCCTCTCTCCGCGGTGCTCGTCTCGTCGACGTGCATCGTCGTCGGCTTGCTCTGGGACATCTCGTGGCACTCCACCGTGGGGCGCGACACTTTCTGGACGCTCCCGCATCTGCTCGAGCAGTTCGGCGCGATACTCGCAGGATTCAGCTGTGGGTGGCTCGTGCTCTCGACGACGTTTCGCGGCTCGTCCGAAGACCGCGCGCAGAGCGTGCGCTTCTGGGGCTTTCTGGGCCCGCTCGGCGCCTGGGTGACGATCTGGGGCACATTCGTGATGATCACGAGTGCGCCCTTCGACAACTGGTGGCACAACGCGTACGGGCTCGACGTGCAGATCGTGAGTCCGCCGCACATGGTGCTCGCACTCGGCATGGTCGCCATTCAGATCGGCGCGCTGCTGTTCGCGCTGGGTCGCCAGAATCGCGCGGTCGCGATGCGGGAGATGCGCGTGCTCGGGTGGGCGTATACCGCGGCGGCGGGCGTGCTGATCACGATGATCGCCACGTTGATCAGCGAGTACGCCAGCCGGCCGAACGAGATGCACAGTCCCATCTTCTACAAGGTGGCTGGCGGCGCACTCACCGTAACCCTCGTCGCCATCGCGCGTGCAGGGCGCTTCCGCTTTCCGGCGGCGAAGGCGGCAGCGGTGTACATGGCCATCGTGCTGGTCATGATGTGGGTGTTGCAGCTCGTTCCGGCGGTTCCGAAACTGGCGCCGATCTACACGGCGGTGACGCACATGGTGCCCCCGACCTTTCCCCTGCTGCTGGTGTTTCCGGCAATCGCGGTCGACTTGCTCGTCGCGCGCTATGGGGGCAGGCACGATTGGCTGGCCTCCGTGGCGCTGGGCGTCGCATTCGTGCTCGTGATGGTGGCGGTCCAGTGGTACTTCGCGGATTTTCTGCTCTCTCCCGCCGCTCGCAACTATGTGTTTGCGGGAGGCCAGTGGCCGTACATGGTGCGTCCGGGGCCCTTCCAGCATCGATTCTGGAACCTGGCCAGAGATGCGGTCGGGCATCCGAGCTTCCCGTTGTTTCTGCGTGGACTCGGCGTGGCGGCAGCATTCGCGGTCGTATCCGCGCGCATTGGGCTCTGGGTGGGTAACGGCATGACACGCGTGATGCGGTGAGCCGAGTTCCGCTGAAGGCGTTCGGCATCGCGCTCGTCGTGCTGGTGTGCTCGGCGCACATCGGCAGCCCGGACAGCTGGTTCGAGGGCAGTGCGGGGCCATATCATGTCGTCGTCAATGTGCGAATGCCGTCGGTGATTCCCGGGGTTGCCGACATCTACACGCGGGTGATGAGCGACAGCGTGTCTCAGGTCACATCGATGATCAACGTGTTCGATGCCAGTGCGGGCGCGCCGCCGCCGGATGTCGGCACGCTGGTACCCGGAGTGCCCGGCGAATATCAGACGCGGCTCTGGATCATGGCGCCCGGATCGAACAGCGTGACGGTGCGTGTGCGCGGAGCGCACGGCGACGGGTCCGTGATCGTTCCGGTAACCGCAGTTGCGAGCGGCCGCCTCCCCATGCAGAAGCCGCTCGGAATCCTGTTGGCGGCGCTCGGGCTTTTTCTCCTCTTCGGCATCGTCTCGATCGCGGGAGCGGCTGTGCGCGAGAGCGTCCTTCCTCCCGGTGCAGCGCCGGACAGGCGCCGGCTGTGGCGCGCCCGCGCGACGATGGTGGCGAGCCTCGTGTTCTTCACGGTGGTGATCGGCGGCGGGAAGCTCTGGTGGGATGGCGTCGATGCCGACTTTCGAGCGAACCTCTATCGCCCGTTCGCAATCGCACTTTCCGAACGGATCGCCGAAGGGCAACCGCAGCTTCAGTTGAAGATCGTCGATTCCGTGTGGATCATGCGGAACGACTCGGCGTGGCTGAGGCGCACTCGCAGCTCGGCGTGGTCGCCGCTGATCACTGACCACGGCCGAATGATGCATCTCTTTCTGGTGCGAATGCCCGGAATGGGCGCGTTCGCGCATCTCCATCCCGCGACGGCCGACACGATCGATTTCACTTCGACGCTGCCGCCGCTTCCCGCGGGGCATTATCAGCTGTTCGGCGACATCGTCCACGAGAGTGGTTTTGCAAAGACGCTCGTGGGCTCGATCGACCTGCCGCCGATCGCGACGCGCTCGACGGCCCGTGATTCGGATGACGCTACCTTCACCGGCGCGGTCGCGGATGCATCGAACACTGCGCATCTCGACGACGGATCGACGATGAAGTGGCAGCGAGATTCCACGCCGCTCATTGCCGGAACGCCGGCCTCGCTTCACTTCGTGGTTCGCGATCCCAATGGTGCGTCGGCGTCGCTTGAGCCGTATCTCGGCATGGCCGCGCACGCGGTCGTGATGCGCGAGGATGGGTCGGTGTTCATCCACCTGCATCCGTCGGGAACCGCGTCGATGGGTGCGCAGCAGGCGTTCGCGCGGCGAACACGCGGCGATACGAGTGCGGTATCGATCGGGAAAAGCATCGCGCGCGAGGACTCCGCGATGGCGCGTATGTCCGTCGCCAGCATTCCGGGCGACGTGAGCTTCCCCTACGCGTTCCCGCGCGCGGGAAAGTACCGCGTGTGGGTGCAGGTCAGGCGCGGAGGAGCGGTGAGAACCGCGGCGTTCGATGCGGTGGTGAAGCCGCTGGTGGGCGCAGCTCGCTGAACGAAATCCAGGAGCGGAGGAAGGCTTCTACTTGACTCCTCCGCAGCGCCGCGTATCCTCTCCAGGGCTGCATCCCCGCAGGCACACGTCTCGAACATGACCGAGGTTCGTATGCATTACATGCCGCGTGTGGCGATCGCTTGCTCCGCCATTGTGTTTTTCGCCGGATGTGCGAAGAGCGATCAAGCCGCCAAAGACAGCGCCTCCGCCGCAGCAGCGATGGCTGCGTCGGCACCGGCACCCGCACCTGCGCCCGCTCCGGCTGCTCCGTCGCTTTCGCCGAGCGATCTCGCGGGTAAATGGCAGATGCAGTCGGTGCCCGAATCGGGAAAAGACACCACGCCTACCAAGTTCGTGCTCACATCAACCTCGGATTCCACCGCAGTCGTTGCATTTCCAAGCGGTGTGAAGGTGAAACAGCACGTCAGCTTTTCGGGAGACAGTGTGATGATGAAATCGGATGTGTTTCCCAGCCAGCGCCGCAAGGGCGTGAAGGTGCAGACTGATGTGGTCTCGAGACTGCAGGGCGGTAAGCTCACGGGCATGACGACTGCGCACTACTCGCACGCCGGCCCCGACTCCGTTATGCGGCTGCGCACCGAAGGAACGAAGATGCCATAGGCTGGCTTCATCATCGGTAACAACGAAAAAAAATGGGCTACCTCGAATAGCCCATTTTGCTGCTCCGGATTCTTTTTCATGGGCCCTGCAGGGATCGAACCTGCGACCGTCGGATTATGAGTCCGCTGCTCTAACCATCTGAGCTAAGGGCCCGTCGTTCGTTCAGGAAACTACTCGCTTCCGCCGCCGCTCACAAAGCATCATCGCCGCGCAGCCACGTCGTCGTACGCGCTCAGCACCTCGGCGCCACTCACCGTCGCGGCGCCCAGCTTCCCCACCTCCACCCCGGCCGCGAAGTTCGCGATCATCGCCGCCTCGGCCACCGTGGCACCGGCGGCGAGCATCACCGCGAGATACGCAGTCACCGTGTCTCCCGCACCAACCACATCGTACACCTCGCGCGCGGTCGTGGGCACGCGCACGGTCTCGCCCTTCGCGCCCACGAGCACCATGCCGCGCTCGCCGAGCGTGAGCAACAGATTCGCGACGCCGAGGCGCTGCACGAGCGCGGGGAGCGTCTCCGGATGCTCGACATCCATCGTGGCGCCGAGTGCGGACTCGAGCTCGCGGCGATTCGGCTTGAAGATCGTTGCACCACGATACGCGAAGAAATTCCGGTACTTGGGATCGACGACCACCGGGATGCCGCGCCTCGCTGCGATGGCGAGCGCCTCCTCGATCACCGCGGCGACGAGCACGCCCTTGTTGTAGTCCTCGAGGATCACGGCGTCCGCGCGCGCGACCGCCGTGCGCACCACCGCGAGCACGCGCGCGACGTCCGCTGCCCCGAGCTCGCCGTCCTCCTCCTCGTCCACGCGCACCACCTGCTGCGCGCGGGCGAGCACCCGCGTCTTCGTGGTCGTGGGGCGCGCGGACTCGACGATCGCGGAGTCCGGAGCGCCGATCGCGACCAGCATGTCGCGCAGCGACCGCGCGCTCGCGTCTGCCCCGACCACGCACGCCAGCTCGCAGTGCGCTCCCAGCGCGACGACGTTTTGCGCCACGTTGGCAGCGCCGCCGAGCGCGTTCTGCCGGTGGCGCACTCGCACCACGGGAACTGGCGCTTCGGGGGAGATCCGGTCGACGTCGCCGCGAAGATAGACGTCGAGCATCGCGTCGCCGATCACGGCAATCCGTCGCCCGCCGGCCGCGTCGAGCAGGGCCGACAGCCGATCGCGCGCGAGAAGGGATGCCATGGGCGGGTAAGCTAGGGCACGCAGGGCAGCATCACTAGATTGAAGCGACCTCGGGCACGTCCTTTGCCCTTACACCGTCCAGTGCACTCCTTTCCCGGCATCGGGATCACTCTCGCGCGGGCTGCGATTGGCAGGCTTTCTCGCAAGCATCAACGAAGGGGCAAAGCGGCGGGTGCTGGCAGTCCAGGAGTACTTTGGACTCGCCGCGAAGGCCATTCGCTTCATCGTGGCCCGGCCGTTCTACATCGGCGATGTGGTTCAGCAGATGGATGCGATCGGCGTGGAGTCGCTCGGTATCGTGCTGCTGACGGGATTCTTCACCGGCATGGTGCTCGCGCTGCAGACGTCCGTGCAGATGGCGCAATTCGGCGCAACGATGTACATCGGCCGCCTGGTCACCGCGTCGATGGTACGCGAGCTCGGTCCCGTGCTCGCGGCGATTCTCGTTGCCGGTCGCGTCGGGTCGGGGATCGCCGCGCAGATCGGATCGATGCGGGTCACCGAGCAGATCGATGCGTTGAACACGCTGGGCGTCGATCCCATCAAGAAGCTCGTCACCCCGCGCCTGATAGCGGCGCTCGTGATGATGCCCGTGCTCACGATCCTCAGCGACACGGTGGGCATCGGCGGCGGCAACGTGATCGCCACGGCGTACGTCGGCATTCCGGTCGGGCTCTACTGGCGCACGGTGTGGGAGCAGATCGCGTCGGGCGGATTCATACTGCACTACATCCCGAGCGATTTCGTGCAGGGGCTCGTCAAGCCGTTCGTATTCGGCGGGATCATCGCGATCACGGGCTGCTTTTTCGGGATCAACACGAAAGGCGGTACCGAAGGGGTGGGCAATGCGACCACGCGGACGGTCGTGGTCGCGAGCGTGCTGATTCTCGTGGTCGATTACTTCCTCACGCAAGTCCTGCTCTTCCTCTTCGGATGATGGACACACCCGCGGACGACGAGGGCGCTCCGGCGCCGGCCGCGCACGGGGAGGAGCGACGCCGCGGTCCCGAGCTCGAGGGAGAGCCGCGACTGCGCCGCGCCGAGGATGAGCTGCGCGCGCGGTTTGCGGAGGAGCTGCAGGAAGGCGAGGAAACGCAGGACCGCGTCGCCATCTCGCGGGAGGCGATCGTCGAGCTCGATCGTGTCTCGCTCGCCTTCGACCGGCCGATCCTCGAGAACGTCTCCCTCATCGCGCGCCGCGGCGAGACGATCGTGATTGCCGGCGAGTCGGGCACCGGAAAGTCGACCATTCTGAAGCTCATCCTGCGGCTGCTTCGCCCCGACTCGGGGCGGGTCATCGTCGACGGCGAGGTGCTCAACGATGTCACCTACGAAGAGGCGCTGGTGATCCGCCAGAAGATGGGAATGGTGTTCCAGGGCGCCGCGCTGTTCGATTCGATGTCGGTGTTCGAGAACGTCGCGTTCCCGCTGCGCGAGCACACGGAGCTCACGGACGATGAGATCGAAACGCGCGTGCGGGAGAAGCTCGAGTTCGTGGATCTCGATCCCGACCGGGTGATGGAGCAGTTGCCGGCGGAGCTCTCCGGCGGAATGAAGAAGCGCGTGGGAATCGCGCGCGGGATGGCGGTGAATCCCGCGATCATGCTCTATGACGAGCCGACATCGGGCCTCGACCCGCTCACGACCGGAACGATCACGCGCCTGATCATGAAGCTCCAGCGCGAGCTCAAGGTCACGAGCGTCGTCGTGTCGCACGACATTCGCTCGGCGTTTCGCATGGCGACGAAGATCGCGCTGCTCGCGGATCGACACATTGTGTTTTTTGGCTCGCCGGAGGACATGACGGCGAGCCAGGACCGGTACGTGCAAGACTTCCTCGGAGGAGTTTGAGGTCGCCATGAAACGATCGACGTTCATCACGTGGGATCAGCTGAAGGTGGGCGGGCTCATTCTCGCCGCCATCGCGATTCTCACCATCGCGGTGGTCAAGCTCGGCGAGGCCGCGGATCTCTTCACGAAGCGATACACGCTGGTCACCTTCCTCTCGAACTCGAACGGGCTGCAGAAGGGTGGCACGGTGACACTGGCCGGGCAGCTCGCGGGAAACGTGAAGCAGATCGACTTCCTTCCGCCGTCCGGCGACACCATGCGGAATCTACGCGTGACGCTGGAGGTCGAGGTGCGGCTGCGCAACCTCATCCGCGAGGATTCGCGCATCAAGCTCAAGTCGCTCGGCCTTCTGGGCGACAAGGTGCTCGACATCTCGCCGGGCACGCCGCGCTATGGCATCCTGCCACCGGGAGACACGATCCAGAGCCTCCCCTCGCTCGACTACGAGGCGATGTTGACGCAGGCGAACGGCGCGCTCACGGATGTCGTGCAGCTCACGCACGATCTTCGCTCGATCACCGGCGGCATCGCGCACGGCGACGGGACGATGGGCCAGCTGATCAACAGCCGCACGCTGTACGACCAATTGAACGGCACGCTCACGCACATGAACGGCGTGCTCACGAGGCTCGATCGCCCCAATGGCACCTTCGGCCGGCTGGTCGACGATCCGGCGCTGTACAACCACCTGGTGAATGTGACGGCGCAGCTCGACACCGTGCTCGCGCAACTGCACTCGCCACACAGCAGCGTCGGCCGGCTGCTCACGGACGATACGCTCTACACGCACATGGTCGCGGTCACGTCGCAGGCAGACTCCCTCTTGCGCGCGCTCTCGTCCACCAACGGAACCGCCGGGCGCATCATCAACGATCCGGCGCTCTACGACAAGCTGAACAAATCGCTCTCGGATCTCAGCGCGATACTCGAAGACTTGCGCAGGAATCCCCGGAAGTACACGAAGGGGATGGTGAAGGTCTTCTAGAGCCAGTGCCGGCTGCCGGACACGAACGACAGCGAATGCGGCGCCTCGAACGCGGCAAGTGGACGCGCGCGACGCTTCGAGCATCAAGCGTTCAAGGTTTTGTCGTCTCCGGTCGATCCGTTTTCAATCCGTTTGTTGTCCGTATCTCAAAAAAGTAGGAGCCAGCCCGAGCGGCTGTTGCCGTTCCGGGCTAGGGGCGAGCAGTGCTCAGCGCTAACTGCTTTGGAAAATGGAACGGATCGAACGGATGAGAAAACGGATCGGACCTGTGCGCGGCGATTGGGCGTTGCGCATGGAGACCTGAATTTCTTTGGTTGGCAGCTGAAGCGATCAGGGGAGCGGTTTGTTCGTGGCTCTGTCGAAGCGCGTGCGTTGTCGATAAGCTCTGCGCATCTCATGCGTCCGTCGAATCGGCTCATCCTGAGCGTGCTGGCGTTGTCGGTGATCGGTATCTCGTTCGCCGCGCCGTTGATACGGTTGTCGCATGCGCACGCCGTCGTGATCGCCACGTGGAGACTCTTTTTTTCGCTGCTGATCGTCGGCGCGGCGCTGGCGAGCACCGGTGGATGGCGGCGGTGGCGCACCCTCGATCGCACGGGGCTCGCGCTCGCCGCCGGGGCCGGGGTGCTGCTCGCGCTCCACTTCTGGGCCTGGAACGCGTCGATCGCGCTCACCACGATCGCTGCATCCACGGTGCTCGTGGACCTGCAGCCGGTGCTCGTGGCCGGTGCCTCCGCGGTGTGGCTTCGCGAGGCGCCTTCGCATCGCCAATGGATCGGCATCGCGCTCGCCGTGATCGGCGCGGCAGTGCTCGGGTCCGCGGATTGGGGCGGCGCGCCCGGCTCGCACACACGCAACGCCTTTCTCGGAGACATGCTCGCCTTTGGCGGAGGAGTCGCGGCGGCCGTCTATTACCTTACGGGGCGGCGCGTGCGGCAGCAGCTGGATCTCTGGCCGTACGTCGGAATCGTCTATGGCGTGTGCTTTCTCACGCTGCTCGCGATCTCGATCAGCTCGCACCTGCCGCTGCTGCATCAACCGCCGCGCGAGCTCGCGATCTTTGCGGCGCTCGCGGTCGGTCCGATGCTGCTCGGACATACCGGAATGAATTGGGCGCTCAAGTTCGCGCCGGCGTTCGTCGTCAACCTCGCAGTGCTCGGCGAGCCTGTGGGCGCCACGGTGCTCGCAGCCATTCTCCCCGGCATTCGCGAGCTGCCGTCCGCAAGGACGCTCGTGGGGGGAGCGATCGTGCTGGTTGGAATACTTGTCGCGGTCACGAAGACCGCGGCGACCTCGGGAGGAGCGGCTGTCAGCGAATCAGTATGAGCTCGACGTGGTCGTCACACGCGGAGAGGCGATCGAATCGCGGCATCGCGTGCACGCAGTCGTCCGCAGTGCCGACGGAGCAGTGCTCGGCAGCGCAGGCGATCCGGCGTTCCCCACGGTGTGGCGCTCGTGCGCGAAGCCCTTTCAGCTCTTTTCCTTCGTCGAGTCGGGCGGCTTCGACGCGTGCCGGTGGGGCAGTGAGGAGCTCGCGCTTGCGTGCGCATCGCACGGAGGCGAGCCGGAGCACGTGGAGCTCGCCGCGCGGATGCTCGAGTCGATCGGCCTCGAGGAACGCGACCTCGCCTGCGGCGCCCACGAGCCACTGACGGGGCGTGGCGTTCGGCTCATGCACGAGGCTGGGTTGGTACCCACGCGCCTGCACAACAACTGCTCGGGGAAGCACGCCGGCATGCTCGCCTTCGCGCGCGGGCAGTCGTGGCCGACGCTCGGCTACGAGCGGCTCGGACACGAGGTACAGGACCGCGCACTGGCGCAGATCGCGAAGTGGAGCGGGAGCCCGAGGGACGACATGCGCCTCATGGTCGACGGCTGCGGGGTCGTTGCCGTGGGACTGCCACTCGGGGCGCTCGCTCTGGCGTTCGCTCGTCTCGGTGCCGCTGCCGATCGCGGCGATGAGGTGCCCGCCCGCATTCTTGGAGCCATCGCCTCACATCCGTTTCTTTTCGGCGGGACCGATCGCTTCGACACGGTTTTGGTCGAGGAGACCGGCGGACGGCTGATCAGCAAAGTCGGCGCGGAAGGGGTGCATGCGGTTAGCATACCTGCTGAACGAATCGCGGTGGCGATCAAGGTGGAGGACGGAGCGGCGCGCGCCCAGCATCCTGCGCTCCTGACTCTCCTGCAACGTCTGCGCGTTCTGCCAGACGAGCTCCCGCCGCGGTTGGCTGCATTTGGCCGCACACCGATTCTCAATACGCGCAATGAGCTCGTCGGCGAAGTCCGCGTCGCACATTGAGGCGTTCCCATCATTGATTCACCTCGCGACATCCCGATGACGTCTGTCTCCCAAACGGAATCAGCTTACAGCACGCTCGACGCGCCAACCGCGCAGCTCGTGGATCTCGCCGCAGTGCTCGCAGTGGGAACCGAGGGCGAGATGCGGGTGTCGCTCGAGAGCGCCGCGAAGGCGGCCATCGATCCACACTGGGTGGAGGAGCTGGTGCTGCAAACGTACCTGTTCGCCGGCTTTCCCCGAACGCTCAACGGCATGCGCCTGTGGCGGCGTGCATCCAATCGCGTGGCGGAGACCGCGGACTTCGAAGAGTGGCTGGGCGCGCTGTGGCGGTCGCGCGGCGAGCAGACGTGCGAGCAGGTCTACGGAAATCTCTACAAGCGACTGCGCGCGAACATCCGCAGCCTGCACCCCGCGCTCGACACGTGGATGATCGATCTGTACGGCCGGGTGCTGGGGCGGCCCGGGCTGGATCTGAAGCGGCGGGAGTTGTGCATCGTGGCCGCGTGCGCGGCGCTCGAGCAGGACCGGCAGCTGCACTCGCATCTGCACGGCGCGATCAACGCGGGCGCCACTCCGGGCGAGGTGGACGACACGCTGCGCATAGTGGCACCGCGCATCGGGCCGGAGTCCAGCCATCGCTACGCTCTGCTCTGGGCACGGGTGCGGCGCGCATGACATCGTTCATCGATCGCGTGCAGATCAAGGTGAGCGGCGGGGACGGCGGTTCCGGCATCTCATCGTTCCGTCGCGAGAAGTTCATCCCGCTCGGCGGTCCCGATGGCGGCGACGGCGGCCGCGGCGGCGATGTGTACGTGCGCGGCGACTACAATCTCGCCACGCTGCTCGACTACACCTATCGCGACAAGTGGGCGGCGGAGCGCGGCGATCACGGCTCCGGGAACAACAAGACCGGCCGCTCGGGTGCAGACATCGTGCTGCCTGTCCCGCCGGGCACGATCGTGCGGGATGTGGATACGGGCGAGCTGTTGGGCGAAGTGCTCGAGGAGGGCGACCAGATACTCGTCGCCAAGGGCGGCCGCGGTGGCAAGGGAAACGCCTTCTTCGCAACCCCAACACACCAGTCGCCGCGCGAGTGGCAGCCCGGCGAGGATGGCGTCTCGCGCACGGTGGAGCTGGTGCTCAAGCTCATTGCGGACGTCGGTCTCGTTGGGCAGCCGAATGCGGGGAAGTCGACGCTGCTCTCCGTGATCTCGGCTGCCCATCCCAAAATCGCGGATTACCCGTTCACCACGCTCTCGCCAAATCTTGGCGTCGTGCCGCTCAGCGATCACCGCTCCTTCGTCGTCGCCGACATTCCCGGCATCATCGAGGGCGCGCACGAGGGGAAGGGACTCGGCCTGCAATTCCTGCGACACATCGAGCGCACGCGAATTCTCGCGTTTCTGATTCCCGTGGACTCGATGGATTGGCAGGCGGAGTACGACGGCCTGCGCTCGGAAGTCCGCAGCTACTCAGTGCAGCTCGCGGAAACGCCGCACTGCGTGGTCTTCACCAAGATGGATCTGCTCGGCGAGCTCGAGCCACCTCCCATCCATGCGCCGGAGGCGTTCGGCGTGTACGCCATCAGCGCGGCCGGTCGCCAGGGGCTCGACGAATTGCTCGGCGCGTTCTGGAGCAAGCTGCTCGAGCTCCGGAAGACGGCGCAGGTACAGGCGGCAAACGCCGTTCTCCCCTAACGAGCGCTCGCGGCACGCCGCGCTCGCGCTGTCGCTCCTTCCGGGAGTCGGCGCGGTGCGCTTCAGGGATCTGGTTGCAACATTTGGCTCCCCCGGGCATGCATGGGATGCCGTGGCGCCGTCATCCGAACGCGAGACGGCCACCGAGAGTGCCTCGGGCGCCATCGAGCGCGCGAGGTGCGCGAGCGCGCGGCTCATCGCGAGCGGCGAGGATGCATACCCCGCTCGCCTCGGCGAGCTTCACGATCCTCCGCCCGTCCTTTTTGCGATCGGCGCGCTCGAGTGCCTGCGCGAGCCGTGTGTCGCAATCGTCGGGACGCGGCGCGCCACGAGCTACGGCGAGCGGGTGACCTTCGAGGTGGCGGGCGCGCTCGCGCGTGCGGGAGTGACGGTGATCAGCGGCATGGCTCGGGGAATCGACGGCGTGGCGCATCGCGCCGCGCTCGCCGCGGGCGGACGCACCGTGGCGGTGCTGGGCACCGGCGTCGATGTTGCCTACCCCGTCGAGCACCGCGCGCTGCACGCGGAGATCGCCGATCGTGGGCTGCTGCTCTCCGAGGAGCTGCCCGGTGATCGCGCGAGCGGCGGCTCGTTTCCGAAGCGCAATCGCATCATCGCGGCGCTCGCGACGGCGGTGATCGTGATCGAAGCACCGCACCGAAGCGGAGCACTGATCACTGCAACGCACGCGCTCGAGCTCAACCGGATCATCGCCGCCGTGCCCGGGCCCATCGACGTCCCGCAGAGCGCGGGCTCGAACCTGTTGCTCCGCGACGGCGCGATCATCATCGCGGAGGTTGCGGATGCGCTCGCGCTGGTAGGTGCGACGGGGCCAGTCGCGCTCGCGGGCGCGCGAGGCGAGGCGCCATCGCTTACCGATCCCGGGCAGCGCGCGGTCTGGAGCGCGCTCGCGTCGCCGGCGTGCGATCTCGACGCTCTCGCCGCTCGTGCGTCGCTCCCGGCGCGCAAATGCCTCGCCGCGGTCTCGGCGCTCGAGCTCGCGGGCGCGATCGAGTGCGCGCTCACCGGGGAGATTCGTCGTCGCGGAGGGATGGCGCGCGCGTCCACGCCCTGAAAGGTCCGGTCCGCTCTCCTGATGGCGTTATCTTTTCTCGTGCCCCCGCGCCATCTGTACGTGCACGTTCCGTTCTGCGCGCGCCGCTGCTCCTACTGCGACTTCTCGATCGCGGTGCGCCGCGACGTGCCGGTTTCCGACTACATCAACGGAATTCGGCGCGAGCTCGCGCTTCGCGGCAGGCCGGGCGATCGGACGGAGCTCGACACCCTGTATCTGGGCGGCGGCACGCCCTCCAGGTTGGGCGGCGCCGGTGTGGCCGAGCTTCTCGCCGCGATTCGCGAGCACGCGCACTGGACTGATGACGCGGAGTTGACGCTCGAGGCGAATCCGGACGATGTCACGCTCGAGAACGCGACGCGCTGGCGCGAGGCGGGGATCAATCGGGTGTCGCTGGGCGCGCAGAGCTTCTCGCCGCCCGCGCTCGAGTGGATGCGCCGCACGCACGACGCCGGCCAGATAGCCGCCGCTGTTTCGCATCTGCGCGAGGCGGGAATTGCGCAGCTCTCGCTCGACCTCATCTTCGCGCTTCCGGAGGACGTGCCGCGCGACTGGGGCGAGGATCTCGAGCGCGCACTCGCGCTTCATCCAGACCACATCTCGCTCTACGGGCTCACCGTCGAGCCGCACACGCCGCTGGGCCATTGGCGCGACCGGGGCGAGCTCACGGAGAGCCCGGATACGCGGTACGAGCGCGATTTTCTGGTCGCGCACTCGACCCTTGGCGATTCGGGATTCGAGCACTACGAGGTGTCGAGCTATGCGCTGGCGGGTGCCCGCGCACGCCACAATTCGAGCTACTGGCGCCACGTTCCGTATGCCGCGGTCGGGCCAGCCGCCCACCGCTTTGACGGCGCAAGGCGGAGCTGGAACGTCGCACCGTATACGGAGTGGCTGCGCCGTGTGCGTTCCGGACTCGACCCGACCGCGGGCGAGGAGCAGCTCACGCCGGCAGACCTGGCAGAGGAGCGCACGTACATCGGGTTGCGGACGGCAGAGGGTCTCGTCCTCACCGAGGAAATCACGGCGAGCACAGCCCGCTGGCGCGACGCCGGATGGGCCCAGATTGTGAACGGTCGCCTTCAGCTCACCGCGCTTGGGTGGCTTCGCCTCGATGCCCTCGCCGCAGACTTGACCCATGCCGGAAGTCGTTAGTAGATTTACACTTATGGCGCATCAGCTCAACGAACGTGAACGTCGAGTTCTGGAAGCCGTGATCCAGTCCTACGTGGAAACGGCAGAGCCCGCTGGATCGCGAATGATCGCGCGCCGGTTCGGACTCGGCGTGTCGCCGGCGACCATCCGCAACACCATGAGCGACCTGGAGGAGAAGGGATTTCTCATCCATCCGCACACGTCTGCCGGACGAATTCCGACGAACATGGCGTACCGCGTCTACGTCGACTCGCTCATGCGCGTGACGCCGATCAACGACATCGAGCGTGGCCGGCTGTACGAAGAGCTTTCTGGAACGGGCACTGCCATCGAGGCGATCCTCCGTCGCGCCGCCCAGGTGCTTGGGATCCTGACGCAGGAGCTCGGCGTTGCGCTCGGGCCACGCCTCGAGGAAGCGACTCTCCAGCATTTGGACCTCATTCGAATGTCTGCCGAGCGACTGCTGCTCGTCATGCGGCTCGACGGCGGAGCGGCGCAGAGCGTCTTCGTGGAGGTTCCGGGGGAGATCGCCGAGAAGGTGATCGCAGAGGTCTCGCGCGTCCTGAACGAGCGGCTCTCCGGGCTCACTCTCGGCGAGATCCGCCGCGACCTGGCGGAGCGGCTGCGCGACAGTGGAACCGGGCAGGACGTCAGTGAGTTACTGAACATCTTCTTGCAGGAAGGCGATCAGATTTTCGACGCGCTTCGGCCGTTGAGCGCATCGCCCGTGCTTCTGGGACAGGCGTCGCTGCTGGCGGAGCAGCCCGAATTCTCGAGCGGTGGCAATCTCAGGAAACTGCTCGCGCTCACGGATCGTCCCGAAGCACTCGGCCAGCTTCTTCGCACGCACAAGAGCTCTGCGGGGATTTCGATCACGATTGGAAACGAGCATGTCGATCCGAACTTTTCCGATTTCACGGTCGTCACCGCCGAATATCACTCGGGCTCACTCTCGGGAGTGATCGGGGTGATCGGTCCCACGCGCATGCCGTACGAGAAGATCGTTACGCTCGTAACACACACGTCGAGTCTGATCTCCGATTTGCTCGACTGACACCTGGCACTTCAGCACGAGCCCAATGGCAGACTTTTACGACATCCTCGAGATCGAGCGCGACGCGTCGGATGACGAGATCAAGAAAGCGTATCGCAAGCTCGCGATGCAGTATCATCCCGATCGCAACGGCGGATCCAAACAAGCGGAAGAGCGCTTCAAGCTGATCACCGAGGCGTACGACGTGCTGCGCGACGGCAACAAGCGCGCGGTCTACGATCGGTACGGCGAAGAGGGGCTGCGCGGACGCGGAAACGCCGGCATGCACCACGTGGATCTCTCCGAAGCGCTCGGCATCTTCATGCGCGACTTCGGCGGCTTCGGCGGATTCGAGGAGATGTTCGGCGGCGGCTCGCGCGGCAATCAGCGCTCCGGCGCGGACGTCAAGATCACGATGCCGCTCACGCTCCCGGAAGTGATGATGGGCGTGGAGAAGAAGATCGTCGTGAAGCTCCTCGACCCGTGCGAGCGCTGCGAGGGCACGGGCGCGGAGCCGGGCACGAAGCCGCAGCGATGCTCGACGTGCGCGGGAAGCGGGGAGGTGCGTCGCGCGCAGCGCTCGTTCTTCGGGCAGTTCGTGAGCGTGGCACCGTGCCCCACGTGCGCGGGGCAGGGGAAGACGATCGAGATCCCGTGCAAGAAGTGCAAGGGGGAGGGACGCACGCGCACCGAACATACGATCACGGGTCCGATTCCTGCCGGCGTGGCGACGGGGCAGTACCTGATGCTCCGCGGACAGGGGAGTGTGGGGCCGCTCAATGGTCCGCGCGGCGACATTCTCGTCGCCTTCGAGGTGGAGGACGATCCACGCTTCGAGCGCGACGGCGCGGATCTCTACACCGAAGTTCTCGTGACGTACAGCCAGCTCGTGCTCGGCGCGGACGTGCAGGTACCGTACATCAGTACGACGCTCTCGCTGCGCGTGCCGTCGGGAACGCAGAGCGGTCAGGTGTTTCAGCTGCGCGGGCGCGGGCTTCCGCGCGTGAACGCGTCGGGATCGGGCGACCTGCAGGTGCGCGTGCAGCTCTGGACGCCGCAGTCGCTCACCTCCGAGCAGGAAACGCTGGTGAAGGCGCTGCGTGACGCAGAGGGTCCGCCGCCGGCGACGCGCGCGCGCGGCTTCTGGTCGCGGATGAAGGACGCGCTTGGAGCCTGATCGTGGAGCCTGAGCGTGGAGCCTGAGCGTGGAGCCTGAGCGTGGAGCCTGATCGTGGAGCATGACCTGTCGCCGCGATGGGTGTCGCTGCACATCGATGCGCCCGAAGGTGCCGTGCGCGAGCGCGTTGTCGGCATGCTGGTGAATGGAGGCGCGGGTGCGGTGCAGGAGCTTGGCGCGGAACTGCTCACGCATCTGCAGGAAGGTGCGGCGCTCGATGACTTGTGCGACTCCCTCGAGCGCACCGGCGCACGCGTTCGGCAAACTGCGCTCGGGGAAGTGGACTGGAGCACGCGCTGGGTCACGCGCGTGGGGGTCCAGCGCGTCGGTCGGATAGCGGTCGCGCCGCCCTGGATGAGCGATGATGTCGCCGACGCCGAGATTCCGGTGTTGATCGAGCCCGCAATGGCCTTCGGCACGGGGGAGCACGAGACCACGCGTGGCGTGCTCGCGCTCATGCAATCGCTCGTCGAGCCCGGCGCGCTCGTCGCGGACCTCGGCGCAGGCAGTGGCGTGCTCGCGATCGCTGCGGCGAAGCTGGGAGCGGCGCGCGTGGTGGCGATAGAGATGGATCCCGACGCGATCGGCAACGCAATGGAGAACGTCGAGCGCAACGGCGTTGCGGCGCAGGTGACGGTGCTGCAGGGCGACGCGGCGGCGCTCCTGCCCCTGGTCGCGCCGGTGTCGCTCGTGCTCGCCAACATCATCTCCTCGGTCGTGATCGAGCTGTCACCGATCATGCATCGTGCGCTTCCCTCTGGCGGGAGAGCGGTGATCAGCGGCATTCTCGTGAGCGAGCGCGAGCACCTCCTGTCATCGTTGACCGTGGATGGCTGGGCTCTGGAATCCGACCTTCGCGAGGGTGAGTGGTGGAGCAGCGTGATCGTACGGCAGTAGCCACGTTCTTCGCGTCCGAGCCGATGGTTGGCGGCCACGTGACGACGCTCAGCGAGGGAGAGGCGCACCACGCGCGGGTGCGCCGCATCGCGATCGGCGACCGGCTGCGTCTCGTCGACGGCGCGGGCGGTGTGGGCTACGGCAATGTGGTGAAGCTGGGGAAGGCGCAGGCGATGGTGGAGGTGGACGTGCTGGACCGCGTCGAGCCGCTGCCGGTGATTCATCTGATGGTTCCCATTGCCGATCGCGATCGCATGCTCCTCGTGGGCGAGAAGGCGACGGAGCTTTCCGCCTTCAGCTGGCGGCCGGTGATGTGGCGGCGCTCGCGTGACGTGTCGCCTCGCGGCGAGGGGATGTCGTTTCAGACGCGGCTCCGCGCGCGCATGGTGGGCGCGCTCACACAATGCGGCGGCGCATGGCTTCCCGTGATCTATCCCGACGCGCCGCCGGACCGCGCGGTGGCCGCATGCCCGGCGGGCACGCGCTGGCTGCTCGACAAGGACGGAGAGCCGCTTCCAACGATGCCCGTTCATGCGCCGATCACGCTGGCGATCGGACCGGAGGGCGGACTCGAGCCGGGGGAGCGCTCGGAGCTGATGAGCGCGGGCTTCCTTCCCGTCACTCTCGCGCCGCTCACTCTTCGCTTCGATACCGCCGCGATCGCATCGCTCGGCATCGTGCGAGCCTCACTGTCCGCCGCGGAGCGCGTACGTGCCTGACGACTGCCTCTTCTGCCGCATCATCCGCGGCGAGATTCCAGCGAAGCTCGTGGCAGAGACGCCGGAGTGCGTGGCGTTCCGGGACATCGATCCGCAGGCGCCGACACACATCGTCATCGTTCCGCGCGCGCACATTCCCACGCTCTCCGACGTGAAGGATCCGCTCATCGTCGGGCAGATGACGCGGCTGGCGACCGACCTCGCGAAGAGCGAGGGCGTGGCGGACTCCGGCTTTCGCGTGGTGGTGAACACCAACGCGCACGGCGGCCAGACGGTCTATCACCTGCACATGCACCTGCTGGGCGGGCGGCGCATGGGGTGGCCGCCCGGCTGAGCGCAGCGCGCGGCCGCCTCAGCGCGCGGCCGCCGCGTTTGGAGTTAGTTTTAGACATGACCAGCACTTCCAGCGGAGCGCCCGGCGTGTCCGGGCTGCAGAGCAGGATTCAGAACGATCTGAACGCGGCGCGCAAGGCACAGGACAAGAACGCGGTTCTGCTGCTGGGAACCATTCTCGCGGACATCAAGAACCGGCGCATCGAGGAAAAGCGCGAGCTGACCGATGCGGAGGTGAACGAGGTGCTCCGCAAGGGCATCAAGAAGCGGCGCGAGTCGATCGAGATGTACGACAAGGCGGCACGTGCCGATCTCGCCGATCGCGAGCGTGCCGAAGTGACGGCGCTCGAGGCCTATCTACCGGCCAACGTGAGCGACGATGAGATTCGCGCGGCGATTCGGAAAGTGATTGCGGAAGGCGCCACGAACATCGGCGGCGTGATGGGAAAGGTGAATCCGATGTTCAAGGGGCGCGCGGAAGGCGCGACCATCAGCCGGATCGCGAAAGAGGAGTTGAGCAGCCCCCGTTGAGCTCAAACCGCTGTGCATGGCGTTCGCATGAATAGACACGCGCTCGGTGTTCTGGAGTATTCGCGCGTGCTCGACGTTCTCGCCGATCGCGCGACGTCGGCGCTGGGCGCGGCGCGCATCCGCGCCCTCGAGCCGCGGCGCGACATTGACTGGATGGAGACGGAGCAGCGGCGCGTCATCGCCATGCGCGCACTCCTGAGCTCCGAGAACGGCTGGCACCCCGAGCCGATCCCAGACCTTTCGGTCTCCCTCGCCCGTCTTCGCGCAATCGGCAGCTCGTGGACGGGCGAGGAGCTCGGGCGCGGCGCGCAGTTGCTGCGATCATCCCGCCGTACGAAGGAAGCACTGGGCGGCACTGGAACGATCGCCGTCGTGAGCGCCGTGCTGCATCCGTTCGTGCAGCCGCTCGTTGTGGCGAAGCGCATGGAGGATGAGATCGACCACGCCATCGATTCCGACGGCACGATGCGCGACGAAGCGTCCGGAGCACTGCGCCGGTTGCGGCGCGAGTTGCGGGGCGCCCAGGGCGAGCTCGTGCAGCTGCTCGAGCGCGCGATGGCGAAGCTCGAGCCGCATCAGCGCGTTGCCGACATGTCGGTGACGGTGCGAAACGGACGCTACGTGATTCCCGTCCGCCGCGAAGGGCGCGCGGCGATCGGCGGGATCGTGCACGATGAGTCCGCGACGCGCGGCACCGTGTTCGTCGAGCCGCCGGCCGCGATCGAGTTCGGGAATCGCATTCGCGCGCTCGAGGCCGAGGAGCGGGAAGAGGTCGAACGCATTCTCGCTGCGCTCACCGAATCGATCCGCCCGTTGCGCGACGACATGCTCGCGTCGCTCGAGGCGCTCGTCGCGCTCGACGTGCTCCATGCGCGCGCGCGCTTCGCGAAGGAGCTCGGGTGCGCACCGGCGGATTTCGTGCCGGCGCAGGAAGGCTTTTCACTTCGCGATGCACGGCATCCGCTGCTGCTCGCGCGCGGCGGCACGGTGGTGCCGTTCGATCTCGAGATGTCCGCGAGCGAACGCACACTGCTGCTCTCGGGGCCGAACACCGGCGGCAAGACGGTGCTGCTCAAGGCCGTCGGTCTCATCTCGGCGCTCGCGCAGTCGGGAATCCCCGCGCCCGTCGGCGCGGAGAGCCGCATTCCGATCTTCGACGACTGCTTCGCCGACATCGGCGACGAGCAGTCGATCCAGGCGAGCCTCTCCACCTTCAGCGCGCATCTGCGGAACCTGGGCGAGATTCTCGCAAACGCTTCGGCCGAGAGCCTGGTGCTCATCGACGAGCTCGGCTCCGGTACCGATCCGGCGGAGGGCGCGGCGCTCGGCGCCGCCATTCTCGACGCGCTCACGTCACGCGGGGTTTTCACGATCGCGACCACGCATCTGGGCGCGTTGAAGCTGCTCGCGACGGAAAACGCCGGTGTGGTGAACGGATCCCTCCAGTTCGATTCGGTGGCGCTCGCGCCGACGTACCGGCTGATCAAGGGAATTCCGGGGCGCTCGTACGGGCTGAGCATCGCGCGGCGGCTGCAGCTTCCCGAGAATGTTCTCGAGCGCGCGGAATCGAGATTGTCCACCGGCGAGCGCGATGTCGCGGCACTGCTTGGCGATCTTCAGACGCGCGAGGCGAAGCTGGCCGAGCGGGAGGCGAAGGTGGAGTTCGATGCCTCGCGTGCGTCGGCGCGTCTCGCGCGGATAGAGGAGCGCGACCTGTCGTTGCGCGAGGCGGAACGGTCGCTCGAGCGGCGCGCGCGCGAGGATGCGCGGCGACTGCTGCTCGAAGGCCGCGCCGAGATCGAGCGCACGGTGCGCGAGCTGCGCGAGCAGGGCATGGCATCCACGGCGCGCGATGCTCGCCGGCGCGTAGAGGAGCTCGCGGCCGCGCACGCGGCCGAGATCGAGCGCCTCGAGCGGGAGGATCGTCCCGCGCGTCGGGTTGCGACTGCGACCGGCGGCGTGATGGCGGTAGGCGACATGGTGGAGCTGGAGACGCTCGACGGACGCACGGGGCAGATCGTCGAGCTGCGCGACGGTCAGGCGATCGTCGCCGTGGGCGCGCTCAAGATGACCGTGCCCGTGTCGTCACTCTCCACTATCTCCCGCGCGGCCGAGCGTGTGGCGGCGCGAACGGAGACCTACGCGGCGCTTCCCGAAGTCGACGTGTCGACCGAGATCGACGTGCGCGGGATGCGCGTGGACGAGATGGAGCTCGCCGTCCAGCGCGCGCTCGACGCGGCGATTGGCGCCGATCTCCGCGTGATGCGCATCATCCACGGGAAGGGAACGGGCGCGCTGCGCGAGCGCGTGGACGAGCTGCTGCGCGCCGATCGCCGCGTGCGCGAGCATCGCGTGGGCGCGTGGAACGAGGGCGGCACCGGCGTGACGATCGCGGAGCTCATCTGATGATCACCGACGAATCCGTCGAGCGCGTGCGGGAGGGCGCGGACATCGTGCAGATCATCAGCGAGCACGTCAAGCTCAAACGCGTGGGCAACAGCTATCGCGGACCGTGTCCGTTCCACCAGGGCACCGGCCCGAACTTCTCGGTCGTGCCGTCGAAGAAGCTCTACCACTGCTTCGTGTGTCACGAATCGGGCGACGTGTTCACGTATCTGCAGAAGCGCCTCGGGATGGAGTTTCCCGACGCGATCCGCTACGTCGCGCATCGCTCGGGAATAGTCATCGAGGAAGTGCAGCGTCGCGCCGATGCGCGCGATCCGCGGCAGCCGCTCTGGGACGTGAACGCGATGGTCGCGGACTGGTTTCGCACCCAGCTCTGGGACGAGAGCACTGGCGACGAGGCGCGCAACTATCTCGGCTTCCGGCGCATCTCGCGCGATGTCGCCGACCGCTTCGGGCTGGGCTTCGCACCGCGTGACCCGGATGCGATGCGCGCGCATCTCGTGGCGCTCGGTGTGAGCGAGGACACGCTGATCGAAGCCGGACTCCTCGTGAAGCGTGACGACAGCGAGGAGCTGAAGCCGCGCTTTCGCAATCGCCTGATCTTCCCGATTCTCGATCAGTCGGGGAACTGCACCGGATTCGGCGGCCGCCTGCTCGGCCCCGGCGAGCCAAAGTATCTCAACTCCGCGGAGTCGCCCGTCTACTCGAAGGGCAAGCTGCTGTACGGGCTCCACATGGCCAAGCACGCCATTCGCCGCGAAGGTCGCGTGATGATCGTCGAGGGCTATTTCGACGTCGTGCGTCTCGTGTCGGCAGGATTCGAATGGGTGGTCGCACCACTCGGCACCGCGCTCACCGAGGATCAGGCTGCGATGCTTCCGCGGTATGCCAGGCAGGCATTTCTGCTCTACGACAACGACATGGCGGGGCTCAAGGCGACCTTCAAGTCCGGCGATCAGCTGCTCCGGCAGCAGATGTCGGTGCTGGTGGTGACGCTCCCGGAAGGCGAGGACCCCGACAGCTTCGTCGACAAGTACGGCGGCGAGAAGCTCACCGAGCAGCTGTCAGGGGCAGTGGACATCTTCGAGCGCAAGCTCAATGAGCTCGAGCGAAACGGCTACTTCGCCGACCTGCACCGCAAGCGCGTCGCAATAGACAAGCTACTGCCCACCCTCCGGGCCACCGCTGACAGCGTGACCCGCGAGATCTACCTGGCGCGCGCGAGCGAAGTGTCTGGCGTGAGCCGGGAGGTGCTGGAGCGGGAGATCACGCAGATGTCACCTCGGGTGACCGCCTCGCAGTCCGCGCGTCCGCCCGCACCTCCTCCAACAGAGAATTCGACCATCGTGGAGCGCCGCATGGCGGAGCGCAGGCGCGCTCCAAAGCCTGTGCCCGGCATCGAACGCTCGTTCGTTCGTATACTTCTACACGATCGGTCGCACGTAGAGCAGGTTGCGGAGCACATCGGGCCCGAAGAATTGCGCGATCCGGCCCTTCGGGACATCTATCGCGCACTGCTCGCGGTTGCTCCGGATGAGTCGCTCGAAGCGGTGGCCTCACGGCTCGAGCCGGAGAGCGAGGAAGTCTTTGCGGAGCTGCAGCGCGAGCCGATCGGGGAAGGCGAAGAGGTGCAGCGCACGCTGGCCGGAAGCATCGCGCGAATCCGGCGAACGGCGGTGCAGCGAAAGATGGACGAGCTCACGCGGGCGATTCGCATCGCCACGCCATCTGAACAGGATGTGTTGATATCTGAGAAACGCCGGTTGATGGATGATCTCGCGGCACTTGGTGGCGGATCGTTCAAGAGCTTCGACCGCGCCCGACAATCGTGAGGAGGGGAAGTGAGTCCTGACCTGGAAGCGGTATTGGCCCTGCAAGCGGAAGACACGATCGTCGCGCAGCTGAACGGCAAGCTGCGAGCGATCGATGCAAAGCTGAAGGCGCTCGACGGAGAACGTGCGCAGCTCGAGGAGTCGCTGGCGCGAGCGCGATCGACCGCGGAGCAGGAGGAGAAGAAACGACGCGAGCTCGCGATCAAGGTCGAGGATCACAAGGCGATGCAGGAGCGCAATCTCGCCACTCTCGACGTCGTGCGAAAACCGAAGGAAGCCACCGCGGCGATGGCCCAGGTGGACATGCTCAAGAAGGTGTTGACGCAGGAAGAGTCCGAGCTGCATTCGCTGTCGCTCCGCGTGCACGACGTCCACCATGCGATCGACGGACAGCAGAAGGCGCTCGACGAGCTCGATGCGCGCCAGCAGGAGCAGCGCGCGGCGCACGCGGCGGAGCGGGCCGGCATCGAAGCGGAGCTGGCGAAGGCAAAGAGCGTTCGCAACGAGCGCGCCGCACACGTGCCCAAGAGCATTCTCCTCAAGTACGAGCGCATCCTGAGCCGCAACACCTCGAACGTGCTCTATCCGCTGCGCGGGCAGGCCTGCGGTCGCTGCGACACGGCGATTCCGATGCAGCGCAGGAACGCGATCGCGGCCGGGCGCGCGATCGATGTCTGCGAAGCGTGCGGAGTGCTTCTGTACGCGGCAGGATGATGGTTGTCGCCCCACACGGCCAACGGTAATTTTCACCTTGTGAACGCTCCCGCCGTGCGCCTCCGCAAGCCGTCCCGGTGGGTGCTCCCCAGCGCCCTCGATGAGGCGGCCGTCGCGGCCCTGGCGAGCGAGCTCCACCTGCCCCCCGTCATCTGCGAGCTGCTGATCCGCCGCGGATACGACACGCCGGATAGCGCAAAGCGCTATTTGCGGCCCCGTCTCGAGCAGCTGCACGATCCCGCGCTCATGCTCGGCATGGCCGCCGCCGTCGAGCGGCTGGTGCGCGCCATCCGCGAGCACGAGCGCATCGTGATTCACGGCGACTACGACGTGGATGGGATGTGCTCGACCACGGTGCTGCTGCGCACGATTCGCACACTGGGCGGAGATGCCGTGCCGTTCATCCCGCGTCGCATCGAGGACGGCTACGATCTCTCGCTCGCCGGCGTGAACGCGGCCATCGAGGCGAACGCGAAGGTGCTCGTCACCTGCGATTGCGGCACCAATGCGCTTGCACCGGTTGCGGTGGCGTGCGAGGCCGGAATCGACGTCATCGTCACCGATCACCATCTGCCGAGCGGCCCGTTGCCGTCGTGCCTGTCGGTGCTGAATCCGAAGCGCGATGGATGCGGGTATCCGGACAAGGATCTCGCGGCCGCCGGCATCGCGTTCAAGCTCGCGCTCGCGCTCACGCGGACGATGGGCGGCCAGGAAGATGATGTTTACCGAATGCTCGATCTGGTCGCGCTCGCAACCATCGCGGATGTGGCGCCCTTGCGCGGCGAGAATCGCGTGCTCGCGCGCGCGGGGCTCAGGGTGATGAAGGAGGCGCCCAATCAGGGTGTTCGCGCGCTCATCCGCTCGTCGGGGCTCGAGGGAAAGCCGCTCAATGCCGGTCGCATCGGCTTCATCCTCGCGCCCAGACTCAACGCAGTGGGGCGCATGGGGCACGCGCTGCGCGGCGTCGAGCTCCTGATGTGCGAGAAGGAGCACGAGGCGAATGCGATCGCCCGTGAGATGGAGGAGCTCAATCGCCGCCGCCAGGAAGTCGATCGCAAGACGCTCGCGCGCGCGCGCGAGCTCATCGACCGGCTCGATCTCAACGCCACGCACGGCATCGTCCTCGCGGAGGAGGGGTGGCACCCGGGCGTGATCGGCATCGTCGCATCCCGGCTGATCGAAGAACACGGTCGCCCGGTGCTCCTCATCGCGCTCGATGGCGAGGAAGGGAAGGGCTCGGGTCGCTCGATCTCCGCCTTCGATTTGCACGCCGCGCTCACCGAGTGCCGCGACCTGCTCGTTCGATTTGGCGGACACCGCGCCGCAGCCGGCGTAACCGTTGCGCGCGAGAAGATTCCCGAGCTCGCGCGCCGCTTCAACGAGATCGCGATCGCGCAGCTCACGGTGGACGATCTCGTGGCCGAGTTGCGCGTGGATCTCGAGCTGCCCATCTCGAGCGCCACGCTCGAGCTCGAGGCGCTGCTCCGTCACTTCGAGCCCTTCGGCCCGTCCAATCCCACGCCGGTGATCGTCTCGCGCGGCGTGCGGCTCGCAGCGCCGCCGCGCGTGCTCGGCGATGGACACGTGAAGTTGCGGCTGCAAACCGATACGGGAGAGCTCGAGGCGATCGGCTGGGGAATGGCGTTCCTGGCGAGCGAGCTCGACGTGTCCACGCCCTTCGACATTGCCTATCGTCTCGAGCGCGACGACTGGAACGGCGCGCCGCGGCTGCAGGCGAAGCTCGCCTCCGTGCACCAGTAGCGCGGATGCGCATCGTCGCGGGGCGATGGCGCGGGCGCACCATCGCCGCCCCTCGCGGCACCTCCGTCCGCCCCACCGCCGATCGCGTGCGCGAGGCGTGGATGAGCATTCTCCAGAACGATCTGCCCGGCGCCACCATTCTGGATCTCTTCTCGGGCTCTGGCGCGCTGGGGCTCGAGGCCCTGTCGCGCGGTGCGTCGCACGCCACCTTCGTCGAGTCGGCGGCATCGAGCCTCGCATCGCTTCAATCGAACATCGAGCAGCTCGGCGCATCGGACGCTGCCACCGTGGTTCGCATGGACGCGCTCCGCTTTCTCGCCACGGCCGGCGAGCTCGCCTACGATGTGGCCTTCGCCGATCCTCCCTACCGGAAGGACCTTGCCACCGGGGTAGCGGAACGCTGGCGCGACGTGCGATTCTCGCGCATTCTGGCCATCGAGCATGCGGCGACCGAGACAATCCCCAGCGGGGGAGACACTCGACGGTATGGCAGCACCGCGCTCACGTTCTACCGCGCCTGATCGTTTCGGCTCCGCACCGTCCCGCACCCCACGAGCTCATGCCCATCGCGATCTACGCTGGCAGCTTCGATCCCGTCACGCGCGGCCACGAGGATCTCATGTGGCGAAGCCTCACCTTCGTCGACAAGCTGATCGTCGCGGTAGCCGTCAACTCGGCCAAGCAGCCGCTGTTCACCATTGCCGAACGCGTGAGCCTGATCCGCGACAGCATCGGGAACGATCCCCGCATCGAGGTGCGGGAGTTCAACGGTCTTCTCGTGGACTTCGCGCGCGAGATGGGCGCGACGCTGTCCATTCGCGGGCTGCGCGCCGTGGCGGATTTCGAGTACGAATATCAGATGGCTTTAATGAATCGCCACCTGAACGCCCATCTCGAAACGGTGTTCATGGTGCCGAGCATCGACCGAACGTACATCAGCTCGAGCGTCGTGCGGGAGGTGGCGCGCTACGGGGGCAACACCTCCGGTCTGGTGCATCCGGTGGTCGATTCAGCGCTCCGCGCGCGCTTCGAGCAGGTGACCAGCCGTGGTGGAGCGGGCGAGTCCTGATGCGGCGCTCCAGCACACTGTGGACGAAGATTTGCATTAACCCGCCCAGTTCGAGGCGCACGCCGCTTATCTTTCGCGCCGCGCGCGCACAGGCGACATTATGATGCGACAGGGCGAGCGTCTCTTCGCCACTGTCACGGCGAACGAGCGCAGATCTCGACGGGAGAACGGGACATGAGCTTCGCGATAAAGAAGCAGGGAGACATTGTCGTGGTGGACGTAGAGGGGCAGTTGATCGTCGGCAACCGCCAGGAGCTCAAGCAGCGGGTGCTCGATGAGCTCGAAAAGGGCGAGCGCAAATTCCTGATCGACTTCAGCCAGACCGGCTACATCGATAGCTCCGGACTCGGCGTGCTGGTTTCGCTGTCGAAAAAGATCCGTGAGCAGGGCGGCGAGCTTCGTCTCGCCAACCTCAACGATGACCTGAAGACGCTCTTCGAGCTCACCAAGCTCGACACCCTGTTCCAGATCTCCGACACGAGGGAACGGGCGCTGGAGACCTTCTGACCGAGCACCCCGGCGAGACTCGCATGGGTGCGAGCAACTCACCGTCGTTCTTCCCGGATCGCGTGCACATTGCGCTCGAGATCGAGATTCCGAGCGATGTACGCTACATCGAGCGCGTGGTGGAGATCGTCGCGATGCAGTGCGCGCAGTTCGCGTATCCGGCACGCCAGCGCTGCCTCAACATCCCCGTCGCGCTCAGTGAGGCGCTCTCCAACGCGATCCTGCGTGGCAATGGAGAGCGGGTTGGCGCGCGCGTGCAGGTGAAGGTGGATGTCACGCGGGAGCGTCTCATCCTCGAGGTGCTCGACGAGGGGCTCGGGTTCGACTTCGAGGACTGCCTCACGGATCCCACGGAGCCCGGCAATCTCGAGCGGGAAGATGGGAGGGGACTCTTTCTCATGACGCAGCTCATGGATCGTATCGAGCGTTTTTCGAACCAGGGCAACGTGGTTCGGATGACGCTCACGCGCAATGATTGACCTGATCGCGCTGCTCACTGCGTTTCGCGACGGTACGGGCGCAGCGGCTGCGGTGTGGCTGGGTGACGAGTCGCGCCCTCCAACGCGAATCGCCTCGAGCGTTCCGGCGCTGGGCATCCTGGGCTGGACGCCGCCGCTGGAAAACGTCGCGATGCAGATCGTGGAGTCGCCGAGCGGGCCTGTGATCATCTCGCGGATCCCCGGCCCGCGCAGGGCGTGGATCGTCGCCGGCCCGTCGCCCGTTCCCCAGGCGCCGCTCGAGAGCTATGCGCGTTTTCTCAGCGCGATCGTCGGGCAGTATCTCCAGTCCTCGCTGGAGGTGGAGCACGCCGCGAACGAGTTGGCCGAGCGCTACGAGGAGATCAACCTCCTCTACACGATCACCGAGATTCTCGGACGCACCGTGTCGCTGGAGGAAGCGGCGGCAACGATCCTGAAGGAAATCTCCGAAACGGTGGGCGCGCGACGCGGCTCGATTCTCGTGCACGATCGGGTCACGGATACGCTGCAGACCGTGGCGGCAATCGGCGGGGTGGTGCTCGAGATTCCGCCGATCGCCGTGAACGATCCCGCGAGCGTCTCGGCGCGCGTGTTTCGCGAGCAGCACGCGATGGTCGCGGAAGGCGCCGACATGCCATGCGAGGCAGAGAACGCATATCGGCGTGGCACGATGCTCTCGGTGCCGATCATGTGGACGCTGCCGCACGGCGGCATGGAGCCGCTCGGCGTCGTGAACCTGTCGGACCGCTACTCCGATCAGCCATTCAGTGCCGGAGATCAGAAGCTGATCGCGGCGATCGCGACGCAGATCGGCACCGCGATTCAGAACACGCGGCTCGTGCGCGCATCGCTGAGTCAGCAGCGGCTGATCCAGGAGCTCGCGCTCGCGCACGATCTGCAGATGAAGCTGCTCCCGCGTGCCGAGATCGTGGCGCCAGAGGCAACGGTCGCGGCGCGCGTCGTGCCGGCGGAGAGCGTTGGCGGCGACTTCTACAATCTCTTTCGGCTCTCGCCTCATCGCACGGGTGTCATGATCGGCGACGTGTCGAGCCACGGCTATCGCGCGGCGCTCATCATGGCGCTCGCGATGAGCGCGTCGGCCATCCACGCGCAGGCCTCGCCCGATCCCGATGCGGTGCTCGCGGCGCTCGAGGGCACGCTGCGCGAGGAGCTCATGACGACGGAGATGTTCATCACGGCCTTTTACGGCGTGATCGACCGGAGCGCGCAGTCGCTGCGCTACGCGAACACCGGACATCCCCACGCCTTCCACGTCTCGTTCGACGGAACGATCGAGCGGCTGCCGGCCATCGATCCGCCCATCGGGATGGTCGAGTCGCTGCCGCATGCGCGGTCGCGCCCCTGGATCTCGCGACGCGACCTGCTGCTGCTGTTCACCGACGGCGTGAGCGATGCGCGCAACCGCTTCGGTGTCCGGCTCGGCGAGCAGGCCGTGCTCGACATCGTGCAGCGGTATCGATCGGAGTCTCCGGACGCGATCATGCACCGTGTCTTCGACGAGCTCGCGGAACACACCGGAGAGGCCGTGCAGCGCGACGATCTCGCGGTAGTGATCGTTCGCAGCTGAGCGGCGCGCGCATGCGGCCGCCGCCCGTTCGCAAGAGTCTCGGCCAGCACTTTCTCACCGATCCCCGCATTCTCGCGCGCATCGCGGACGCGGTCGCACTCGATCCGCATGAAACGGTCGTCGAGATAGGACCGGGGCGAGGCTCGCTCACGGACGCGCTGCTCGCGCGTGCGGGACGCGTGGTCGCAGTCGAGATCGACCCGAAGCTCGTCGAGCTGCTGCGCGAGAAGTACGCGCACGAGTCACGCCTCACCATCATCGAAGCGGACGTGCTCGACGTGAATCTCGGCCACGCCGCCGGCGGCGAGTACGCGCTCGCCGGCAACGTGCCCTACTACATCACGACTCCGATTCTATTCCAGGCGTTGAAACAGCCGCGCGCGCTGCGATCCGTGCTGCTCGTACAGCGCGAGGTGGCCGCGCGCATGGCGGCCGAGCCCGGAGCCGAAGATTACGGCGCATTGTCGGTGAACGTGCAGGCTGTCGCGCGCGTGGAGATGCTGTTCCGCATTCCGGCCGGCGCGTTCACTCCCCCGCCTCGGGTGGATAGTGCAGTGGTCCGCGTGACGCCGCGGGCGGAGCCCGTGGTGCGGCCGGGCGACGAGGAATCGTTCCGGATCTTCGTGCAGGCTGCGTTCGCGCTCAGGCGAAAGCAGATGCGGCGCGTGGTGCGCACGATTGGGGCGCGGAGCGTGGAGGAAGCCGAGCGCGCGCTTGCGGCGAGCGGCGTCGATCCCGATGCGCGTCCGGAGACGCTCAGCGCGACACAGTTCCATGGGCTGGGCCGCGCGCTCGGGCTCTGGGGCTGAGCGCTACTCGCGATTCGAGAGCGCGAAGGACAGCCGCTCCAGCTCCATCGCCATGTTCACGGTGTTGAGCGTGACATCGGCCGGCACGTGCAGTTGAATCGGCGCGAAGCTCATGATGCCGGTGATCCCCGCGGCGACCACCTGGTCCACCACGCGCTGGGCCGCCGACGCCGGCACCGCGATCACGGCAATATCCACGGGACGCTCGCGATTGTCCTCGGCGATCGCCTCGATCGGCAGGACGGGAAGATTGTAGACCTCGCGTCCGATCTTCGCCGGATCCGAATCGTAAAGCCCGACCACACGGAAGCCTCGCTGCTGGAATCCCTCGTACTGCGCGAGCGCGGAGCCGATCTTGCCGATGCCGACGATGATGACCCGCCAATCGCGCTCGAGCCCCAGAATGCGCCGCATGCTCTGGGTGAGCTCGGCGACCTGATAGCCGAGTCCCCGTTTTCCGAAGGAGCCGAAAAAGGAGAGATCCTTTCGCACCTGCGCCGAGGTCGTGCCGCCTCGCGCCGCCAGCTCATCGCTGGACACGGTCGTGAGTCCCGCATTCTCGAACTCCTCGAGAAATCGCAGGTACAGTGACAGGCGTCGAACGGTCGAGTCGGCGATCCGCTTCAAGGGCATGGGGGCTTGTGAATTCATTCACAAGATAGGAGGACGGCTACCCGCAGTCCAGTTGAACGCTGGCTCATGCCGCGCCTGCGCCGTTAAGTTGTGTGCACTCATGCCAGTACACGTTTCTTCAGAGATCGGCCGGCTCCGCTCGGTGCTCGTGCACCTCCCGGGTCAGGAGCTCCTCGCGGTGACGCCCGACACCCGCGAAGACTTCCTCTACGACGACATCATCGACCTCGAGAACGCCCAGAAGGAGCACCGGCGTCTGGTAGCGATTCTGGAGCGTTTCACCACGGTGCTCTCCGTGCGCGACCTGCTCGCGGATGTCGTCGCGATCCCCGCCGCGCGCGACCTTCTCGTGCGGGAGACGCTCGACATCGTTCCCTCGGGACCGCTCGCGAACAAGATCGAGGAGCGCAGTGCGGAAAAGCTCGTGGAGATGCTCATCGAAGGCGAAGAGGAGGAGCCGGGGCCGCTCGCGCGATCGCTCAACGAAGGTGGCTACCTGCTGCCGCCGCTGCCGAATCTGTTCTTCACGCGCGACACCGCGATGGTGGTCAACGATCACGTGATGATCGGCTCGATGCGCTATCCGGTGCGCTGGTCGGAAGAGCTGATCATGAAGCTGCTCTTTCTCCATCACCCGCTGCTGGCGAACAAGGGCATTCTCTACGACGGTGCGGCCGAGCGGCGGCACAACTACACGCTCGAGGGCGGCGATGTGCATCCGCTGCGCCACGACACGGTGATCATCGGCTTCAGCGAGCGGTCGAGTCCCGCTGCCATCGATTTCCTCACCTGCAGACTCTTCGAGGAGACGTCGATCACCAACGTGATCGTCGTGGTCATGCCGAAGGAGAACACGGCGATTCACCTCGACATGATCTTCACGCAGCTCGATCGCGACCTGTGCGCGGTGTATCCGCCGCACTTCATCGGCCCCGAGCGGCTGCCGATTCTCTTTCGCAAGAAGGGGAACGATCAGATGCAGGAGATGCCGAACGTCTTCGCCGCGCTCGAGCACGTGGGCCTTCCAATGACGCCGGTCTTCTGCGGCGGCACGCGTCGCGCCGTTCAGGAGCGTGAGCAGTGGGCGAGCGGATGCAACTTCGTGGCGATGCGTCCGGGGGTGATCCTCTCCTACTCCCGCAACGAGGCGACGATCGCGGAAATGCAGAAGTGCGGCTTCCGCGTCGTGACGTCGGCTGCCTTTCTCAAGGGTGAAGAGCGCGTGGTCGAGGGCGAGCGTGCGGTCATCACCTTCCAGGGCTCCGAGCTCGTGCGCGCGGGAGGCGGCCCGCGATGCATGACGCTCCCCGTCCATCGCGAGGATCCGTGGGACTGAGCTCGCACGGCATCGCCGCACGCCCGGCGGAGACGCGGCTGTCGGAGCGGGCTGTCGAGTTTCTGCGAGCGGGTCCGTCGGATGCGAAGGCGCTGATCGAGCACGTGTGCCAGATGCCTGGCGCGCCGGCGATCGTGGCCGAACAGATGGCGCTCGCGCTCTTTGCCGCGCGCCCCGAGTTCGTGCGGGCGCAGGATGGCCGGTGGTCGCTCGCGGCCGGGCCGCAGGCGCAGGCGCTGCGCCCGACGGTGAGCACGATGGCGGTGACAGAGGAGCGCTCGATCTACGACGCGTCACTGCAGAGGGACGAGCTGGCGATGCTCTCGTACGCCGTGGTCGACGTCGAGACGACGGGAACGAGCCCATGGCGCGGCGACCGCATCACCGAGATCGCCGCGATCGTCGTGCGCGATGGCGTGGTGGCGGAGCGCTTCGAGACGCTCGTGAATCCCGAGCGCCCGATCCCGCCCATGATCACCAATCTCACCCAGATCAACTGGGAGATGGTGAAGGATGCGCCGCGCTTCCGCGACATCTGCGACGAGCTCGTGCGCGTGCTGTCGGGTCACGTGTTCGTGGCGCACAACGTGGACTTCGATTGGCGCTTCGTGTCGTCCGAAGTGCAGCGAGCGAGCGGCCAGCGCCTCTCCGGACGCCGGCTCTGCACCGTTCGCCTCGCGCGCCGCGTGCTGCCGCAGCTGCGGAGCCGGCGGCTGGACAGCGTCGCGAACTATTACGGCGTCGAGATTCTCGCGCGGCATCGCGCGGCCGGCGACGCAGTCGCGACGGCGCACGTGCTGCTGCGAATGCTCGACGACGCGCGCAGCCGCGATTGCCGCTGCTGGGACGATCTGCAGCGTTTCATGGGCGAGAGTACGGCGAGGGGTCCGCGTTCGCGCAGGCCGTCGGCGATGCCGCGCCCCATCGACAAGGACACCACGGCGTGAGTGCACCGCAGCCGCTGGTCGAGTCGCGTACCGTCGGCGGATTTCGCATCCATGCGCTGCAGGCCGGTGGCCAGAAGCTCGACGGCGGCGCGATGTTCGGCGTCGTGCCCAAGCCACTCTGGGAGCGCCGCATTCCTGCCGACGAGCGCAACCGCATCCCGCTCGGCATGCGCTGCATCCTGGTCGAGCACGACGACGGGCTCGTGCTCATCGACTGCGGAGCGGGGAACAAGGAGAACGCCAAGTTTCTGGACATCTACGGCATCGAGAATGCCGGCGCGAACGGGCGAACGGCGCTCGAGGATGCGCTCGCCAAGCTCGGCCACACGCCCAATGACATCAGCATCCTGATCGACTCGCATTTGCACTTCGACCACGGCGGCGGCAACAGCTATCGTGATGAGGCGGGCGTGGTGCGGCCGACATTCCCGAATGCCCGCTATGTGGTACAGCGGGGAGAGCTCGACTACGCGTCGCACACCAACGAGCGCACGGCTGCGAGCTATCTGCCCCACAACTTCGCGCCGGTTGCGGAAGCGGGGCTGTTCGATCTCGTCGAGGGCGAGCGAGAGATCGTGCCAGGGATCTCGGTGCTGCCGACGCCGGGTCACGTCCCGTTCCATCAGGGGATCCTTTTGGAGTCGAAGGGGGAGCGCGCCTTCTTTCTCGGCGATCTGGTGCCCACGCATGCGCACCTTCCACTGCCCTGGATCATGGGCTACGACGTGGAGCCGCTGGTGACGCTCGAGACGAAGCGACGCACGCTCGCGCGGGCGTTGAAGGAAGAGTGGCTATTGATCTTCGAGCACGACGCCACACACGCGTGGGGACGGCTGCAGCACGACGGAAAGACGTACGCGTTGGCGGTGTAGGGATGCCACACTGCAACTGCCAACTGCGCTGGGCACGAATCAAACCAATCAACTACAATCGAATCGGTACAATCCGGGCGAGATCGCACCGGAATAGAGCAACTGTTCCTTGGTTGGCGACGGCAGGGATGGAGAGCGGAGTCCCTGCAGTTGCTTCAGCTGCCAGCCAAAGAATTACCGCTCTCCATGCGCACAGTTCCACCCATGCGCACCGATGCGATCCGTTTTCTCATCCGTTCGATTCGTTCAATCCGTATTTGCAGAATTGTTGATGCCTGCATCGTGCGCGCCTGCCCGAAACGGCCTCCGCCACTCGGGCTGGCTCCAATAGATTGGAAATACGGATGAGAGACG
>JAICLZ010000033.1 GCA_025929535.1 Gemmatimonadaceae bacterium
CGTCCTTCTCGATGTGCTTGCGGTACTCGTCGAGTGTGGTCGCGCCCACCACGCGCAGCTCGCCGCGCGCGAGCATCGGCTTGAGCATGTTCCCGGCGTCCATCGATCCTTCGGCCGCACCCGCGCCCACCAGCGTGTGCATCTCGTCGATGAAGACGATGAACTTTCCCTGGCTCGAGGTGATCTCCTGGAGCAGCGACTTGAGCCGCTCCTCGAACTCGCCGCGGAACTTGGCGCCCGCGATCAGAGCGGCCAGATCGAGCGCGACGAGCTGCTTGTCGCGGAGCGACTCGGGCACATCGCCGTTCACGATGCGCTGTGCGAGCCCCTCGACGATCGCGGTCTTGCCGACCCCCGGCTCACCGATCAGCACCGGATTGTTCTTGGTCCGGCGCGAGAGCACCTGAATGACGCGACGGATCTCCTCGTCGCGGCCGATCACCGGATCGAGCTTGCCTGCGCGCGCAGCCGCGGTGAGATCGCGCGTGTACTTCTCCACGGCCTGGTATTGATTCTCGGGCGTCTGGTCCGTCACGCGGTGCGAGCCGCGCACGCTCTGCAGCGCCTCGAGCAGCGAGGAGCGCGTGACACCGAGCTCTTCCAGAACGGCCTTCGATTCCGTTCCGCGCGTATCGGACAGCGCGAGCAGCAGGTGCTCGGTGGACACGAAGGCATCCTTGAGCTTCCGCGCTTCGTCGTCCGCCGAGTCCAGCACCTTGTTCAGCTCACGCGAGATGCTCGGCTGCGCGCCGGACTGTTTGGGGTAGCGCGCGACCTCCTGATCGATGCGCGCGCGCAGCCGCCCGGTATCGACGCCGAGCTTGTGCAGCAACGGCACAACGATGCTCTCGGTCTGGCCGAGCAGGGCGAGCAGCAGGTGTCCGTCATAGACGAGCGGATTTCCGTTCTGACGCGCGAGGGAAATGCTCTCGTTCAGCGCCTCTGCCGCTTTGACGGTGAGACGATCGGCATTCAACATTCGGTCGGCCTATGTGCTAAGGTACATTATCAGTGTTAATCTAACTCTTTGCTAAAGCTTAGATTGCAAGTCCAATACCTATGCTTAATGCCGAATCGGCAGTCTCGGTTCTCATCTGCTGGCGGTATGCTGTCGGGAAACGCGATTTTTGTCCACAATGCGTCCACACGGCGCGGCGTTGACCTTCCCGCGCGCCGTCCCTAGCCTTGCCCGCATGATACGCACCCGATTGGCACTGAGTGTCACCCTCATCTGTGTTCTCGCGGGCGGCTGCCGGAGGAGCCACGCGCCCCGCCTCGGAATGACCGATTCGACGTTCGTCGGCGCACTGCGCGAGCTTCGGCGCGTGCAGGGTGACAGCTCGCTCGACGTCACCATGAAGGACTCCAGTCGGCGAATGGTCCTCAGGCGCTACAACGTGACGAGCGCACAGCTGGAGCACGCCGCGCGCGTGCTCGCGGAATCGCCCGCGCACGCGAGTGATCTCTGGCGGCAAATCGAGAGCGCCGCCCGGCCCGCGGTGGCCAAGGCGACCGCGCCCATTCCCGGGCCACCGCCATCGAACAATCACCCGGTGCCGCGGCCGTAGCTGCGAGCGCGCGAAGCGCGAATGCGCGATGACGGCAGGCGTCATCGCGCATTCGCATTTCACCCGCACTTCACCTGCACCTCACCTGCACCTCACTTGATCACGATCATTTTCTTGGCTACGGCGCGCCCCTCGACCTCGATCCGGTAGAGATAGACCCCGGACGAGATCTCCTGCGAGCTGTTCAGATAGTTGCCATCCCAGAAGGCGGCGTAGCTGCCACAGTGGAGCTGAAGATTCACGACCGCCTGTCCGGTCGCACCGTCTCCACCCAGGAGAACGGGAATGGCCACGAGCTGCGCGAGCACGTTGTAGATCCTGAGCGTAACGTGGTAGTTGCGCCCTGCGTCGGAGCACGCCGGAGGATCTCCAAGGGTGAACGGTATCGTCGTGGCCGGGTTGAAGGGGTTGGGGTAATTCTGACCTAACTCGAACCCGGGGCTGCGCTCGGGAGGAGGCTTTTTCGCAGAGCTATCCTGCGCCGCCCCCGTGGTCGGCACGAGCGCGCCAAGGGCAAGCACGAATAGCAGTGCGGCCCAGCGGTGCTTCATGTGCCTTCTCCATGCGGACGAATGACGGCGCTACACGCTCTCCTTCCAGGGGATGCTAATCGACGAACCGACGCGAACTTAGACATGCGCCGGAGGGGTGTCAAGCAATTTTGAGGGTGCGTTCACCGCGCGACCAGCGCGCCCTGCTCCCACGCATCGAACGCGCGAAGTGGGCGACCGTCGGCCAGATGCTGCTGAAGGAACTCGCGCAGGAGGCGCTGGTGCGCCCTGGTTGCCCGTGGATCGCTCTGGGCGAGCCGTCCGCCCTGGGCCCACTCCCCGATCGCGCGGCGCGCCTCGAGCGGCAGCCGGCGCCCACCGGGATAGAGCCGCGCGCATCGCTCGCAGAGCACCCCGCCGGCCGTGTGGCTGAAGGGGAGCTCGCCCGCGATGTCGATCGGAGCGTGACAGGCCGCGCAGCTGTCGATCGTGGGCGCGAATCCGAGCTCCGCCACCAGGCGCCATGCTCCGGAGAGCGTCGCCTCGGATGCCTCCTCGTCCTGCGCCGCCGCCAGGCGGTCAAGTGCATCCGCGAGCACGTCGAAGAGTGCGACCGACACGTCGTCCGCGCCGCTGAAGCGCAGCACCAGCTCGGCGAGCGCCGACGCGCCCGCGAAGCGACCCATGTCCTCGCCCAACTCCGATCGCGATCGCGTGACATCGAACGCCGAGAGCGTCTGCAGATCGCGGCCATCCTTCAGGTGCAGCTGCGCCGCGCCCTCGGCGAACAAGTCGAGCGCGCTCCCGAAGCGGCTCTTCGAGCGCCGTGCGCCGCGCGCGAGCGCCGACTGCAATCCCGCGTCGCGCGTCGCGAGACGCAGGATGCGGGAGGTCTCCGAATAATCGAAGACATGCAGCACGATGGCGTCCGTCTCGACGAGAGGCATACGGGAAAGTTACCCCGCTCGCCCCGATTCGAGCTATTTCCCGTGCGACTTGCCGCGCGACCTCCCGCGCTATCTCCCGCGCTATCTCGCGACGCCGATTCTCGCTCCCACGAGAATGGTCCGGCGCGGCGACGCGAAGCCGAAGATCTGCTGATACGAGCGATCGAACAGATTCTCCACTCGCGCGGTGAGCACGAGCTCGGGTGACGCGGACGCGCTCCGCCGCAGGATTCCAAGCTCGCCCGCAAGCGCGACTACCGTGTACGACGGGAGTGTGACCGCTTTCGGAACGAACGTGACGTCGTCGGAGAAATCCCTGTCATCGCGATCACCAACGGCTGCGACCTCCAGGTGCAGCGAGGTCTCCGGTCGCCGGAACGCGTACGAGGCCGTTGCCGACGCGAGATTCGCGGGCCGTCGCAGCAGCCGCTCCCCCTGAACGAAGCTCGCGGTGGCGGCGCTGTCGATTCCGGCGTTCGTCACCCGTGTCTTCGCGTACGTGTACGACGCGGAAATCGTCAGCGGCGTGATCGGCGACATGCGCAGCGTCACCTCCACACCGTCCGACGTTGCCGCGGCGAGATTGTAGTAGTTGGCCGCGCCCGGGGCCACGAGTCCGTTGTACTGGATCATGTCGCGAAAGCGCTGGTTGAAATACGTGGCGCCGATCGAGGCCCGCCCGCGCACGAGCTCCCGCTCGGCCCCCGCCTCCCAGCTCCGCGAGCGCTCGGGGCGGAGGTCCGGATTGCCCACGTCGAACGGCTGTGTCGAGGAGCTCTCCTCGAAGGTGGGCTCGCGAAACGCGGAGCCGATCGCCGCATGTACGCGCACGCCGCCGGGAAGCTCGTACGCGGCCCCCGCGCGATAGCTGCTGAAATTGCCGAAGGTGCTGTTGTGATCGAGGCGAATGCCCCCCGTGTACGAGAGCGTTCCGAACGACGTGCCCGCGATCTGCGCGTAGCCTGCACCGATGTCGCGCTGCCGGGCGCCGCTCCCGCTCGCACGGTGATGCTGCGTCTCGTACGAGCCGCCACCGGAGGCGACGATGTTCGGCGCGAGCGAGAAGTTCAGCCGCGCATCCGCGGAGCGGCGGTAGAGTCGCGTGCGAATGTCGTAGGGAAAGTCCGTGTCGTTCGGAGCATCCGGCCGGTCCTCGGAGCGAGCATCCGCATCCGTAGCCGCGAGCGACACGTGCGCCTCGAGGCGGCTCGTGAGAAAGCGCCCGGCATCGAGCGAGCCGATCAGCCGGCGCTCGGTGTGCGTCTGGTTGCTGTCGTTCGGCACGCCGTTGGAGTTGGTGGCGATGTGCGCGCCCGCGTCGATGTAGCGGAGGTCGAGCGCGATGGCGGAGCCTTTGTCCGGCGTGACGCGCAGGCCGCCACTATAGGTTCCGTTGCGCGCGGCGCTGTTCACGCGATAGATCCCGTCCGTGTTGTGCTGCGCCGCGGAGAGCGAGTAGCCAACCTTCTCGTCGCCGCCGCGGGCGGATACTGCTCCTTCGCGCGTGCCGTACGTGCCGCCCCGCGCCCATGCGTCGAGCCGGAGCGGGCCGCTTCCCTTTCGCGTGAAGATCTGGATCACGCCGGTCACCGCGTTGGCGCCGTACAGCACGCTCGCGGGGCCACGCACGATCTCGATGCGATCGATGTTGTCCGTGGTGAGATTGGCGAGATCGATCGCACCGCCGGGATCGTTCACGACCACGCCGTCCACGAGTACCTGCGTGTAGTTGCTTTGCCCGCCGCGCAGAAAGAGAGACGTTTGCTGCCCGAACGAGCCGCCCTGCACAATGCCCACGCCCGGCGTCTCGCGCAGCGCCTCGAGCACGCTGCTCACGCCGCGCGCGCGAAGATCGTCGCCGCTCACGACGGCCGTGCTGAGCGTGGCGGCGCCGGCTGCACTGGGAAGCCGAGTGGCGGTGACGACCACGCGCTGCAGTGTGGTGGTGTCGTTCGACGTGGACTGCGCCCGGGCAGCGGACTGGCTGGCGGTGAGAAGGGCGATGCAGATCGCGCTGTCGCGCGCAAAACGATGAAAGTAGTTCAAGGAGTTCACGGTGATTGCGACGAAGAACGTGAGCCGCGGTTTCTGAGCGGCAGAAGTGCCGGTGCTCCAACCGCGGGATCGCGAGTGATGAGGAGGGGCCATTCGTACACCTCCTCGAGAACGCTGGCCCGCATGACGTCGGCGGGGGTGCCTGACGCGGCAACGCGCCCGCGGTGCAGCAACACGATCGTGTCCGCGAAGCGCGCAACGAGATTGAGTTGATGGCTCACGAGCAGCACGGCCATGCCGTCCCTGGCGAGGCGTGCGAAGAGCTCGAACATCGACATCTCGTGCGCGATGTCGAGGAAGGTCGTCGGCTCGTCGAGCACGAGCGCTTCCCCGCCTTGCGCGAGTGCGCGCGCGATGCGTACGCGCTGCCACTCGCCGCCGGACAGCTCGTCCGTACTGCGATCGCCGAGCGAGAGAATGCCGGCGCGGTCGAGTGCGCCCGTGATCGCGACATCGGAGCGCGCCGGCGCGGCGGCCCATGGTCCCTCGTGCGGGTGCCGGCCGAGGGCGACGTACTCCCACACCGGGAGCGGGAAGACGAGCGATTCGCGCTGCGACACGACGGCAACCCGGCGCGCGACGGCTCGGCGGTCGAGCTGCGCGAGAGAAGTGCCGTCGATCGTGATGCTCCCGCTGGCCAACGGCGTGAGCTGCAGCAGCGCCCGCACCAGTGTGCTCTTCCCGCTTCCATTCGGCCCTACCACCGCCGTGATCGCGCCCCGCGGCGCCGAGAACGAGACGTCGTCCACCGCTGCGACGGCCGCGCGCGCATAGCGGATGATCGCGCCTTCGAAGCCGATCACGACAGCCGCCGCAGCTGCACGAGGAAGAACGGCACGCCGAGCAGCGCGGTCACCGCACCGAGCGGCAGCTCCGCGGGCGGAGTCGCGAGTCGCGCGACCAGATCCGCCGCGACCACGAGCCCGGCGCCCACGAGCGCCGCGCCCGCGATCAGCTCGCGATGCCGACGAACGCCGAGCGAGCGTACGAGGTGTGGCACCACGACGCCGACGAAGCCCACGAGCCCCGCAGCCGCAACCGTTGCCGCGGAGAGCAGCGCCGCGATGAGAAAGATGCTGCGACTCGAGCGCGCGGCATCGACACCCAGTGCCGCGGCGGATTCCTCGCCGAGCGAGAGGATGTCGATGTCGCGCGAGAGCCAGAGCAGCAGTGCGCCCCCGAGCGCGACGTACGCGGCGAGCCAGCTCACGGTGAGCCACGCCGCGTCGGAGACGGAGCCCATCATCCACCAGAGGGCGTTGCGCACTTCGTTGGGCGGTGCGTTGGAGAGGAGCACCATGATCGCGGCGTTCGCGAACGCGCCGACGATCACGCCGGCCATGAGCAGCACGCGTGGATCGGCGCGACCGCCGCTCGCGCGTGCGACGAGCAGCGCGACGGCGATCGCGAGCGCCGCACCCGCAAAGGATGCGAGCGGCAGGATGAAGGGACCCGATGCGCCGAACGCGACGGCCGTGACCGCGCCCACCGCCGCACCGCCCGACACGCCGAGCAGATACGGCTCGGCCAGCGCATTGCGCAGCGCTCCCTGCAGCGCGGCGCCGGCCATGCCGAGCCCCGCACCAACGAGCAGGGCGAGCGCGGCGCGGGGAAGCCGCAGCGTGCGCACGATGGAGACGGTGACGGGATCACCGCGCCCGGCGATCGCATCGAGCACCGCATGCGCCCCGATCGGCACAGCGCCATATGCGACAGCCGCGATCGCGAGCACGAGCACCACGAGCGCGACCCCGAGCCAGAGCATCGTCGTTCTCACAGCGCGATGCCCGGATGCAGCAGTCGCGCTATCGAGGCCGCTGCTTCGCCGGCGCGCACGGACGGGCGCCCAACGAGATTCGTGTCCACCACGAACACGCGCCCCTCGCGCACCGCGCGCACGCCCTTCCACAGCGGGCTGGTCGTGATCGCCGTTTTACCGGACACGCCCGCGAGGATGATGCGCGGATCGCGCTCGATGATGTCCTCGAGCGATACCTGGGGCGACGGCTCGGAGCGATCGGCGTAGATGTTCGTGCCGCCGGCGATCGTGAGCAGCTCGTCGAGGAAGCTGCCCGCACCGATCGTGTAGATCGGCGAGTCCCAGACGTGCCAGAAGACCGTAGGGTGATCGAGATGGAGCGTGGCCGCGCGCACGCGGGCGAGCGTGCGCTGCATCGTGTCGATGACCGTGGAGGCATTCGCGCTCTCGCCCACGGCGCGGCCGAGCGCGCGGCTGGCGCGCACGAAGTCCGCGAGGCGATCCGTGCGAAGGGCAATCACCGAAATGCCCGCGGCGCGCAGCTGCTGCGCGGCCATGCGATTGTCCGCGCTCGCGTAGAGCACGACGAGATCAGGGTGCCGCGCGAGCACCGCCTCGATGTTCGGTCTGAGCCCGGGACCCACGTCCGGCACTCGGCGCGCAGCCTCGGGCCACACATCCCACGTCGTGCGCGCAACGACACGCGGGCCGGCACCCAACGCGAAGAGGAGCTCGGTGGTCGCGGGGTTCAGCGATGCAATGCGCGCCGGCGATGCGACCGTGCCCGCGCGGATCGTGTCGCCGAAGTCATCGATGTCGAGCGCGGGCCCTGCGGGATGCGGCTCGCCACACGACGCCACTGCGGTGATCGCGATGAGCGCGAGCACTCCGTTGAGCAGCACGAGACGACGAAGCGAGCGCGGAGCTGGACGCAAAACGGGCACCTGTTCCCGTGGGAGCAAGTGCCCGGCTGCGATGGAGCGATTGGATGCACGCGCCTATCGCCACCAGCCCTTGCTCCGAGGGACTGAACGTGTGGCGCGGACGCGAGGCGTCTCCTGGCTTCGGGATCCGCGCTCGCCTTCCCGGCATGTGCCAGTGGCCTCGAGCGCTCGACTCTTCCCGTTACAGTGGCGGGACCGCGCCGGACTCTCACCGGCTTCCGTGACCCGTATCCGCAAATCGACTTCCCGGAAGAAGCTAGGCGGAGCGCGCGGACGCGTCAAGCGCGCTCGCATCGGCCGCGGATGCATCGAGCGCCTGCGCGAGCTCGCGCTTGAGCGCGCGCCGGCGCTCTTCGTAGGCCGCGCGTGCGGCGGAGTCGGCCGCGCCCGCGCGCTCGAACTCCGCGTCGAGCGATGCGATCTCGCGCGCGAGTGCTTCCGTCCTGGTGGAGACAGCCACGCGCGCTTGCCCAGCGACGAGCGCGCTCCGTTGCCGCGCGCGCAGATACCACGCGATGAGCCCCGCCGCCATGAGCGTGGCGAGCGCGCCCGCGATCCACCAGTAGACGCGCACGTTTTCGGCGGCGTGCACCACCGGCACTGCGATCTCGATCGATGCGCCCGCCGGTGCATCCGCGCCGAGGTAGCGCTGGAAGACTCGCTGCTCGATCGTGGCCGGCGCGACCGGCTTGAGCGACGCGCCGCGCGCCTGCGCCTTGGGCTCCTCGAGCAGGAGCTCGAGCACCGTCGCGCCCTGCTCGAGAGGCATGTGCAGCGGAAACGAGGACTGCGGCACCGTATACGAGAACGACAGCTGCTTGAGTCCGGGCGCGAAGGGCGCTGTCACGCGCACGCGCCCGTCCGCAGACGAGATGGCCGCCGCGGAGATGTCGCTCTCCCCCGGTTGAACGGTGGCCGCGCCGGGCGGCAGCGGCGCAGTCCACGTCGGATGCGCATCATCGGGAGAGACGAGCGTCTGATCGCTCTCGTTCGCGATCTCGTACGCCTCGACCATCTGCCGCGAGCCGTCGACGTTGGGCGACGAGACGATGATGTGCCGGCCCTTGATCGCGAGCGGAAAGTGGATCGAGGTCGTGTCGAAGACGACGATCGTGCCATCGTCACCACTCACGCGTGGCGTGGTGAGCGGGCGCGAGAAGTACGCGATGCCGTCGTACATCGCGGACATGAAATACACGACGTCGGCCTTTCCCCTGCGCACGTAGCGGAAGTGGAAGCGCCCATCCGCACCCACGCGCATGGAGTCGAGCGGGCCGGCCGTATCCGATGCGACGCGATGGATGGTCACCCACACGCCGCCCACGGGAGTGAGGCCGTTGAGCCGCGGGCGCATCACGCGACCCTCCACGGTACTGGGCGTGGGCGCCACGATGCCGCTGTCCTGGGCGCGCAACGGTCGGGAGCCCAGCACGAGCGCGGCGAGCGCGAGCGCGCCACGCATCACGCGAGAAGGGCGGCCGCTTCGCGCGACCGCCCTCGCCGGAACCGCGCACACATCCATCGCGGTTCTCACAAGTTGAACTTTCCGAAATCCTCGGGACGCATCTTTTCGAGATATTCCTTGAGCTGCTCCGCCGTGATGTCGCGCGGATCGTCCGGAATCATCGGTGTGTCCTCTTCCTCGTCGTTGCCGGCACCTTCGACCTCGGCGTCCTCCACCTCGAGCGCGGTGAGCAGCGACTCCTGCGCGAAGATCGGCGCCGAGAAGCGGAGCGCGATCGCAATGCTGTCGGACGGACGCGCATCGATGTGAAAGACATCTTCCCCGCGCAGCAGATGCAGCTCCGCGAAGTACGTGTTGTCCTGCACCTTCGTGATCTGCACGCGGCGCAGCTCGGCACCCATCCCTGTGATCAGCCGCTTGCACAGGTCGTGCGTGAGCGGCCGGGGCGGACGGATGTGATTCATCTCCATCACGATGCTCTCGGCCTCCGGCTGGCCGATCCAGATCGGAAGCAGCCGGTCGCCGCCCTTCTCCTGCAGAATCACTACGTACGAGCTCGAAACGCTGTCGAGCCCCAGTCGGGCTACGCTCACTTCGATCATCTCATCCCCCGCTCGAGGCCGATTTGGCGCCACCGCGGCGGCGCCTATGTCGGCGTCACGTACCCATGTCCCACGACGCAAGATACTTCTGTTGCGCCGGCGTGAGCACGTCCACGTTCGAGCCCATCGCCTGCAGCTTGAGGCGCGCGATCTCCCGGTCTACCGCTTCGGGGACGCGATGCACCGTGCTCGACAGCGACGCGCGCTCCTTCACGAGATACTCCGCGCCAAGGGATTGGTTCGCAAAGCTCATGTCCATGACGCTCGCGGGGTGCCCTTCCGCCGCCGCAAGATTGATCAGCCGTCCCTCACCGAGCAGGAAGACGCGCTTCGTGCCCACGACGTACTCCTGAACGAACGGGCGCACCTCGCGCGACTTTCCCCCCGCGAGCTTCTCGAGCGCCGGGATGTCGATCTCGACGTTGAAGTGCCCCGAATTCGAGATCACGGCGCCGTCCTTCATCGCGGAGAAGTGCTCGCTGCGCAGCACGTCGATGTTGCCGGTCAAGGTGCAGAAGATGTCGCCGATCGGCGCCGCGTCTTCCATCGTCATCACGCGGTAGCCGTCCATGACCGCCTCGAGCGCCTTGAGCGGATCGATCTCGGTGACGATGACGTTCGCGCCGAGCCCGCGTGCGCGCGACGCCACCCCGCGGCCGCACCATCCGTAGCCGGCGACCACGAACGTCGAGCCCGCAAGGAGCAGATTGGTCGCCCGGATGATGCCGTCGATCGTGGACTGTCCCGTGCCGTAACGATTGTCGAAGAGATGCTTCGTGAGCGAGTCATTCACGGAGATGACGGGGAAGCGGAGAATTCCCTCCTTCGCCATCGCCTTGAGCCGAATGACGCCCGTGGTGGTCTCCTCCGTGCTGCCGATCACGTTGTCGAGCAGCGCCTGGCGCGCGCTCGCGTCCATCCCTTCCACCCAGCGCCGTACGGCAGGCGGCAGATCGTCGAAGCGGCCGAGGGCGATCATGTGCAGCGCACCGACGACATCGGCTCCATCGTCCATCGTGATGTCGGGACCGTGCGCGATCGCCGCGCGGATGTGCTCGTAGTAGGTCTCGTTGTCCTCGCCCTTGATCGCGAAGACCTTGATCCCATGGTCCTTCACCATGTGCGCGGCGACGTCGTCCTGCGTGGACAGCGGGTTGGATGCGCACAGCGCCACATCGGCGCCGCCGGCCTTGAGCGTGACCATGAGGTTCGCCGTTTCAGCCGTGACGTGGAGACACGCCGAGACCTTCTTCCCGGCGAGAGGCTTCTCCTTTGCGAAGCGCTCCTTCACCTGCCGCAGCACCTGCATCGAGCGCTCGGCCCACTCCGTGCGTCGACGCCCCTGCTCCGCGAGCGAGAGATCCTTCACGTCGTAGGAGACGTCGGCGGGCGAGTCCTTCGTGATCGTAGCCATCAAGGGATCCAGGTAGAGGTCAGAGACGCGCTCACGCGCGCGAGCTCTCGGCGGCGGTGCGCAGATCGTCGACGCGATCGGTGCGCTCCCACGAAAAGAACGTACGAGACGCGCCGCCGGACTTCTCGGTCACGGCGGAGCGCCCGAAGTGGCCGCCGGACGCCGTGCGACGGTAGATGGGTGAGCGCAGTCCGAGCGCCTTGATGATCGCACGCGGGTTGAGCTCGAACACCTCGCGAATCGCGTGGCGGATCGCCTTCTCGGGAATCGTGCAGCTGTTGAACGTGTCCACCATGATGCTCACCGGCTCGGCGACGCCGATCGCGTAGGCGAGCTGCACCTCGCAGCGCTTCGCGAGTCCCGCCGCGACGACGTTCTTCGCGACCCAGCGGGCGGCGTACGCGGCCGAGCGATCGACCTTCGATGGATCCTTGCCGCTGAAGGCGCCGCCGCCGTGCCGCGCGGCGCCGCCGTACGTGTCCACGATGATCTTGCGCCCGGTGAGCCCCGCATCGCCCTGCGGCCCTCCGACGACGAATCGTCCCGTAGGGTTGATGAGATACTTCGCATCGCCTGCGAGCAGCTCGGGCGGAATGGCACGCTCGATCACCTCGGAGATGATCGACGAACGCAACTCATCGTTTGACACGGTCTCGGCGTGCTGCGTGGATACGACGACGGTGCCCACGCGAACAGGCTGTCCGTTCTCGTACACCACCGTCACCTGCGCCTTCCCATCGGGGCGCAGCCACGGCAGCGCGCCGGACTTCCGCCGCTCGGCGAGCGCCTGCGTGAGACGGTGTGCGAGCTGGATCGGCATCGGCATGAGCTCGGGCGTCTCGTCCGAGGCATAGCCGAACATCATTCCCTGATCGCCGGCGCCGCCCGTGTCCACTCCCTGCGCGATGTCCGGCGACTGGCGGTCGATCGTGCTGAGCACCGCGCACGTCTTTCCGTCGAAGCCGAAGCTCGCATCGTTGTAGCCGATCGACGAGATCGTGCCGCGCACGATGTCCGGAATGGAGACATAGGTGTTCGTCGTGATCTCGCCGGCCACGCAGGCGAGCCCCGTCGTGACGAGCGTCTCGCACGCCACACGCGCTTCCGGATCGGCAACGAGGATGGCATCGAGCACGGCGTCGGAAATCTGATCCGCGATCTTGTCGGGGTGACCTTCCGTCACCGACTCGGACGTGAAAACGAAGCTGTTCATTGGGGGCGAGGAGGGTTCGCGCGCGGATCAGCGGAGACGGAGCGAGTACCCCGGCGGGCTGAAGCGATCGAATCGCATTTTACCGCTCTCACATCACGTGGGGCAAGCCGTCGAGCAGCTCGGCAACCTCGCCGAACGTGTCCGTAAAGGACTCGAGGATGACGGCTTCCGATTCGGCGGCGGTGCGCGCCTCCATCGCCGCCGCGGCGCTGTCGGCTGCGGTGCTCGCCGTCGTGCCGCGCACGAGTCGCTTGAGCAGTGTGACCGAGCGCGGCGAGACGCTCATCGTGCGCACGCCGAGCCCGATGAGCGCGTACGCGGTGAGTGGCTGAGACGCCATCTCTCCGCACACGGTGACCTCGATGCCGTTGGATGCGCCCACCTGCACCGTACGCTGGATGAGTCGCAGCACGGCGGGGTGAAGCGGCGTGAAGCGCGGCGCCAGATTCGCGTTTCCACGATCGATCGCGAGCGTGTACTGCGTGAGGTCGTTCGTCCCAATGCTGAAGAACGACGCGTCGCCCACGAAGCTGTCCGCGGAGACGGCAGCCGCCGGCGTCTCGATCATCACGCCGAGCGGGATGTCGTCGCGATGCCGAGCGCCACGCGCGTCGAGCTCGGCGGAGCATTCATGGATGAGCGCGCGCGCCTGCCGCACCTCGTCGTTGGAGACGACGAGCGGCAGCATGATGCGCACGTCGCCGAACGCGGCGGCGCGCATCAGCGCACGCAGCTGCACCTTGAACATCTCGGGCTCGTCGAGGCACATGCGGATCGCGCGCCAGCCGAGAAACGGGTTGGCCTCGGTCGCGTAGCCGCCAACGGGAAGTTTGTCTCCGCCGATGTCGTACGTGCGAATCACCACCGGCGCGCCGTTGAACGACTCGGCAACCCGCTTGTACGCGCGGAACTGCTCTTCCTCGTCGGGCATCGTCGTGCGTCCGACGACCAGAAACTCCGTGCGCATGAGCCCCACGCCATCCGCTCCGCTGCGCACGGCGAATTCCGCCTCTTCGGGAAAATCGATGTTCGCGCGAAGCACGAGCCTGTGGCCATCGAGGGTGATCGACTCCGCGCTGCGCAGGAGCTCGAGCTCCTGCGTGAGCCTCGCCTCGCGCTCCGAGCGCTCGTTGAAGTGCCGAATCTCGTCGGCGGTCGGGTTCACGGAGATGGTGCCCGCTCCGCCATCCAGAATCGCGAGCTCGCCCGTGGAGAGCCGGCTCGTGGCGTCGCGGAGGCCGACCACGGCGGGAATGCCGAGTGAGCGAGCGAGAATGGCCACGTGGGAGACGCGCGTGCCTGCATCGGTGGCAATGGCGGCGATCGCCTCGCGATCGAGCTGCACGGTGAGGCTCGGCGTCAGATCGTGGGTGACGAGAATCGCGTTCGCTCCCTTGGGCACGTCCACCGGATCGTGATCGGGAAGCCCGAGCAGCAGCGACAACACGCGGATCTGCACATCGGCGAGGTCGCCGACGCGCTCGCGCATCATCGCCGACGCGTGTCGCGCGAAGTGATGACGAAGATCGAGCATCGTGATCTCGAATGCCGACTCGGCGGCCAGATTCTGCCGGATCAGCCCATCGACGCGGCCGATCATGTCGGTGTCCTGCAGGATCAGCATCTGCGCCTCGAAGATGCCGGCCTCCTCCTCGCCCGCGTGATGCGCGGCGCGCCGGCGCACGTACTCGAGGCGCTCGCGCGCCCGCGCGAGGGTGTTGGTGAAGCGCTCGATCTCGGCCGGAATCTCCTCATCGGACACGATTCGCTGCGGCACCTCCGGGACTTCCCAGTGGAGCACGTAGACGGGCCCGACGACAATGCCGGGTGAAGCGGAGATGCCGGCGAGTCGACGATCCACTATCGCTCTCCGAACTTGGCCGCGACCAGTTCCGCGATGGCGTTCACCGCCTGCTCCGCATCCGGCCCGTTCGCGCGCACGAGAATGTTCGAGCCGTACTCCGCAGCCAGCATCATCACGCCCATGATGCTCTTGCCGTTCACCTCGAGGTCGTCGCGGACAATCGTGATTTCGCAGTTGAACCTGGACGAGAGCTTCACGATCTCGGCTGCCGGGCGCGCGTGCAGCCCGTTCCTGTTCACGATTTCAACTGTGCGTTCCATCATCATGTGGCGACCGAGTGAAGAGCCAGAAGAGCGACGATCAACAGCGCGACGCGCCAGCCATCGAGACGACCGTGCAGCTTGACCAGCGCGATGCCGAGGAGCGCCGCGAGTGCGAGCAGCAGAAACACGAGCGCGTGCGCACCGAGCACCGATCGTCGCGCGGCTTCGGCGATCGGCATGTCCGAGTGGCCGAGGATGCGCGCGGATGCGAGCGGCAGGGCGAGACCGCACAGGGCCATCACGGCGCGCGCGAGATACTCCGGGCCCTGCCGGAGAATCGGCGTCGCGAGCGAGCCCGCCACGCGCATGCCGTGCCGCCAGCCGGTGCGCAGGCCCCAGACGCGCAGTGCAACGTGCCCCACGTTGTAGAGCACGAGAAAGAGCGTGACGACGAGCACGGGCCCGGCGCCGAGTCCATAGGCGAGCAGGGCGACGAGCACCGTGAACGGAAGCCAGCCCGCCCACACCAGCCGATCGCCGACGCTGCCGAGCGGACCGCAGAGCGCGATCCGAAAGCGCTCGATCTGCGCGGGAGCCATGGCGCCGTCCAGCTCCACTCGCGCGAGCGCGCCCACAGCGACGGCGGCGAGATATGGATGCGCGTTGAAGTAGTGCGTCTCGCGCGCGAGCGCCGCGTGATACGGCTCGCCCTCGCGGCCACCCGGAAGGGCGCGCAGCGCGGGCTCCAGGGAAAACCCTATGCCCGTGCCCAGCATCGTCTCGTAGTTCCACGAGCTCTGCACCGCGAGCATCCGCACGAAGATGCGAAGGCCCGTGAAAAACGGCAGCGGACGGTCCTCGGATGTATCCATCATCCGTGCAGCAGCATCGCGCAGCCGAGCGCGAGCCCTCCGATGAAGAACCATGGGCCGTGCCGGGAGCCGTGCGAGAGCTTCCACGCCGCGCTTCCGGCAATCGACGCCGCGACCGCCACGAGCACCGCGCGTATTCTCGCGGAGTCGCCGTGGCCATTCGCGATCGCGAACGCCGTGAGCGGAGCGAGCAGCGCCAGCGCGATCGCGGTGAGCGCGAAGCTCCGCACCCAATCGGCCGCGAGACCGCGCATCTGCAGCCACGTCACCACCCTCGCATTCCCGAGCTCGAGTGCCGGCAATGCGCCCTTCGTCCAGCGGCCGTTCAGCCGCCGCAGCGCGTACATGCTCCATCCTCCCACCCACGCCGTGACCATCGCGCCGAGCATTGCGAAGAGGAGCGCGCTCGTCGCGTCGCCCGTGCGCGTCACGTACAGCGCGCCGCCCACCACGGACGCGGTGCCCCACTCCGGATACCTGGATGCGCCAACCGGCAGCGTCTCGAGTGCCATCATCTCGAGAAAGACCCCCGCGAGAAGGCCGTCGCCGGCGCTGCCACCGAGCGTTCCGGCGAGCGTCGAGGCCACGATCGGGCGCGAGAACATGGCCTGCGGAAAGCTCACGACGTCGAGCCCGAGAAAGGCGCCGAGCAGCGCGAACAGGAGGATCGTCGTGATCGTCACGCCGCCCCCTCTTCGCCGTGTCCCTCGAGCAGCGCGCTGAGGGGAACCGGGCGCGAGGCCGGAACGTCGCGCGCCGTCACCTCCACTCCCTGGTGCTCGAGCTCCTGCAGCGCACGTACTTCACCGCCCGTGAGATAGAGATAGCGCAGCCGCTCCACACGGTCCGCGCGATGATGAATGCCGCCGAGGTTCACCGCGCGAATCGTGGACTGCTTCGCGACCGCGAGCCGCACCATCGTGTCGATGTCCGACGTGAGGAGAATCCCGGGACGCTTGTCCCTGTTCCACTCCTCGAGCTTGAGCGTCGCCTCCGCCACGGACGCGAAGAACACGTCGAGCTCGGGGGGAACACCCATTCGGTAGAGCTCCTGCTCCCAGTCGCTGCTCGCCACCTCATCATCGACGAGCACGAGAAAGCCGAGCCCCATCGGCTGTCCCCAGCCGACGATCACCTGACCGTGGATCAACCGGTCATCGATGCGGTACAGCTCAATTGCCACGTGCCGTCCCGAGCGTGACCTTCAGCGTCGGCACACCGCGCTCGACGGCCTCCGTGGCGGCTTCCTCGGGCGAGAGATTCGGGTGCGTGACGAAGTGCAGCAGCGCGGGCAGGTTCACCCCGCTCACCACGATCACATCGCGATCACGCAGCAGGCGAAAGGCGGCGATGTTGCAGCTGCCGGCCGGCAGATCGGTGAAGACGACCTTCGCACCGGTCGCCTCGACGAGCGCGCGCAACTTCTGTTCGAGCTCGGCGCCACTCAGCCCGGTATTCGACATTGCGACGAAGCGGCTGCCCATGCCCGTGATTTGCTCGACCGCGGACACCAGCCCCGCGGCGAGCTGCGCGTGCGCGAGCACGATCGCGGGCGGCGCCTTGTCCAGTTGTTCACTCATCGTCTTCCGCCAGATACTGGCGTACATTCGCGGCCGTGCGCATGCGCCCGATCAGCCGCTCGTTGAACGCTTCCGCGGTGTTGATGCCGCTGAAGCGCAGGAGGTGCGTCATCGCCACGACTTCCGCGACGACGGTGATGTTCTTTCCGGGGTTGAGCGGAATGACCGCGGTCGGAATGGGCACGTCCAGCACGTTCGTGGTCGTCTCCTCGAGGCCCGTGCGATCGAGCGCGTCGGCCTTGTCCCACGCCTCGAGCCGAAGGATGACCTCGATGCGCTTCTGCAGCCGGACCGCGCGTATGCCGAAGATTGCCTGCACGTCCACGATTCCGACGCCGCGAATCTCCATGTGATGCTTCTGCAGCTCGTGACCGCGGCCGATGATGATGTCGTGGCCACGCCGCGTGGCGATCACGAGATCATCGGCAACGAGCCGGTGGCCGCGCTCCACGAGATCGAGCACGCACTCCGACTTTCCGATGCCGCTCTGGCCGACGAACAGGAGCCCGACGCCGTACACATCGGCGAGCGAGCCGTGCAAGGTGGTGGTGGGCGAGAACTCTTCGGCGATGGCGGGCTTCACGCGCGCGAAGAACTCCGCGGTCTTGAGCGCGCTCCGCAGGATGGGAACGCCGCGCGCGCGCGAGGCCTGCATCATCTCCTCGGGAACCTTCTGCCCCTTCGTGATCACGATGCACGGCACCTCGAAGGAGAAGAAGAGCTCCATCACCTTGCGTCGGCGCGTGGGCGTGAGCGATGCGAGATAGGTCATCTCCGTCTCGCCGAAGACGAGCACGCGGTGCGCGGGAAAGCGATCGACATAGCCCGCGAGCACGAGCCCCGGGCTCGAGACCTCGCTGCTCAGGATCTCGCGCGAGAGCCCCGCATCGTCGCTCAGCAGCTCGAGCATGAGCGGCTCGCGCATGAGCTCGAGCACACGACCCACGGTGAACGCCTTTCTCATTCCGGAGTGCCTCGCATCACGGTGCCCTCGCGGCGATGACGCTCTCGAGATGCGCCTCGGTCTGCTCGGTCGCGGCCTCCCAGGTGAAGCGCGACGCGAAGCAGCGGGCCGCGCCCCCGAGCGAGGCGACGAGCGATGGGTCGCTCACGAGGCGCTGCAGCGCGCGGACGAGCGCGGGGAGATCACCATGCGGCACGAGAAAGCCCGTCTCGCCGTCCAGCACCGATTCCCGCAGCCCTGGTGAGCACGATGCAACGACCGGTGTGGCGCATGCGGCAGCCTCGAGATTCGTGATCCCCCACCCCTCCTTCGGCGACGTGAACGCGAGCACCCACGCGCTCCGCAGCAGCGCCACTTTCTGCGGCTCGGAGATGAACCCAAGAAAGTGCACACGGTCGCCGAGGTCAAGCGAAGCGGCGAGGCGCTCGAGAGCGGACTTGTAGCTCCCCGCGCCCGCGATCGCGAGCTGGGCCGTTGGATGCTGCATTGCGGCAAACGCCCGGATGACGAGATCCACCCGCTTGTACCGCTTGAGGCGTCCGAGATAGACGACGAGCGGCACCGGCGAGCGCTCCTTCGGCGCCGGCGTGTACGCGACGGTGTCGATGCCCGGGTGGATGACCGCGATCCGCTCGCGCGGGATGCCGCGCGCGGCGAGATCATCGGCGGTGCTCTCGCTGATCGCCTCGAATGGCGTTGCCGCGTACACTCGCCCGATAGGCCGCTCCTCGAGCCACACCTTCGCCGCAAGCGGGGCTGGGAGCTCCTGAAAGGCGGTGGTACCGAACAGATGGGGAACCAGCGCAACCGTGCGACTCGCTCCCCACCGCGGCGTCCAGAGCGGCACCTTGTTGATGTCTTCCACGAGCACGTCGAAGGACTCGGGGTGCAGCACGCGCCGATAGTACCTGCGCGCGAAGAACTGAAAGGTGTAGCGCGTGCCGACGCGATGCACCGAAATGCCATCGATCGTGGTACGCGGCGGCGCGCCCGGCCATCCGCTGCACAGGAGCGTCACCTCGTGCCCGCGCGCCGCCAGCCGCCCGAAGATCTCGTGGAGATGGATCTCGGCGCCGCCGGCGAGCGGGTTTTCGCGGTCCTGCCAGTTGACCACGAGCACGCGCACTAGAGCTTGCCCATCTGCCGCGCGAGAGCATCGAGCACGCCGTTCACGAATCGTGCGCTCTGCGCGCTGCCGTATCGCTCGGCGAGCTTCACGGCTTCCTGGATCACGACGCGCGGTGGCGTGTCGTCGAGCCCGAGCTCCGCGCTGCCGAGGCGCAGCACCGATCGCTCGATCGCGCCGATGCGCTCGAGCCGCCAGTTCACCGTGACGTCGCGCAGCGCGCGATCGATCCCGGCTCCCTCGCTGATCACGGTGCGTACGAGCACGGCCGCGCGTTTCCGCTCGTCGGGAGACACGCGCAGATCATCCCAGATCTGCGCGGCCACGCGCTCGAGCTGCTGACCGGGTCGCATGTCCCACGCGTACAGTGCCTGGAGCGCACGCGCTCTCGCCCTCGTCTCAACTTTCGCGCGCACGCAGCCTTTCGAAGAGATCCACCATCTCGATCGCGGCGAGCGCCGCATCCCATCCTTTGTTGCCGTGCGCACCGCCCGCACGCGCGTCGGCTTGCTCGAGTGTGTCCGTGGTGAGGAGGCCGAAGCCGATCGGCACATCGAAATCCGCGCCGGCGTCGGCGAGGCCGCGGGACGCTTCCCCCGCCACGAATTCGAAGTGCGGCGTCTCGCCGCGAATCACGGCGCCGAGCGCGATGACCGCGTCGTACCGCTCGGTGGCGAGCAGCGCACGCGCGCCCGCCGGGAGCTCCCACGCGCCCGGCACCCACACGACATCGATCTTCGCGCGCGCACCGCCATGCCGCTCGAGAGCGTCGATCGCTCCCTCCAGCAGTCGCATCGTCACACTCTCGTTGAACCGGCTGACGACGATCGCGACGTGGCGGTTCGTCATGTCGGGCGCGCCCGTGAAATCCGTCATCAGTGCGCGAGCAGATGGCCGAGCTTCGTGTGCTTGGCGACGAGATAGTCGCGGTTCTCGGCCGTCTCCGGCGCGTGGATGGGCACACGCTCCTCCACGTGCAACCCGTAGCCCTCGAGGCCCACCATCTTGCGCGGATTGTTCGTCATGGGCCTGATCGAGCGCAGCCCCAGGTCGAGCAGAATCTGCGCGCCGATTCCGTAGTTGCGGAGATCCGGTGCGAAGCCGAGCCGGGCGTTCGCCTCCACCGTATCCGCACCGCCATCCTGCAGCGCGTAGGCCTTGATCTTGTTGAGCAGCCCGATGCCGCGCCCTTCCTGATCGAGATAGACGACCACGCCCTTCCCCGCCTTCTCGATCTGCGACATCGCCGCGTGCAGCTGCCAGCCGCAGTCGCAGCGCATGGAACCGAAGACATCGCCCGTGAGGCACTTCGAGTGCATGCGCACGAGGATGCTCTCGCCCTGATCGACGTCGCCGTGCACGAGCGCCACGTGCTCGCGGGTGTCGACATCGTTGCGATAGCCGATGATGCGCCAGGCGCCGAATTCCGTGGGCAGCCGCGCCTCCGCAACGCGATGCACGAGTCGCTCGTTCTTGAGGCGATAGGCAACGAGCTGCGCAACGGTGATGAACCGGAGATTGTGCTCGGCGGCGAACGCCTCGAGCTCCGGACGACGCGCGGGCGCGCCATCGGCGTCGCGGAGGATCTCGCAGATGACGCCGGCCGGTGCGAGCCCGGCGAGCCGCGCCAGATCGACGGCCGTTTCCGTGTGCCCCACGCGCTGCAGCACCCCACCCGGGCGCGCGCGGAGCGGCTGCACATGGCCGCCGAAGCGAATGTCCGCAGGCCCACTCTCGGGATCGGCAGCAACGCGAATCGTCTGGGCCCGGTCCTGCGCGCTGATGCCCGTCGTGATCCCGTACCTGGGCGTCGCGTCGATGCTCTGGGTGTATGCGGTGCGCAGCGCGTCTTCGTTCCCCTCGCCAATGAGCGTGAGTCCCAGCTGATCGATGCGCTCCGGCGTGAGCGCGAGACAGATCAGGCCACTCGCGCGCTTCGCCATGAAGTTGATGATCTCCGGCGTCACCAGCTCGGCGGCGCAGATGAGATCACCTTCGTTCTCGCGGTCCTCGTCATCCGCCACGATGAGCATCTCACCGTTGCGAATGGCCTCGATCGCGTCGTCCACCGTCGCGAATTGCAGTGTCACGGTCAGTCCTGTGCGTGCAAGGAGGAAGGCGCATCGAAGCCTCCCTGATGAGGTGCCAGCATTCGCCTGACGTACTTCCCGATCACATCGCCCTCCACGTGTACGTGCTGCCCGTTTCGCAGCTCGCCCAGGGTGGTGTGCGACAGCGTATACTCGATGAGCGAGAGCTGCACCACATTCGGCGCGGGCAGCTCGTTCACCGTGAGACTCACGCCATCGACCGTCAGCGAGCCGTGCGGAATCATGAGCTCGGACAGGCCGTCCGGGAGGAGGAGGCTCACGAGCCGCGCATCGCCCTGGCTCTCGATCTCCGCTACGGACGCGACACCATCCACGTGCCCGAGCACCAGATGGCCGCCGAAGCGATCACCGGCCTGCATCGCGCGCTCGAGATTCACCCGGCGCCCACTCCTCCATTCGCCGATCGTCGTGCGCTCGAGCGTCGTGCTCACGGCAGCGGCGGTGAACCAGCCCGGCCCGTGCTCGCGCACGGTGAGACACGCGCCGTTGATCGCGATGCTCTCGCCGTCCGCGAGATCGTCGTAGCCACAACGCACGCGCAGCTCACGCCCGGCCGGCATGACCCGATGCTGCTCGATCGTTCCGACATCCTGCACGAGCCCCGTGAACATGCGTACGTGCCGCCTCGCTGAGTGTCAATCGCCGGACGGCGGCGCGAACAACATCATAGTGTCCGTGCCGATCTCGCGACGCTCGAGCGCGCGCCAGCGCGGCGCGCGCTCCACTTCGGTTGGCGGAACGAACGCAAACGCGCCGAGCGCGCCTGCGCCGAAGATCGCCGACCCCTGAAAGATAACCAAACGGTCGACCAGGCCGGCCCCGATCAGGGCGCCCGCGAAGCGCGCGCCCCCTTCTACGAGCAGCGAACGCACTCCCGAATCGCCGAGCGCCTCGAGTCCCACTCGGAGCGACGGAGCGTCGACCACCCGTACGCCGGCCGCCTGCAGCGCCTTGACGCGAGCCATCGGCGGCGATTCGGCGACGACCACGGTGGGCACGGTGCGGGCCGTGCTGGCGAGCACCGATCCAACGGGCAGGCGCGCCGCACGATCGAACACCACCCGCGTGGGCGCGCGGCGCGGCGCGGGCGCGTCGCGCACGGTGAGCGACGGGTCGTCCGCGAGCGCCGTGCCGATCCCGACGCCGACCGCGTCGCTCCCGGCGCGCATCTCGTGCACCACGCGCCGCGACTCGTCGCTCGTGATCCACCGCGAGTGCCCCGCCGCATCCGCAAGCGCGGCGTCGAGCGAGATCGCGAGCTTGAGCGTGATCCACGGACGCTTCTCGACGAACGAGTGAAAAAATGGCGCGTCGAGCTCGCGGGCTTCGCTCTCGACGACGCCGACGGTGACCGCGATTCCCGCTGCGCGAAGCAGCTCGACGCCTCCCGCCGCGTCCGGGTTCGGGTCGCGCACGGCCACGACCACGCGCGCCACCCGCGCCTGAATGAGCGCGTTCGCGCACGGCGGTGTCTTTCCCTGATGCGCGCACGGCTCGAGCGTGACGTACACCGTGGCACCCTCGGCACGCTCGCCTGCCGCGCGCAGCGCCTCGGTCTCCGCGTGCGCCGCACCGAACGTGGTGTGATATCCTTCGCCCACGATCACGCCATCGCGTACGACGACGGCGCCGACCATCGGGTTCGGCGCCGTCTGTCCCCATCCCTTTCGCGCGAGCTCGAGCGCGCGACGCATGAACGACGCGTCGTCGCGCGCGCTGCCGCCGGTGCCCGATCCTTCGCTCGCGCTAGAGCCCAATGCGTATGCCGAGCGAGCCGTAGTTGCGCGCGGCACTCGCATCGGTCGAGAAGGTGTTGAACGTCGTCACATCGCCGCCGCTCACTCGCCCGATCTCGACGACGAAGTGCGCGAGCAGCAGATTGAAGGAGAGATCGGCGAAGTAGTTCGTGCGCTTGGGCGAGATGTGGAGCGGTATCGGCGACGTGGGCCTGTTGCCGTTCACGTCGTAGGTGAGCGACGCCTTGCTGTCGTACTGGTCCTGGCCCACTCCGGCGGCGAGAGCGAGGAAGAGAAAGTTCTTGCTCGCCGTGATCCGCCACTGCTTCGTGCGGATGCGGTAATCCGTGACGCTCACGACGTTGCCGGAGTTGTCCGAACCGCTCAGCTCCGCGGTGGGAAGATCGCGCACCATGTACGACACGCCCACTCCCGGCGTGAGCAGGGATTCCTGGAGAATGCCGACGCGTCCTCCGAATCCGATCTTCCACTTGCCGCTCTGCGCGCCCACGTGCAGCGAGTGCTGGGTATAGCTCGGCAGGTAGGCGACGTTGACGAGCGCATCGATGCCGCCGATGTGCGTGACCCCGACCGGAATGCCCTTGAACAACCCGATCGCGACGTCGGCCGCGGGCAGCCCCACCCACTTCTCCTGGCTCGGGATACGAGTGGACACGGGCGGCCCCGATTGCACCTGGATGACGTCCACCGACGGGATGGTTGCCTTCATCACGTTCGCGCGCACACCCACGCTGATGTGTCCGAGGCCGCCGAGCGTACCGCCCTGGCCCAGTGTCGGATTGCCGCCGGCCACCCAGGTGCCGAGTTGCATGTTCATGTAGTTGAACAGGTCCGCGACTTTCTGACACGCGTCGCCACCCTGATGCGCGATGCCCACGATCGCGGGATCCGTACAGTGCGAATCGATCGCCTGGGCCGGAAGTGCCGCGGCTAGCCCGAGCGCCGAGACCACCAGCATCGTGCGGTGACGGATGTTCATCGGACCTCCCTGGAGCGCTACTCGAAGATGACGGCTCCGGTGCCGCGCCGCGTGACACCGAGAGCCCACGCGGGCACCCCCGCGCCCCCGGCGTGAGCGATCACCGACTCGGCAACGGATGCATCCGCGAGCACGATCATTCCCACACCCATGTTGAACGCGCGAAGCATTTCGTCGCGCGCGACCTGTCCCGCGTCTTCGAGCGCCAGAAATTCCGGGGGAATCGTCCAGCTGCGCGCGTCGACCACCGCATCGACGTCGGGCGGCAAGGCACGATTGAGATTCCCGGGAATGCCACCGCCCGTGATATGCGCCATTGCGTGAACCGTGCCGAGCACGGGGCGCAGCGCCGCGAGATACGAGCGGTGCACGCGCAGGAGCACATCTGCCACGGTACCCGGAGAACCCGGAAAGGTGTCGTGGGGCCCGAGACCCATGCGCTCAGCGACGATCCGGCGCGCCAGCGAGTAGCCGTTGGTGTGAAGGCCATTGCTGGCGAGGCCAATGAGCACGTCGCCGGTGCGAACGCGGGACGGCCCGAGCACCGCGGATTCCTCCACGGTGCCGACGATGAATCCCGCGAGATCGTAATCGGGTGGTGTGTACACCCCCGGCATCTCGGCGGTCTCGCCGCCCACGAGCGCGCAGCCATTCTCGCGGCATCCCGCGGCGACCCCGCGCACGATGCTCTCGACCACCGACGGCACGAGCGCACCGAAGGCGACGTAGTCGAGAAAGAAGAGCGGCGTGGCGCCCTGCACCAGAATGTCGTTCACGCAGTGATTGACGAGGTCGTGGCCGATCGTATCGTGCACGTTGGCATCGATCGCGAGCTTGATCTTCGTCCCCACACCGTCCGCGCTCGAGACGAGCAGCGGCGCGCGCATCCCCTCGGGCAGGCGAACCATGCCGCCGAATCCGCCGAACGCTCCACGTGTGGCGGACGTGAACGTCGATTCCACGAGCGCCTTGATGCGGCTCTTCGCATCGTCGGCCGCCTCGATGTCCACGCCGGCCGCGCGGTAATCGAGCGGCGACGTCACGACACGAGCTCCCGCTCGAACGCGACCAGCTTCCGAAACTCCTCGATGCGCGCCGTGAGGTCCTTCTCCGTGATCTCGAAGAAGCGATCCACGGAGAATCGCTCGACCGCGAACGAGCCCATCGCGCATCCGCACACGACGGCCCGACGCATGCTCGCTTCGCTCAGGTCGCCGGACCGCGCGAGATAGCCGAAGAAACCGCCCGCGAACGAGTCGCCCGCACCCGTCGGATCGAACACGCTCTCGAGCGGATACGCGGGCGCGAAGAAAATGTTCTTCTCGTTGAACATGAAAGCCCCGTGCTCGCCCTTTTTTATGATCACGTGCTTCGGGCCGTGCGCCATGATCCAGCGCGCCGCCTTGATGAGATTGGTCTCCTCCGTGAGCTGACGCGCCTCACCATCGTTGAGCGTGACCATGTCGACTTCGGCGAGCAGCGCGAGCAGATCGTGGCGGCGGCTCTCGATCCAGAAGTTCATCGTATCGCACGCCACGAGCTTCGGCTTGCGCACCTGGCGCAGCACCTCGAGCTGAAGGCGCGGATCGATGTTGCCGAGGAACACGAACGGCGTGTCGCGGAACTGCTCGGGAATTTTCGGGAGGAAGTGCGAGAAGACGCCGAGCCGCGTCTCGAGCGTTTCGGCGGCATTGAGATCGTGGCGATAGCGGCCGCGCCAGCGAAACGACTCGCCATCCGCGCGCTCGAGGCCGGCCAGGTCGACTCCGCGCGCGCGCAGCGGCTCGAGCTTTTCCACCGGATAGTCGCTGCCCACGATGCCGACCACCTGCACGGGCGTGAGCAGACTCGCCGAAGCCGCAAAAAATGTCGCTGAGCCTCCGATCACGTTCTCCGCCTTCCCGAACGGGGTCTCGACGGAATCGAGGGCAACGGATCCGACGACGAGCACGGTCATGGCGCGATGAGTGAGAGTCCGGAAATGCCGACCGAGAAAGGAATCGCGATCACATGCGCTCGGGAGCCGCGATGCCGAGCACGGCCAGCCCGTTGCGCAGGACGATGCGGCTCGCATGGGCGAGAAAGAGCCGCGAATGCAGGATGGCCGGCGGCTGATCGAGCACATGATGCTTGTGATACCACGTGTGCACCAGCTGCGCCGTGTCGAGCAGGTAGCTCGCGATGCGATGCGGCTCGAGCGCCTCGGCGGCGCCGGCCAGGAGCGCCGGAAAGTCGAGGAGCGCCTTCACGAGCTCGCGCTCCTCGGGCTCGACGAGCGCATCGAAGTCGACGTTGCTCGCGTCGAGCGAAGCCGGATCAATGCCGCCCACGCGAAAGATGCCGCACAGCCGCGCGTGCGCCATCTGGATGTAGTACACGGGATTCTCCTCGGACTGCGCGCGGGCGAGGTCGATGTCGAAGACGAGCTCCGATTCCGCCTTGCGCATCGAGAAGAAGTAGCGCACGGCGTCGCGCCCCACCTCGGAGATGAGCTCCTCGAGGGTGACGATCGAGCCCGAGCGCTTGGAGAACTTCACCTCCTCGCCGCCCTTCATCAGCTTGACGAGATTGTGCAGCACCCATTCCGGATATCCCTTCGGAATGCCCACCTCGAGCGCCTGCAGCCCCGCGCGCACGCGGGCGGTGGTACCGTGATGATCGGTGCCCTGCACGTTGATCGCGCGCGTGAAGCCGCGCCCCCACTTGCTCACGTGGTACGCGACGTCGGGAAGAAAATAGGTGTACGTCCCATCGCGCTTCCGCATCACGCGGTTCTTGTCGTCGCCGAACTCCTCCGTGCGCAGCCAGAGCGCGCCATCCTCCTCGTACGTGTGGCCGCTCGCCACGAGCGCGCGCACGGTCGCGTCGACGGCGCTCTCGCTGGCATCGCCACCGAGCACGGGCGCGATCGCGCGCGCGGACCCGGGCGCGTAGAGGCTCGACTCCAGAAAGTACGTGTCGAAGACGAGGCCGAATGCCTTGAGATCGCGATCCTGCGTCTTGCGCAGCTCGTCCACCGCCACGCGCACGAAGTCGGGATGCGTGCGCACGAACTCGAGAATCGCCGGCGCGAGCGCGATCGGATCGTTCTGGAACGAGCCGAGCAGCTCGGGCGGCATCTCGCGCTCGAGCAGCTCCTGCGCGTTGCGCGCGCCACGATCGGCGATGTACGCACGCGCGACGTCGAGCACGTACTCGCCCTGATACCAGCCCTCGGGAAACTCCAGCGGATGCCCCGCGAGCTCGCGCAGCCGCACCACCACGGATGCCGCGAGATTCTGGATCTGCACCCCGGCATCGTTGTAGTAGTACTCGCGCGAGACCGACCATTCGGCCCACTCGAGCAGCGCACTGATCGCGTCACCGAGAACGGCCTGGCGCCCATGCCCGACGTGCAGCGGACCGGTCGGATTCGCCGACACGAACTCGACGACCACGCGCTCTCCTGCACCACTCTGGTTGCGCCCGTAGGCATCGCCCTGCGCGACGATCGTGGTCAGGCCGCGCGCGTTCGCGCCCACGGCAAGGTAGAAGTTGATGAACCCCGGACCTGCGATGTCGACCTTGCTCACGCCGGCCGCGTCGAGATCGAGCCGGTCGACCAGCTTCTGCGCGAGCGCGCGCGGCTTCTCGCCGAGCGGCTTCGCAAGCATCATGGCGAGATTGGTGCTCCAGTCTCCATTCGCTGGATCGCGCGGGCGCTCCAGCACCGGTGCGATCGTGGCGGGCGCACCGAGCTCACGCGCGGCATCGAGCAACGCCGCACGAATGAGATCCGCGGGCATCATTCGGAGGAGCTACTGCTCTTGGGCGCGCTCGGTTTCGGCTCGGCCGGCTTCGCGGCGGCGGGTTTCGAGTCGGCCGCCTTGCCGCTCGACTCGGATTTCGAGGATGTCGCATCCGATGACTTTCCCTCGGCCGCCTTCGACTCGCCGGCAGATTTAGAGTCGCCAGCGGAGCTCGAATCGCCTCCGCTGCCGGTGCTGTCGGACGAGCCCGATGATCCGCCCCCGCCGTCTCCATTCGATGCCGACTTCCGCGCCGCGATCTGATCCTTCTTGCCGTCTTTCCCGTAATCCGTGATGTAGAAGCCGCTCCCCTTGAACATGAGGCCGGCACCCGCGGAGATCTTGCGCACGGCCATCGCTCCGCAGATCGGACACGGCAGCTCGGACTCGCCGCTGCTGATCGTTCGGAAGAACTTTTCGAAGTCGTGCCCGTTGGGGCACGTGAACTCGTAAGTTGGCATCGCTGAGAAAGTTATGCTGGTCAGCGGAAGTGGACAATGAGGTGCGCCGCGCGTGCGCGCGCAGCCGCGCTATCGAGCGGGCCGGTAGGTTCCCCACGCCCGGGCGAGCGTGTCCGAGATCTCGCCGAGCGTTGCGCGAGCGCGAGCGGCATCGATGATGAGCGGCATGAGCCTGGCGGAGATCTCCGCGCTCACCGAGGCGCTCGCGCTCCCGAGCGCGCGCAGCGAGGCTCGCACGGGACCGTCGTCGCGCGAGGCACGCGTGCGCGCGAGCCGCGCGAGCTGGTCCTGCTCGAGCGCGCGGTAGTCCGGCGCGGGGATCACGAGCGGCGGCTCATTGTCCGTGAAGGCGTTCACGCCCACGACCACCGTTTCTCCGCGCTCGACACGCAGTTGATGCTCGTACGCCGACCGGCCGATCTCGTCCTGGAAAAATCCTTCTTCGATCGCGCGCGCGGCGCCGCCAAGCTCCTCGACACGGGCGAGCAGCGCCAGCGCACGCTCCTCGAGCTCCGTCGTGAGCTTCTCCACGTAGTAGCTGCCGGCAAGCGGATCGGCAGTGCCCGCGACGCCCGACTCGTACGCGACCACCTGCTGCGTACGCAGCGCGAGCGTCGCCGCATCCACCGTCGGAAGCGCGAGCGCCTCATCGTAGCCATTGGTGTGGAGCGACTGCGTGCCGCCGAGCACCGCCGCGAGCGCCTGCACGGTCACTCGCACGACGTTCGTGAGCGGCTGCTGCGCGGTGAGCGTCACGCCGCCGGTCTGCGTGTGAAAGCGCATGCGGCAGCTCGCATCCGAGGCGCCGAAGCGCTCCCGCATGAGCCGCGCGTACATGCGGCGCGCTGCACGGAACTTCGCGACCTCCTCGAACAGATCGCTGTGCGCCGCGAAAAAGAACGAGAGGCGCGGCGCGAAGCCGTCGATCGCGAGCCCGGCTCCGAGCGCGCGCGCCACGTACTCGATCGTGTTCGCGAAGGTGAAGGCGAGCTCCTGCACCGCGGTCGCACCGGCCTCGCGCATGTGGTAGCCGGAGATCGAGATCGGATTCCATTGCGGCAGCTCGACCGCGCAGAACGCGAAGATTCCGGCCACCAGCGCGAGACTCGGCGCCGGCGGATAGATGTACGTGCCGCGGGCGATGTACTCCTTCAGAATGTCGTTCTGCACGGTGCCCGAGAGCTTCGCGCGCGGAATCCCGCGCTCCTCCGCGACCACGATGTACATCGCGAGCAGCGTCGCCGCCGTCGCGTTGATGGTCATGGATGTGGACACCCTGTCGAGCGGGATTTCGGCGAGCAGCGCGTGCATGTCGTCGACCGTGTCGATCGCGACGCCCACGCGGCCGACTTCGCCCACGGCGCGCGGCGAGTCCGAGTCGAAGCCCATCTGCGTCGGAAGATCGAAGGCGACGGAGAGCCCCGTCTGGCCGGCCGCGAGCAGCGCCCGGAAGCGCGCGTTCGTCTCCGCGGCGGTGCCGAAGCCGGCGTACTGGCGCATCGTCCACAGGCGCCCGCGATACATCGTCGACTGCACGCCGCGCGTGAACGGAAAGCATCCCGGATCGTTCAGATCGCGCGCGTACTCGACCGGGGCATCGGCCGGACGGTAGAACGGTTCGAGTGGAACGCCGGCGGGAGTGGTGCGAGCGTCGTCGCGCGCGGGCATCAGCGGCTGCGCATCAGCGGCTGCGCATCAGCGGCTGCGCGTCATCCCCCGACGCCAGCGGGAACGCCGCTCAGCAGCTCGACCGCGAGACCGACCTCGCGCTTGCTGCCGATGTAGAGCGGCGTGCGCTGATGCAGCTCCGTGGGCTGCGCATCCATGACGCGATGCGCGCCGTCGTACGCGGCGCCGCCCGCCTGTTCCACCACGAACGCGAGCGGATTCGCCTCGTAGAGCAGCCGGAGCTTTCCGTGGGTGCGCTTCGTGTTGGCCGGATACGCGAAGACGCCGCCGCCGAGAAGGTTGCGATGAAAATCGGCGACGAGGCTTCCCACGTAGCGGACGCTGAGCGCCTTGTGATTTCCCTCGAGCCCGCGATAGCGGCGCATGAGCGACTTGACCGGCTCCTCCCACAGCTGCTCGTACGAGTCGTTCACCGAGAGGTAGCGGCCGACTTCGGGGATGCGGATGTTGGGATGGGAGAGAAGAAATTCGCCAATGGATGGATCGAGCGTGAAGCCGTGCGAGCCCTGTCCCGTGGTGTACACGAGCATCGTGCTCGAACCGTAGATCACATATCCGGCGGCCACCTGCTGGCGCCCGGGCTGGAGCAGATCGGACATCTCGCCGCGCATGCCCGATGATGTCTTGCGGAGCACGGAGAAGATCGTGCCCACGGGAACGTTGACATCGATGTTGGATGAGCCATCGAGCGGATCGAAGAGGAGCACGTACTTTCCGCACTTGAAGCCATCGGGGATCGGAATGATGTCCGGCTCCTCCTCCGAGGCCATCGCGCAGAGGCGGCCGCCGTGGTCCATCGCCTTGATGATGATCTCGTTCGACAGCACGTCGAGCTTGGCCTGCACCTCGCCCTGCACGTTCTGCGACTCGTTGGAGCCCAGAATGTCTGCGAGGCCGGCGCTTCGAACCTTGTTCGCGATCATCTTCGCCGCGAGTGCGACGTCGTACAGGATGCCGGAGAGCTCGCCGGTGGCCTCGGGGTAGAGGCGCTCCTGCTCGATGATGTAGCGATCGATCGTGACGACGGACGTAGGCGTATGTTGAACCACGGGTTACCTCGTGTCGGGAGCGGCCGCACGGCCGCAGCAGGTGCAAAGTGGCGCCTGCACGTTCCTTCCTGCAAGTGGCAAACCGTTCCATTCACGGCTCCGTTCGGGGCGCGGCGACCCAGCGATCGCCGCCTTCCTCGATCTCGAGCGTGTGGCCGTCGGTGCGGCACACGATGGAGCCTTCGAGATCCGTGCGCATGACCGCCGCGCCCGCGGCGGCGAGCGAGCGCAGAACAGTTGCGCTCGGATGTCCGTACATGTTCCCCGCACCCACCGAGATGAGCGCCACTCGCGGCCGAACCAGCGCCAGAAAGGGCTCGGTGCTGCTCGTGTTGCTCCCGTGGTGCCCGACCTTGAGCACGTCGGCGCGCAAGTCATCGCCGTAGGCGTTCACGAGCCGCTCCTCCTCTCCCTTCTCCGCATCTCCCATCAGAAGCATCCGTACGCGGCCATACTCGGCCCGCACGACCACACTGCCGGCGTTCGGATCCTTCAGCCCAACCATCCATGCGGAATCCGGCGCGAGCACGTGCAGCCGCACACCGTCGACCACGAGCGAGTCGCCGGGATGCACGCGCTTCCACATCACGTGCTGGTCGCGCGCGGCGAGGAGCGACGCGCGGTAGGGGGGACTGGTGCCCGCGTACGCGCCGTCCCAGTACGCCACGGGATGCAGCCCCGCGATCACGCTCGCGCCGCCACCGACGTGGTCCGCGTGCGGATGCGAGAGCACGAAGAGGAGCACATCTCCACCGAGACGGCGCAGATACGGGATCACGGTGGAGCGCCCCGCGTCGCCGCCGGTCCAGTCGCGTCCCGCGTCGAACAGCAGCCAGCGGCCGGCCGGCGTGCGGAGCGCGATCGCGTCGCCCTGCCCCACGTCGATCATGTGGAGCTCCAGCGCGCCCTGTTGCACGGGCCACAGCGGCCGCCACGCCGCGATGGTGAGCGCACCCGCCGCCACGACCAGTGCGCGCCCGGGCGCCCTGCTCACGCACGCCGTGAGCATCGCGATGCTCGCCGCGCCCGCGAGCACCGCCGTCGCGAGCGTGGGCGCAACGGTGAGCGCGGCGTAGGGCACACTCGCGCCAACCGTGGCGATCGCATCGAGTGCGCGCAGCAGCGGATGGCAGGCATCCGCGAGCAGCATGCCAAGCGCGCGGAACGGCGATACCGCGACCGTGAGGAAGAGTGCCGGCTGCAGTATCGCGACCACCGGAGTCGCGAGAATGTTCGTGATCGGCGCGACGAGGCTGATGCGCCCGAAGGTCCAGGCGACCAGTGGTGCGCTCGCCATGCACGCGACGCACGATGAGAGCAGCGTGCGCGCGAGCGAGCCGCGCAGTCCCGTGTAGGTGGCGGTCATGCACCGCTTTGCGAGCGCGCCGCTCGCGACGAGCGCGGCCATGCCGAGCACGCTGAGCTGATAACCCAGATCGAGCACGGTCGCCGGAATCACGAGCGGGGCCGCGGCTCCCAGCGCGAGCGCCGCCCACGGCGATGTCGGCCGCTGGATGAGCCGGCAGATCGCGCGCACGCCGAGCATGACGCCGGATCGCACCGCGGGCGCGGGGAGCCCGATCACCGCGATGTAGGCGGCGGTGATCGCGAGCGTCGCGATGCTCGCCATCGCCGGCCGCAGGCGCGCCATGCGGCAGATGAGCTCCACCGCCATCGCGATGATCGCGACGTGCAGTCCGGAGATGGAGAGCATGTGCACGATCCCCGATACGGCGAAGCGATCGCGCACGGCGGGATCGATGGCGCGCTCGTCGGCGATGAGGAGCGCGCGAACCAGCGGAGCGTCGCCCCGAAAGAGCGTGTCGATGCGCGCGCCGATCGCCGCGCGCGCCACGAGCAGCGGATCGCGCGCGCCGTCCGGCGAGATGCGCGCGTGGGCGAGCTTGAGCCCGCGCGCGGTGACGAACACCGTGCCCGCAATCGAAACGCGGTCGCCCGCCGCCGCGCGCCCCCGCTCGACGGACATCGAGGCAGGCATCGCGCACCCGGGCCAGCGCACCCGCGCGCGCACGTACGCGCCCGGGGCCGCCGCATCCTCGAGCTGTGCGCTCCACTGCGCGCGGCGGGGCGCGGCCGCGCGGCACCGCGCGTCGTGCGCCGCGCTCCAGAGCGCCATGCACGCGCCCGCGGTGAAAAGCGCGGCCATGGCGGCGTGCGCGCCGTTGCGCCTGAGCACGGCGATCGCCGCGCAGCCGACGCCGAGCGGAATGGCGGCGGCGGGCGCGCCGAGAAAGCCGGCGACGAGCCCGGAGGCGTAAGCGAGAACGGCGATCGCGATGAGGGGCATCGCCCATGATCGCGATCGCACGCGCACCGCGCCGCACCCGAGCGACGCGGCCGCAGGCGCACCAATGCGGAATTAGTGCGGAACTATTGCGGAACTACTGCGGGGCTACCGCAGCGGCGAGTGGCGCGGGTTGGCAGCCACGCGCTGAATTGCATCCAGCACGATCACGGCGAGCTGCGCGCGAGTCTGGTCCTTCTGCAGATCGAGCGCGATCAGCGCCATGCCCGTATCGGTGCCGCCGCTGTACCGCGGTCGCGTCTTGTTCAGCACGTACGCGAGTGCGTCTTCCTTGCAGCTCGCGCAGGCACACATCGCCGGCATCTTGGCGAGGAGATCGTCGTAGATCCCGATGACGGTGTCCTCGAGGAGGTTCTTCATCCGGCCAGCGGAAGTGCCGCGCGCGCGGGAACCACCGCACCGGTGAACGTCGAGCCCGTGGTGCCGGTGAGCTCGACCATCAGGTAGCGGCCGATCAGCGACTCGTCGCCCGGAATGAGCACCGTGCGATGATGCCGCGTGCGTGCCTGGAGCAGCGTGCCGCGTCGTGAGAGCTTCTCGACGAGCACTTCGTGACGCGTGCCGAGCATGCCGAGGTTGATCGCGCGAGTGCCCGCGCGCACGGTGGCGATGAGGCGCGCGAGGCGCTCGCTCGCGACCTCGTCGGCGATGGTCCAGGACTCGGGCAGGCGGGTGGCGGGCGTGCCCTCGCGCGCCGAGAACTTGAATGTGTACGCGTCGTCGAAGCCGATCTCGCTCACCATCTCGAGCGTCTCCGCGAACTCCTCCTCGGTCTCGCCCGGGAAGCCCACGATGATATCGGTGGTGAGCGCGAGCCCCGGAATCGCCGCACGCAGGCGAGCCACGCACTCGCAATATTCGTCGCGTGTGTAGCGGCGCAGCATGCGCTTGAGCGTGGCCGATGAGCCCGACTGCATGGGCAGATGCACGTGCTCGCACACGGCGCCGGTGGTGGCCATCGCCTCGATCACGCGGTTCGAGAAGTCGTTCGGATGCGGGCTCGTGAAGCGCAGCCGGCGTACGCCCGGAACCGATCCCACCGCGCGCAGCAGCTCCGCGAAGTCGTGCGTGCCGTCGTTGTACGAGTTCACCGTCTGCCCGAGCAGTGTGATCTCCGTGATCCCGCTCGCCACGGTCTCGCGCGCCTCGCGCACGACATCCGCCAGCGCGCGGCTGCGCTCAGGACCGCGCGTAGTGGGCACGATGCAGTAGGTGCATCGGTAGTCGCAGCCCCGCTGGACCGGAATCCACGCGGTCACGCCGTCGAGCCGGCGCGCACGGAAATCCTCGTAGTGCTCCTCGAGATCGAAATCCACCCTGGCCACGCGCTCGCCGTTGCGCGCGCTCTCGATGAGCGACGGCAGCGCGCGATAGCCATCGGGGCCGATCACGAGGTCGACGTGCTTCGCGCGCTCGAGCAGACGCGGCCCGAGCCGCTGCGCCATGCAGCCGGTCACGCCGAGCACGGTGCTCGCCTTCATGTGGCGCTTGAGCTCACCGATCCGCCCCAGCACCCGCTGCTCGGCGTGATCGCGAATCGCGCACGTGTTGACGAGGATGACGTCCGCGCCCTCCGGCCCGCTCACCTCTCGATAGCCGTATTCCGCGAGGCGGCCGAGCATCAACTCGGAGTCGCTCGCGTTCATCTGGCAACCGTACGTCTCGATGTAGACGGTAGGGGACGACTCGCTCGTCATGAGGCTCTGCGTGGGGGCAAGCCCGAAAGCTAACTACGCACCGCGCGCCGCCGCCAACGCAGGCACCGGGGGATGCACGGGAAGCGCGATGTGGAACTGGCTGCCGCTCCCCTCCGCGCTGCGCACCCAGATCCGCCCGCCATGCACCTCCACCGCCAGCTTGCAGAACGCGAGGCCCAGCCCCGAGCTGCGCACCCGCGGCACCTCCGGCTGTTTGGCACGCTCGAATTTCCGGAAGATCAGCTCGTGATACTCCGGTGGAATACCAGGCCCGTTGTCCGCCACCGTGAACAGGATCCCGCCCGTGGCCGTGTCGCGGTGTGCCAGGATCGTGATCTCGACTCCGCTCCGGGTATGGGTGAGCGCGTTCTGGATCAGGTTCGCGAACACGCGCTTGAGCAGCCCCTTGTCGGCATTGATCACTGGCGCGTCTTCCGCCACATCCACGAACACCTTCGCGCCCTCCTGCTGAAAGCGCACATCCCACTCGTGCACGATCTCGGCGACGAAGGCGCCCGGCGCGATCGGCGAGAGATCGAGATCGATCGCGTTCTCCTCGATGCGCGCGACCTCGAGCAGATCGCCGATCAGGCCGAGCAGATCTTCCGCCTTCGACTCGGCATCGCCCAGCACGCGGCGCTGCGTTTCGCTCACCGCACCGAAGTCGCCGTCGAGCGCCATCTCGAGCGAGGCGAGCACCGACGTGAGCGGCGTCTTGAGGTCGTGCACGATCATCTTCATGAGATCGTCGCGCACCTTTTCCAGCTCGCGGAGCTTGCGATAGCTGTCGTCGAGCGCGTCGGTGGCGAACTTGAGGCGCAGCAGCGAGCGCACGCGCGCACTCAGGATCTGTCGATTGTGCGGCTTGGTGAGAAAATCATCGCCTCCCGCCTCGATCGCCTTCACGCGATCCGTCGTGTCGTTGAGCGCGGTCACGAAGATCACGGGAATGCGCTCGGTGCGTGGATCGCGCTTGAGCCGGCGGCACACCTCGAAACCCGTGGACCGGTCATCGACGCGAAGCACGCCCGCGGGCATCGCGACATCGAGAATGCACAGGTCGGGCTTCTGGGCGAAGCACATCTCGACCGCGCTCGGGCCATCGTTCGCCGAGATGACGCGATAGCCAAGCATCGCCAGCTGATCGTACAACAGCTCGACGTTGGCGGGAACATCGTCCGCTACCAGGATGAGCGGAACGTGCGTCATGCCATGCTGCGGGTCACGGGCGAAGGAAGAATCCGGCGCTCAGAATCCACGCGTGCTCCGACACATCGGGAACGTTCGCCGAGCGGTTTGCCCGCGTGACCGAGAAATCGACGCGCGAGCGACCGCGCGACACCGGAACTCCGAGGCCGAGACTGTAGTCGGTCTCGTGCACGCCGATCGTATTCACCTCGAACGGAAGAATGCGATGCCGGTAGCCCAGCCGCAGCGGAAACTCCTGCCCGAAGAGGCTCGGTGCGCGAACCTCCGCTCCCAGCCCCCAGTCCCAGCCATCGACGGCCTTGATCTCCGATTCCGCAAGTCCGTTGAGCGCCGACCAGCCATGCCACTCCGCGTTTGCCGACAGCGAGAGCCCCGAGACGCCGCCAAACACCGTGCCGACGCCGAACCGCTTCGGCACGCGCGCACTGCTCAACGTGGTGTCGTTTCTGTATGCGCGCATGGTGCCGCCGGCATCACCGGAGACGCCCACGTAGAGCGTCGGCATTGGGCGCCAGTCGACGCCGCCGGTGAACGAATGTCCGGTGTAGCTCAGCGTCGAGCCCTGCGAGAAGACGGCGAAGTTCGTGTCCGCGAAGGTGCGCGAGATCAACAAGCGGTTCTGGCCGGTGAGTACGTGGCCGGCGATGCCGACGCTGAGCGACGGCAATACCAGAAAGGACCCCGCGAGCCGCACATCGTTGATCGCGCCGTCGGTGGAGAAACTCTCGTTGTAGAGCGAGCTGTCTCCCGTCGCGAAGTGCGCGTAGCCGGTGCTCGACGTCTGCCACGTGCGATCGAGAAAGGTGGTCGACGAGATTCCCACCGTGACGCGGGGGCCGACGTTGAGCGCACCGGCGAGCAGCGGAAAGCGCGCCGTAGTCGTGTTGTCCGAGGTACCGTTCGCCTGTACGTGCCTGAATTCGGGATCGTATTGGAAGTAGAAGCCCGGGCGTCCCCACGTCGCGAGCGCGGCGGGATTCATTGGCGAAAGCGGATCGTTCTCCGCGATCGAGCCGCCAAGCGCCTCGGCGTGCGTCGAGAGTCCGCCGGCCGGATAGCCGAAGCCCTGTGTACTGAGCGTGCCCTGAGCGGCCGCGGAGGACGCGACGGTCGCGCAGAGAACGAGCGTACGAAGCGTTCGCATCACGGGAGTCCGAACCCGCTGCGCGGGATGTAGGTCAGATGCAATCGCGGCCGGAGCGAATCCACCGGCGACGCGTTGGTGTAGAGCAGGAAGCGGCGTGCGTCGCGCCCTTCACCCGACGACTGCAGCACGATCGCTCGCTGCATGCGATTCGGTCCCTCCGCGCGCCAGAGCGTCACGAGATTCGCGGTCTTCGACACGAGCACGAGCGTGTCGGTGCGCGTCTCGGCCGGATTCATTCGCACGGCGAGCAGCGGCACCGTCGCAGGATCCGCGAGCAGGAGCGCCGCCTTCGAGACGTCGGTCACGATCGGGGAGGCGACCACGACCCGCGGCGTCAGTGAAATCGAGTCCGTGCGCGCGAACGTCGGATCACCCTGCTGATGCAACAGCAGCGTCGCGCGAACGATCGTCGTCGACGAATCGATCAGCGCTCCGGGAAGGGTGAATCGCATGTACAGACGAGTCGATGGCAATCCGCCAACGGGCATGACGTCCGCCGGTGCCGGCGGCGATCCCTTCAGAACGAGCTGGTAGTTGGCGAGGTACTTGAACTCGGGACCGCCGGATGCCTTGGAGACCGAGTAGTTCACGAACGTGAGCGAGTCGGTGGCGGGAGCGGCGGAGTGTGCCATGTACTGCAGGCTCGGACCGGTCTGCGTGCCCGTCGCATTGCTCGTGGACTTGATCGGTGTGATCCCGACCTGGGCATTGCCGGTGGAATCGTGGCCGTAGCTGAACAGACGGACGCCGAGCCGAATGCGCGTGCCCGTGGTGACGTGCTGGCGGATGAACGTCGTATCGAGCGGAACGATGTGGAGGCCGGCCACGGAATCCTTCTTGACGTTCAGGCTGCCGAGGGCGGGACGAGTCAGGAAGAGCTGATGAATCGTCGCGGTATCGAGCTCCGGCACGTTGGCATCGATGTCGATCACCTCGAAGCGCAGCGAGTCGCGGATCATCGAGGTGTCCGGCGTGGCCGTGAACTGCAGGTTGGCCGCGGTGATGCTCGCCACGGGGACGAACGGCGCGGTGGTGTCGGCGCGCGGAAAATTTCGCTGCAGCGAGTCGTAACGCAGCGAGGCGCCGGACACGATGCTGTCGCCCTGTGCATCCTCGTACCGGGCCACCAGCAGATTGGTCTCCGTGCCAAGCGGCGGCATGCCGGTCACGAGCACCGTGCTGTCGAACACCTGGTCGGCCACGAGCACGGTGTCGTGCACCTCGAGCTGCTGCCCGGGACAAAGCGTCGGGCAGGCGGCTCCCCCGGCGAGATCCTCCTGGCACGCGCCGAGCGTGAGGAGAGCGAGGCCGAGGAGCGGGAGCAGCCGGTGCCGTGCGCGCAACACAATCATGAGGAAGGAAAAGAATTCGAAGTAAAGGGCGCGGGGAGCAGCTGGTCGAGCGACCAGTGCGCCTCCGCGCCAGCAGTCGTGCAGCTGGTGATCTCGAGCGACGGCGCGAACTCGGCGAGCACCTGCCGGCAGATCCCGCAGGGTGCGACCGGCGTGGGTCCTTCGGTGGCGATCACGAGCGACGTGAAGCTGCGCTCACCCTGCGAGACCGCCGACAGAACGGCGGCCCGCTCCGCACAGATCGTCGCGCCAAAGGATGCGTTCTCCACGTTGCAGCCGGTGAACGTTCGTCCACCCGCGGCCGCGAGCGCGGCTCCCACGCGAAAGTGCGAATAGGGAGCGTACGCGCGCGCCATCACCGAGAGCGCGGCAGCACGGAGAGCATCCTTCGGGGCCGCGTCCATCATTCGGCCGTCAGAGAGCGCAGGTCGTCCTCGGGAAGTGTCTGGTCGATGTCCGAAATGCCGGCCACCCAAGGTGTCCGAACCCACATAGAACCCCGCAGCCGCGGTTCGGTGCCCCGCAACTCGCACAAAGCTACTAGGATGGCGGACCGTAGCCCACCATCGAATCTTCATTGGCCGCCCTGATGACGGCGCGGCAGCCGCGCGTTGAGCCCCGTGAGGATCTCGTACGGACTCGCATTCGCGAGCTCGGCCAACTCCGCCACGTCGATTCGCTCGGCGCCATCGCGTCCGAGCAGCGTCGCGACATCACCGATGCGGACGTCGAGTGCCGAGACATCGAGCATCGTCATGTCCATCGTCACCACCCCGGCTACCGGCGCGCGCCGTCCGCCAACGAGCGCGTGTGCGCGATTGCCCAGTGCGCGCCGGTAGCCGTCCGCGTAGCCAACGGGCAGCGTCGCGATCCGCGTCTCGCGCTCCACGCGGTACGCCGCATCGTAGCTCACGCTCTCCCCCGCACGCACGGTTCGAAGCTCCACGATGCGTGCGCGCATCGCGACCACCGGCTCGGGCTGCGCCAGCGGCGGCGGCCCGACCGGCACGCCGTAGAGAAAGACTCCGGGCCGGCTCACGTGCCTGCGCGTTCCTTCGCTGCGAACGATCGCACCCGAGTTCGCGGCGTGCAGTACCGGCGGGATTGCCGGAAGCGCTTCGACCGCCCTCTCGAAGCGCTTCTCCTGCGCCGCGATCGAGCCATCGTCGAGCGTGGCCGAGTGAAAGTGCGTGAACGCGCCTTCCGGTGGATGCGCGCGAAGCACGGTGGCGAGCTGGCCCACCTCGTCCCACGGCACGCCCGATCGCGACATCCCCGTGTCGATCGAGAGATGCCACGCGCCGCCGGCGATGCTCGTCCAGCGCGCGATCGACGCCGCCGACGCGAGCGCGGGCGTGAGACTCGCGTCGCGCACCGCCGCGAGATCGTCCATCTGAACGGAGGTGAAAAGCAGAACGCGACGCCGAATGCCGGCCTCGCGAAGCTCGCGCCCTTCTTCCATGGTGGCGACGCCGTAGCCCCATGGCGCGAGCTGCTCGAGCGCACGCACCACGCGCACCGCCCCCAAGCCGTACGCATCCGCCTTGACCATCGGAAGGATGTTGCCCGCGTGCGCCGCCATCGTACGCGCGTTGCGCACGATCGCGTCCAGGTCGATCTCGAGCCAGCCGCGACTCAGCTCCATCGGCATTGCCGCGTGCGCGCGAGAAGGAATAGCTTTCGCGCCCCGGAGGATCGATGACCGACAAACCCAGGCTCGAGGATGCGCTCGCCCTGATGCGCGACCTGCGCGCGCGCTGCGATTGGGATCGCGCGCAGACGCACGAATCGCTTCGCCCCTATCTCATAGAGGAAGCGCACGAGCTGGACGACGCGCTCCGGCGCGGCGATCGCTCCGACATGCGCGCGGAGCTCGGCGATGTGCTCCTGCAGGTGCTCTTTCACTCCGTGATCGCCGAGGAGCAGGGCGCATTCGACATCGACGACGTGGCGGGATCGCTCATCGCGAAGATGCGCGAGCGGCATCCGCATCTCTACGGGGGCGGCGAGCGGCGCGACTGGGAAGAGATGAAGGCGTCGAAGCGCGAGTCGATCGCGGATGGCCTCCCCGCCGCACTGCCCACGCTGCATCGCGCCTACCGGCTGCAGGAGCGCGCCGCCGGCGTCGGCTTCGACTGGGACGACACGGAAGGTCCCGCGCGAAAGGTGGAAGAGGAGCTGGCCGAGGTGCGCAGCGAGCTTGCGCAAGGTCACGTTGGGCCGGGCGGCGCGGCGCGCGCGCAGGCGCATCTGGAGGACGAGCTGGGCGACCTGCTCTTCGCGGTCATCAATCTCTGTCGCCGCGCGGGTGTGCATCCCGCGCTCGCGCTCGACCGCGCCACGGACAAGTTCGCGCGCCGCTTCGAGGCCATCGAGACGCTCGCTCGCGAGCGCGGCATCGTGGTTGGAGACGCGGGGATCGCGGCGCTCGACGCGCTCTGGAACGAGGTCAAGCTCGCGGAGTAGCGTGCCGCGCATCGCGTGGCTCACGCGCGCGCGGGGCTCAGGGCCGCAGCCGGTGCATCATCCGCGGAAACGCGATCGCCTCGCGCAGATGAGGCAGCCCGCAGATCCACGCGATTGTGCGCTCGAGGCCGATGCCGAAGCCGGAGTGGACGAAAGTGCCGTAGCGTCGCAGATCGAGATACCACTCGTACGCCGCGGGATCGAGTCCCTCCTCCACGATGCGCCCGAGGAGCCTGTCGTAATCGTCCTCGCGCTGGCTGCCGCCGATCATCTCGCCGTACCCCTCCGGCGCGAGCAGATCGTCACAGAGCACCGTGCGCGGGTCGTTCGGATTCTCCTTCATGTAGAAGGCCTTCGCTTCCTTCGGATAGTTCATCACGAACACGGGGCGATCGTAGTCCGCCACGATCAGCGACTCATCCTCGGCCCCGAGGTCTTCGCCCCACCGCGTGGTGCTGCCCTTGCGATGCAGCAGCTCGATCGCGTCGCCGTACTCGAGCCTGTAGAACGGCGCCCTGATCGCCTCGAGCTTCGAGAGATCGCGCTCGAGCTCCCCGAGCTGCGGCGAGCACCTCTCGAGGGCGCGCTCCACGAGATAGGAGACGAGGTCCTCCTGCAGCACCATGTTGTCGTTCGAGTCGTTCCACGCGACTTCGGGCTCGATCATCCAGAACTCGGTGAGATGCCGTCGCGTCTTCGACTTCTCGGCGCGGAACGTGGGGCCGAAGGTGTAGATCTTTCCCCATGCGGCGGCGGCGGCCTCGCCGTACAGCTGTCCCGTTTGCGCGAGGAACGCATTCCCCTCGTCGAAGTACTCGGTGGAGAAGAGGCCGGAGCGCTCGCCGATCGCCGCGGTGAGGATCGGCGTGTCCACGCGAAGAAACTCCCGCGCGTAAAAGAAGTCGTGGATCGCCTGCTCGAGCTCACTGCGCACCATCGCGATCGCGCGCTGGCGCGGGGAGCGCAGCCAGAGGTGGCGATGATCGAGCAGAAAGTCGATCCCGTGCTCCTTGGGCTGGATGGGATAGCTCAACGGACTCGCGCCGACGATCGCGAGGTCGGTGACTCCGAGCTCGTAGCCTCCGGGCGCGCGCGCATCGGCGCGCACCTCGCCGGTGACCGCGACCGAGCTTTCGAGTGTAAGCTGCGCGAAACGATCCCACACCTCCTGCGCCACAGCGGACTTGACCACCACGCACTGGAGCAGGCCCGTGCCGTCACGCAGGACGAGAAAGGCCACCTTCCCGGACGAGCGGACGGTGGTCACCCAGCCGCGAACGGTGACGATGCGACCGACTTCGCTGCTCAACCCGCTAATGCGTGAGAATGCCAATGTCATTGATTTGGCGGAGGTTACGTTTGGGGAGCGCAAGCTATCGCGCCGCCGATACGAGTGTCAACGTTCGGATACGACCAAATGACCGTTGCGCCGGAACAAAAGTGGGTGGTTGCGGCTAGAGCTACGTATCGCCGATTTTGTTCTCTGGTTCGGCTGGCCAGTCATTTGCGTTTCCCGTGGGCGGCAGCACTTTGCGCGGACAGTGGCAAGGCTGCATCAATGGAGCACATGAACGGTTCGCAGGTCGAGCTCACACCTCCGCGTCGCCACACGGAGGCGCGCCCCACAGGTGCGCGCCGTTCGCGCATCATCCCGTGCATCCAGGTGCGCGAGGTTCGTGAGTCATGACGATCCGGTCGAAGCTGGCGCTTGGCCTGTTCGCGAATCTGCTCATCCTGCTCGCGCCGCTCGCGTTCGCGATGCGGTCGCTCGAGCAGCTGCACTACTCCACCCAGCAGCTGCGCGATCACGCCTTTCGCGCATCGCTGCTCGTGGGGCGCATGCGCGCCACCGCGGATGAGCTCCGGCAGAGCGAGGAGCGCCTGCTCTTCGTGCACGACAGTGCGGCGCTCAGCCACGTGAACGGGCAGCTCACGCTGATGCGCGCGATGAACGACTCGCTCCAGGGCTACGATCTCGAGAAGGCGCGCACGCGCATCGACGCGCAGATCGAGAATCTGATGCGCATCGCGCCGGTGGAGATGGCGCACGCGGCGAAGAGTCCCGCCATCGCCGATACGATCTCCACCCGCCAGTACCTGCCGGCCGAACGGGAGATCGAGTCCGCCCTGCGCGAGGCGGAGCTCGTGCTGGCGCAGCGCACCACGACGCTCGTCAACAGCGCGACGGAGCTCGTCGACAACACCACCGAGATCTCCGGGATCGGGCTCGCGGTCGCGGCAACGGTGGCGTTCCTCGTGTCAATCGCGCTATGGCGCACGGTCAGCAAGCCCGTGCAGGATCTCGAGGCAGGGATGGAGGCCGTCGCCGCCGGGCAGTTCGACTACCGGCTGTCCGTCTCGCCCACCCGAAACGACGAGTTCGGCCGTCTGGCGACGAGCTACAAATCGATGGCGGCGCAGCTCGCGCAGCTCGACCGGTTGAAGGCGGAGTTCGTCTCCGTCGCATCGCACGAGCTCAAGACGCCGATCAACGTGATCCTCGGCTATCTCCAGCTGCTCAACGAGGGCGTGTACGGCTCGATCTCGGCCAAACAGGGGGAGATCCTGCGCACGGTGGATGCGCAAACGCGATCGCTGTCGCGGCTCGTGCACCAGCTGCTCGACATCAGCCGCTTCGAGGCGGGCGGCGGCAAGCTCGATCTGCGGCCTACGGATCTCGGGCATTTCCTCAGCGATCTCGAAAGCACGTTCGAGGTGCTCTCGATGCAGCGCGGAATCCATTTCCGCATCGTGCGCACGGGGCCGCTGCCAACGGAAGTGGTGTGGGATCCGGACCGCATCAACGAGGTGCTCGGAAACCTGCTCTCGAACGCCTTCAAGTTCACGAGGAAGGACGGCGCGGTGGAGCTGGACGTGCAGGCGGACGGCGGTCAGATTCGCGTGACGGTGAGCGACACGGGCGCCGGCATCCCGCCCGAGCAGCTTCCGCACATTTTCCGTAAGTTCTTCCAGGCGGACAACCAGCACTCGGCCGCGCACGATGGAACGGGGCTCGGACTCGCAATCGCGAAGCAGATCGTGGATGCGCACGGAGGCAAGCTGACGGTGGAAAGTCGCGTGGGTGAAGGCACGAAGTTCAGCATCACTCTGCCGGTGCGAACCGGACCTCGCCCGCGCAGGCGGTCGGCGAGCACGAAGGCCGTGGACGCCAGCGCGTGAAGATTGGGCGGCTTCTGGTGGTGGGTGCGGCAGTGGCGATCGGGTGCACGCATCCGCGCGCGCACACACCCGCGCCGGACGTGACCGGGTGGCGAACCACGCTGGATTCGGCGCAGCGACTCGCAGCCGACTCGCAATACGCGGCGGCGGACTCGCTGTTGGTGACGTACGCGAACGGGGCGCCGGGTACTCCCGAGGCGAACGAGGCCACGTTCTGGCGCGGTGTGTTTCTTCTCGCCCCGCAGCACACGGATAGCAGCGTGCACGGCGCAGCGGAGGCCTTCGATCAATATCTGGTATCGGGCGCCAGCGAGCACCGGGCGGAGGCGATGGCGCTACGGCGCACGACGCGGGTGATCGACTCGCTCACGAAAACGCGCTCGCTGGACAGCCTCCCCGCCGTGCATCTCGTCGTCTCGGATGATTCGACCAAGCAAAGCGCGCGAGAGCAGGAGATGGCGAAGACCGTGAAGCAGCTTCAGGACTCGCTCAACAAGACCACGGCGGAGCTGGAGCGCATCAAGAAGCGTCTCTCCACGGGCAAGCCGTAGCGCCGGCCCGTCAGCCCACGCGGAAAAGCGCCAGCGCCCGGGGATAACGCTCGGCGAGCGCGGTGCGCACCGCCGCATGCTCGCGCTTCTCCAGCACCGGGTCGCCGCGCAGCAGCTCTTCCGCGCTCTCCATTGCGAGCAGGTTGAGCGACTCGTCCCGAATGGGATCCGCATAGCGAAAGGTTTTCTCGCCACTCTGCTGCGCGCCGAAGAGATCGCCCATGCCGCGCAGGCGCAGGTCCGCGCGCGCGATCTCGAAGCCATCGTCGGTGCCCGCGAAGAGCTGGAGCCTCTCGCGTGCCTCGGGGCTCACGTCGCCGAGCAGAATGCAATAGCTCTCCTCGGCGCCGCGACCCACGCGGCCGCGCAGCTGGTGCAGCTGCGAGAGTCCGAACCGCTCGGGATGCTCGACCAGCATGATCGTCGCATTGGCCACATCGATGCCGACCTCGATGATCGTC
>JAICLZ010000087.1 GCA_025929535.1 Gemmatimonadaceae bacterium
GCGATGCGCGCGCCGATCACCTCGATCTCCTGCTCGAGCGCGAACCCCATGCGCTTTTCGTGCTCCACTGCGAAGCGCTCGACGAGCTGCACTCCCTCGTCGCCGGGCGCGAACGGAATCTCGAGCTCGTGTCCCTGCCCCACGTATCGCGCACGCAGCCAGCGTTGCTGGCTCCGCGCCGGATCATCGCCGCCCGCGCGCGCAACGAGCCGCGCACCAAGCTCACGCGTGTCGGCAGCCGTCAGCGCATGCGCGCGCCGCATCACGCTCGCGAGCGCATCGCGGCGCTCCGGCGCGATCGCGAGCCCGAGCGCGCTCAGCACGCCCGCGAATGGCGGCACGAGCACGCTGCGCATGCCGAGATGGTCGGCGAGCGCGCATGCATGGAGCGGCCCGCCGCCGCCGAACGCCACCAGCGCGCAGCGACGCGGATCGACGCCGCGCTCCACGCTCACGCGGCGGAGGGCACGCGCCATCGCGGCATCCGCAGCCTGCACGATGGCGCGTGCCACACGCTCGGGAGTTGCTCCGAGCGTGGACGCGAGACGCGCCACAGCCGCGCGCGCCGCCGTGGCGGCGAGCGATACGACGCCGAGCGTGCGCGCCGTGAGCGTGCCGAGCACGATCTGCGCGTCCGTCACCGTCGCCTCGGTTCCGCCGCGGCCGAACGCCGCTGGTCCGGGCGTCGCGCCCGCGCTGCGCGGTCCCACGCGCAGCGCGCCTCCTTCGTCCACCCACCCGATGCTTCCGCCACCGGCGGACACGGTTTCCACCAGCACGCGCGGCATCGCGATCGGCACGCCTGCGATCACGCCGCCGCTCTCGGTGAGCGGCATCCCATCGAGCACAAGCCCGGCATCCGCGCTCGTGCCACCGATGTCGATCGTGAGCGCGTTCGCGAATCCCGCGAGGCGCGCAACGTACGCAGCGCCCGACACACCGCCCGCGGGACCGGACAGCGCGAGCGCCGCGGCGCTGTGCGCCGACTCGCTGGCAGCGCGCATCCCCCCCGAGGAGGTCATCACCGAGAGCGCGGGATAGCCCTGCGCCGCCAGGCGTTCCCCCAGACGTGCCAGGTATCGCGCCACGCCGGGTCGCAGATACGACTCGGCTACCGTCGTTGCCGTGCGCTCGTACTCGCGAATCTCGGGGAGCACGTCGGACGAGCAGACGATGTCCGCGCCGATTCCCGCCGCGCGCAGCCCTGCGGCGAGCGCGCGCTCGTGCGAGTCGTCGCGATAGGAATGGAGCAGAGAGATCGCGACGACTTCCGGAGCGGCGGCGCGAATCGCCGTCACCGCGCTCGCGATCGCGGCGGCGCCGAGCGCTTTCTCCACGCGCTGCGGAGTCACTCGCTCGTCGATGGCGACGGTCCATGCGGGCGGCACGAGCGGCGCGGGATGGTGGCGCGCGAGATCGTACAGTGACGCGCGCTCCTGGCGGCGCAGCTCGAGCAGATCGCTCGCGCCCGCGGTCGCGCAGAGCGCCACGCGCGCACCGGTGCGCTCGAGCAGCATGTTGGTGGCGACGGTCGTGCCGTGCACCAGGCGCGTCACGCGCGACGGCGCAGCTCCGAGCGCGTGCAGCGCATCGAGCACACCCTCGCTCTGGTCGTGCGCCGTCGTGAGCCGCTTCCGGAACTCGACGGTGCCATCATCCGCGACCGAGACGAGGTCGGTGAACGTGCCACCGACGTCGACCCCGAACGAGAGCTCCGTCACGCCGCGCGGCGACGGAAGCGCGCCGAGACGAGTCCGAGCGCCGTCGCCAGCAGCGCCATCGTGCCGAGCCAGTCCCCGATGCGCACGTAGAGCGTCGTCACGCTCGTCGTCTGCGCGTTGTAGACGCGCGAATCGGCCACGTCGAGCTGCGTCTCGCCCTGAATGCGGCCGAGCGGGTCGATGTACGCGGAGATGCCGGTGTTCGCCGCGCGCACGATGCCCACACGGTTCTCGATCGCGCGCAGCGCCATGTGCGCCTCGTGCTGGTACGGAGCGAGCGACTTTCCGAACCAGGCGTCGTTCGTGATGTTCACGATGAGGTTCGCTCCCTCGCGGCGAAACTCGCGCGAGCGCTGCGGAAAGATCGACTCGTAGCAGATGAGCACCCCCACCTTTCCGAACGAGACCACGAATGGCTTCGTGTTCTTGCCGCGACCGTAGCCGCCGAAATATTTCAGCCCCTTGAACCAGCGCGGATTCACGAACGGCACGCGCTCGACGATCGGCACGAGATACGACTTGCGATACGGCGGCTGCGCGTTGAGCACGCCCATCGAGTCGACGAGCATCGCGGCATTGTAGTAGTCGTAGTCGCCGGGCCCGTGCCACTCGACATCCAGTGTGCCGAACAGAATGGGCGTATGCGACGAGCGCGCCATGCTGCGCAGATCGCTGCTCCACTCGGGATGCTCCGCGATGAATCCCGGCAGCGACGCCTCGGGCCAGAGAATCAGCTTCGCGTCGTGCGCCGCGAGCCGCTTCCGCGTGATCTCATCGAGAATGCTCTCGATGCGCGACTGATTCTCGGCCTGCCACTTCTCCTCCTGCGGAATGTTCGGCTGCACGATCGCCACCGGCGCGAGCGGGAGCAGCTGGGTCGTGCGCATGCGCCAAGCGCCGTACACCGCGAGCGCCGCCACGATGGCGACAACGCCCGCCAGGCGCTTCGCGATCGCGGCACGCTGCCCGCGCAGCAGCCACGCGTCCGCGATCAGGCCATTCACCGCGGCGATGCAGAAGCTCAGCCCTCGCACGCCCGAGAGGTCCGCCGCCTGCGCGAGGAGCGGCGTGCGCGACAGCGCCAGCCCGAGCGGAAGCCACGGGAACGCGAGGTCGGACATGTAGTTGAGCACCACCTCGGACGCCACCCACACTACGGGGAGCAGCATCGCGAGCGGCAGCTTCGTGGTACGTCGCAGCACGAACAACGCAATGCCCGCCACCGCCACGACAGGGGCAAGCACGAACAGCGCCGCGATGTAGCCGACGATCGCGAGCTTCGTGAAGATCAGCAGCGCGATCGCGATCCAGTACAGATTCGCGGCGTAGCCGAGCATGCCGAACCAGAAGCCGAGCCGCGCGGCCTCGCACCAGGAGCCTGCCCGGTCGGCGCGGCGTGCGATCGCCACCGCGAACGGAACGAGGCAGAGAAACGCCGGAAGGATGAGCGGGTACGGCGGAAAGGCAATCGCGAAGAGAATCGCCGAGCCCGCAATCGCCGTGCACTCGTCCGGTCGAGGAAAGTAGCGTTTGCCGAAGCTCACAGGCGGATCTCTTTCTCCTCGTCCGCCGACTTGTAGATGGCCTCCGCCACGCGATGCACCACCACCTGATCGCTCGGCGGCTCGTAGCTCGCCTCTTCGCGCACGACGGCCAGAAAGTGCGCGAGCTCCGCGCGATACGACTGCGCCACCGCGCTCTCGCGTACGGCGGCGCCGCGCGGGGTGACGTCCGCCGGCGTCGCGTTCAGTGCCTTCACGACCCTGAACGGCGCCAGCTGCGCGCTGCCCCGCGTCGCGAGCACGTCGAACCACCAGCGATCCTCCTGCGAGGTGACCGACCAGTTGACGTCGATCACGATCGTCTGCCCCTGCTCGCACTCGACGAACGCCAGCATCGAGTCCTCGACGGTGCTCGCCCCGCGCCCCCGCTCCATGTGCGCGCTCACCCGCACGGGATCGGGGAAATCCGCGAGCCAGAGTGCGAGATCGAGCATCGCGAATCCCTGCTCCATGAATGCGCCGCCACCCGACTCGGCGCGGCGCAGCCGCCATCCCTCCGCCGCTCGCTTCGACTGATACGAGCCCGTTCGCACGCCGGTCAATTTTCCGAGCTCGCCTCCGCGAAGAAACGCGGCGACGGCCTGTACGTCCGAGCGGAAGCGATGATTGTTGGCGACGGCGACTTTCCGATCGCCACGCGCCGCGGCCGCGAGGATGCGCTCGACTCCGCGCGCGCTGAGCGCGAGCGGCCGCTCGCACAGCACGTGAATGCCGGCCGCGAGTGCGCTCAGCACGTGGGGCTCGTGCAGGTGACTGGGCGTCGAGATCACGACCATGTCGAGCTCACCGACCTCGAGCATCTCATCGATGTCCGTGAACACGTCCGGCACACCGAAACGCTCGGCGAGCGCACGCGCCTTCGGTCCATCGTTGTCGCAGAGCGCCACGAGCTGCGCGCCGCGCAGGCGCTCGAGCATGGGTAGCAGCGCCACCTGCGCGATCGCGCCGACGCCAATCACACCGATACGCAGGGCTGGCTTCATGGAGTGGACACCTTGGTGGTATTCGACCTGCTGAAGTGGAACATCCCGCCTGCGCGCACGGTGCCGAAGCGGAGCGTGCCGAGCACCGTGTAGCGCGCCTCGAGGCCCACGCTCACCCGATGCGTCGGAAGAAAATCGACTCCCGCGAGCGCGCTGATCCCCGCGCCGATGTTGTCGAGCGCGCTCTCGACGAACGTTCCCTGGATCAGCTTCGACTCCGCATTCACGATGTGCAGCCCGAGGCCGCCGCCCACGTACGGCTGCACCGCCGCATGCGTGTTGGTGGGGATGTACCTGATGTCCGCTTCCACGGAGATCGTGGACACCTTCACCCGGTCGAACTTGATGGAGTCCGCCGGATTCGAGAGCGACTTTTCGAGCTGCTGGATGAACTGCTCGACGACCTTGTCGGTGAAGCGCGAGCTCCAGAAGCTCCCTGAAAAACCGACGCGTACATGGGGCGTGATCTCTCCGTAGTCCGCCTGCACTCCGTACGACTTCGTGCTCACGACCGTGCTCGGCGATACCGGGCCCACGACTCCGCCCACGCCCTCGAGGCGAAGCTTGTCGAGATCGAGCCGCTGAAAAATATTCTGCGCGCGCGCGGGAGCGGCCGCCGCCACGAGAAGGGTGGCGATCGCGCACGGGCGAAACAGTGAGACGCGGATGCTACCGATCGACCGCCGCAACCGTAGTCCCCGGGTAGTAGGTGCGCAGGATGCTTCGATAGTCCGCGCCGGCGCGCGCGCGTCCGATCGCGCCCCATTGACACATTCCGACGCCGTGGCCATTTCCATTTCCGCGAATCACGAGCGAGGTGATGGCGCCGTCCGGATCCTGCCTGCTGTCCACCGAAAAGTAGGTGCTGTTGAGAATCTCGCCACCGGCGGAGCGGAGCACGAAGCGGATGTCGTTCTGGCGGAGCGAGAAGTGCCCCCGCGAGGTGCCGATGGCGAGCGTGCGCACGCGGCCGGACGGGGTGCGGCTCTCCACCTCGATGGAGCGAATGGTGCCGATCCCGCTTGAGGACACGGCCGCATAGTTCCGGAGATACTTGTCGAGTGCACCTCGCAACGACGATTGATCGTACGTGCGGGTCCAGCGAAAGGTGGGCGACGGGTCGCAGTAGTAGCGGTCGGCGCTTCCGGGGATGCGATCGCTCACCGCAACGAGATACGGCTCGTCCCCTTCCCGCCACACTTCGCTCGCGGCCGACGTCGTGCCGCCGCACGTGGAGTGGTAGGGGGCGTTGATGATGCGTCCGTTGTACGTGAGCACGACGCGCGTGGTGCCCAGCACCGCGCGGTCCGCGAGCGGTGTCTCCGCGTCTGCACCGCCGTAGACCTGGTCGAGCACCGTCGAGAGCATGTCGTACGGCCGGTCACGCTCGCTCACGAGATGCGTGTATGCGTAGCTTCGCGCGGCCACCGCCTGCGCCTCCACGGCCGCGCGCTCATCCTCGGTGCGGTGCTGCCCGATCTCGAGTGGAACGACGCCGCGGAGATAGTCCTCCATGTACAGGCGGTTGATCACCGTCACCCCACCGGGTGCGGGAACCACCGAAATCTCTCCACGGTACCGCTTGCCGTTCACGGTCACGAACGATCCACGCACGATCGGGCGTACGATGAAGGGCGGCGGTCGGACGCCGGTGGGAGCGCCGTCGAAACGAGAGGCGCGGAGTCCGCCACGCTCGGGCTCGATGATCCACTGCTCGCCGCCGTCGCCATGCAGGAGCGTGCTCTCGCCGTTGCTATCGTAGAGCTTCCACTCGCCCGTGGCGGAGACGGTGACGCGAGGAACGCCGGCCGCGAGCGCGATGCGCACCACCTGCGAGTTGTCGACGAGGCTGGGCTCCTGCGGCGCGTTCACATCCTCGATCTTCTCCGGAGGGAGCGACTCCGGCACTACGCGCGGCGGAATCGTGTCCCGTGCCGCCGCGGGCGGCTCCTTCGCCGGAGTGCGCGCGCGTCCGCCGCAGCCTGCAATCGCCATCGTCAGCGCAGCGAGGGCGATTCTACGCACGCGCCTCGCGCATCGCCTCATCCAGGCGCTCGAGCGCCGCGTCGACTTCTGCATCCCCGTGCGCTGCGCTCATGAAGGCGGCCTCGAACGGCGACGGGGCGAGGTACACGCCGCGCTCGAGCGCCGCGTGGAAGAAGCGGCGAAAGAAGGCGACGTCACTTCCCTTCGCATCGGCGAAGCTCCGCACGGGCTCGCGCCGGAAGAAGAAGCCGAACATGGAGCCGGCGTGCGCGGCCGTGAACGGCACATCGTGGCGCGCCGCGCTCGAGATCAGCCCCGCCACGAGCCGCGCGGTGCGCGCCTCGATGCGATCGTGCAGCGCCGGCGTGAGGGCATGCAATGTTGCGAGCCCTGCCGCCATCGCGAGTGGGTTCCCGGACAGTGTGCCGGCCTGGTATACGGATCCCTGCGGCGCGATCATCTCCATCAGATCGCGACGGCCCCCGTAGGCGGCGAGGGGGAGCCCGCCCCCGATCACCTTGCCGAGTGTCGTGAGATCGGCGGTGACGCCATAGCGCTCGCGCGCGCCGCCGGGCGCGATCCGGAAGCCCGTCATCACCTCGTCGAAGATCAGGAGCGCGCCCGTGTCGGTGGCGATCGTGCGGAGCGCCTGCAGAAAACCCGCATCGGGTGGAATGAATCCGGAATTGCCAACGAGCGGCTCGACGATGATCGCGGCGAGCGGCGTATCGCGCGCGATTGCCCGAACGGTATCCGCATCGTTGAACGGCGCGACACGGGTGAGCGACGCGACCGCATCCGGCACGCCGGGCGAGTTCGGGAGCCCGAGCGTCGCGACCCCGGAGCCCGCGCGCACGAGGAAGGAATCCGCGTGCCCGTGATAGCAGCCATCGAACTTGAGAAACGCACCGCGTCCCGTGGCGGCCCGCGCGAGGCGCAGCGCGCTCATGGTCGCCTCGGTGCCGCTGGAGACGAAGCGCACCATCTCGACGTTCGGCAGCCGTCGCGTGATGAGCTCCGCGAGATCGACCTCGAGCTCCGTCGTGATGCCGAAGCTCGTGCCGCGGCGCATCGTCTCCTCGAGCGCGTCGAGCACCGGCGGCGCGGCGTGGCCGAGCACGAGCGGTCCCCACGAGAGCACGAAGTCGAGATATGCCTTGCCGTCCACGTCCCAGATGCGGGCGCCTTCGCCGCGCGCGACCACGAACGGCTCGCCACCCACACCTCCGAACGCGCGCACCGGGGAGCTGACGCCACCGGGCATGACGGCCCGCGCGCGGGAAACAATGCGAGCGGAGCGGCTGCTCACCGGCCGTAGCTGGCGGTGGTCGCCGCGGCCATCACGGGTAGGGAGCGCCCTGCGCGCGCGACGGGCAGGATCGGAGCGGACGCCTCGTGCACGCCGGTTATACGAGCGACGAAGTCGTAATCGTCCGCCACATCCTCGATCACCGCGCTCACGATCGAGCCCGGCGCCGCGCTGCCATGAAAGCGCGTGATGCCATCGATGTCGTCCGCCTGCCAGACGGTGCGGCCGACGGTCTCGCCGGTGACATCATCGACGCGATCGATAATGCCACGCACCTGTCGTCCGATGTGCCGCTCGTATCGCTCGGAGGTGATCGCGCGCTGCAGCTCCGTGAGGCGCTCCAGGCGGTCGCGCTTGACGGGCATCGGGACATCGTCGTCGAGGAGGGCGCCGCTGGTGCCCTCCTGCGGCGAATACGTGAACGCGCCCACTCGCTCGAAGCGCACCTCTTCGAGCAGGTCGCAGAGCTGGGCGAAGTCACTCTCGGTCTCGCCCGGAAAGCCGACGATGCACGTCGTGCGGATCGCGACATCCGGCACCGTATCGCGCAGACGCGCCACACGCTCGCGAATCGTGTGCGCGCGCTCGGGGCGCCGCATGCGCGCGAGCACTTCATTGGACCCGTGCTGGATCGGCATGTCGAGATACGGGAGCACGCGCGGCGCGCGCGCCATGAGCTCGAGCAGCTTCGGAGTGATTCCGGTGGGATACAGATAGAGCAGCCGGATCCACGGGATCGACGTGTCATTCACGAGAGCGGAGAGCAACTCGGGAAGCGTGTTGCCGTCGCGCCTGTCGCGACCGTAGTGCGCGAGATCCTGCGCCACGAGGTTGATCTCGCGCGCGCCCTGCAGCTCGAGCAGCTGCGCCTCGCGCACCACATCGTGGAGGGCGAACGAGCGGTGCCTGCCGCGCATGAGCGGGATGGCGCAGAACGCGCAGCCGTGGTCGCAGCCCTCGCTCACCTTGAGATAGCGCACGTGCGGCAGGTCACCGGTATACAGCCGCACGCCCGGATGCGCGATGAGCGGCGCCTCGGGATCGAGCACGCCGCGCGACAGCAGCTCGGGAACGAGGCGGCCCATCTCGGATGCGCCCAGAAAGAGATCGACCTCGGGGAGCTCGCTCGCGAGCTCGGACTTGTGCCGCTCGACCATGCAGCCCACAGCCACGACGGTCCGGCACTGCCCGTCCGACTTGTGGCGGCCGGCCTCGAGAATGGCGTCGATCGATTCCTGCTTGGCCGCATCGATGAAGCCGCACGTGTTGATGATGATCACGTCGGCGTCGTCCAGCTCCGGCGTGAACTCACCGCCGTGATCCGCGAGGAGCGCGAGATAGCGCTCGCTGTCGACCGTGTTCTTGTCGCAGCCGAGCGTGATGAAGCCGACTTTCACTCGGAAAGTGGAGCGGACGGAGACATCCGGGAAAGTTACCGATGCGCGCGAATCGAGCGTAGTCCTGGAGCGGCTAGAACAATCCCACTTTCCCCTTCACCGACGCGATCAACTTCGCCGGATCATAGCCGACGCCCTGCTTGAACACCGTTTCCACCTTCCGGATGTCGGAGACGTTTGCGGCCGGGTTGCCATCGATCACCACGAGGTCGGCCTGCTTGCCCACGGCGATCGAGCCGATGTCTTTCGTTCTGCCCAGGTACGTGGCGCCGTTGAGCGTGCAGATCCTGATCGCCTCCAGTGGAGAGAAGCCGCTGCCCACGAGCAGCTCGATCTGGCGCTGGTCAGAGTAGCCGGGAATGACGCCGCCGGCGCCGGTTGGATCGGTTCCTGCGAGCAGCAGTCCGCCCGCTTGCACGAACTGCACTTCCATTTTGCGCTCCTTGGCGAAGAGGTCGGGATAGAACGGATCCTTTTTCGCTTCCAGAGTCGCGCGAAACTTCTGGAAATCATCCTCGAGAATGGGATCGAGCACGTCGAGTCCCGGCGGCTCCGGCTGTCCAGCCGCGAACGTCTCGAACACCGTGAGCGTGGACGTGAGCGCGACGTGGTGCGCCACGAGATCGGCGACGAGCGACTTGAATGCCGCGCCATTCGGGTCGACCGCCGCCAAGGCCGTCATGCCGGCCTTCTGTCCGGGACACACGTCGGGCTTCTTCCCCGGCGCAAAGTCCGTCGCAACGAAGAAGCCGTGCTCGAGATTGTCGATGCCGAGGGCCGCAGCTTCGCGATACGTCACCGAGCAGAGATGGCCCGTGATCTTGAGCCCGCGCCGGTGCGCCTCCTTGACCGCCGCCGCAAGCTCGGCGCGCGTGATCGTCATGTACGCCTTGAACGACGTCGCGCCGGCATCCGCCCAGAAGCTCGCCATCCGCGTCGCATCGGCGGCATCCTTGAGCTCGTAGAACTGCGTGATGTTGAGCCCGGGGCCGGTGAGATACGGTGCGGTCGCGTCGATCCACGGTCCCGGCTTCTCGCCGCGACGGATCTCGTTCGCGATGTTGATCTCGCCGTAGCCGTTCGAGTTCCCCGCCGTGCGCATCGATGTGACTCCGCCAGCGAGGTAGAGGCGCGTGAAGCTCTCGGAGAGATTCGCGTAGGTGCCGCCCCCGGTGGGATAGTAGAGATGCTCGTGCATCATCACGAGCCCGGGGATGACGGACTTGCCGGTAAGATCGATGATCTGCGCGCCCGCGGGCTGCTGCACCGATGCCGCGTCGCCCAGCGCAGCGATGCGTCCGTTTCGGATGACGATCGTCTGATTCTCGCGCGGCGGAGCGCCGGTGCCGTCGATCACGCGCGCGTGGGTGAGCGCGACGGTTGGTGTATCGATCGAAACGTACTTGCGAACGTTGGGCGAAAGCGTCGGGCGCTGGGCGGCGGCGGTGGTGCCGAGCGCAACGCACGCCGCCACCAGCGCGACTGCTCGAATATCGATGCTCATCGCGTCGCCGCTCCAGTCGAGAGTCTGTGCAGAAACACCGCCGTGCGCTTCGTCTTCATCGGTAGCGTGCGTAGATCCGCCGTTTCCTTGTCCGTGTGATCGTCATGGCCGGACAGCCCGAGCGCATCGATCGACATCGGAACGAGATTGGCGACGAAGGAGATGTCCGCCGCGCCGGCCTTCGCCGGGTCCACTGCAACCACA
>JAICLZ010000018.1 GCA_025929535.1 Gemmatimonadaceae bacterium
CCATATGCCTTCGTGCTCGCCCTCGAATCGCATAACACCACCGCACCCCGGTCGGTTCCGGTGCGAATGAGGCGGCCGAACCCCTGCTTGAGACGGAGTGTGGCGTGCGGAAGCATCAGCTCCTTGAAGGAGTCGCCGCCGCGCGCCTCGATCGCTTCGCTGCGCGCCGCGGTGAGTGGCTCCGTTGGCACGCGAAAAGGAAGCTTTGCGATGACGAGTCCGCGCAGCGCCTCACCTGCAACATCGACGCCTTCCCAGAAAGATGCGGTGCCGAGCAGGATCGCGCGTCCCGACTCGCGAAAGCGGCGGAGCAGCACATCGCGTGGCAGCTCGCCGTGGACGATGAGTGGCCAGCTGGCACCCAGCCCACGCGCGCGCAGCTCTCGCGCGACCTCGCGCACATCGCGATGACTCGTGAAGAGCACGAACAGGCCGCCGTCGGACGCAGCCGCGAGCGCGGCGGTGGCGCCGATCACGGCGCGCAGATGTCCGGCGGGATCGATGTTCGGCGCCGGAAAGTCCGTCGGCACCGCGAGCATCGCCTGCTCGGGATAGTCGAACGGCGAGGGAAAAATCGCAGTGGTCGCGTCGAGCGACGCATCGTCGAGGCCGAGTTGCGCGCGCAGGAATGCGAAGCGGTCGCCGCTCGCGAGCGTGGCGCTCGTGACCACCGCGGTGGTGACGCGCTTGAAGAGATCTTCCCGCAAGATCGGCGCGGTATCCAGCGGCACCGCGGTCGCCGCGACGTTGCGATCGCGCCCGCGCGCCTCCAGCCAGCGCACGAGCGTCGCCTCGTCGCCCGGCGCAGGGACGAGCGCGCGCTGCAGCGCGTCGCCCGCGCTCTCGAGCCTCCGCGCCACTCCGCGAATTTCCGAGAGCAGCGACGCCACGCCCTCGCGCGGCACGCCGCCCTCCGCCTCCATGCGCTCGCGCACCAGCCGCAATCCGTCCTGAAGCTGGGCGAGCTCGCGCAGGAGCGCGCCGAGCGACTCGCCGAGTCCCTCCTGCCAAATGGGATGCGATGCGAAAGCAGCCGTGAGGCGCGCCACGGGCTCGTTCGACGTCTGCAGGTAGCGATCGAGATGGTCGAACACCTGTTGCGCGCGATCCCGAGCCGCGAGCACCGCCGGCGCGAGATTCGACTGCAGCAGATCGAGGCTCGCGGTGCTCATCAGATCCTTCTGGCTTTCGAGCCTGTGCGCGAGCGCGGAGAGAAGTCCCTTGCCGCGGCGCTCCAGTCTCGCGAACAGGCGCTGCAGTCCGCGGTTCGTCACCGTCGTGCCGAGGTGCGAGGACGCGGCCTCTTCGAGATGATGCCCTTCGTCCACGATCAGCCGCTGATACGCGGGAAGCACCGCGGCATCGGCCCAGTTCTGCTGCGCGCGGCGCACGGCGAGATCGCTGAGCAGCAGGTGGTGGTTGACGACGATCACATCCGCCTGCGCAGCCACGCGCCGCGCCGCGAAGAGAAAGCACTTCTCGAAGAACGTGCACTTGAGACGCAGACAGAGGTCCGATTCCGCCGCTACCTCGTCCCACAGCTCGGCCCTTGGCGGCACGGTGAGATCGGCGAGCGAGCCGTCCTCCGTGCGCTCCGCCCATGCGCGAATCTCCTCGAGCTCGTTCGCCGTGCTCTCGGTGAAGAGGCCGAGGGCGGCACTCGAGGCCTGCTCGAGGCGGTAGAGGCAGAGATAGTTGCGCCATCCCTTGAGCAGCGCGAAGCGCACCGGCTGATCGGTGAGCGCGTCTCGCATGAACGGCAGGTCCTTGCCGACGAGCTGCTCCTGCAGGTTGATCGTGTTCGTCGAAACGACGGTGCGCTCACCGTTCGCGGCGGCCCAGCGCAGTGCCGGAAGCAGATAGCCGAGCGACTTCCCCACCCCGGTGCCCGCTTCCAGCAAGCCTATGCCGCCCTCGTTGTAGAGCGCCGCGATCGCGCTCGCCATCTCGCGCTGCGCAGGCCGATCCTCGTAGCGCGCGAGCTTCGCCGCGATCGGACCGTCGGGACCAAGCGCATCGGCAATCTGCTTCGCAACGATCGGCACGGCCACGCGCGCCCTCGGCACCTCGACCACGACGTAGAGCTCCGTCGCATCGTTGTCGATGATGCCGAAGCCGATGCCGCCGTCGTGCATCCGCGTGGCGACGATGAGATCCGCATCCGATGGCTCGAGCACTCCCGACGGATGGTTGTGCAGCAGCATCTCGCCGCGCTCGGCCACCGCCGGAAGGGCGAGCACGCTCTGCACATCGCCACGCGCGACGACGCGCGCGGTGCGCACGACTCCCTCGTCGTCGATCGTGGCGACGAAGCACACCTCGCGGCCGCCGGCAAGGCGGATCGCCGTGCGCATTGCGGTCGCGGCCGAGGGCGCGAGACGCAACTCGTGGTCGCCATCGCCATCGTCGTAGCGCGCAGATGGCTCCCGAGCGGCGAGCGGCGTGCTCACGTCTTGAGCGGCTTCTTCTTCGCCGCCGGGAAGAGCACGTTGTTCAGGATCAGCCTGTAGCCCGGCGAGTTCGGATGCAGCGAAAGGTCCGTTGGCGGATTCCCGATCGCGTGCTGCGGATCCTCGGGATCGTGTCCGCCGAGGAACGTCCAGCTGCCCTTGCCATAGTCGCCGTGGATGTACTTCACCCACGGCGCGCCCGGCTCCTCGGCGAGAATCGTCACCCCGGGCTTGAGCGTCCTCCGCATGAAACTCGTAGTGACGCCATAAAAGTCGGGAATGACCGAGCGGTGATCCTGCACGAGCATCGATGCGACCGGATCGAACTTGGCGCTGAAGCCGAAGAGCGTGAAGGTGCCGAGCGGCTGGCGGCGGCCCGGAACGTTCGCCTGATGCCCGTCGATGTCGCTCATCGAGCTGACATATGGCGATGGCTCGATGTGCGCATCGCGAAAGGCGAAGGTGCGCGACCAGTCGAGCTTCTCGTCCGCGTGCTCATCGATGGGCGTGCCGTCGGCGAACACGCTCGCTATGTCGACCTTCTGCGCCGCGATCGCGAGCTCGAGAGTTTCCGTCGCGCCGCACATCGCGAAGAGAAAGCCGCCGTTGCTCACGTACTCGCGCAGATGCTCGGCTACGTCCTTCTTGAGCGCGGGGATGTTCGGGAAGCCGAGCGCGCGCGCCGTGGCGAGCGAGCGATCCTGCTGCTCCGCGAACCAGGGCGCACCCCGGTACGAGATGTAGAACTTGTTGAGCTGGCCGGTGAAGTCTTCGTGGAAGAGATGAATCCAGTCGTACTTCGAGAGCTCGCCGTGCTCGACCTGATCGTCCCAGATGGGCGTGTACGGAATGCCGGCGTACTTCAGAGCGAGCGTGACCGCATCGTCCCACGGCGGCGAGTAGGGCGCCGTATAAATCGCGATCTTCGGCGCCTTCTCGAGGGGAACCGCGTCCATGTTCCCGTTCGCCATGACACCGCGGATCTGGTTGAGCGCTCCATCATCGAGCGGCTCGAAGGACACACCGTCGAGTCCGGCGCGTCGCCGAATCTCCGGCGTATCGGGGAGCAGGAACGAGCCACCGCGATAGTTGAGCAGCCATTCGGCGCGCCCGCCAGCGAGGAGCGCCGCGTACGTGAGGCCGTACGCTTTCAGATGGTTGCCTTGCTCATCGTCCATGGGGACGAGCAGGTGCTGCGCTCGCGCGGCCCCTGGAAAGCAGAGCAAAACAATGGCGAGTGCTCTCCAGAAACGCATCCAGAAACGCATGCCGAAAAGATAACATGCGGGCACTGTTCAGCTCTGCGGCGCGATGCCGTTTCTCGAGAGCTCCAGCTCGCGCCGCGCCTGTGGCAGGAGCGCGCTTTGCGGATAGGTGAGGATGAGATGCTCGAGGTGCTCGACAGCCTCCTTCGTGTGTCCGTCGTGGCGCAGCGCGCGCGCCCACTCGAGCTCCGCCTCGGGGGCTTCCGGCGCATCGCCCGACTTCGTCACGATCGCGCTCCAGAGGGTGATGGCCTGCTGTTCGCTGTGGTGCGCCGCGTAGAGGCGCGCGGCCGTCGCGAGCAGCAAGGGCGCGGCATCCCCGAGCTCCGCCGCCGCCTTCTCGAAGCCCGAGGCGGCGGCGGCGGTGTCTCCGCGCGCGAGCGCCAGAAATGCGCGCCCCGTCACGGGCGCCGTGTCCGCGCGCGTGCGCGCGAGCAGCGCGAGTGCCGCGAGCGCTTCGGGCGAGGACTCGACTTCGGGACGCAGCGATTTGCGCGCGGACGCGAGATTGCCGTCGTACAGCGCGAGCCAGCCCAGCGCGTCTGCATCGCCGGAATCCGAATGCGCGAGCAGCTCGCGCGCCTTGGTCACGTCGCCCGCGCGGATCCATCCCCACGCGAGCACGCGATCGAGCGGCGCCTTGTCCGCAGGACGCAGAAAACGCGAGTACGCCTGCATCACCTGCGATGCCTCCGCCACGCGCCCGGCCTGGCTCAGCGCGCGCAGGTGTACGGGCACGATCGTGGCCGCCGCCGTCGCCGAGTCGAGCGTGCGCTCGCCGAGGGTGGCGAGAAAGAGCGAGCCGGCGGCGTCGCCGCCGCGAAGCGCATCGTACGCGGCGCGTGCGAGTGCGCGAGGATCCGGATCCGCGTGCTGCGCCGCGGCGAGCGCGTCGCGGGCCACGAGCCATGCGCCCGCCTCTTCGGCTTTCGTCGCGAACTCGCCCCACGCCACCACCGCCGCGCTGTCGGGTGAGAGCACGCGCAGCGACTCCCATCCGTCGCGAGGCGTGCCCCACATCAGCTGCAACGACGCGAGCACCCGGCGAGCTGCCACGGTCACTGGCGATGCCTCGAGCGCCTTCACGATTCCCGCGCGCGCCGTGGCCGGTGCCGCCACCAACGAGAACGTCGCCGCCTGATCGAGGTAGCCGTTGTCCTCCACGGCCTGGCGCCACGACTGCGCCGAAAGATCCCAGAGGCCGCTCGCCGCGCGCAGCTGTGCGAGCTCGTAGTCGAAGCCGCGCCCCGATCCCACGTCGCGCTGCGCCTGACGAAGCACGCTGTCCGCGGCGCGCGTGTCCCCATCCGCGATGAGCAGCCTCGAGTACGCGCGCGCGGGAGCGGGATCGCCCGGCATGTCGTGCCGCCAGCGCTCGAAGGCCTCGCGCAGTTGATCGCGTTTGCCGAGCGAGCGCAACGTGCGGAGCTGTGCTTCCCTGATCTGTGCGGCCTGCGGCTTCGCCGTGATCGCGCGCTCGACGACGGGCAGGAACTGCTCGAGCCGGCCGAGCTGTGCATCCATGCGCTCGAGGCCGAGGAGAGCCGGCAGGTTCGCGGCATCGCGTGCGAGCGCTTCGGTGTACGCTGCCGCCGCGTCGGCGAACCTCGACTGCAGCTCGAGCGACTCGCCCCGCGAATACGCATCGGTGGGCAGCGACGGTTCCTGCGCGCGTGCCTGTGCGCTGGCGGCGGGCACGAGCGTGCACGCACAGGCGAGCAACGAGGCCGCGATCGCACGTAGCAAAGTACTATAGCTGAAGCCGTTAAGTCGTTGAATTTTATGGTTCTGCATTGATTCGCTTGAAGTACTCCATCACCGACTGCCGTTCCTCGGCCGAGAGCCCGCGCAACTCGTTCCACGTGGGCTCGGGATACTTGAGCGCGGCGCGGCCGGTGGCGTTCGTGTTCGTGGGAGCCACCGCCTCTGCGTTCGTCGCGGACTCGGACTCGCGCTTCCCCGTGTCCTCGCGCTCGTCCTTCTGCAGCGACAGCCCCGCATCGAGCAGCCGATGAAACAGCTTCTGCTGGCGGTCGAGCAGCGACGCATCGATGCGTCCCGTTTCCAGCTGCGCCGCGATGTCGCGCATCTCCTTCGCCATCGCCTCGGCGTGCGCCTCGCCCGCGCCCGCATCCTCGGTGCGCTGCGCCAGCCCGCGCTGCGAGCGGGCGAGCGTGCGCGCCTGCTCGCTCCCTGCCCCGCCGGGCTGGCCGCCGGCACCGGGCATGAGCGATGCCGACTGCCCGTTCAGTGAGCCCTGCTCCTTCGCGAGCTGGCGCATCTTCTCGATCATCTCCGAGAAGCCGGACGCGGACGATCCGTTCGCCGCGCGTTGGCGATCCGCCATGAGCTTGGTCGCGGCCTCGTTGAGCGATTGCGCGGCCTCCTCCATCGCGCCCGCCGTCTCCTGCTGCCCGTTGGGCGACGCATCGGCGGTCTGCTTCGTTGCCTCCTGCACGCGCTGCTGCGCGTCGCCGAGCGCGCGCTGCGATTGCTGCGACACGTGCGAAGATTGGCGCGCGGCCTTCTGCACGCCTTCGCTCACCTTTTCCACGCCCTGCTGCACCGCGCTCTGATCGCCCTTGAGCGACGGCGATCCGCCCGCGCGCGCCTGTTCCGCGAGCGCCTGCTGCTGACGCGCGAGCTGCAGCGTCTCCTGAATGGACTTGTCGAGATCCTTCGTGAGGCCGTTCTTCCACTCCTGGATCTGCTGCTGGCGCGCATCCGCCAGCTGCTGCGCGGCCTGCTCCATCTGCTGCGCGCCCTGCTGCGCGGCGGCGGCCTGCTGCCCGGACGACTGCTGCTGCTCGGCCCCCGTATCCTGCTGGCCATTCGCGCCCGCCTGTTTCTGCGCGCTCTGCGCGCTGTTCTGCGCTCCGCTCTTCGCCGCCGCCTGTCGCATCGCGTTCGCGGACTGCTGCGCGTGCTGCGCGCCCTGCTGGAGCGCCTTGGGCCCGCTCTCCGCCTTTTCCTGCTGCAGCCGCTGCGCGAGCTGCTGCACGTCGTTCGCGAGCTGGTGCGAGCGATCGCTCAGCGGCGCCGCATCCCTGCTCGCGCCACTATCGGCGCGCGACATCTTCTCCGCGGTCGTGCGCTCCTGCTTTGCGAGATCCTTCGCCTCGTCCCGCAGCGTCTGCATCGAGCCCTCGAGCGCCGCGCGCTTCAGCATCTCGGCGCTCCGCTCGAGCTGCTCCTTGAGCGCCTGCTGCGCCCGCGCGAGATTCTGCATCGTCTGTCGCGCGTCGTCCGGCGACTGCTGGCGCGTGCTCTTCTCGACATCCGCGAGCTGCTGCTGCAGTTCGGGCGTGAGCGCCTGCGCGAGCATCTGCTGCGCTTCCGCGAGCTGGCGCGAGAGCGAGCTGTCGAGCGCACCCGCGGACTGCAGCTGCTTTCCCAGCGCCTGCGCATCCTTCTGCAGCGATTTCACCTGCTCCTGCAGCTTCTGCTGCTGCGCCGCGAGCGCCTTCGACTGCTCGGCCGCGCGATACGACATCGCGGACTTCTCGCTGTCGCTGTTGCTGCCGCTCTTTCCGTTCGATCTCCCATCGCTCGTGGTCGAGGTGCGGTCGCGGCTCTTCGCCGCTTCGTCCGTGCGCTGCGCGAGCTGCTTCTCTTCCGCCGCGGTGCGCGCGGCACGCGCCGCGAGACTGTCCCCCATCGCACGCGCGAGCTCGCGCTGCTCCGTGAGCGACGGCACGCGGAGCACGAGCTCCCTGCTCACGGTGGTCTGACGCCATGGCGAATTGTCGGTGGCGGCAATGGTCACGTGGAGCAGGTCGCCCGGCTGCAGCCCGCGCACGCTCGCGTCGATCGTTGCCGCACCGGACCACTCGGGCGCACTGGGCGCTGCCAACGGCTGCTCGACGCTCGGCTGCGCGGTGCCGCTCGCCATCTCGCGCCAGCTGCGCATCGTCACCGTCGCGACGCCGTGATCGTCGCTCGCGGCGGCGCGCAGCGCGAGCTCGTTTCCGGCGAGGGCCACGGTGTCGTGCGCGGGATCGACGATCTCCACCCGGGGTGCGGAGTCGGGCAGGACATCGATGTCGAGCGGCGCGGGAACGTCGGCCACCGGACCGCGCTCGCCTCGCGCCGTCCACATCCAGCGGCCGCTCGAAGCGCTCAGCCGCCCCGAGAAGTTGTGCCCGTCCGGCTCGAGCCGCACGGTATCGCGCGCGCTCATGAGCGCGACCGCGTCGAGCACGGCGGATGCACGTCCGCGAATGGCGAGCGTCGTCCCGCGCGGCACGCGCACGGGCTCGCCCGCAGGCACGGTCTCGGCGGGGCGGTCGAGGTACGACGGATAGATCGCGCGGATCGCGACGTCTCCAACGAACGGGCGATCGGTGACGTGCACGACCACGGTGTCCGTCTGCGTGCGACCATCGCTGGCCACGAGCGCAACGTCGGCATCGAGCGGCCCGAGGGTGACCCAGGCGGCGCCATCGCTCACGTCGAGCGTGCGCGCGCTCCAGGGAGCACCAGTGGCGCGCGTGTGGAAGTCGATCGTCTTGCGCGCGGGCGCGAGAATGCGCAACCGCAGCGAGTCGCCGCGCATCACCTCGCGCGGCGGGTCCACGATCGAGAGCGGAGGGACCAGCGCGCCCGTCCACGCTCCCACCGGATGCTGCATCGCGCGCCATCCGTCGGGCGCGTTGCGGCGAGCACCGCCGAGGAGCACGAGCGCGAGCAGCGCGCAGACGACGGCCCCCGCGCCCGTGACCAGCGCGCCCCGCAGCATCACCGGCGCGAGCGCGCCGCGGTGTCCCGCGAGTGATGTGCCGAGCGCCGCCGCAGCTCGCCTGCCGAACGCGCCCTGCCCTTCCACCTCGAGCGCACCTCGCAGCGAGCCGTCGCGCAACGCGCGCTCGCGCTCGATCGCATGCGCGACCTTCGCCGGCGTCGCCGCACGACGCACGTGCACGATTGTCCACGCGAGTGGAGCTCCGATCGCGATCAGCGCGATCACCCACGCAATCGCCGGTGCCGCGGGCTCGCTGATCCAGCGGGCATCACCGAGCCAGAATGCGGCGAGGCCGATCAGCAGCGCGGCGGCGCCGATCGAGAGCGCCGCGCCCCGCGCGCCCATCGTGGCGACCAGGCGGAGGCGCTCGCGCGCGACGAGCTGCCCGAGCGTCACGGGCGCATCACGGGCGCATCACGGGCGCATCACGGGCGCATCACCGGTGCATCACGAGACGGGGCGGCTCGTCACCGCATAGACGAAGAGATTCACACCCATGCGTAGCGCGGCCTCGTGCAGCGCGGGCGGATCGTGATACACCTCCGTGTCCTCCCAGCCGTTTCCGAGATCGCTCGAAAAGCTGTAGTACACCACGAGCCGGTCGCCGATGAAGATGCCGAAGCCCTGTGCCGGCTTCCCGTCGTGCACGTGAATCTTCGGAAGTCCCTTCGGAAAGTCGTACACGATGTGATAGATCGGATGCGAGAGCGGCACCTCCACCAGCGGCCGGTCGGGGAACACGCGCGCGATCTCGCGGCGAAAGCTCGGATCGAGCCCGTAGTTGTCATCCGCGTGCAGAAAGCCGCCGTGCTCGAGGTAATCGCGCAGCCGAGCGATTTCCTCATCCGAGAAGTGCACGTTGCCGTGTCCGGTCATGTGGATGAAGGGATAATCCCACAGGCGATCGTCCATGAGCGTGACCCGCGCCTCGGTGCGCGACACCGGCAGCGTCGTGCGCGCGGCGATGGCCGCGAGCAGATTCGGGATGCTGGACGGGTTCGCGTACCAGTCGCCACCGCCGTCGTACTGGAGGCGTGCGACCGTCATGCGCGGTGTGCGCGCAGCAGTCATCGCACCGGTGAGCGATGCCGCGAGCAGCAGTGCAGCGGAGTTTCCGAAGAGCGATCGGCGAATCTTCATGAATCTCAAGGTAGCAATGGCCGCAGGCGTCGAGCGCCCGATCAATCCTCTTCCTGGGCCAGGCGATAGGCGACGTTCCGCGCGATCCCCTGGTCCGCGACGAGTGCGCGTGCGACATCGCGTGCGCTGACGCCGGCCGCTCGAAGCGCACGCGCCCGATCGCGCGCCGCGCCCTCATTCGGCTCGACCGCCTGCGCGCCCTCGATCACGATCACGACCTCGCCGCGCGGAGGCGATCCCTCATAGTACGCCGCCAGCTCGCGGAGCGTTCCCCGGCGCACCTCCTCGAACTGCTTCGTCAGCTCTCGCGCCACCGATCCCAGCCGGTTCCCGCACCCTGCCTCGGAGAGCTCGCCAAGGGTGTGCGCGACGCGGGAGGCCGCCTCGTAGAGCACCGCGGTATGTGCGAGCGACGCAATCTCCGCGAGGCCACTCGCGCGCTCCGCGCCCTTGCGCTCGAGAAAACCGAAGAACGTGAATCGGCTCGAGGAGATCCCGCTCGCGACCAGCGCGGAGAGCAGCGCCGAGGCGCCGGGGATGGGCACCACTCGCACTTGAGCCTCGATCGCGGCTGCCACGAGCCGCGCCCCGGGATCCGACAGCAGCGGCGTTCCCGCGTCCGAGATGAGCGCCATCGACTCGCCCGCCAACATCCGCGCCACGAGCGCATCCGAGGTGCGCGCCTCGTTGTGCTCGTGATAGGAGACGAGCGGCGTGCCGATCTCGAAGCGCTGCAGCAGCGGGCGAGAGTGCCGGGTGTCTTCGGCGAGCACCACGTTCACCTGCTTCAGCGTCTCGATCGCGCGCGCGGAGATGTCGCCCAGATTGCCGATGGGCGTCGAGACGATGTAGAGCATCCCGGGCGCGTCATTCATGTCGAGCGATCCGAAAGAAAAGGCGGGTCCGGCGCGATGGTGCGGCGAACCCGCAAAGTGCAGCCTCGGGCCGCCGCGTGGAAGCGGCGGCCGCGATCAGCGGTCGTTACGCGGTGGTCGCGCTCGGAGCCGCGGCGGGCGCCGCGAGATGGTGCTTGAGCTTCGACTCGTACTCGCGCCTGGGATGCGCGCCGAGGATCGTGTCCACCACCTTGCCATTCTTGAAAAAGAGCACGAGCGGGATCGAGCGAACGTTGAAGCGAATGGCCGACTTCTGATTCGCGTCGACATCCACCTTCGTCACCTTCACCTTGCCCGCGTATTCCTTGGCCAGATCATCGAGCACGGGACCGATCATGCGACAGGGACCGCACCAGGCGGCCCAGAAATCGACGATCACGAGCCCCTCGCTCTTCTCTACTTCCTTCTCGAAAGTGGCATCGGTAACTGCCAACGCGTTCGACATGCCTCATCCTCCACAGCGGGCCTCGCGAGAGCGCTGCCCCACGTTAAATTGTGCGCTCACACCAGTCAGGGAGCGCGATTCTCATGCCACCCAGCACTCGTCGTGGAGCACGCATCGCGCACGTTGGAATCGCCGTACGCGCCATCGACGAGCTAGTTCCCTTCTATCGAGAGCTCCTGGGCCTCGATGACCATCCTCTCGCAGATTCCGACGGTGCGCGCATCGCCGGCTTCGCAGCCGAAGACTCGCTCGTCGAGCTGCTCGAGCCAAGCGTAGCCGATTCGCCGATCTCGCGGTTCATCGACCGGCGCGGCCCAGGCATTCATCACATCTGCTTTGCCGTTCACGATCTGGACGACACCCTCGCCCGCTGCCGCGCCAAGGGCATCACGCTCATCGACGACACGCCGCGCATGGGTGCGGAGGGAAAGCGAATCGCCTTTCTCCACCCGGCATCCACCGGCGGCGTGCTCATCGAGCTCACTGAGGATTAACGCGTGATTTGGCCCGCGCGTTCCCGCGCGCTCGCGCCGTTCGTGCTACCGTCGCTGCTGCCCCGAACAGAGGTCCTTGAGCGGGGCCAACTGCACGTCCAGCACGTACCAGCGGTCCGACGGCCCTTGCACCGTCGTCAGCTTGGTCTCCCGCGTCTGGGTGCCGCGCGTGAGCTCCACCGTGTAGTCGTGCTCCCCGGGCTTGGGAGCTACATCACCGCTGATCTGGAATCTGTCGTGGGTGAGGTAGCACATCATCGTGAGCTCGCGCTTCTCGAGCTGCGAGCGGTCGACGATATCGCGGGCCGGACCGCGCTCGCTTCCCCAGATCGCGGAGAACGCCTGCAGATCCTGCGCGCGTGCCGCCGCCAGAAACTGCTCCACCGCCAGCTGAGACGACGCAGCGCCGGTCATCTGGCCGCCACCGCTCACAGCGCCACCACCTCCACCACCGCCCGTGCTGCACGCGGCCACGACGATCGACACGCCTGCCGCAATCACGATCACCTTTAAGCGACTCACCGAATTCTCCGCTGTCGTCGTTGGCGAACCTAACTACGAGTGGACATGCCAGCAACTCACCAGCGCCTGTACATAAACGTCGACCACGTTGCGACGCTCCGCCAGGCGCGACGGACCGATGAGCCGGACCCCGTTGCCGCCGCCGCGCTCTGCGAAGATGCGGGCGCCGAAGGGATCACCGCGCACCTGCGTGAAGACCGCCGGCATATGCAGGACGACGACATCATCGGAATCGCAAGCTCGGTTCGGACCGTGTTCAATCTCGAGATGGCCCTCACCGAGGAAATGCTCTCGATCGCCGAGCGCCTGAAGCCGTACCAGATCACACTCGTACCCGAGCGGCGGGAGGAAGTGACGACGGAGGGGGGGCTGGATGTCGCCCGAGAGCCCGGGAAGCTCGCGAACGGGCTCGCGCGATTGAAACGCGCCGGGGTGCGTACCAGTCTATTCATCGATCCCGATGCGGAAGCGGTCCAGCGCTCCCGTGATCTTGGTGCGGATGCCATCGAGCTGCACACCGGCACGTACGCGCACGACCCGTCGAATGCCCGTTCGCTGCGCGCGCTGATCGACGCGGCGGAGCTGGGCCGCTCGCTCGGCCTCACCGTACACGCGGGACATGGACTCACCGTTCGCAACGTTGCCCCAGTCGCGGCGATCGCCGCCATCGAGGAGCTCAACATCGGACACTCGATCGTCAGCCGTGCAGTCTTCGTGGGCCTGCCGCAGGCGATCGCGGAAATGCGCGAGGCAATGGTGTCTGCCAGGCGCGCACCGCGTTGACCCGCCAGGCGGGAAGGCCTAGCTTGCCCGTGCGCACATGAGCGGAGTAGAGATGACGTCGCCCGATGGACTGCTTCACTTTTTCGTGCTCGAGGCGACCGATTACATCGATCGTCTCGATTCGCTCGTCACCACCGCCGGCGACGATGGTCCGGATGCCAGCGCATTCGGCCGCTACGCGCGCAATCTGCGCGGAAGCGCGACGATGTCGCGGCAGATGGGCATCGCCGAGCTCTCGAGCGCGCTCGAGCGCCTTGCGCGCGCGCTTCGGAACCGCGCCCTCAAGTGGGACGTCGCCCTCAATGGCGTGGTCGTGTCCGCGATCGACGATCTGCGCATCCTCGTGCGCGCGATCCGCACGCCGGGCGCAAACGAGAGCGCGCGCGTTCGGGCGCGCGTGGAGGAGCTCGGCAGGCTCGTCCCGGCTTCGGTCCACGCTTTCGCGACACCGTCACAGAGTCAGCCCAGCGGAGCCCTCACCTTCCTCGCCGCGGAATCCGCCGAGCTCGCACGCGCGCTCGATCACCTCGTGAGTGCACCGGACGACGCCGCCGCCCGCGCCCATCCCGCCGAGCGCGTGCGCGCCCTGCGCGGTGTGGCGGAGCTGAAGGACGTCCCCGCCCTCGGTGAAGTCGTGGAGGCGGTCGAGAGCACGCTCAAGATGCTCGAGCTCAGCGCCGTTCAGGCGCCGACCACGAAGCAGAAGACGCTGCTCACGGCATCCGCCGCCATTCTGCGCCGTGTCGCCCGCGACATCGCGTCGCGCGGCCGTGCATCCGACGAGATCCCCGAGCTCGCGTCGTTCAAGGCCGCACTCACGGCGGCGGCCCCCGAAGCAGGGCGCGGCGACCGCATCGTGCCGATCGCGCAGCTCTTTCACGATGACGAGGGGCCGCACATTCTGACCACGGCGCCGCAGCCGCCCACGAGTGCGGCCGAGCGTTTTCGTCTCGAGGTGGTGAGCCTCGCCGAGCATCTGCGTGGCGTCGTCGCGCAGGCGCGCGCGAATCGCGCGCCGGACCAGCGCGAGCGCAATCAGCGGGAGCTGCGCGGCGCCCTGCGCGCGCTCGGGAGCGCCGCGAATTCGTTCGGCGAGAAGCAGGTGGCGCGCTTCGCCGCCGAGTGGAGCGTTCGTGTGGCGACGTTGAACGATGCGCAGATGGAGGCACTCGATCGCGCCGCATCGCTGCTCGCGAATCCGGCAACGCGCCCCGAGGACGTGGCGCGCGGCCTCGAGCGCCACGCCGCACCGCGCGCGCCCGAGCCCGGCATTCGCGGCGCACCAACGCGCGCGCCGCTCGCCGATTCGGACGTCGCGGCGATTCTGCGCACGCCCACGCCCATGAGCGCGGTCCCGGTCACGCACGCCCCGGAGCCTGCGCCGAAGGCCGTCACGCGCACACCCACCGGCCGCCAGCTGCACGAATACCTGCAGAACGGCATCGCCGGCTTCGGCGCCCTCGAGGCGACGCCGCTCAGCACGCCCGTGGTGATTCCCGATGAGACCATCGTGCCGATCGAATCGCTGCTCTATCGCGGCAAGGCCGCACTCGATCGCGCGCGCGAGCTCAGGTCCGAGATGCTCGCCGTGCGCACGCCGCCACGGGAGACGATCGAGGAGCTCTTCGACCTGCTCGATCTCGCGATCGCCGATTAGTCGTGCGCAAGCAATGGCGTAGTCTCCTCGGCGCTGTCGTCGGCGTCGCCTTTCTCGCGTGGGCCCTGCACGGCATCAGCTTCGATCTGGTGTGGCTGCACATCCGCCATGCGAATCCCTGGTATCTCCTGGGCTCGTGCGTGGCCGGAACGCTGATTTTTCCGCTGCGCGCGCCGCGCTGGCGGATCATCCTCTCGCCGGTCGCGGAGAGGCTTCCGCTCGGAATGCTCTGGCGCGCGATCGCGATCGGGATGATGGGTAACAACGTCCTTCCCGCGCGCGCGGGCGAGCTCGCGCGCGCGTTCGCGCTCTCGCGCGAGACGAAGCGCGTGCCCTTCTCCGCCGCCTTCGCATCGCTCGCCGTCGACCGGATCTTCGATGCGACCTGCGTGCTGCTGCTGATGGCGCTCGCGACGCTCGATCCGTCGCTGCCGAAGGGGGAGACGTTCGGCGGCTACTCGATCGCGAAGGTCATCGGAGGCGGCGCGGGGCTCGCGTTCGTCGCGATCATCGGGCTGTACCTCATCGTGTTTTTCACCGAGCACGCGATCCTCGTGTGGGAATGGATGGCCCGCAAGGTCGCGCCACGTTTCGAGGAACGTGGGCGCACCACGCTCCTCGCGTTCGCCTCGGGACTCGCCGTGCTGCGCGATCCCGTGCGCTTTCTCTCGGCGATGGGGTGGGCGATCGGGATGTGGCTCATGAACGCGCTCGCGTTCTGGCTCGGCTTCAAGGCCGTGGGCATCGAGGTGTCCTACAGCGCGGCGCTCATGCTGCAGGGGCTGATCGCGATCGGCGTCGCCGTGCCTGCGCTCCCCGGATTCTTCGGTGTCTTCGAGAAATTCGCGCAGCTCGGGCTCGGGATCTACGGCATCGATCGCACGCTCGCGACGAGCTGGGCGATCAGCTATCACATCCTCACGTTCCTCCCGATCACCATCATCGGCATCTACTACTTCGTGACGCTCGGCCTCAAGCTGAGCGACATGAACGCGAGTTCGGAACAGGAGCTGGAACACGCAGCGGACGCGGGATGAGTGCGAAGGTCGCGCGCGTTGCGGCGCAGGCGAAGCTCAACCTCGGACTGCGCATCCTCGCGCGTGAGCGCAGCGGCTATCACGAGATCGAGACGCTCTTCGCGCGCATCGCGCTCGCAGACATCGTAACGGTGCGCCCGCGGGATGAGGAACGATCGCTCGTGGTGCGCGGGCTCGAATCCGGGCCGGAGCTCGAGAATCTCGCGTATCTCGCGGCAGCGGCGTACAGCGACGCCACCGGATGGCCCGGCGGCTTCGAGATCGACATCGAGAAGAGAATTCCCGTGGGCGGCGGCCTGGGGGGCGGGAGCGCGGATGCGGGTGCCGTGCTGCGTGCGCTCAACGCCCTCGCTGCCCGACCGGTGAGCGACGTCGAGCTGCTGCGCATCGCACTCACGATCGGTGCGGACGTACCGTATCTCACGACGACCGAGTCCCTGGCGCTCGCGTGGGGACGCGGCGAGCGCATGCTCTCGCTGCCGGCACTTCCCGAGCGCACGGTGCTGCTCGTGCTCCCGGGATTCGCGGTGTCCACCGCCGAAGCGTTCGGCTGGATCGCGAGCGCGCGTACGGCGGACGTGCCATCGCCGCGGCTCGTGAGCGTGGCGGAGCTCACGTCCTGGGAAACGCTGCAGCCGCACGTCGTCAACGATTTCGAGCCGGTGGTGTGCGAGCGCCATCCGGACGCAGCGAGCACTCTCGCGCAGCTGCGCGCGGCTGGCGCCACGATCGCAGGTATGAGCGGCTCGGGCTCGACGATGTTCGGCGTCGTGCCGCTCTTCTCGGATACGGCGGCGCTCGTGAGCGCCCTTCCCGGCACCGTGGTGCCCACGCGCACGGTGACGCGAGTGGCCGCGGTCGAGCTGGTCGAGTGAGCCAGCACTCCCCAGCCCGAGAAGAAGTTCTGCGGCTATTGAGCAACCCCCGCTGTACCGGTAGCTTAGGGTGCTCTGCTGCCCCTTCGTCCAACGGCAGGACAGCGGCCTTTGGAGCCGCGAATGGTGGTTCGAATCCACCAGGGGCAATGGACGATAGCAATGCACCAGCAGTGCACCAGCAGTGCACCAGCAGTGCACCAGCAGTGCACCAGCAGTGCACCAGTGCGGCCGTGTCGGGTCGCGCGCCCAATTTGGACGCATTGACCTAACCTTCTCAATCTCTTACGTTTAACGGCTGCAATGGATGAGCTGAACGTTCCGCGGCGTGGGTTCAAGCTGCTCGCCGGCACGGCAAACCGTGCGCTCGCGGAAGAGATATCGGCGTGTTTGGGCGTCGAGCTCGCGAAGGTCACCATGTCGCGCTTCTCGGACGGTGAGATCTTCGTGCGGATCGACGAGAACATTCGTGGACACGATGTCTTCATCGTGCAGCCCACGAACCCGCCGGCCGAGAACATCATGGAGCTGCTGCTGATTCTCGATGCGGTGCGTCGGGCGTCCGCGGCGCGCACGACCTGTGTGATGCCGTACTACGGCTATTCGCGGCAGGATCGCAAGGACCAGCCGCGGGTGGCGATCGGCGCGAAGCTGATGGCGAACCTGATCGTGACGGCGGGCGCGGATCGCGTGCTCGGCATCGATTTTCACCAGCACGCGCTGCAAGGATTTTTCGACATTCCGGTGGACCACCTGTACGCGGCGCCGGTGTTCGTCTCGCACTACCGCAAGAAGCAGCTGAGGGATCTCGTCGTCGTGGCACCGGACGTCGGGTCGGCAAAGATGGCGCGCGGGTTCGCGAAGCGCCTGAACGGAACGTTCGCGATCATCGACAAGCGTCGTCCGCAGCCGAACGTGGCCGAGGTGTTGAACGTGGTTGGTGAGGTGGAAGGGCGCGACTGTCTGATTCCCGACGACATGATCGACACGGCGGGAACGGTCACCGAGGCGGCGCGGGCACTGAAGGGGCTGGGCGCGAAGGACATCTACGTGTGCGCGACGCACGCGCTGCTTTCGGGACCGGCGGCGGAGCGGCTGCGCAATGCTCCGATCAAGGAAGTGACGGTAACGGACACCGTTGCGATTCCCGAGGCACATCGCTTTCCGCAGCTGACGATCCTGTCGGTGGGAGAGCTGCTGGCGAAGGCAATTCGATATACGCACAGCGACGAGTCGGTCAGCTCGCTGTTCGAGTAGCACGATACTGAAACCCGGCTCGATCAACTGTCAATTACGCTCCCGAGAGAATCGACATGGCAACCGAAGTCCTCATAGCGCACCCGCGCGCGGAAACCGGAAAGGGCGCCGCGCGGAAGCTGCGTGCCGCGAAGCAGGTTCCCGGCGTCGTGTACGGCCACAAGCGTGAGCCGCAATCGCTGGCGCTCGACGCGCGCGATCTCCAGAAGATGCTCGATCGCGTGAGCGCCGACACCACGGTGTTCGAGCTGCGCATCGATGGCGGCACGGCGCGCACCCTGATCCGCGACATCCAGCGGCACCCGTTCAAGCGCGAGATCCTGCACATCGATTTCCAGGAGCTGGTGGCCGGTGAGCTCGTGACCGTCGACATCCCGCTCGTGCTCGTCGGCACGCCCATGGGCGTGCGCCTCTCGGGCGGCATGCTCGATCAGGTGCTGCGCACGATCAGCGTCGAAGTCGATCCGGGGAACATCCCGAACCACATCGACGTCGACGTCACCAATCTCGATCTGCACGAGTCCATCCACGTCCGCGACCTGAAGCTGCCCGTGGGCGTCGAGGTTCTCGAGAACGAGGGTGAGACGATCTGCGTCGTGGCACCGCCGCGCGCCGAAGTCGAGGTTGCACCGGCAGCCGCGGAGGGTGAGGAAGCGGCCGCCGAGCCGGAAGTCATCCGCGCGAAGAAGGAGGAGGAAGACGCGGAGGCGCCGAAGAAGTAAGTCGGCGGTGTCCGGCGCGGCGCATGTGCGCGACGCGCCGGACGCTCCTGACCATCGAGACGCCGATGAAGATCATTCTCGGGCTCGGAAATCCGGGCAGACAATACGAGCGCACGAGGCACAACGTCGGCTGGTGGGTTCTCGATCACCTTGCCGACGTTTGGCATTTCGGGAGCTGGAAGGCCGAGGGGCAGTCGCTCGTGGCGGGTGGGCTCGTCGGCGCGGTGAAGGTGCGCCTCGTGAAGCCGCAGACGTTCATGAACCTGAGCGGCGCCGCGCTCGCGACGTATCTGAAGCGCCCCTTCTGGTCGCCGAGCACTGATCTGCTCGTGATCGTCGACGACGTCGCGCTGCCGGTGGGTACGTTCCGGCTGCGCGCGCAGGGGAGCGCGGGCGGTCACAATGGGCTCAAGAGCGTCGAGCATCACGTGGGCCATCGCGACTACGCGCGGCTGCGGATCGGAATACAGCCCGCGGATCCGGAGCGCCGCATTGGCGATCTCGCGGACTACGTGCTGAGCCCATTCGGAAAGGCGGAGCGCGAGGAGATTCTCCCGCTGATGCCGCGATTGACGGATGCGGCGGAGCTCTGGCTTCGCGACGGCATCGTGAAGGCAATGAACGCGCACAACACGAACGTGCACAACGGGAGCTAATGCTGAAGCTGGGAATCGTAGGACTGCCGAACGTCGGAAAGTCGACGCTCTTCAATGCGCTCACGAGCGCGCAGGCGGAGGCGGCGAACTATCCGTTCTGCACCGTCGAGCCGAACGTGGGAATCGTCGAGGTGCCGGACGAGCGGCTCGAGGGACTCGCGAAGATCGTCAATCCGAAGCGCGTCGTGCCGGCGGTCGTCGAGTTCGTGGACATTGCGGGGCTCGTGAAGGGCGCGGCGAGCGGCGAAGGATTGGGCAACAAGTTTCTCGCGAACATCCGCGAGACCGATGCGATCGTGCACGTGGTGCGCTGCTTCGAGGATCCGGACGTGCTGCATGTGATGGGTGCGATCGATCCGGTGCGCGACCGCGAGGTGATCGAGATCGAGCTCGCGCTGGCCGATCTCGCCGCCGTCGAGAAACGCCTCGACAAGGTGCGTCGCTCGGCCAAGTCGCACGACAAGGAAGCGCTCGCGGAGCTGCCTGCGATCGAGGCAGCGTACGCGTCGCTCAGCGAAGGGCGAGGGCTGTGGGAAGCGAAGCTCAGCGATGAGCAGCGCGCAGTGCTCGCGCCACTGGCGCTCCTCACGGCGAAGCCGGTGCTCTATGCGGCGAACGTGAGCGACGCGGAGCTCACGGGCGACGAGGGCGCGCCGCTCAAGGCGTTGCGCGAGGCGGTGAAGAAGAGTGGCGAGCGCGCGCAGGTGGTTCCTTTCTCCGCCAAGATCGAGGCGGAGCTCACCGAGCTGCCGCCTGCGGAGCGCGGCGATTTTCTCGAGTCGCTGGGGCTCACGAGCGCGGGGCTCGATCGCCTCATTCGCGCGGGCTACGAGCTGCTCGGGCTGCGCACGTACTTCACCGCGGGCGAGCAGGAGGTGCGCGCGTGGACGATTCACGCGGGCGACACGGCGCCCAAGGCGGCGGGCGTGATCCACACGGACTTCGAGCGCGGCTTCATTCGCGCCGAGACGGTGGGCTACGGCGAGTTCGTGAGCACCGGAGGGTGGAAGGGTGGGAAGGAGAAGGGCGTGGTGCGAAGCGAGGGGAAGGAGTACGTCGTGGCGGATGGGGACGTGATGCTGTTTCGCTTCAACGTCTAACTATCACAAAGCGGCGAGCGGGCTCTTGCGGAGGGCATGGCAGAGGAGCATGATGTTGCCGCCGCGACAAGCGTCAGTCTTGCGCGGCCCGCGATGGGGGCGGCCGCGAGCTACTCGAGTGGAGCGCTGAGCCTGACATCGGCGGAGAAATCATTCCGGTTCCCAGTCGTGTGCGAAGGCTCTTGGCCGGCGCAATCGCCGCGAGCTTGGTTGCCGGCTGCGGAAGCGATTCGACCGCGCCCTCATCCAAATCCAGACTCCGAATCGATGCCGGCGCGGACGTCACCGATACCATAGGCGCAGTGCTCACGCAGGCCTTGGTGGTCCAGGTGCGAGAACCGAGCGGGGCGTTGGTGCGGGACGCCGTGGTGAGATTCACGGCGCTGCCGAACGACTCGATGCCCTACGCGAGTGCGATCGAAGTGGCACCGCTGACCTCCCAATACTTCTCCGGTTTCACCAGCGATTCCACGGACGCGAACGGCCGCGCGGCGGTGCTCGTCGAGCTCGGCGGCATTGCCGGCAAGTCCGGCATCGCGATCACCGTCCCGGAGCTCGGATTGACCGATACGGCCTGGTATACCGTGAAGCCCGGTCAGCCGTCGCGATTCGCACTTGGTGTGAGCGACACCGTCGTGACGCGTGGGGTCGCGTGGGATATCGGAGCCCGGGTCATGGACCGCGCCGGGAACCCGTTGTCATCGGATTCCGTGTCGTACACGTCTCTCAGCTCCGGCGCGACGGTCACGGAGGCGGGGCACGTCACCGCGGTCTCCGAGGGGCGGGCAGAGATCGAAGTGCGGTATGGCACGGCTCACGACACCTCGCGGGCGAGTATCGTCCCCCCCGGTCTGCTGGTGGCCGTTCGCCCGGGGAACGGTTTGTATCTCATGAACCTCGATGGCACGGCGCTCAAGCAGCTCACCGGCCTCAACGACTACTCGGTTTTCCCGCAGTGGTCGCCTGACGGCAAACGGATCACGATCTACGAAGGGAATCCGTATGGCACTGTGAGCTTCACCGCCGTATCGCTCGACGGTACCCGGACACCCGTGGTTCCTTCGCCCATTTCGCTGCTCGGCGGACTGGCATGGGCGCGTCCCGACCCGAGTGGCCTCCTGTACTTCGCGGGCCCGCGGACCGACAACGGCGCCATGACGATCTGGCGCATGAGTGCGGACGGAAGCGGACTGGTTGCGCTCCGCAGTCCGGCCAACTCGTACGATTTTACTCATCCCGCACCGTCGCCGGATGGGAAGACTGTCGTGTATGACTTGGACCCGCAGGGGATCATGGCGCTCGATGTCGCCTCGGGGACTGTGCACGCCCTTGGCCTGCAAGGCTTCTTTCCCGTGTTCTCGCCGGATGGCGCCCAGATCGCCTACATCACCGGTTCGGCGCTGATGATTGCGAACAGCGATGGCAGCAACGCGCGCGTGTTGTCGGGGTCGGCCGGTTATGATGCGATTACGGCCCCGAGCTGGTCTGCCGATGGCAAATGGATCGTCGCGCCGTGGCCCGGTCGGGGTGCGGCCCTGGTGCGCGTCTCGGACGGCGTCACCTTGCCGCTCCCGTTCGCGTTGGGCTACGACCAGTTCGCGCTCCACTGATACGCCCCCTTCACTCCAACGACACAGAGCCATCCCTTTTTTCGCTCCTCGAACACCTCGACGCCGCTGAACCCCGCCGCCGCACATGCCGCGCGATGCTCGTCGATCGTGAGCAGCTTCGAGCCGAGCACCCGCATTACGAGCACCTCCGCCGCACCAAAGCGCTTGCCCCGATAGGCTTCCGCGACGATCGCGATTCGCCCTCCTGGCCGAAGCACTCTCCGAATCTCGCGCAGATCGGTCGTGAGATTGGGCCAGTAATAGTGCGTCTCGATGGCAGTCGCCGCGTCGAACGATTCGTCGGCGTACGGAAGACTGGACACCGATCCCACTCGAATGTCCACGCGCCCCGCGGCGATCGCGGCTGCGTTCGTTCCTCGAGCGACGGCGACGCTCGCCGCTGAATAGTCGATGCCGCAGACCCTTCCTGCCGGCGCGAGCCGAGTGAGCTGCTGGATCGTTCTTCCGCCACCGCAGCCGACATCCAGAACGACACTGTCCGTCGCCAGCGGAACGTGGGTGAGCGCCCACGTCGTCATCGCGAAGTGGGTCGAATTCATCATGCGCGCGAAGAGCCGACCCGGCAGCCAGGCCGGCTTTCGGCATTGGCGTACGAGCGCGAAACAAGCCACCACGGTCGCGCCATACCACAGGACGCTCACAACGGTCGCTTTATTCATGTTCCGGATATACGGTGCGGCCTTCTCTTCGTTTCAGGTGAGCCCGATCCGCTTCACCAGCTCGTCGTAACGCGAATCCCGTCGCAGCGGCTCGTAACCCGGATCGAGCTTCAAATAGAGCAGCCCCGCCGAGCGCTCCTGATACGCGCGCTCGAGACAGGCGAATGCCTTGTCGAAGTCGTTCACCGCCGCGTACGCGGTCGCAATGACCTCGCCCCGGAGATATTGCCGCCGGGACTCGTCTTCCAGCCGCGCCAGAATCGCGTCCGCCTCATCGCGCTGACCGAGCGCCGCCAGCGCGCGCACGATGTACGCGTCCCACGCGCGCGGCGCACGCTCGAGCGACTGGCCGCGCCGGAACCACGTGAGCGCAGTCGCAGCATCGCCTTTCGCCACGTACGCGGCCCCAATGTAATGATGGACGCGATGGCAGATCTCGTCCATCTCCATCGTGCGCTCGCCTTGCGCAATCGCGGCGTCGAAGTCTCGATCGTAAAGGAGAAAGCGCGCCAGCCACTCGCTGTAGTGTATCGACAGCGGATCGAGCACGAGTGCCTTGCGCATCGTGTCGATCGCATCGTGCAGGCGGCCCACACACGGCAGGAGCGTTCCGTGAACGTAGTGCGCCTCCGCATAGTTCGGTGCGACCGATACCGCGCGCGCGAGCTGCGCCTCCGCATCCCTGAACTTCCATTCGTGCCAGCCGAGCACTTTTCCGAGCGATGTCATTGCCTCCGCGAGCTCGGGCTCGCGCTGCAGGGCGCGCTCCGCGGCGCCCTTCGCGCGCGGGTACGCATCGTCCGGCGCCACCCAGTCGTCGGCGAGATTGCACCACGCATCGGCGATCCCTGCGTACGCGCGCGCGAGCGCCGGATCCTGGAGCAGCGCCTGCTGAAAGAGATCGAGCGAGCGTCTGAGCGCAGGCTCGGAGAGTTTCGCGAAGAAGAATCGCCCCTTCAGATACAGCGTGTATGCCTCGAGATTCTTCGTCGGCGCGACCACCTGCGCCTGCTCGCCGCCCAGCCGGAGCGTGAGCGCTTCGACGATCGCGCGAGAGATGTCATCCTGCACGGCGAAGACATCCTCGAGCTGGCGATCGTACGTCTCGTTCCAGAGGTGATAGCCGCTCTCGACGTTGATGAGCTGCGCGGTGAGCCGGATCCGGTTCCCGACCTTGCGCACGCTCCCCTCCAGCACCGTCGTCACGCCGAGCTTTTCGCCGATCTCGCGCACGTCCACTTCCTTCCCCTTGAAGGCGAACGAGCTCGTGCGCGATGCGACGTGAATGCCCGGCAGCTTGCCGAGCGCGTTGATGATCTCCTCCGTCATTCCGTCGGCGAAGTATTCATTCTCCGGATCGGCGCTCATGTTCTTGAACGGAAGCACCGCGATCGCCTTCGCCGCGGCGCGATGAGCCTCGCCCGCGCTCCGCTGCGCGCCCGTTCCGGTATTCATCGCGATGCCGCGCAGCACCTCCGCGAACTCCGCGGCGGTGGGATAGCGATCCACGGGCGTACGAGCGAGCGCGCGCGAGACTGCCGCGTCCACCGCTTCCGGGACGTCGCGCGTGGTCCGCACCTTCGGGATGGGCGAGAGAAAGCGCTTGGCGATGATCGCCTGCGCCGAGACTCCCGTGAACGGCGGCTCTCCCGTGAGCATCTCGTACAGCACGCAGCCGAGCGAGTAGAGATCGCTGCGGCCGTCCGTGGTCATCTCGCCCGCAGATTGCTCGGGGCTCATGTACGCGGGCGTGCCGATCGCGAGGCCCGTTTGGGTGAGCGAGCGGCCCGTTGTCGAGAGCACCTTGCCGATGCCGAAGTCGGCGACCATCGCCGCTCCCTCGTGCAGCAGAATGTTTTCCGGCTTGATGTCGCGATGCACCACGTGATGCCTGTGAGCGTAGTCGAGCGCGGATGCGACCTCGCGGGTGATCCGCAGTGCCTCCGAGAGCGACAGCTGGCGCTCGCGCTCGATCCGCTCGCGCAGCGATCGGCCTTCCATGCTCGGCATCACGTAGAACAGGAGGCCCTCTGCCTCGCCGGAATCGAACACGGGGAGGATGTGCGGATGCGTGAGTCCCGCGGCGAGCTTGATCTCGAGTAAGAATCGCTCCGCGCCGATCTCGGCGGAAACCTCGGGCCGAAGCACCTTGAGCGCGACCTCGCGATCGTGGCGGAGATCGTGGGCCAGGAAAACGACGGCCATGCCGCCTTCGCCGAGCTCGCGGGCGATCGAATAACGGCCGGCGAGTGCCGGCTCCAGGCGGGATTGCAGGGAAGTCATGGCGGAATAACATGTAGCACCGGACGCGGAAGCGGCAGGTGACCCAACGCGTGCAGGGAGGGTGGATAGAGCGGCCTGCAGTCCGGCGGATGTCAAGGAGAAATCACGTGCGCCTTTCTTTGTCGAGTGCAACCCCGACACGCCGTTCGAGGCTCGTGTGCCTCGCCGCGCTCGCAGGCATCGCCAGCAGCTGCGGGTCCGACGGCGTGGGCCCGATCGCAGAGTGTGCGGCTCCCGCGTCGCTCTCGGTCGTGGTCATGGTCCGTGATTCCACCTCCGGCGCCGCGGCAGCAGACGGCGCACTCGGCACCCTCGCTGGTCCGAGCGTGAACGACACGCTGGGCCACGTCGACTCGCTCACGTTGGCCGGTGGCGATCAACTCGGCACGTTCACCGTGACGATAGATCGCCCCGGCTATCTCACATGGATCGCGTCCAACGTGCGCGTCACGCGGCAGGGACCGTGCGGGAACGTGATCCCCGCACAGCTCGAGGCGAAGCTGCAGCCCGTGACGCCCTGACCTTCGGTTCCGTCGCACGCTCCATGCAGTTCAACGCCGTTTGAGCCGATCGCGCGAGCCGTGCGCGACGGTAGAGCGCGAACGGCCGAGCGCGCCTGCGCGGCGGAGAGCTATGACGACGAAGAGCGAGGAGCACATCGAGGACTGGATCGTCTCCGAGCCCGGAAACGGAGTCGTTCACGTCACTCACAAGCCGTCGCGGGAAACCTTCGAGATTTCCGTGGCCGAGGTGCGCGGAGCAAGGCCGGGTGAGAACGAGGTGTGGGCTGGCCACCTCGACGAGTACCTGCGCAGACGTGCCATCAACATCGCGGCACAACGAAAGCTGGCGCGGCTCGACCAGTAGAGTCGAGCCGCCGAGAAGTCGCGAACGCCTAACGGTGCCGACCGTTGGAGGCATGAGTCATGCCCTCCCCTAGCTCACCGTAAACAACCGTCGCGACAGGTATGAGAATCGCACAGGGCACCAGTGCCACGGCGAAGTCACGACAACAAAGCGGCGCGAGCAGGCGATGAGCTGAGTTCAGCGCAGGAGGCACACACATCATGGCACGCCAGCAATCCGACTTTCCATCGAACGGCCGCCAAGGTGAACTGCAGGTACAACGTGCGGCGGACATGCCTGCACGGGACGCGGAGCTGCCCGACCTGCCCACACGGGACACCACGGTTCGCGAACGATCGCTGGGCGAGCTCTTTCGGGACCTCACCACCGAGACCAGCGCGCTGGTGACAAAGGAAATCGCGCTCGTGAAGGCAGAGGCGCGCCAGACAGGTGCGACACTCGCGCGCGATGGCGCGAAGATCGGCATCGCCTCCGCCCTCGCGTTCGCAGGGGCATTGGCGCTCACCGCATTCCTCGTCGCCGGCCTCGGCGATCTGCTGGGCGGCAAATACTGGCTCTCCGCGCTCATCATCGGCGTGCTCTTCTTCGGAATCGGCATGGGGCTCGTCAAGAGCGCGGCGTCCGACTTGAAGCGTCGCGGCCAATCGGTGAAGCACACGGTGGATACAGTGAAGGACACCGGCACCTGGGCCAAAGAGGAAGCACGGCAGGTCAAGCAGGAGATCACGAGTTGATCGGGCTGTTCAGCCATACCGCACCATGACCGATTCAGGAGGAGCGATGTTCAGACAGGAATCCGGCCGCCTCGGAGCCGACCAGAACGAGGGACCCGACGCGGGTTCGTCGCAAGGCGATTCCAATTCCGATGGCCAGACGCAAGGGCAAGGCGGTTTCGTCGACGCCGCCAAGGACAAGATTCAACAGTTGGCGAGTCAGGCGCGCGAGACGGCCAGCGGGCAAGCCGAGTCGCGCTTCTCCAGTGGGAAAACCAAGGCGACGCAAACGCTCGGCAGCGTCGCGCAAACTCTCAAGTCCTCGGGGCAGCAGCTCCGCGATCAGCAGCAGGCCGGAATCGGCAAGTACGCCGACCAGGCCGCGAACAAGATAGAGGAGATCTCGCACTACCTCGAAAATGCCTCGTTGAACGATGTGGCGACGCGAGTCGAGAACTTCGCGCGCCGCGAGCCTGCGTTCTTCATCGGAAGCGCGGTCGCGCTGGGCTTTCTGAGTGCGCGCTTTCTCAAGAGCTCGCAGCGCAATCAGCAGGGGCAGATGCGCATGCGGCAGGGCTTCCAGGGAAGCATGCAGTCGAGCGGCGACGAGCAGCGCGCTCAGGGCGCGGGCGATTCGTGGCAGGGTACGGGCGACCGCGACGTGACCTCCGCGCCACGACGCGAGTGGACGACCGTCGGGAACGAGCGCCCGAGCAATCCGAACGACACCGCCGCCGACAGAATGGGACGAGCCTGACCGATGACTGCGACCGCGAGCGACATGGGAGTCGTTCGGGGCCACGACCCCCGTGGAATCCGAGTAAAGGAGGAGCAATGACCGGAAGCTTCGATACACAATCGTCGGGCAACGACCGATCGTACGGCGGCGGTGACAGAGACATCGATGAGGACGAGACCGAGATCATCGCGGCCGACATTCGCATCACGCAGGAGCGACTCGGCGACACCGTCGAGGAGATCGGTGAACGGTTCAACCCAACCCGACTGAAGGAAGAGCTCAAGAGTGACATCCGTGACGCCACAATTGGAAAAGTCGAGAATATGGCCCAACAAACTGCAGAAATGGTGTCCGACGCCCAGCGCTCGCTCATGCAGTCGATCCGGGAGAATCCGGTCCCGGTCGTCATGGTCGGCATTGGACTCGGCTGGATGATTCTGAATGCGAGCAGGAAGCACACAGGATCCGACTCGCAGTACGACGACTCTCAGCGCCGCAGCTCGCGCTCGACGTACGACGACCAGCAGAGCGCGTCGTGGAGCACGATGTACGACGATGAGCAGGGCCGCGGCTACGACCGGCAGCAGTCGGGAACGATCGATCGCGCGAAGCACAAGGCGAGCGAAGTCGCGGACTCGATGAAAGAGAAAACCTCCAGAATCGCCGACAGGGCGCAGCGGAAGGCGAGCGAAGTGGGCGGGCGCGCGGAGGAGATGGCCGGCCGCGTGGCCGATGAAACGCGCGTGCAGACTCGTCGCGTCGAACGGGCGTTCCAGGACAATCCACTCGTGATTGGCGCCGCCGCACTGGCGCTCGGACTCGCGGCGGGGTTGGCAATTCCGTCCACGGAGAAGGAATCCGAGCTCATGGGAGACACGCGAGATGAGCTGGTGGACAAGGTGAAGGACGTGGCCGAAGACACGAAGTCCAAGGTGCAGCAGGTGGCAGAGCGCGTCGTCGATCAGGCGGAAAGCACTGCCAAGGACGCGGCGCATCAGGTCGGCTTGATGTCCTGAGCCCGCGGCACCACATGGCAACTTGAAGGGCCGGAGAGTGTCTCATTGGACACCTCCGGCCCTTTGCTCGCCACCTCAGCGAAGAGACGGTCCCGTTCGTAATACTCGGTGTGCGCAGGCTCTCGAGGTGCACACACGCTCGAGCTCGTCCTCTTTTCCGTTCATCACAGGTTTCCCGTGGTCAAGAATTTTCGTCTCTTCACGCACGTTCCCCTGGTGCTCGTGCTCGCGAGCGCCGTCGCGTCTGGCGCCGCTGCGCAGCAGCTCACCAGCGGCATCGATACCGCCAACTTCGATCACTCCGTTCGCCCGCAGGATGATTTCTACCGGTACGTGAACGGGGGATGGCTCAAGACCGCGCAGATCCCGGCGGACGCTTCCAGCTGGGGCGCATTCCAGGAGCTTCGCGAGAACAGCCGCAATGCCCTGCACCAGCTGTTCGAGGAGGCGAGCACCTCGAAGGCAAAGCCGCGCAGTCCGGAGCGCCAGGTTGGCGATCTGTACGCGAGCTACATGGACAGCGCTCGCGTCGAGCAGCTCGGCATCGAGCCGCTCGCGCCCGAGCTCAGGGTGATCGCCTCGCTCGAGAGCGCCGCGGAGCTCCCGTCCACATTCGCCCATTTCGCGCGGCTCGGTATCAATGGTCCGATGGGCGTGTTCGTGAGCGCGGACGCGAAGCACTCCAACGACAACATCGTGCAGGTGGCGCAGGCCGGACTCGGGCTCCCGGATCGCGACTACTATCTCAAGCGGGACCCGAAGATGACATCGGCGCGCGCCGCGTACGTCTCGTACATCACGCAGATGCTGACGCTCGCGAAGCAGCCGGATCCCGCGGGCGCGGCCAATCGCATTCTCGCGCTCGAGACGGAGATCGCGGAGCCACAGTGGGAACGCGCGCGCAATCGCGATCGAAACGCGACGTACAACAAGATGACGGTTGCGGAGCTCGCGGCGATGACACCGTCGTACAACTGGAAGAGCTATCTCTCTGCGGCCCGGCTCGGAAAGGCGAGCGACGTGGTGGTGCGGCAGCCGGACTACATCAAGTCGCTCGATTCGATTTTCGCGAAGACGCCGGTCTCGACGTGGCGCGAGTATCTCACCTTCCATCTGCTCGACGACCTCGCGCCCGAGCTCCCTGCGGCCTTCGTGCAGGCGCATTTTGCCTTTCACGGCAAGACGCTGAACGGCCAGCAGGAGCTCGCCGCGCGATGGAAGCGCGCCGTGGACGGCACCAACGCCGACCTCGGCGAGGCCGCGGGCACGCTCTACATCGCCAAGTACTTCAAGCCCGAGGCGAAGGCGCGGATGGACGCGCTCGTGAAGAACATCATCAACGCGTACAAGGTGGGGATCGACAGCCTCGAGTGGATGAGCCCCGAAACGAAGGCGCAGGCGAAGGAGAAGCTCGCGCACTTCAAGGTGAAGATCGGCGCCCCGGACAAGCCGCGCGATTACTCCAAGCTCACGATCACGCGCGATGATCTGTTCGGCAACGAGCTCCGCGCACGCGTGTTCCAGTACGAGGACATGGCGTCCAGGCTGGGCAAGCCGGTGGACAAGGGGCGCTGGGGCATGACCGCGCCCACGGTGAACGCGCAGTACAACTCGATCGCGAACGACATCACCTTCCCCGCGGGAATTCTGCAGCCGCCGTTCTTCAACGTGAATGCGGACGATGCCGTGAACTACGGCGCGATCGGCGCGGTGATCGGACACGAGATCGGGCACGGCTTCGACGATCAGGGCCGCAAGTCGGACGGCGAGGGCAATCTGCGCGACTGGTGGACGTCGGCCGATGCGAAGGCGTACGAGGCGCGCACGTCGAAGCTGGGCGCCGAGTACGATGCGATCAACCCGATCGACGATCTGCACATCAACGGCAAGCTGACGATGGGCGAGAACATCGGGGATCTGAGCGGGCTCGCGCAGGCGTATCGCGCGTACCGCATCTCGTTGAACGGCAAGGAGGCGCCCGTGATCGACGGGCTCACCGGTGATCAGCGCTTCTTCATCGGCTTCGCGCAGATCTGGCGCGGCAAGATCCGCGACGACGCGCTGCGCCAGCAGCTGCTCACGAACCCGCACTCGCCGGGCGACTACCGCGCGATGGTGCCGCTCGTCAACAACGATGTGTTCGAGAAGACCTTCAACGTGCAGCCGGGGGACAAGATGTATCTGCCGCCGGATGAGCGGGTGAAGATCTGGTAGACCGCGCCCGGCAGGGCGAGGCAGGCGCTCCCCTTGCGTGGCGATGGGAAGGAGGATAAGCTCCTTCCCATCACTGCACGGCGGAGACGATGGCTGACATCGATGTTGGACTCATGCGCGGCACGCTCGACCTGCTGATCCTCAAGGCGCTCACCTGGGGGCCGCGACACGGCTACGGAGTGGTCGACTGGATCGAGCAGGCCACGGGCGAGGCGCTCCTCGTGGGCGAGGGAACGCTCTACCCTGCCCTGCACCGGCTCGAGGCACAGGGATGGATCGAGGCCGAGTGGGGCCTCTCCGAGAACAACCGTCACGCGAAGTTCTACAGGCTCACGGCCACCGGACGCGCACAGCTGCGCACCGGGCTGTCGGCGTGGCAGCAATTCGTGGAGGCTGCCTCCCGCGCCCTCCACACCACGGCAACGCCACGCACGGCATGAGCGAGCGCGGTGATTGGACCCGGGTCTTCCGCCTGGGCGTTGGCGCGAAGCACATCGAGCGCGACATCGATCAGGAGCTCGAATTTCACATCGCCATGCGCACGCAGAGGCTCGTCGCCGCAGGACTCGCACCCGAAGCCGCGCGCGCGAAAGCGCTCGAGTGCTTCGGCGACCTGCGCACCGTTCGCGACAGCTGCCTCGACATCGATCATCAACGGGAGCGCACCATGCGTCGCACCAACCACGTGAGCAATCTTCGGCAGGACATCGCATACGCGCTGCGCTCGATGCGGCAGAACCTGGGATTCACGGCCGTGGTGCTGCTCACGCTTGCGCTCGGCATCGGCGCGAACACCTCCACGTTCACGCTGATCGACGCGCTGGTACTACGGCCGCTCCCCGTGCCGCATCCCGAGCGGCTCGTCACGATCGGCAATCCGGCGCGCACCGGCGGTCTGTCCGAGGGAACGCCGCGCAACGACATCGTCTCCTATCCCGTGTTCGCCGATGTGCGCGCGCAGAGCAAGCTGCTGAGCGGCATCTACGCGACGGGACGAGCGAGTCGTCTCGACATGCTGGCGGACGATGCGCAGAAGGAGCCCGAGCATCCACGCGGGCGCTACGTCTCGGCGAATTTCTTCTCCGTGCTGCAGGTGCCGACGGCGCTGGGCCGAACGTTTGCCTCCGATGAGGATCGCGCTCCGGGTGGTGCGCCCGTCATCGTCATCAGCCATGCCTACTGGCTGACTCGCTTCGGCGGTGATCGATCGGTCATCGGACGCTCCGTTCGGTTGAACGGTGTGCCGCTCACGATCATCGGTGTCACTCCGAGTTGGTTCACCGGCGATATCGTGGGCCAGCGCAACGACGTGTGGATCCCGATCATGGAGCAACCCGCGCTGATGCCCAACTCGCCGGCGCTCACGGATCGCAACACCAGCTGGATTCTCATGATGGGGCGCCTCGCGCCTGGCGCGACGGTGGCGCAGGCGCGGAGCGAGCTGACGACACTCGAGAACCGGTCATTGATCGAGAACGCGAAAGGGAACGAGCGAGTGAGCGTCGAGAACAACGTGCGCGAGACGCCGCCGCAGGTGGAACCGGGCGCGCGCGGCTTCTCGTACTACCGGCACCTGCTCGCAGGACCGCTGTTCATTCTCATGGCAGCCGTCGTGATCGTGCTGCTCATCGTCTGCGCGAACCTCGCGAACCTGATGCTCGCGCGCGCATCCGCGCGCGGCCGCGAGATGAGCGTGCGCATGGCGCTCGGCGCCAATCGCGCCCGACTGGTCCAGCAGCTGCTCACGGAGAGCCTCATGCTCGCGCTGGCCGGTGGTACGCTGGGCGTGCTCCTCGCGATCTGGGGGAGCTCGGCTCTGATCGCGTTGACCGGCGGTGCGCAGGTGGAAGCGAAGCTCGACGCGCGTGTGCTCGGGTTCACAGCGGCACTGTCGCTCGCAACGGCGCTTCTCTTCGGTCTCGTGCCCGCTCTGCGCGGCACGCGCGTCGAGCTGGCCGCGGCACTGCGTGCGCAGGGCCGCGGCGTGTCGAACGCGGAGCGCGGCACCGGCAAATTCGGATTGGGGAAGATGCTGGTCGTGGCGCAGGTCGCACTCTCCGTGCTGCTCCTGGTGGGCACCGGGATGCTCGTGCGCAGCATGCAACGCCTCCAGACCACCGACATCGGCGTCGCACGCGATCGACTGGTACTCGTCGAGGTCGATGCGGAGCGCGCGGGCTACAAGGGCGCTCGCTTACTGAATCTCATGAGGCAGCTGATCGCGAGGGCGAACGAGACGCCGGGAGTGGCCGCTGCCACGCTCTCGGAGAACGGGATCTTCTCGGGTACCGAATCGGGGACCAACGTGCGAGTCGAAGGCTTCACCGCGCAAACGGATGCCGACAGCAACCTCGCGTACGACGATGTCGCGCCTGGCTACTTTCACACGGTTGGCGCTCGTATCATCCAGGGACGAGACTTCGAGGCGCGCGACAACGAATCGGGAGCCAAGGTCGCCGTGCTGAACCAGACCGCGGCGCGGTTTTTCTTCCCTCGTGGTGGGGCGCTCGGCGCACACATCTCCTCGGACAGCTCGACTTACGAGATCGTCGGTGTAGCCGCGGACGTCGAGGAACAGGATCTACGTGCACAGCCCTCGCGGCGTCTCTATGTCTCCTCGTTTCAGATTCCGGAGACTCCGGGGCATTTTTCCCTCGAGGTGCGCACCGCCGGAGATCCAAACGCGTTGGGCGAGTCGCTACGGCGCTCGCTCGCGACCGTGGATCCGTCGCTGTCACTGCACGTCGAATCGCTCACCGATCTCATCCAGGAATCGATCTCGCAGGACAAGCTCGTCGCCCGCGTCGTGAGCGTGTTCGGCATTCTCGCGCTCGCACTGGCCGCGCTCGGCCTCTACGGTGTGATGACGTACGCGACCACGCGGCGCACGAGCGAGTTCGGGCTCCGCATGGCGCTCGGCGCAGACCCCGGGAGCGTGCTGCGGCTCGTGCTCGGCGAGGCGATGCTTCTCGTTGCGGGCGGCGTGATGGTGGGGATGCCGGCGGCGCTCGGCGCGATGCAGCTGGTCAGGCACCAGCTCTACGAGATCGGGCTGCTCGACTGGCCGTCCATCTTCGTCGCGCTGCTCGTGCTCAGCGCCAGCGCTGCGCTCGCTGGCTACGTGCCCGCGCGGCGGGCCGCACGCGTGGGTCCGCTCGTGGCGTTGCAAGACGCATAGAAGCCCGTCGTCGACTTTGCCCGTGCCGTACAGGTGCCGGCGCTCGCCGGCCGAGCGATATTGCCTGTACGAGTGTCTGGCGCAAAGGAGACGAACATGGCGGGTCGCACATATCGCATGCGCGCGGGGCTGTCCGAGCACGACATGCAGCGCGCGGAAGAGGGCAAGTGCTACCGGGCGGAGCCATCGGAAGACAAGTTCGGGCACAAGACCGATCTGCTCGATCTTCTCGAGGATGACGGCACGCCGGTGGCGATCTTCGTTCCCCGAGCACACGTCGAGGTGTGCAATGAGTGAGCATTGCAGGCGTCGAGTGACGCGCACCTTGGCTCACAGACGGGCGCCATGACGACAGAAGATCCACTCCGCCAGCAGCTCGCGCGCTTCATCGACTTCGGCGAAGCGCATGTCACCTCCGACGCGGCATTCGCGGAGCTCGAGCTCTCGCTGCAGGGAAAGCGAGCGCGGGGGCTGCCGCACTCGCCGTGGGAGCTGCTCGAGCACATGCGCATCACGCAGCACGACATTCTCGACTTCTGTGTGAATCCGAAGTACGAGGAGGTGGACTGGCCAAAGGACTATTGGCCGAACGCCGCTGCACCGCCGGCCGCCGACTCGTGGGCGAAGAGCGTGGCCGAATTCCGGAAGGATCGCGAGGCGCTCCGGCAGCTCGCCACCGATTCGCGCATCGATCTCTACGCGAAAATACCGCATGGTGATGGACAGACCTGTCTGCGCGAGCTGATTCTCGCCCAGGACCACCTCTCGTATCACACGGGCCAGCTGGTGCTCGTTCGACAGGCGCTCGGCGCATGGCCGGCGAAATAGCGAATGACGGTGTAACGTCCGAGCCGAAGCGCCGCGCCTTTCTGAGGGCCGAGTGGCGCTATCTCGTGATGCTCAACTACGCTGTCGACCCGGCGGTGCTGCACGCGCTCGTGCCGAGGCATACGGTGCTCGATCCGTGGAATGGACGGGCGATCGCGAGCATGGTCGGCTTTCGCTTTCTTCGCACGCGCGTTCTGGGTGCTCCGATTCCCCTGCACATCAACTTCGAGGAGGTGAATCTGCGTTTTTACGTGCGGCACACCACACCGGACGGCGAGGTACGGCGCGGAGTGGTGTTCGTGCGCGAGCTCGTGCCGAAGAGCGCGATTGCGATAGTGGCGCGTCTCGCCTACAACGAGCCGTATTGGGCGGTGCCGATGCGGAGCACGGTCCCGCCCCTGCCGGTAGAGGAGCCGGGACACGTGTCGTACGAGTGGCGCACGGGATCACGCTGGCAGCACGTGTCGGCCACGACGAATGGCAATGCTGCACTACCAGCCGAGGCGTCGGAGGAGTCGTTCATCACCGAGCACTTCTGGGGCTACACGCGCCAGCGCGATGGCGCGACGATCGAGTACGAGGTGAGGCACCCGCGCTGGCGCGTGTGGGCGGCGCGCGAGCCATCGCTCGATGCGGACGTGCCGCGTCTCTACGGCTCCTCGTTCGCGCGCGCACTGTCGGCCACGCCGATATCGGCGTTCATTGCGGAAGGATCGCCCGTGACGGTGTACCGTCCGCGCCGCCTCGGAGCGCAATCCGCCGCGGAGCGCCCGTCACGCTTGTGAGGACGAGGTACGCTCGCTCTGTTTCCAGCAGTTCCGCAGTGCCCGTCGCCTCCTACCCTGCCGGCCTCCGATGAAGACGCTCCTTTTCCTGCTCTCGGCCACCATCCTTTCGTGCGCACACGATGCGGCGCAGAGCGCGGATGCCGCGCGGTGGAAGCAGCAGGCGGCGGCGATCACGATCGTGCGCGATGATTGGGGCATCCCGCACGTGCACGGAAAGACGGATGCCGATGCGGTATTCGGAATGGTATACGCACAGGCGGAGGACGACTTCAATCGCGTGGAGACGAACTACATCGACGCGATGGGCCGGCGCGCCGAAGCCGAGGGCGAGAGCGCGATCTACCGCGACCTGCGCATGAAGCTCTTCATCGATCCCGACACTCTCAAGGCGGCGTACGCGACGAGCCCGGACTGGCTCAAGAAGCTGATGGTGGCGTGGGCCGATGGGTTGAACTTCTACCTGTACACGCATCCCTCGGTGAAGCCGCGCGTGATCACGCACTTCGAGCCCTGGATGGCGCTGTCGTTCTCGGAGGGAAGCATCGGTGGAGACCTGAGCCACGTGTCCATTCCGGCGATTCAGGCCTTCTATGGCGATTCGTCCGCGAGCCGCATGTTCGCATCGAGGCCATTCCGGTTTCAGGAGCCGTCGGGCTCCAACGGGATAGCGATCGCCCCGTCGAACACCGTCGATCACCACGCGCTGTTGCTGATCAATCCGCACACCTCGTTCTATTTTCGCGCCGAGCTTCAGATGACGAGCGACGAAGGGTTGAACGCGTACGGCGCGACCACGTGGGGCCAGTTCTTCGTGTACCAGGGATTCAACACGCGAACCGGATGGATGCACACCACGAGCGGGGCGGATGTGGTCGATGAGTACGCCGAGAGCATCGTGAAGAAGGGAGACGGCCTGTTCTACAAGTACGGCTCCGGACTGCGGCCGGTCGCGGTGGAGACGATCGCGATACCGTACCGCACGGCCAGCGGGATGCAGACGAGATCGTTCACCGTCTATCGCACGCTCCATGGGCCCATCGTTCGGAGCGCGAACGGAAAATGGATCAGCGTACGTTTGATGAACGAGCCGGTGAAGGCGCTCACGCAGTCGTACGAGCGCACGAAGTCGACGAGTTACAAGTCGTACCGCGAAACGATGGAGCTGCACACGAACTCGTCCAACAACACGATCTTCGCCGATGCCGACGGGGACATTGCCTACTTTCACGCCAACTTCGTTCCGGTCCGCGATACGCAGTTCGATTGGCGCAAGCCGGTGGATGGGAGCAACCCCGCCACGGACTGGAAAGGCGCCACGTCGATCGACAGCAGCCCGCATCTGCTGAATCCTCCCAACGGCTGGCTGTACAACTCGAACAACTGGCCATATTCGGCGGCCGGACCGCGTTACAGCCCCAGGAAAGCCGATTATCCCGCGTACATGGACGTTGGGATGGAGAGCCCGCGCGGCATCCACGCCATCCGCGTGCTGTCCGACAAGAAGGATTTCACGATGCAGTCGCTCATCGATGCGGCCTACGACAGCTACCAGCCGGCATTCGCGGAGCTCATCCCCACGTTGATCAAGGCGTATGATGAGACACCCGCGTCGGATCCGCTCAAGAAGAAGGTGGCGGAGCAGATCGCGATGCTGCGCACGTGGGACTATCGGTGGGGCGTGTCCTCCGTGCCGAACACGCTCGCCTGCTACTGGGGCGACGAGCTTGGCATGCGCGTGCACGCGGATGCCGACGGTGAGGACATGTCGATCTATCAGTACATGGCCACACGAACATCCGCGCACGAGAAGCTCGATGCACTCGCGTTCGTGTCGGACTCGCTGACGAAGAACTTCGGCACCTGGAAGATGCCGTGGGGCGAGATCAACCGCTTCCAGCGCCTCACCGATGACATCGTGCATCCGTTCAACGATGCGGCCCCCAGCATTCCCGTGGGCTTCGCATCCGCACGCTGGGGCTCTCTCGCATCGTTCGCCCCCTGGGAGGAGGAGCACACCAGGAAGATCTACGGCACCGGCGGCAACAGCTTCGTGGCGGTGGTCGAGTTCGGCGACAGCGTGCGAGCGCGCGCGATCACCGCGGGCGGCGAGAGCGGAGACAGCGCATCGAAGCACTTCAGGGATCAGGCCGTTCGCTACAGCACGGGCGACTTGCGCGAGGTCTACTTCTACCCGTCCCAACTCGTGGGCCACACGGAACGAAGCTATCATCCGGGAAGCTGAAACATCTCGGAGGAGCCATGACCGCCGGCCTGCGCGCGCTCTGCGAGGCGGCGGTGACCCGAGCACCTCCGGGCGATCTGTTAGCTTTGCGAAAGTCGCACGTCGTTAGCTGCTCAACTCATTCAGCTACAACAGACCATGCCGGAGCTACGGTCGATTCAGCGCGCCAGCGGTCCGTTCGAAGTCACGCTCGCTCCACTCGCATCGGCCTGGGCCGGCGACCCGGCGCCCCTCGCCAGGATGTCCATCGAGAAGCAGTTCACCGGCGATCTCTCGGCCTCCAGCCGGGGCGAGATGCTGTCCGCGAGCACCGCGGTCAAGGGTTCTGCAGGCTATGTCGCGATCGAGAAGGTGACGGGCACGCTGCATGGCCGCGAAGGCACCTTCGTGCTGCAGCACACGGGCACGATGGACCGCGGTGTGCCATCGCTCGCGATCACCGTCGTCCCGGATTCCGGAACGGGTGCGCTCGCGGGTCTCACGGGCAGCATGCAGATCATCATCGACAACAAGCGGCACTCGTACATCTTCGACTATTCGTTCGCGGATGCGGCCTGAGCGCCACGTCGCACATTCTTCCCAGGAGAGCCCCATGGATGAGGACGCGTTCAACCTCTCGATTCGCAAGTTCCTGAAGCATTTCGGTGTCACCGCCCAGCGCGAGATCGAGAACCACGTGCGCAAGGCGATCGAGGATGGGAAGCTGCGCGGCGACGAAGCCGTACCGGTGCGTGCCACGCTCGTCATCGATGGTCTCTTGCGCGACTTCCACATCGACTCGACGATTACGCTGTCGGCCTCGGCTGCGCAGACATCGTAGCGACGTCGCGGCGACAGCGCGCGGGCATGCAGACGCTCGCGACGATCGGCTACCAGAGCGCGACGCCGGACAGCTTCCTGCGCGCGCTCGAGAGCGCACGCGTGGAGCTGCTCGCGGACATTCGTGCGGTGGCCAGCTCGCGGCGGCCCGGCTTCTCGAAGTCGAAGCTCGCGGCGGGCGTCGCCGAGGCGGGCATCGACTACCTGCACCTCCGCGCGCTGGGAACGCCCGCCGATGGACGCGCAGCCGCGCGCTCCGGCCGACACGCGGAGATGCGCAGGATCTTTCTGGCGCACATGACTTCGCCCGAGGCGCGGGATGCGCTCGCTGATCTCGCGCGCATCGTGCGCTCCGGGCGACGCGTGTGCCTGCTGTGCTTCGAAGCCGATCCCGCCCACTGTCATCGCGACATCGTAGCGTCGATGCTCGCCGAGATGATGCCACTCGAGATCGTGCACCTCGTTCCGGACGCGGACCCGCTCCATTAGTCCGAGGGGCCGAGCTTCTAGGGCGCGGTCTCGTTCGTGAGCGGTGGCAGCCCGGGACGCGACGTGGTAGCGGTGCGCGCGGCCACCGATTGCTGCGTGCTCACGCGCGCGAGCAGCTGCGCTCGAGACATCCGCTCCCACGCGAGATGCCAGCGGTAAATCCCGTGATCGTACTTCGCGCCCGAATACCACAGCGTGACGACGCCGGCATCGGCATCGAAGTCCACCGTCGAGCGATAGACGATGTCCTGGAGCGCCTCACTCGCGCCCCGCAGGAGCACGGGTGCCGGATACGAAGTCCAGTGCAGCCCATCGGCACTCGTTGCGAAGCGGAGTCTGTCCGTCGTGCAGCCCCCGGCGATCTTCACCGGGTACACGGCCCAGTACTCGTTGCGCGACGGAATCCACTCGACATCGATGTGCCACGCAAACCCGTCGGGATCGCTCAACGATGCCGTTTGCGGGGCCGACCAGTGAACTCCATCGATGGACCGGCGAAGCTCCACCGTGGTCGATGACGAGCCGCAGCCGATGACGCCCGCGTTGACACTCCACATCAGCCACTCCGTGGAGCTTCGGCGCACGATCGTGGGAGAGATGATGAGATGATTCGGCGCATGCACGGAAAGCTCGGGCGTGCTCCACGCCACGCCGTTCGACGAGCGAACCATCCAGATCTCGTTCTCGCTCGTCACGCGCCGGTAGTAGATCCGTAGCTCGTTCGCATCCGGATCGTACAGCATGTCGGGATCGGACAGATAGCCGCCCAGATCCGGACGCTCCAGCGGATTCGTCACGCCTCCGGGAATCGCCCAGTCGATACCGGTGCTTCCCGTGTACAGCGATGGATTCTCGTACGCGGCATCACCGCCCGGATACGGCGTGGCGACGAGCCGGAATGGATCGCCGCTCCACGATGACGGCAGGCGCACGAAGTCCGGATGCACCGCCTGCCCCGATCCTTCGTACGTCACGATCGAAAGCGCGTGCACGTCCGTGACGGGCAGTGCGTCGGCATATGCACTCGCGTGCGCGGTGGCTCCGCCATCCGCCGTCACGACGAGCGTGTGCGTGCCCGGCGTGGCGTCGAGCCGCCAACGCGCACGGACGTCGCCGTTACCATCGGTCGTTTCCGATTCGGGAGTGATCACATCGCCGGCGCCCAGCTCGGACGACCACGCGACGTGCACCCCCACGAGTGGCCGTTGCGAAGCGTCGCGCAGTTGCACGACCACCGGCGCGGGGAGCTCCGTGCCCGCCGTCGCGTGCTGGCCGTCGCCTGCAGCCACCTCGAGCAGTGCCGGCGCCGGTGCCATGCTGTCGCTGCATGCCCACATGGACAGCGTTGCGGCCATCGCCAGAACGAGCGACGGGCGCGCGCTGGCAGTGATCCGAGCGCGGGAATTGCAATCGAGGTACGGGCGATGCGTGAACGGCACGAGCATCCTTCCGGGAAGCGGGATGGTGTTCCCCGAAAGACCTCCGCGTACGGGCTCGCGTCACCCCGACTACCGATTGCTCACATCACTCCTGCAACGCAGGTGAGGTCGCATGATTCGCAAGCTGAAGAGCGGCGAGTATCGGCTGTACTCGCGCAAGAAGAATCCCAAGACGGGTAAGCGGCGCAATCTCGGCACGTTCAAGTCGCGCGCGGCGGCACAGAAGCACGAGAGAGCGGTCCAGTACTTCAAGCACGCGTGAGCAGCCGCTGACGTGAGGCGCCCGGCCCGTTAGCCTTCATGCCATGCCGATGCCACAGAATGAATCTCCCGGGAGCGCGATCGACGACGCGCTCCAGTCCCGCGTGCGCGAGGCGGCCCAGCTGCTGGAGGAGATCGGGCTCGATCGCGGCGTGCTCGCGCGGGTGTCCGCCGACGACCGGAAGCGTTTTCTCAACGCGGTGGGCGTCGTCTTCAGCCCCGACATCAACGCCCGCCGCCGCCTTCGCAAGGAAGCGATCAAGCAGCAGAAGGCGTCCGTGGTGCGACACGAGGATCGCGTGTACGCCGAGACGGGGATTCGCAAGCTTCGTCGCGAGACGGTGTTCACCACGCCGAACGTCTTCCCGCCTGCGAGCCCCGATGCGATCGACGACGAGCCGCACATCGCGGAGCTGAGCGAGTCGATTCACTGCTACGTGTGCAAACAGCACTTCACCGCGATCCATCACTTCTACGATCAGCTCTGCCCGCAGTGCGCGCGGCTCAACTTCGTGAAGCGAACGGAGCTCGCCGATCTGCGCGGCCGCGTCGCGCTCCTGACCGGCGGACGCGTCAAGATCGGCTACCAGGCGGGGCTCAAGCTCCTGCGTGCAGGCGCGAAGCTCATCGTCACGACGCGCTTTCCCCGCGACTCCGCCGCGCGCTACGCGAAGGAGCCCGACTTCGCGGAATGGGGCGATCGTCTCGAGATCTTCGGACTCGATCTTCGCCACACGCCAAGCGTGGAGGCGTTCTGTCACGAGCTGCTCACCACGCGCGACCGGCTGGACTTCATCGTCAACAACGCGTGCCAGACGGTCCGTCGTCCGCCGGACTTCTACGAGCACATGATGGAAGGCGAGCGCGCCTCTCTGTGCGAGCTCCCCCCGCACGCCCGCAAGCTGCTCGGCGCGTACGAGGGGCTGCGTGGCTATCACATGCTGCCCGAGGCGGAGGGGAACGCGCTCGCGCCCGCAACGCTCGACCGTCGCATCTCCGACGTCGCGGGCCTCACACACGCCGCGCAGCTGTCGCAGATCGCTCTCCTTCCGGAGGAGCGCCAGGCGCAGAAGGATCTCTTTCCGGAGGGGCAACTCGATCAGGATCTGCAGCAGGTCGATCTCCGCGGGCGCAATTCGTGGCGACTCCTCATGGCGGAGGTGTCATCCGTGGAGCTGCTGGAGGTGCAGCTGGTGAACGCGATCGCGCCGTTCATCATCAACGCGCGGCTCAAGCCGCTCATGCTGCGAACCCCCGGGCGCGACAAGCACATCGTCAACGTGTCCGCCGTGGAGGGCCAGTTCTATCGGCCATTCAAGACTACGCGGCACCCGCACACGAACATGGCGAAGGCCGCGCTCAACATGATGACGCGCACCGCCGCGAAGGATTACTTCACGGACGGCATTCACATGAACAGCGTCGACACGGGTTGGGTGACGGATGAGGATCCGGTGGAGATCGCGGCGCGCAAGGTGGCCGAGCATCGCTTCCATCCGCCGCTGGACATTGTCGATGGCGCGGCGCGCATCGTCGATCCGATCATCTCGGGCATCAACACCGGCACGCACGTGTGGGGCAAGTTTCTCAAGGACTATGTTCCCACGGACTGGTAATTCCACGAGGAGCCGCGCTCGATGAATGCGAAAACCCGCTCGCTTCTCGCGACCCTGGCGCTGGTCGTGTGCATCGTGCTGCTCTTCGTGCGGCACGCACTGATCGCAGCGAATCCGATCGGGCTCGCGCTGCAGGTGCTCGCCGCGCTGCTCATGCTGTGGGCGCGACTCACCTTCGGCATGCGCAGCTTTCACGCGACGGCCAATCCAACCGCCGGCGGACTCGTGACGGCAGGCCCCTACCGGTATTGGCGGCACCCGATCTATGCGGCGGTGCTGCTCTTCACGTGGACGGGCATCCTCGCGCACGGAGCCGCACCCACGCTCACCGATCTCGCGCTCGGCGCGCTCGCAACGGCGATGACGCTCGTGCGCGTCCTGGCGGAGGAGCAGCTGCTGCGCGTCGCGATCCCCGAGTACGCCGGCTACGCCGCCCGCACCAAACGATTCATTCCTTTTGTGCTCTGAGTGCGCGCAGCTCGTGACGCATCACGAGGTGCGAGCGGACCGCTGAGCGGCGAGCGAGCGGATTGACACACGTCGGACAGGACCGGGTAGTCTCTCCGCATGACAACCCCCGAGAATTTCCCGTTCGAGCTGGAGCCCGGCGAGCGCGTGCTCTGGTCCGGTGCTCCGCGAACAGGCCTGGCGTTTCGGTCGGCCGATTTTCTTCAGGTGCCGATCAGTCTGATCATCCTCTACGTATTGGCGAAGCAGTTTCGGTACATGAGCGTCGCGGGGCCCTTGGATGTGGCCATTGCAACCGTGATCACCGTGGCCGTGTTCTACGTCGCGGTGGGCCGCTTCTGCTTCGGCGCGTTTCGTCGGGGGAAAACCGCGTACGACCTCACGTCGGAGCGCACGCTCATCCGGGAATCGGTGCTCTCGAACTTCGTCAAGTCGTTCCCGTTGAACACGATCACGGACACGTATCTCTTCGATCTGCCCGCTAACGCCGCGGCTTCCAGCCAAAGCGAGCGAGCGAGACGCGGCCTCCGCCGTCGAACACGACACCTTCGCGCTCGAGCAGCTGCTGCTGAATGATCGAGCCGCCTGGCCCTTCGCGTCGCATGCTCACGCGGCCCTGCGCGTTGATCACGCGATGCCAGGGGATCGTGCTGCTCGACGGCACGGCGGCCATGGCGTACCCCACCTGACGCGCCTGCCCCTCGAGTCCGGCGAGCGACGCAATCTGTCCATAACTCGCGACCTTGCCGCGCGGGATCTTCCGCACCTGGGCGTAGATGCGCTCCCGGCTCGACTCCGGGCGGGCGCGCGAAGGTCTGTTCGCCGATAGTGCTTTCTTCATTCGTGTGCCAGAATATACCCGCGCTCGCTCGATCTATTCAAGCAACCAGGAGATGTGCATGAAGCAGATCCTCGGCGTGGTCATCGGCTTCATCCTGTGGTCAGTGCTGTGGCTGAGCCTCAACCAGCTGCTGCTCGCCCTGGGAATCATGTCGCCTACCGTCACCGAGCCGCTCACCAATAGCACGCCTCTGCTGGTGCTGCTCGTCGGCAGTGTGCTCATCTCGCTCACGTCGGGGTACGTCACGGCTCGCATCGCAGGATTGGCCTGGGCCCTCCCGGCCGTCGCGCTCGGAGTGCTCCTGCTCGCGACCGGCGTGTTCGTCCAGCTCAAATTGTGGTATCTCATTCCACTCTGGTACCATCTCGCCTTCCTTCTCCTTCTCATCCCGATGACCCTACTCGGCGCGCGCGTCGGCGCGGGCTCGCGAAGCCGCGCGTGATCGTCCAGCGCGGAATGGAGGTCATCGCCGTCATTCTCGGCATCGCGGCGCTCGCGCTCATCTTCGCGCCCGAGCTCGTGCTGGCGCGCTTCGCGATCGAGCCAACCGAGGGAGCGATGGTGCTGGGGCAGCTGTACGGCGCGGCGCTGTTCGGACTCGCGATGACTACCTGGTTCGCGCGCACGATGCTGCTCGGCGGAATCTACGGGCGCTCGATCGTGGTCGGCGGATTCGCGCACGCACTCGTGGGCGTGTTCGCGCTGTTCCACGCGCTGCGGGCGTCGCTCGGCAACGCGTTCGTGTGGGGCGCCTTCCTGATCTACACCGCCCTCGCGCTCTGGTTTGGCACGCTGATGTTCGGCCGTGGTCCGGCGTCGCCGGCGGAGGACGTGTCGGCGGCCTGAGATCCGCGCCGGAAAAGTCGGGCCGCGGGCCTTTTCCGTCGTGTGCGTTCAGGTAGTCTTCATGAAGATGCCGGCGGTACTCCTCCGGCAACCCGCGTCGCGTTTTGGAGATGGGCTCATGATTTGGCGATTCACGAACGTGCTCTGCGCCGCGTTGATCGGCGCTACCGTCGGCGCGGCGAGTGCCCGCGCGCAGTCCTCGGATTCTCCCGCGCCTCCTCCGGGAATTTCGCTCCAGGAGCTCGAGTTCTGGCAGGGACTCACGCCGGAAAAGTGGGCGAAAGGCGCTGAGGGAATGCCCAAATGTCCCGTGTCATCCGTCGGCACCGAGGTCGTGCAGCTCAAGTGGAAAACGGACTCGCTCGAAGGCGTGGTCTCGCTGCCGAAGGACTTCAAGGAAGCCCCGCTTGCAGCCGGAGTCGACGGCAATCGCTGGATCGGCGCGGACTCGAGCAGCGTGGAGATTCACGGCACGCACTCGCTCTATCGCGGCGGCATGGGAATGGGCGGCATGGACATCGGGCGGCCACTCGGGACGTCCACCTGCGCGCTCACGCTCCAGGGACGGCCCGCTCCGTCGCACAGAATGCAGCTCACACGTCCGGCGCACGGTGACACGCTGAACGTCGACACGCCGAACACCGTGATCCGGAACGCCGTGGGGCTGCAGCTGATCATCCTCACGCATTCTGCGGAGCGGGAAGCGCAGCTTCTCGCGGCGGCGCAGTCGCTTGAAGTGGGGCCGCCGAAGTCTCCGTGAGGCGGGCAACTGCAGCGGAGCTCGCCACAGTTCCGGCCCGGCCAGCGTAGTAGTCGGAAAGGAGGAGAGGGCTCATGGCATTCTCGCTACGTCGCATGGGAGTCGGGCACCTGCTGGGCGCGTGGGGTGCGTACTGGATGGGCCTCGCCGGAATCACTCTCGCGCCATTCGCGCGCTGGGCATGGGATCTCAGTCACATCCCCGGCGCGGACGGCAGCGCGTCGCTGTCGATCGGAGATACCGGCGTCCAACTGCTCGCGCTCCGTGGCAACGTGACGGTCTGGTCGGGCGTGGCGCCACTTCTCGACGTGGCACTCTGGATCGCCGGACCACCGCTGCTGCTCTGGCTGGTGTGGCTCGCACTTCGCCCGTCTCATTCGGAGAGTGCGGCGCTGCACGGGTCCGATGCACCCGCTGCCCTTCCCGACGCCATGCGCAACGGATGGGGTATGCCGATCACGCCGACATCCACCGCCTCGCCACTCGCGCGTCGCGAGAGGCGAAAGCAATGATGCGCGCATGGTGATCGAGCAGCCCACCGTCTCGCGCAAGACTCCCCTCGATGGACGTCTCGAGATCTCCGAGTCCACCGCGGCGCAGCTCGCACCGCTCGGCGACACCTTTGCGGTGCGCACCGCGCATGGCAGCGGAGAGGCCCGGCTGCACGCGATGACGTGCACGTGTGCCAAGTCGGAGCGCACCGGGCCGCACGTGCATCATTTCGTGGAAAGCGATGTGCTGCGCGCGCTGGAGCCGGGATCCCGCGTGCGCATCGAGCTCGATGGCGCGCGTCCCGGCTCGCTCGCGATTCTCTAGCCCTTACACGCTCACGTTGCGCCGCGCGGCGATCGTCTCCACCGCCGCGAAGAGCTGCTCGAAGGAATCGACGACGAAGAGCACGTCCTGCATGCGGTCGATCTCGTACGGCTGCGCGATCACCGCATCCAGATCGAACGGCCGGCGATCGCACTTCGGACCGAGCGCGTTCGCTGCATCGCCGTGCGACGAGATCAAGCCGCTCCCGTAGACCTTCGTGCGGCCGTTCTCCTTGATGAGCCCGAACTCGACGGTGAACCAGAAGAGACGCGCCATCTCCTCCGTCTCCTTCTCACCCGGCGACACGGCGGCGAGCGCGCCGAAGTGCTGGAGAAAATCGGCGAACACCGGATCGGCGTGCAGTGGCACGTGGCCGAAGACATCGTGGAAGATGTCCGGCTCCGGCAGATAATCGAGCTTCGCGCGCGGACGGATCGTGAGCGTGGTCGGAAACCGGCGCGCGGCCAGACAGCGGAAGAACACCACCGGAGGCATGAAGCCGCCAACACCAACCGCAGCCCACCCGGTGCGCGCCGCCAGCCGCGCGTTCACGTCGTTCAGATTGGGCAGCTTGTTCGGCTCGAGCCCGATCACCCTCGCACCGCTCAGATAGATCTCGCTGCCATTGTCCTTCAGCGCGTCCATGCGGCGCGAGTACAGCATCTTCCAGGTATCGTGATCTTCCTGCGTGTACCGCGAATAGTCCTGCGTCAGGAACTCGGGGAGCCCGGTGCCAACTTCGACTGCCGCACCGCCCATTGATTCCTCCGGGTCGGGGTGCGCGGTCGAATGCAAATCACTCATTTGCGCCTCCTGAATGGCCGGTCGCGGACTGCGACGCTTGCGAAAAGTACTGTGCGGAATCCGAGTTCGCTGGCAACCTCTACCGCGTTTCCACGCCCGGAAGATAGCTCACCTTGAGCTTCTCCGTGCTCGTGTGGCTTCCGGCCTTCAGCGTGACGGTGTATTCACCGGGGGCGACCGGCTTGGTTCCCTCGCCCCCGTATTCCGTGAGCACGTCCTTCGTGGGCTTGAGGTCCCAGTTCACGCGATTGAGGCCTGCGATCGCGGGCGCGGTGAGATTGGCGACCGGCTGACCCTCCGCATTGGTGATCGAGATCTTCACGGCCTCCGGCGAGAAGCTGCCCAGCCAGAACGTCAACAGAGCACCCTCCGGCGGATTGCTTCCGCGGAACACCGCATCGCCGTTCGAGTCGACGAATCCGGGATACGGCACGAAGCCCACCGTCGGCCGCGACGGAAAGAGGTGCGCCGGCTCGGCGCGCACCGCGGGCGTGAGCAGCTCGAGGCCGCTCGCGTCATCGATCACGTACAGGCTTCGGCCGTGCGTCGCGACGATGAGATCACGATCGCGCTCCTGCATGTGGATGTCATCCACCGCAACCGTCGGCAGATCGCCGAGCTTGAACCAGGTGCGACCGCCATCGACGGTGGTCCACAGGCCGAACTCCGTGCCGAGGAAGAGCACCTTCGGGTTCTTCGAATCCTCGCGGACGACCTTTACTGGCGATTCGGCCGGCAGATTCGACGCGATGCTCGTCCACGTCTTTCCCCCGTCCGCCGTTCGATACACGAGCGGCGCGTAGTTCCCCTCGCGATGCGCATCCACGGACATGTACGCCACCTGCGCATCGGCTGCGCTCGCGTCGATGCTGCTGATGCGGCTTCCCTTCGCGGCCGCCGGCACCGATGACGTGAGATCGGTCCACGTACCGCCATCGTCTTCCGTGCGCCACAGCTTTCCTTCATCGGTGCCCGCCCACAGCATGCCCGCCTTCACCGGCGACTCGGCCAGCGCATACACCACGCCGAAATCTTCCGCGCCGCTGCCCACGGTCGTCATGCGATCGTAGCTCTTGGTCGAGAGATCGGGAGAGATCACGTGCCACTGCTCGCCGTGATTGGTGAGCTTGAACACCCGATTCCCGGCGTAATAGAGAACACCCTTCTCGTGCGCGCTCGCGAAAAGCGGTGACGTCCAGTGAAAGCGAAACGCCGGCTGGCCCTCCGCCGGCTGCGGGCGGAGATTCTTGTCCTGGCCGCTCCCGAGATCGAAGCGGAAGATGTATCCCTGCTGCGACTCCGCGTACACGAGATTCGAGTCCGCAGGGTCGAAGGTGCAGTACGAGCCATCGCCTCCGCCGATCGCGAGCCAGTCCGCGTTGCGAATGCCTTCCTTGCTGCGCGTGTTGCCCGTCCCGACCCAGTTCGTGTTGTCCTGCAATCCGCCGCAGATCCGGTACGGAGTGGAGTTGTCCGTGCTCACGCGAAAGAACTCGCCCCCCGCGAACCGGTTGAGATGCGCCCAGCCCTCGGCGCCATTGTAGCTCTCGTAGAGACCACCGTCGGTGCCGAGGAGCATGCGGTTGGGCATGCGGGGATCGATCGCGAGCGCGTGATTGTCCGAGTGAACGTTCTTGAAGCGATCCTCACGCCACGTCTTGCCACCATCGTCGGACACGTGGAGCATGAAGCCGAGCACGTACACGCGCTTGTCGTTCGTGGGATCGACGCGAATCTGGCTGAAGTAGAACGGCCGGGGATCGAGCTTGCTCTGCCGGGTCCACGTCGCACCGGCATCGTCGCTGCGAAACACGCCGCCCGCCTTGCTGTACGGATCGTCGATGTCCGACGTGCCGCCCGCATCGCTCTGCACGAGCGCGAATACCGTCTTGGGATTCTTCGCGTACACCGCGAGCCCGATGCGTCCCGTCATCGCCGGCAGCCCGCCGGCGAGCTTGGTCCACGTCGCCCCGCCGTCGGTGCTCTTGAGCACTCCGCCTATGTCCTTCCCGTCGGTGGCCGCCGCGCCGTAGTTGAACACCCAGGGACGGCGCAGGCGCGCGTACAGCGTTGCGTACAGCACGTTGGGATCGCTCGGATCGATGGCGAGATCGCCGCAGCCGGCACGCGTTTCGAAGGGTGCCGGGGCGCTGTAGACCTTCTTCCAGCTCTTTCCGCCGTCCGTCGTCTTGTAGATCCCGCGCTCTCCCGGCTGCCAGACGTCACCCGGCGAGCACACCCACGCGGTTTTCGGATCCGTCGGATGCACGACCACGCGAGCGATCGCGCGCGTCTTCTCGAGCCCGGCCCTGGTCCACGTGCCCCCGGCATCGGTGGACACGTACACGCCGGCGCCCCAGCTCACGGTATTGCGATCGTTCGCCTCGCCCGTGCCCACGTAGATCGTCTTCGCATCCGACGGCGCAACCGCGATGTCGCCGATCGCAGCCACGGCCTCGTGCTCGAAGATCGGCTGGAACGTCGAGCCATTGTCCTTGCTCTTCATGATTCCGCCGGTAGCGAGCCCGACGTAAAAGGTGAACGGCTCAGCCGGACTCAGCGCGATACTGGAGACTCGTCCTCCCATCACCGCCGGGCCGATCGCGCGCGCCTTGAGGGCGGTGGGCAGCAGGATCGCGGCGGAATCGACGCCGGCGGCGGATGGCGTCGGCTTCCCCTCGAGGGTCTTTCTCTTGGTGGTCTGCTGTGCGAGGAGCGCGCACGGGAGCGCGGCGACGAGGGCGATGAGACACAAGACGGACGAGCGAGAGCGCAGGCGCATCGCGATTCTGGGAGAGAGGATTGTATGTAATGAGCGTCGCATCGTAGCACCTGGCGCACGCGCATGGAAGTGCGCGCGGGGCGGCTGGCGCCACCAATTATCCGTCTCGCACGAGCCCGGTGCAGCGCCGAGCGGGGCCCGCAGGAGGCGAAAAATCGCGGGCGCGTTCGTTTCGACACTACATTAAGCCGCATGAGCTCCTCGAAAACCCGTGAGCCCTCCACACTGCGCTGGGGAGCCGTCGCGGCGCCCTTGGCCGTGTTCGTCATCGCGCTCGTCTCCCGGCTCATTGGCCTGCACCACACGCCGTACGTCGACGAGTTGAATCACGTCATGGCCGCGCATTCGCTGCTCGCGCGCGGCACCTTCGAGCTCACGCCGGGCGGCGAGCCGTACACGCGCGCGCGCCTGTTCACCTATCTCGTCGCCGCGCTCTTCCGTGTGTTCGGCGAGAGTCTCGCGGTGGCGCGCATGCCGGCCGTGCTCGCCGGTGCCGCGCTCGTGACCGTGCTCTTCGTGTGGGTGCGCTCCGCTGCGGGACGCGGCGCAGCATGGATCGCCGCGATGCTGTTCTGCTTCCAGCCGCAGTCGCTCTATCTGTCCCAGCTCGCGCGCTTCTACACGATCCAGACGCTGTGCTTTTTCGGTGCGGCGATTCTCGTCTATCGCGTCGCCGGCGATCGCACGCTCGGCACCCTGCGCGCGCTCCGCCTCTCCGTGGCTGCGCTGCTTCTCTTCCTGCTCGCGTTGCACTTCCAGGTGATCACGCTCGTCGGCATCGGGGGCGTCCTGCTGTGGGCGGCCGCGGATCGCGCGCGAGCTCATCTTCGCCCCGCGCAGATGGCGTTCGCGGTTGCGGCTGTAGCCATCGTCGGTCTCATCGCGCTCGCGGCCATCGCACGCGGCGCCTTCGCGCATCAGCTCGCGCTCTTCAATTACGTCGACCTGTGGGCTGCCGCCAATCGCCACAACGTCCGCTACTATCACGACCTCTTTTTGGACCAGTACGCGACGATCTGGACGATCTTTCCACTGCTCGTCATTCTGGCGATCTACCGCAATGGCCGCGCGGCGACCTTCTGTCTCGTTCCCTTCGTGATTGCGTTCGTGGTGCACTCACTCGCGGCGTGGAAAGCCGAGCGGTACCTGTTCTCCGTGATGCCGATGTTCTTCGCGGTCGTGGGAATGGGCGTTGCCGAAGGTGCACGACGCGTGCGTCCCGCATTCGAGGGCGCGCTCGACTGGCTCTCGGGTGCGTCGCTCTCCCCGCGTGCGCGCACGCTCGGGACCGCGATGCTCTTCGCGCTCGTCGCGCTCTTCGCGGCGTTCGGCAACGGGGCCACGTCGTACGCGCTCAAGATGCTGCTCGTGAGCGATGCCGACTGGCAGCTCGCGCTGCTCTATCGCGGGCAGCCGGACTGGGACGCCGCCCATGCCGTTCTCGCCCCGCAGGTCGACAGTGCCGCCGTCGTCGTCTCGACCTCCGAGCTCAAATCGCTCTACTATCTCGGTCGCGCAGACGTGCTCCTGAGTGTGGACTATCTGGGCGATCCCAGGCACCCCGGGCCGGAATTCTCGATCTTTCGCAAGCTCGCGCGCCCCGTGGTGAGCACCACCGAGTCGCTCGATGAACTGCGCGCCTGCTTCTCCACGGGTCTGGTTTTGGCGGAACACGGCCAGTGGCGCACGCCTTGGAGCGTCAAGTCGGGCGTGGCCGATTACATCGAGACCACGCTCGACCCCGTGCACCTCGCTCCGTCGACACGACTGCTCGCGTACCGCTGGCGCACGTCGATTCCGGACAGTGCCGCGGATTGCGCCCGGATTCATGCAATCGTCCATCGATAGAGGCACACCGTGCACATGCTCACCCTGCTCACCCGGAAGCGCTAACGTGGAATATCGAACTGTTGCACAGCTCGATGACGCGATAGTCGGCTGGCTCGCGAACCTTCCGCGCGACATCGACATCGTCGCCGGCATCCCGCGCAGCGGGCTGCTCGTGGCGAACCTGCTCGCGCTGCACCTCAACATCCCGATGACGGACGTTGCCGGGCTTCTCGAGGGGCGAGTCATCCAGTCCGGTGCGCGCTTCAAGGGGAGCGATCCCCGGAAGTTTCTTTCCACGCCTCGCCATGTGCTCGTGGTCGACGACAGCGTCTGCTCGGGCAACGCAATGCAGAAGGTTCGCTCCCAGCTCGCGGCGGCCGCGCTCCCGCACCGACTCAGCTTCGCTGCCGTGTACATGGCGCCGGAGGCGCGCCTGGACGGGCACGTCGACATGTATCGGGAGATCGTGTCGATGCCCCGCGTGTTCGAATGGAATCTCATGCACGGTACGGTGCTCGCGAACAGCTGCATGGACATCGACGGCGTGCTCTGTCTCGATCCGACCGACGAGGAGAATGACGATTCGCACGAGTACCTCCGCTTTCTCCGCGACACGCCGGCGCTCCTCCTGCCGAGCGCCCCGGTGGGATGGCTGGTGACATCACGGCTGGAGAAGTACCGCGCCCAGACAATGGAGTGGCTCGCGCGCCACAAGGTCCGGTTCGGCGAGCTGCGCATGATGCAGTACCCCGACATGGCGGCACGCCGCGCGGCAAAGGCCTACGCACAGTTCAAGGCCGACATCTACCTGGAAACCGGCGCGTGGCTCTTCATCGAGAGCGATCCGGCAGTCGCGGTGCAGATCGCGCAGCTGTGCGGGAAGTCCGTGTTCTGCACCGAGACGCGCGAGATGCTCGCGCCTGGCGACTCCCCCTCCCCGGCCCGCCGGGCGTCGCCGCCGCAGGAGCCCGCCCTGAGCGCTGCCCTGCGCGCCACCGCGCGCGCGATGCGGCAGCGATTGCGCGGAGCCTACCGAAGAAGCTAAGTTACGGGGCTTCTATGACTTGCCCCCCTCCTCCCGCCGTCCGCGCGGGAGGCGGCAGCCCACAGGGAGGAATTACCGCAATGCCTCGCAAGTACGAGGTGGTGTACATCTTCGACGCCGGTCTCGAAGATGCCGCCATCAATGACACGCTCACGCGCGTACACGCGCTGCTCGGCACGAACGATGTCGCCGTCGAGCACTGGGGAAAGCGCCAGCTGGCGTATCCCATCGGCCGTCGCGAGACGGGCCACTACACGATCGCACACTTCGAGGCCGAGGCGACTGCGCTTCCGGAATACGAGCGCGCGCTCAAGCTCGATGAGAGCGTCGTTCGCTACCTCATCACACTGCACGAGCACGAAGTCGGCGCTCCGCCGATGACCGAGGAAGAGATCGCCGCCGGACGTGGGCGCGCGAGTGACGACGACGACGACGAGGATTAGCATGCGACGCCCACAGAAGAGTTGCCCATTCTGCGAAACCCGCGTGCGCTTCATCGACTACAAGGATGATCGCACCCTCGGCCGCTTCCTCACCGACACCGGCAAGATTCTGCCGAGCCGGTTGAGCGGCGTGTGCGCGCGGCATCAGCGTCAGCTGTCGACGGCGATCAAGCGGTCGCGCTATCTCGCGCTCGTGCCGTACATTCGGGGTCATCAAGCCTGACATGAGCGACGCCCTCGCGGCTCCGCCGCGGGAGCAGGGTTGGACGCGCATCGTGATTGCGCTCGTGGCGTTCCTCCTGCTCTCGCACGCGCCGGTCGTGCGGGCGGCCGCACCTGTCGTCGATACACTCGTCTTGCTCGTGCCCGCGCTCGCCGCATGCTTCATCGCGGGGTGGCGCAAGGGCGGATCCTCCGCACTCGCGCTCGCGTGGGCGGCGCTCGCCGGATTGTTGCTCGCGATTCCGTCGCGCCCCGGAAGCGAGGCGTATGCGGATCTCGTTCGTTCGTGGGGTGTGCTCGTGGCCGGCGCGCTTGGCCTCGTGTGCATTCTCGGCTGGCGTCGGCAGTTCCTGGGCCGTGCGCTCGCTGCCGTGGGAATTGCGGCGCTCATAGCTGCGATCGGCATGGCGTTCGCACCGCACGCGGCCGGTCGCATCGAAGACGTCTTCGCGCGGGAGCTGCAGCTGCGCAACTCCACGGTGCTCGCACAGTGGGCGAGAGGCTTTCCGAACGCGCGCTTCGCTCCGGGCATGCGCGAGTGGGCGGCCCAGCGTGCAGTGCAGCTGCAGCAGGCATCGGGGAGCTTCGCGGTATTGCTGTACCCGGCGCTTCTCGCGCTCGAATCGCTGGCGGCGTGCGCGCTGGCGTGGGCGTTGTACCACCGCATGAGCCGCGCGCGACTCGGCGCGGCACTGGCGCCGTTTCGATATTTCAGATTCAACGATGAGCTGATCTGGGCGCTCGTCGCCGGGATGACGATCACCGTACTGCCTACGCTCGACGCACTGCGGGTGTTCGGCGCGAATCTCGTCGTGTTTTTCGGAGCGCTGTACGCGCTGCGCGGCTTTGGCGTGATTGCCTGGTTCTACCCTCAGCTCACGCTGGGGACGCAGTTGGCGGCGAGCTTCATTGCGGTGGTATTGTTCCCGGTGTCGCTCGCGCTCGCGGTCGGGCTCGGCGTTACCGATACGTGGATCGATTGGCGGCGGCGCATGCGCACGGCGGACTCGCCGGCCGGCCCCGGCGCCACCAGATAGCTCACTCGAAGATCAACCGTTCGACCGGAGCACTCCGATGGAAGTGATTCTCAAGCAGGCAATCGACAATCTCGGCCAGCCCGGCGACATCGTGATGGTGTCTCCCGGCTACGGCAGAAATTTCCTTCTCCCCCGCGGCCTCGCGTACGAAGCGACTGCGGGCAATCGCAAGCGCATCGAGCGCGAGAAGGCCCACCTGGAGGCGGCGGAAAACGAGCGCCGCGATCAGGCGCAGACGCTCGCCAACCGGCTCGAGCAGGTCTCGCTCACCTTCTCCGCGCGCGTCGGAGAAGAGGACAAGCTGTTCGGCTCGGTAACCTCCGCGGACATTGCGCAGCAGCTGCACGCGCAGGGTTTTCCGGAGATCGAGAAACGCCAGATCGACCTTCACGAGCCGATCAAGGCGCTTGGCGTCTACAAGGTACCTGTTCGCCTCCACGCCGACGTGAAGCCCGAGATCCGGGTCTGGGTGATCAAGCAGTAAACGCCCTGCACCCATTGCGCGTACTTCGACGCCCGGCGGAAACTTCCGCCGGGCGTTCGTGTAGTGGTGTTGGTACACCCCGGTTCCCCGCACATATTGCGCGCACAGTGCATGCACTCCGTGCGTTTCCACCATAGACGAGAGGCACCTCCACCCCGTGTCGTCCTCACTCGCGCAAGTGCAGCGTGCAGCCGCTTTGTGTCTGGATCTCAAGGCCAACAACGTCGTGGTGCTCGACCTGGACCGGGTCTCGAATGCCACTGACTACTTCCTGATCGCGAGCGGTTCCTCCGACACACACGTGCGCGCCATTGCCGAGCACGTGGTGGATGAGCTCAAGAAGGAAGGCGTCCGGCCGCACCACGTCGAGGGACTCGCCCAGGGGCGGTGGGTTCTTCTCGATTACGTCGATTTCGTCGTGCACGTCTTCCACCCCACGTTGCGCGACTTCTATCAGCTGGAACGCCTGTGGGGTGATGCACGACTCGTCGCCATCGACGCGGAGGAGGCCAGGGTATGAGCTCACGCATGGTATGGCGCGCAGCGCTAGTCACGCTCATGGCGAGCGGAGTGTTCGCCTCGAGAGCGGCGAGTCAGGAGTACTTCGGCCAGAACCAGGTCCAGTACAAGGACTTCAACTGGCAGGTGATCGAGACCGAGCACTTCCTCATTCACTACTATCCGGACGAGCGCGTCGCCGCGATGCAGGGGGCGCGGATGGCCGAGCGCGACTACGCGCGGCTCTCGCGCATTCTCGGCCACGAGTTCCGCGAGAAGAAGCCCATTCTCTTCTTCGCATCGCGTGCCGACTTCGGGCAGAACAACGTCACGGGTGACCTGGGCGAGGGCACGGGCGGCGTGACGGAGCCGCTGCGCCACCGCATGCTCATGCCGTTCACCGGCGACTTCCGCGGACTCGAGCACGTGCTCACGCACGAGATGACGCACGAGTTCCAGTTCGACATCTTCGCGCGCGGACGCGCGGGCGGGGGAATCGCGCAGCTCTCGCAGGTGAATCCGCCGCTCTGGTTCATGGAGGGCATGGCCGAGTATCTCTCGATCGGCCCCGACTATGCGCGCTCGTCCACCGTCATGCGCGACGCCGCGATCAACGGCGATCTGCCGACGATCGTGAAGATGACCGAGCAGCCGGACCGCTATGATCCCTATCGCTTCGGCCAGCCGCTGTGGGCGTACATCGCCGGGCGGTTCGGCGATGAGGTCATCGGCGCGATCATGGCCGATGTCCCGTCCATGGGCATCGAGCGCGCGTTCAAGCGCGAGACCGGCGAGTCGCTCGAGGATCTTGGCGACGAGTGGAAGGAAGCGATGCAGATCAAGTATCTGCCGCAGGTCGCGGTGCTCCAGCGCCCCCGCCACTTCGCCAAGCCGCTGCTCTCGCAGAAGCGCACCGGCGGCCAGGTCTTCCTCGCCCCTGCGCTCTCGCCCGACGGCAAGTACATCGCCTTTCTCTCCAATGGAAGCTTCCTCAAGGGACAGGTGTTCATCGACCTCTGGCTCGGTGATGCGAAAACGGGCAAGCGCATCACGCGGCTGGTGAAGAGCACGTTCGATCCCAACTATCAGGAGATCGGACTGCTGTATTCGCAGAGCTCATTCTCCCCGGACGGAAAGCTGCTCGCTTTCTCCGCACTCGGGGGCGGGCAGGAAAATCTCTACCTGCTCGACGTGAAGCGCCGGAAGCGCATCGCGAAATTCGAGCTGCCGCTCGATGGAATCGTCGGACCCAGCTGGTCGCCGGACGGCAAGCACCTGGTGTTCTCCGGGAACAAGGGCGGGATCACCGATCTGTACATGGTGGATGCGGACGGGAAGAATCTCACCCAGCTCACGCACGACCTCTTCGCCGACATGCAGCCGCAGTGGTCGCCCGACGGAAAGATGATCGCGTTCGCCACCGACCAGGCTCCTGGCGCCGATGTCAAGAATCTGATCTTCCCCCACTGGCAGATCGCGCTCTACCACGTGGACGGCGGCAACGTCGAGCTCATTCCGGGGCAGGAAGGACTCAACATCAACCCGATGTGGGCGCCGGACTCGAAGTCGATCGCGTTCGTGTCCGATCGCACGGGTGGGCAGAACATCTTCCTGTACGACATCGCGCAGAAGCAGCACTACCAGCTCACGAACGTCGTTGGCGGCGTGATCTCCGTAACGGAGTTCAGCCCGGTCATCACCTGGGCGCACGCGACCGACAAGATGGCGTTCACGTATCTGGAGAACGGCGAGTACACCGTCTGGACGATCGACAATCCGCGACTTCTCAAGCGGCAGCCGTTCAACGCGCAGACGACGCCGACTCTCGTGCAGCGCATCGACAGCATGGCCGCGGCTCGCGTGGCGCGACTGGATTCCGCCCCCGTGGACTCGCTCTCCTATTCGTACTATCGGTCGGGAACCACCTTCAGGCCCTCGGGTGCGCTCGCCGACTCCGGCCCGCACGTGGAGCCAAAGCTCAGCGTTGCCGCGACGCTCGACAGCGGCGCGCTGCGACTGCCGGACACGACGCAGTTCAAGGAATACAAATACCACGTCCGATTCTCACCGGATTTCGTCGCGCGCCCAACGGTGGGCTATTCGCGCGACAACTTCGGGAACGGCGTGTTCGGGGGAACCGCGATCTCGCTGAGCGACATGGTGGGCAACAATCATCTCGCGTTCGCCCTGTCGATCAACGGCCGGCTCTCGGACGCCCAGGGGCTTGCGGCCTACACCAACCTCGCCCATCGCCTGCAGTACGCCGTGGGATACCAGCAGTCGCCGTTCTACTTCGGCGAGGGCTCGCAGTTCTTCGACAACGGCGACGGCACGCTCACGGAGCAGGATGTCATCGCGCGCTACCTCGATCGCGAGGCATTCGCGATCGGCATCTATCCGCTCAATCGCTTCACCCGGTTCGAGCTCGGACTCACGCTGGCCGATCTCGAGCGCTCGTTCCTGGTCTTCTCGCAGGTCGTCGATCAGGCCGGCTTCCCGCTCTCGGATGCGACGCAGAACGAGGTTGCGGGGAGCAGCAAGTACTACGTGGAGCCGAGCCTCTCCTACGTGTCCGACAATTCGCTGTTCGGGTACACGGGACCGATCTACGGGCGGCGTTATCGCTTCGGGGTCACTCCCGCGCTCGGGCAGTTCCAGTGGCTCGGATTGCTGGGCGATTATCGGCGGTACGACGCGATTCTCTTCAGCTATCTCACCATCGCCACGCGACTCACGGCGAACCTGTCGTACGGCCGCGATGCCGACAGCCTGCAGAAATATCTTGGCTACAGCGACCTCATTCGCGGCTACGACGATCAGAGCTTCGCGATCACGAACGCGAACTGCCCTGCGAACGTCACCAACGCGCAGCGATGCAATCGGCTGCTCGGCAGCAAGGTGGTGTTCGGGAACATCGAGCTGCGCTTTCCGCTGATTCGAGGCGGCCTCGCGGGCGTGATCCCGCTGCCGCCGATCGAGGGCGCGTTCTTCTACGACGCGGGGACCACGTGGTTCAACGGGCAGAAGGTGGAGTTCAAGCGCAGCAGCCTGGACGATCCCGCGAACACGCGCTCGCTGTTGACGAGCTATGGCTTCGGGCTCCGGGTGAACCTCTTCAACTACGTGATCCTGCGATGGGACTACGCGATTCCGAAGGATTCTCCCGGACGACACGGATTCTGGCAATTCTCGTTGTATCCGACGTTCTGATCGCGTAGTTTCACCTTCGTGCGAACGTCGCCTCTGGCGCTGGCGCTCGTACTCGTTGCAGCGTGCCGTGGCGGGGAACGTCGTCCCCCCGCCAGGACCACGGAGAGCACCACGGTCAGCAGCGCCAGCGCGAACGGACCGGATCAACTCGTTCTTCGCTTTCCGCGGAGTGGTGGAGTCGCGCGCGCGTATGCGTACCCGCGCGTGGACTCCGTCGTGTGGACCGCGTCGGAGAAAACGCCGGTGCTCGCGCGCCTGCTCGGCTTCGACGACGGCGCGGGCTCCGTTCTCGGCGAAGATGAAAAAGGCAGAGTCGTTCGCATCGACCGGCGTCGCGGCGACGTCACACGCGATCCCGCCACGAAGCTTTCCGACTTCGTCTCTGCGGACGGCTCCGCGGCGTACGGAATCGGCGCCGATGGCTCCGTCACCCGGCTGACGCCCGCGGGAAGCTGGACGTTCAAGCCTCCCGCCCCCGCACACGACGTGATTCCGCAGCCGGACGGCACGTTGCTGGTGCTCGCCAACCGCGGGCTCGGAACCATCGTCTGGCTGATTCACCCGCCCGACGATCGCGTGGCCGACAGCGTGCTCCTGCCGCGCGTGTCGAAAGCGATTCGCACGCCCGCGGGCGATCGCGTGTACTTCCCGGTCGATTCCGGACTGGTGGGCGTGCGCGGGCGCGACCTGCAGATCGTGCCGAGCATCAAGCTCCCCCGCAAGCCTCACGCGGTGGTGACCTCGCCCAGCGGCGACCGCATTTACGTCGCGGCAGATTCGAGCAAGGAACTGCTCGTCATCGACCGCTACACCGGCAACATCTCGTCGCGTGTCGCGCTTCCCTCGCCCGCGTTGTCGCTGCGCATGGATCCTACCGGGCGATACGTGCTCGCGCGCGCGTCCGCGGGCGACACGGCGTACGTGATCTCGGTGAGCACCGACCGCATGATCGGCGCGGTGCCCACGGTATGGCGCCCGGACCTGCCGGCCGTCGCGCCGAACGGCTGGCTCGCGCTCGTTCGGGGCAAGGATGTGGTGCTCGTGGACGCGGAGACGCTCGCGACCAGGCGCACGGTGACGGGCGGCGCCGCGGACGACTGGATGTTCATCACGTGGAACGGCTTTCGCCCGCGGGCCGCGAGCCTCGACCAACCCGTGACGTTCGAGTCGAGCGATTCGGTGCAGCGCGACACGTCCGAAAATCCGTTCTCGGGAGCCACTCCTCATCCGGGTGACACGCTCGATGCCGACAGCGCGGCTCCAGCATCGCCTCCCTCCGCGCCGGGAGCGGCGCCGGCAGCCGCACCCGCGCATCCGGCGCCGAGTGGCTTGGCGCCGCGTGTGGCGAAAGACACCACGGCTCCAAAACAGGCAGGCTTCACCGTGCAATTCGCGGCGTTGCGCGCCCAGGATGCCGCGAACGATATTCTGCGCGAAGTTCACGTGACTGGAGCAACGCCGCGTCTGGTGACCACGACGCGCGATGGGGTGACTATCTATCGGGTGGTGATCGGGCCATATCCAACACGTGAAGAGGCGGAGCGAATCGCCCGCACGTCCGGCAAGTCGTACTGGGTTTACGAAGGAGCACCCTGATGTCGACGCCGTTCGGACCGGTTCTTTCGATGTGGGAAGCGGAAGGCAATCGTCACTCCTCCGCGTTCGACGCTTGCGCGGGCGCCGTCGTGATCGGCGAGAACCCGACGGTCGCGGCGGAAGTCGCGCTCGGCATCGCGCGCGTGCAGGCGCGCAGGCGCCGCGTGGCCGTTGCGGACACGGTGGGCGAGCTCGGGCCGCTCGAAGATCTCGTGCCAATGGATGCGCCGTACGGACTGGTCGACAGCTTCTTCTACGGCGTGTCGCTCAACAAGGTCGCGTACACGGTGGACCCGGCGCGCAATCTCATCATCTTCCCCAGCGGCGCCGTTCCCATCGATCACGAAGCGCTGCTCGGCAGCGATCGCTGGGTCAAGCTGCTCGAAGCCTTTCGCGCAGCCGACGGACTGCTGCTCATCGTCGCGCCGGCCGAGTCGAGCGCGCTGTCCGCACTCATACAGGTGATGGACGGCGTCGCGCTCGTCGGGAACGTGGCGGCGGCACCCGGCACTCGCGTGCTCGCGCATGCGCGACTGCCGGTCATCCCCGCGCGCCCTACACCGCAGTCGCTCTCGTCCGTCGCGCTCGCGCAGCCGAGCTCGGGGCCCTTTCCGTCGCCACCCGCGTACCCACCCCCGTCGCAAGAGCCGCCGCGGCAACGCTTCGACGATGCGCCCGGCGCTGCCGTGAGCGTGGATGAGCACGACGAAGCGCACGAAGAGGCCGCAGCCGCTGCGCACGCCGACGTGGAAGGCGAAACGCACAGTGTCAGCGAAGAGGGACCCGCGCTCGTTCCACCGTGGGCACGCGATGGCGATGTGGCCGAGCACACGCTCGCACCCATCGATAGCGCGAAGACGTTCACCTTCTGGGCTGCCATCGTGGCCGGCGCATTCGTGGCGGCCGCGCTGCTCACGTGGATCACGACGTCGATGATGGCGCGCAACGCGGGCGCAGACGCGTACGCCGCGAAGCCGGACACGCTGCACGGCTCGGCGCGGGTCATCGCTGCGCCGGCGCCCACCGCGGTCACGCCGCGTCTGGACACCACGGCCAGCCCCGCGGTTGCCACCGCTTCCGCTGCGGCCGCGGCCACCATCCCTTCACCGTTCTCCGTGGTGCTCGCCGACATCCCAAGCGCGACGGGCGCCAACGGAGAAATCGATCAGGCAGCTGCCCGCGAGTTCCCTGCCGTGACGTACGCGCCCTATCGCCGCCCCAGCGGCACCATGTCGTACGTGGTGATCTCCGGCGCATTTCCGGATTCATTGAGCGCCGATTCCCTGCTCCGCCAGGTCCGCGCGAAGAAATATCGGACCGCTGCCGCCGCGCACATCGTGCGGCTCCCCTACGCAGTGCTCGTGCAGAAGGGCATCGCGCAGGACCAGGCGCCGATGTTCGTGCGCGCGTACCTCTCGAAGGGGCTGCCCGTGTACGCACTCGTGCAGGCTGACGGCACGGCCAGCCTCTGGGCCGGTGCCTTCCGGACAGCCGAGCAGGCACAGCCACTCGTCACTAGCTTTCGCTCGAACGGAGACAAGCCCACCGTGTCGATTCGTACCGGGAGATCCTTCTAGTGCGCTTGACGAAGCTCGAGCTGCAGGGATTCAAGTCATTCGCCGATTACACCTCGCTCGTCTTCGAGCCGGGCGTTACGGCGGTGGTCGGCCCGAACGGATGCGGCAAGTCGAACGTCTCCGATGCCGTGCGGTGGGTGCTGGGCGAGCAGCGCGCAAAGACACTCCGCGGCGCCAAGATGGAAGAGGTGATCTTCCAGGGCTCGTCCTCCCGCCGGCCCGTGAACATCGCCGAGGTATCGCTGCACTTCTCGAACGACGACGGCGCGCTCGCCGTTCCGTTCAAGGAAGTGGTGATCACGCGCCGGCTCTCGCGCAGCGGCGAGAGTGAGTACATGCTGAACGGCGCGTCGTGCCGCCTGCGCGACATCCACGACATGGTGCGCGGCACGGGACTCGGCGCGGACAGCGGCGTCGTGATCGAAGCGAAGATGATCGACGCGCTGCTCTCGGATCGCCCCGACGATCGGCGCGAGCTGTTCGAGGAGGCTGCGGGCGTGGGCCTCTATCGCGATCGCCGCCGCACCACGGCGCGCCGCCTCGAGGAGACCACGGTCGACCTTTCGCGCCTCGACGATCTAATCTCCGAGGTGCAAAGCCAGGTGCGCTCGCTCGCACGCCAGCGCAAGAAGGCCGAGCGGCACGGCGAGCTGATGGCGCGCCGCTTCGTGGCCGAGATCACGCTCGTCTCGCGCGAGATGGACTCGTGGCAGGCGGAGCTCGCGACACTCGAGCAGCAGGTCGCATCGCTTCGCGAAGCGCTCCCCGCGGCCGAGCAGCGCGTGCACGAGGTGGAGCTCCAGCGTGAAGCGGCATACGGTGCGCGCACAGCCGCGGAAGCCGGCCGCACGGAGCTTTCGCGCCTGGTGAGTGAGCAGCGCGCGAACGCGATGTCGCTCGAGAGTGAGCTCAAGGTGGCGGAGGAGCGCCAGCGCAACGCGTTCGCGCGCCGCGAGCGTGCGGATGCGGAGCGGCGCTCGGGCCAGGAGCTCGGCAACCGGCTGGCCGAGGATCGCGACTCCGTGGCGCAGGAGCGCGCGCGTCTCGAGGGCGAGCTCGCGCAGGCACGCGAGACGCTCGCGGCACGCACGGATGCCGAGGCGCGCGCGCGGGACGCGGTGACGAGCGCCCGGCACGCCTTCGAGCAGCACGAGCGCCGCACGCGCGAGCTCCGCGACGAAGGCCGGCGGCTGGAGCTCGACCGCGAGGGTGCCGAGCGCGAGCAGCGCGAGCTCGCGCAGCGCGCCGAGCAGCTCGGCGCCGACAGGGAGCAGATTGCCGAGGCGTTGAGCGCGGCGGCGAGCGAGTTGCAGCTCGCCGAGCGTCACAAGCAAGAGGCGGACGCCGCGGCGACCGAGTTGGCGGCGGCCGTCACCACCGCACGGAGCGCCGCGGATGCTGCGCGCGCGCGTGAGAGCACCGCGCGCACCGAGCGGCTGCACGCCGAGGAGCAGTGGACCGCGCTGCAGGGAAAGGTGCACGGACTCGAGGGGCTCGAGCGCGATCGCGTGGGACTCGCGCCAGCGGCCGCGCAGCTGCTGAAAGATCGCGATCAGTTCGGCGAGGGGGCAATCGTCGGTCCGCTCTCGGACTTCGTGTCCACGGGCGCTGCGTCCGCGCAATCGGTCGAGCGATTTCTCGGCCCCCAGGTACACGCGATCCTCGTGCGTGATCGCGCGGCCGCCGAGTCGATCCGTGCGTGGCATGCACGCACGGATCCGGGGCCGCTGCTGCTACTGCCGCTGGATGCTCCTTCGAATGGCGCATCCGAATCCGGCGCGCTCGCGGATCTCGTCGAGGCGGCGGAGCCGGCCAGGTCGTGGATTCGCGCGCTGCTCGGTCAGGTGAAGCAGGAGGAGAGCGGCACTGCCTTCGTGGACGCACGTGGCGCCGTGTGGCTGCCCGGCTCGGCGCCGGGACCCGGCCCGCTGCGTCGTCGCGCGGAGCTCGCGGAGGCGCGCGCGGCGCTCGCGCGCGCGGAGATTTCGCGCGCCGGGCTGGTGCGCGAGGCGGATGAGGCGCGCGCGCATCTGCAGCACGCGGAGGCGGAGGTCGCGAAGGCGATCGAAGTCTCGAGTGCCGCGCAGCAGGGGATGCGGCGTGCG
>JAICLZ010000113.1 GCA_025929535.1 Gemmatimonadaceae bacterium
CCTCCGTCGATGAGTGCTCGTATCGCACGACGGTCTACAGCAATGCGGTGCTGCTCGATCTCATCTTCTGTCTCGCCGCGCGCGTCGACGTCTGCTGCGGCGAGACGGCGGTGAAGTCGCTCGCGATCGTCAGCGGTGAGCCGCAGGGCGGCACCGCCGGCCAGCCGCTCGCGCAACCGCTGGTGACGCAGGTGACGGAGGGCGCGGCGAGCGTCCCTAACGAGCCGGTCACGTTCAAGGTGCTCACTGGCGGTGGCGCGGTTGGCGACACGGCTGCGACGCTCGCGGCATCGTTCACCGTCGACACGGATGCGGGTGGTGTGGCCGTATGTCCGATCTGGCGCGCAGGCTCGGCCCCAGGCACACAGCAGGTCACCGCGCAGATCGCGTCCGGGACGCCATCACTCGTGGTCTTTCACGCGACGGTCGAGCCTTCGGAAGAAAAGCCCCCCGTCGTGGTGGCGGTCTGGCCGCCGCCCGGCGCGCTGCTCTCGTCGGCACGTCCCGATCCCGAAAAGACGTGGACGTCGATCTGGATCAAGCGCAAGAGCCTGCAGATCACCTTCGACCGCGCGATGCGCAGCGCCGATCTATCGAACCCGGACGCGTGGCTCCGCCTCTTCGTGCTTCATCACGACGACGGCATTGCGACGCACGTGACGCCGACGATGGCGGCGCGGGTTCCGCTGAAGTACAAGGGACCGGTCACCAGTCCCTATCTCCCCGCCGCCGGCGCATGCGAGGAGTTCATGCTTCCCGACGATCCGCGCGGCGCGTTCTTCATGAACGCGCGATTCGTGATCGTGATGCGCGCGACGACCGCGGAGATCATGAGCGACGAGATGACGCCGCTGCTTCTCGACGCCGATTTCGCCGGCACGAGCCTGAGCACGACGCAGCTCGACACACTCTGGGCGCTCACCGCGCCCGCAGCGGTGGACGCTGCTCTTCTCGCCGCGCTCGCGCCAACTGGCGCGCCGTTCCCCACCGGCGACGGAACGACGGGGGGGCAGTACAGCAGCGTGTTCGCGGTGGCCAAGGAATGAGCGACATGCATCGATCGATGAGAGCCACGCTCGCAGCGACTCCGCGCGGGCGCACGACCGGGAGGGATGAATGACCACGCCGCTCATGACGAAGTCCACGCCGTGTGGATGCAGCGGCTCCGCCGCGCCCACACCCTGCGATTCACCGGAGCTTCGCGGACTCGAGCGCACGCGCTTCTTCGCGCGCCAGCTCGTGATGCCGGACGACTTGACGCAGGATCAGATCTACTTCCGCGAGAAGATGCGCCGTCACAACCGCATGCTGCACGGATGGGGGGTGGTCTGCGGCTCGTGCGTGACGGCCGGAAGAACTGCCTGCGAGGTGATCGTGGATGCGGGCTACATTCTTGGCCCCTACGGCGATGAGATCGTCATCGAGTCGCCCGTCACGATCGACATCTGCAAACAGGGACTCGCCGAGCGCGATGGCTGTTGCGGGGAGGAGTTGGACCCCTGGTGCGCGGAGCCCCAGCGACAGTGCGCCGAAGGCATTCTCTACCTCGCGGTGAGGTACCAGGAGTGCCAGTCGCGCCCCGTGCGCTCGATGAGCGCCGCCTGCGGATGCGGGTGCGATGACTCGGCCTGCGAATACAGCCGCATCCGCGACAGCTATGCGATCAAGCTGCTGCGGGAGCTGCCGCCGTCGTACTCGACACCGATGGCGCCTCCGCCTTCCGACGCGCTCGTGCCGTGCCGCGATGGCAGGGCGCGGGTCTGTCCGCCGTGCCCCACCGATCCCTGGGTGATCCTCGCCGATCTCCGCGTGGGCCGCGACTGCAGTGTTCGCAGCGTGGACTGCCTCGCCCACCGGCGCTACGTCATCTCCTACGGCAGCTACTATAGAATATGCACGTCCGTGTTTTCACCCTCGGGGCAGGACCCGCGGGCGACGCTGAACGAGTATCGAATGCAGTCGCTCGCCACGGGGAGCGCGGCGATGGTCGATCTCGCCGCCTCCACATCCGCCTCTCCCCGAGCGACCGTCCAGTTGACGCGCGCCGACGGAAGCGCGGCGACCCTCCCCGCGAACTTCACCGTCGATGCGGGAAGCACGATCGGAGCCGTGCTGGATGCGTACGGGGAGCGGCAGCTGTACGATCCCGTCACCGACCGCAGCTACTCGTTGCGCTCGCTCTATTCGGCTGCGAAGATCCCCCCGGGTACGCGTGTCGACAGCACCGCGGCGGCAATCGGACTGCTGGAAGGGCGCACGATCCCGATCATGACACCGTCGGGTGGATCCGCCTCCGCCCCGCCGCCGACCAGCGCGAGCGGCGCCGCGGATACCGGGGTGTTGCACAACCTGATCGACAATGGCGGGATGGAGCTGCTCGCGAGCGAGCACGGCGGCGACGTCACACGCGCCGTCGCACTGCCTGCCACGACGCTGGTCGGAGTCTCCGGGACGTCGGTTCTCGGCAAGGCGGTGAAGGAGATGACCATCTCGGACATTGCGGACTCGGAGCGCGACGCGTTCGTGTCGCGGGTGACGCGCGGCATCGCCAAGCGGCAGCAGCCGCGAGCGACGAAGCAGGCCGAGGAGCTTTGGAACACCGCGATGCAGGTGGCGAAGGCGGCGAAGCGCTGAGCGTGCGTTTTCCCGGCATCCGCCTGCTCGCAGGCGTAGGCGGCCCGCGCGCGGCGTGGTCCGCGCGCTGGCGCCCGCAGAGGGGTTCCGCCACTTTTCCTGAACATGCGCGCGTTCCTCGCCTACCCGATGATGGTGCTGATGACGCTGATCTTCATCGTCCCCATCACGATCATGACGCTGTTTCGTATTCCGATTTCTCCGAACAGCTTCGTGGGCCGCGGCGGCCACTGGTGGTCGTACTGGGTGCTCAAGGCTGCCGGCGTGAAGGTGATCGTGCGCAACCCGGAGCGCGTGAGTCGCACCGAGTCGCGCGTGTACGTATCCAACCACGTGAGCTGGTTCGAGATCTTCGCGCTCGCGACCACCATCGATCGCTATCGCTTCGTGGCCAAGAAGGAGATTCGTCGCGTGCCGCTCTTCGGGCGCGCCGCGGGCGAGGTGGCGGCGATCTACATCGAGCGGAACAATAGAAAAGCGGCGTTCAGCGCGTACGAAGAAGCGGCGCAGCGCATCAAGAACGGCCTGAACGTCGCCGTATATCCCGAAGGCACGCGCGGCCGCTCGTACGAGCTCCGCCCGTTCAAGAAGGGCCCCTTCGTGCTCGCGATCGCCGCACAGGTGCCGATCGTTCCCCTCATCAGCTGGGGATCGAAGGAGGTACAGGCCAAGGGAGAAGTCGCGATACATTCAGGGACGATCGAGCTCACCTTTCTCGAGCCGGTCGAGACGAAGGGACTCACGTACGAGGATCGCGATGCGCTCGTCGAGACGGTGTGGAATCGCATCGCGGCCGCGCTCGAGGAAAAGGGTGTGCCGATTCACAGAGCATCCGCTGCAGAAGTGAGCACGGCGCAGGCCGAGTAGCAGGATTACAGTAATCGCACTTCAACCGAGTGATCCATGTCAGAGATCGTAGACATCACCGCGCGCGAGATTCTGGATAGCCGGGGCAATCCCACCATCGAAGCGGACGTGCTGCTGGAGAGTGGCGCGATGGGCCGCGCGGCGGTGCCGAGCGGCGCGTCCACCGGCGAGCACGAAGCGCTCGAGCTGCGCGATGCGGATCCCAAGCGCTACCTCGGCAAGGGCGTTCTGCGCGCGGTGCAGCACGTCGAGGAGACGATCGCTCCGGCGCTGCGCGGGATGCAGGCGGTCGACCAGATCGGCGTCGACCGCGCGCTGCTCGATCTCGACGGCACGCCGAACAAGGAACGGCTCGGCGCGAACTCCATCCTTGGCGTGTCGCTCGCGACGGCGCGCGCGGCGGCGGAGGAGCTCGGGCTGCCGCTGTTCAGATATCTCGGTGGCCCGATGGCGCGCACGATGCCCGTGCCCATGATGAACATTCTGAACGGCGGCGCACACTCGACGAACACCGTGGACTTTCAGGAATACATGATCGTTCCCGTTGGCGCGGAGACGTTCGGCGAAGCGCTCAGGATGGGCACGGAGGTGTTTCATTCGTTGAAAAAGGTGCTCCTGAAGCGCGGGCTCGCGACGAGCGTGGGCGACGAGGGCGGCTTCGCCCCCGATCTCAAGAGCGACGAG
>JAICLZ010000141.1 GCA_025929535.1 Gemmatimonadaceae bacterium
CGCGCTTTCGCGTGTCGGTGTCGTCGTCGCACACCACTGAACAGCTCGACGAGGGCGTCTCGATTCTCGCCCGCGTACTTCGTGATGAGGGAATACTTGTATGAGCACTTCTGACGGGATGGTGCAGTACCACTTTCGTGACGCGATCGGCGGCTTCTTCGAGTTTCCGACGGAGAACGCGCGCGCGATCCTGCCGCCCGAGCTGCAGCCGATCGAGCCGCACCATGGCTCGAGCGTGCTCTCGGTGATGGCGTTCGACTTTCACGACAGCCCGGTGGGCGACTACGGCGAGCTGATTCTTTCGATTCTCGTGTCGCCACGAGTCGAGCCCGGCGTGCCGATGCCGCGCTCCGCCTTCTTCCCGTTCCGGCTCGCGACGACCACGCGCGAGTCGCGCGAGCACGCGATCGAGCGCTGGCACCTGCCGCATTACATGCAGGACATCTCGCTCACGTGGGAGCGCGGCGATGGCCACATCACCATCCACGCGACGGACCGCGGCGAGCCGATCGTCGACATGCGGGTGACGGAGCACGAGTGGTCCAACGTCGATCATCGCTATCAGGCGTTCATGAACGACGAGGAGGGCGCCTACACCTCCACGATCATGATGGCGGGGCAGTTCTCCGAGAACGAGGAGGAGCGTGGCGGGATCACGATCCACTCGCAGGCGATGACCGGCCTCGTGGAGGACTGGGACGTGGACTTCACGCCCTTTCGCGAGCTGTGGATGAAGAACGGGCTCCAGACCTTCCACCCGCTGCAGACGCTGGCCTCCTACGCGCGTCGATGACCGAACGCGTGACGGTGATCGTGAACCCCGCCTCCGGAAGGGGGCGGGGTTCGCGTTTACTCCCTGACATCCGCAAGACTTTCGCTGCCGTCGGCGTTTCCGATGTGCGGCTCACCGAGAGAGCGGGCGACGAGACGCACCTCGCGGCACTCGCGCTGCAGGATGGTGCAACGACGATCGTCGCGTGCGGCGGCGATGGCACGTGGAGCAACGCGGCGAACGCCATTCTCTCGAGTGGCTCCGATTGCAGGCTCGCGCTGCTCGCCGCCGGCACCGGGAACGACTTCGCGAAAACCGTGGGCGCTCCCGCGAGCGACATCGCGGCGACCGCCAGGCTCGCAGTCGAAGGCCCCGAGATGCTGGTCGACGTCGGGCGCATCGAGGATCGCTACTTCCTGAACGTCACCGGCTTCGGCTTCGACATAGCGGTGCTCGACGATCTCGAGAACATCCCCATGCTCACCGGCGACCTGCTCTACCTGGGTGCGGCGTTGCGGCAGCTGTTCAAGTTCGAGGGGGTGCCGATCGACATCACGACGGCATCGGTTGCGCGCGGCCCGCGCGCGCACCTCATGCTGATCGTCGCGAACGGACGAAACTTCGGCGGGATGTTCCAGATCGCGCCGGATGCCCGCATCAACGATGGGAAGCTCGACGCGATCTCCATTCTCGATGCGCCCCCGTTGACGCGGATCTCGATGCTGGCGGCGGCGCCGAGTGGGAAGCACGTGCGCAATCCGCTCGTGCTGTCGGAGCAGGCATCGACGTTCATACTCAAATTCGGTGCGCCGCCGGCGTACGAGACCGACGGCGAGTACCACGTCGCCCAGTCTTCGACGCTCGAGATCTCGTGCATACCGGGTGCGCTGCGTGTCGCCACGCCGGCGCAGTCGACGAGCGTGACGGTGTGAAGGCGATCCGCTTCGCCGCGCCGATCCCGACCTATCTGGCAACGCTCGCCGCGGGGAAGCTCTCGCGGCGGTTCTACACCGGCGCGCTCGCGTGCACGCGCTAC
>JAICLZ010000074.1 GCA_025929535.1 Gemmatimonadaceae bacterium
CGGTCGGGCGACATCATCGTCTCGGCCACGCCCGGGTGGGATTTTCGCGAGCGATGGGAGCCGGTGCAGCACGCGAGCACGCACGGCTCGCTGCATCGCGATCACATGCTCGTGCCGCTGCTCGTGAGCAAGCCGGTGAGCGGAGCGGCGCGACGCACGGCGGACGTGATGCCGAGCGCGCTCGATGCGCTGCGGCTGCCGCCCGCGAGCGATCTGGACGGGAGCACGTTCATGTAGCGATGCGCGTCAGCCGGCGGCGCCGAGGATGGCGGTGACCGTCGCTCGTCGTGCACGGCTCACGGGAAGCTGCGTCCCGTCGCGGAGCACGACGTTCACTCCGCCCATGCGCAAACGACGCAGGGCGGTGACGCGGCTGAGATTCACGATCGCCGAACGATGGATGCGAACGAAGGCGCGCGGATCGAGTCGCTTCTCGAGCGCTCCGAGAGTCTCGCGGATGATGTGCTGCTTGCCCGCGATGTGGAGCACGGAGCAGTAATCGTCCGAGCGGATCCAGTCGATGGCGGAGACCGATACGATCTCGTCGCGCTGGCCAACGCGTACGAGGATTCGCGTCGCGAACGGAGTCTGGGGTGGAGGAACGGGGAGTGCGGGCGAGGCCGAGCGCCTGGAGTGCTCATCGAGAAGCGCCTGGAGCTTCTGCCCGAGCTCCCCGTTCCGGCGCATCGCCATCGTTTCCCGAGCTCGCGCGAGCGCCCGCGCGAATCGCTCCTCGGAGACCGGCTTGAGCAGATAGTCCACTGCGTGAACGTCGAACGCCTGCACGGCAAACTGGTCGTGCGCGGTGACGAAGATGACGAACGGAAGCGGCACGCCGGTGCGCCGTATCTGCTCCAGAACGGCGAAGCCATCGATCTCCGGCATCTGAACGTCGAGGATCACGATGTCCGGGTGCAGATCGCGAATCGCGGCAACGGCCGCGGTACCGCCGAGTGCTTCGGCAACGATCTCCATGTCCGGATGGCTCGCGAGCATCGCCCGGAGCCCGGCGAGCGCAGGTGGCTCGTCATCCACGATCACGATTCGCAGTGGTGACGACACGGGTCAGCTCGCGGCGGCCATCGATGCGGCGCTCGCGTGCACGGGCGAGCTGCGCAGCGGCAGCGTCACGATCGAGACGGCGCCTCCATCCTGATGATCGCGCAGCTCGAGTGTGCCTGCAGCTCCGTAGAGGCGCGAGAGGCGCGCGCGCGTGTTCGCTATGCCCACGCCGGTGCGGACGTCGCCGCGCGCGTCCAGCACATCGCGGCAGAGCCCCGGACCGTCGTCGCGCACGCGGAGCTCGAGCTGCGTCGCTCCTCGAGCGCTCGCCTCCACCCACACGTGTCCCTGCGCCTCACGCTTGCCTACGCCGTGTCGCAGCGCATTCTCGACGAGCGGCTGCAACACCAGCCCGGGCACGTACGCGTCGAGTAGCGCCGGAGGCACCTCCACGACGATGGTCAGCCGGCTCCCGAATCGGGCGCGCTCGATCTCTAGATAGCTGTCGAGCAGGCGCAGCTCCTCTCTGAGCGATACCTCCTGCTCGACGCCATTCACCAGCTGGCGCAGAAGCTCGGAGAGATGCGTGAGCACGTGCACGCCCGCCTCGGGCTGGTGCGCGCGCACGAGCGACACCGCGGTGTTGAGTGCGTTGAAGAGAAAATGCGGCTGGAGCTGCGCGCGCAGCACCGCGAGCTCCGATCGCGCGAGCTGTCCCTCGAGCTCCGTCGTTCGAAGCGCCTGCGCCCGCTCGCGCTGAGCGCCCTCGAGTGCGTAGCCGGCGCCGAGCGTCAGCCAGTAGAGGAGCATCGACACCGGCAGCCAGTTACTCACGACCTCTCCGTAGTGAGCCGCGGATCCGAACGGCGCGTGCTGATCGAACAGATCCATGCTCGCGGCGATGACCGCGGCATGCGCGAGGCCCACGACGATGCTCAATGCGAAGTGCGCTGCCAGCGGCCACGCGCGCATGGGCCGCACCACGCGAACCCGCCCGCCGAGCCAGAAGATCGCGGGCGTGAACAGGATCCAGACCAGCCATCCCGGCGCTATGGCACCTGCCGTTTGCCAGAGCGCTGCTGGATGCCCCGACACGCGACTCACGAAGTAGGTGTCCGCGACATCCGCGATCGCCGGCAGCATCCACACGGAGGTCACCATGCGCCACGGGATACGTGGGTTGTCGGAGCTCTGCATGCACCATGAAGAAGAGGAAAAGCGTGCCCGCACGAACGGTAGAACCGGAAGCGGCAGCGCGAAAGTCACCGGCTCATGGCACGGTACCCCGCTCGGCGAATGGTCGATCGACGCAGTGAGCGGCGAGCCATGATGGGCTGCCGTTCGCTGGTGCAAACGCGCACTCTGCTGCGTGATCCCGCCGTTCACCGGCGCGAGCATCCAGCCTCGATTCCCCGGTGCCGAGCTTCAGGCGAATCCACACACCGAGGAAGCCGTGCAGCACCGATCGATCTTTTCCGTTTGCACGTGCGTCACGCTGGCGATGCTCGCGCAGGCGTTCGCCCCGATCGCCATTCGCGCGCAGCGCCTTCGCGATTCCGTGCAATCTCCCACCGTCGCGGAAGTGCTGGCGCTGCGCTCCGTACGCGCCGTGCGCATTACGAGCGCAGCACCCGTGATCGATGGACGGCTCGACGAAGCCATCTGGAGCACCGCGCCCGTGGCCACGAGCTTCGTGCGCAGCCGCCCGGAGCCGGGCACGATCGCCGCGCTGCGGACCGTCGCGCGAATCGCCTACGACGGTGACGCGCTCTATGTCGGCGTACGCATGTTCGATCCCGAGCCCGCGCGGATACTCGCGCCATTCCCCCGCCGCGACGATGAGACGACGTCGGACTGGATCTTCGTCGAGATCGACAGCCGCCACGATCATCGAAGCGGATTCAGCTTCGGAGTGAACCCGCGCGGCGTGCAGGTGGACGGCACCTGGGCGAACGACATCGTGTACGACCCGGCGTGGAACGGGGTGTGGGAGAGCGCGGCGCACGTCGATTCGCTCGGCTGGACCGCGGAGTACCGCATCCCCTTCTCGCAGCTCGCGCTGAGGCACGGACGGTCGCAGGGCGAGATGGTACTGGGGCTCAACATCTACCGGTACACGCCGCACGCGGGAGAGGTGTCGAACTGGTCGCCGAGGCTGCCGACGTTGACGGGCGTCGTCTCGCACTTCAACGAGCTGCGCGGCATCGAGTTGCGTGCGCCTCCCTCGCAGCTCGAGATCACGCCGTACGTCGGCGCGCGCACGGCGCATGCGCCCGCGCTCACGGGAGATGCGTCGAGCGCATCGCTGCCGCGCGGATCAAACGCCGTGGCGGGCGCCGATGCGCGGCTCGCGCTGCCGCACGGACTCGCGCTCGCGGCAACGATCCATCCGGACTTCGGCCAGGTAGAGGCGGATCCGTCGCAGGTGAACCTGACGTCGTTCGAGACGTTCTATCCCGAGCAACGCCCATTCTTCATCGAGAACGCGGACCTCTTCACCTTCAACGATGGGTCTGGCACCGGGCTCCCGCTGCAGGCGGGGCCGAATGCATTCTCGAGCGAGAGTCCTTTTTACAGCCGTCGCATTGGCCGTGCGCCACACCTTGGCGGGCTGCCGGACGGCGCGAGCGTGCTCGAAGTCCCGGGCTCGACGACCATTCTCGGTGCGGCCAAACTCGCGGGGCACCTCTCGAATGGATGGAGCGCGGGGCTGCTGGATGCGCAGACGGCATCGGAGCGCGCGACGATCGCCGATGGTGAGCACGGCGATCGGACGACGGTGGTCGAGCCGGCCGCGCAATTCGCGGCGGCGCGGGTCACGCGCGATTTCCGCAATGGCGAGAGCGCAGCAGGCGCGATGCTCACGACCGTGCATCGCTTTCTTCCGGCAAACGATGCGACCGGCCTGCCGGCGACCGCCGTCTTTGCGGGCGTCGATGGCCGCCATCGCTATCATGGCGACGGCTACGAGGCGTCGGGTTTCGTGAGCGCGAGTCGCGTGAGCGGCTCCGCGAACGCCATTCGCCGAGTGGAGGAATCGTCGGACCACTATCTCTTCCGCCCCGACGCGGCGCACCTGCGCGCATATGCGAGCGACAGCTCGCGCACCTCGCTCAGCGGCCTCTCGATGCAGGGGCGCGTCGCAAAGCTCAGCGGACACTGGCGCTGGAGCGCGATCGGTCAGGCGATCTCGCCCGGCTTCGAGGTGAACGACATTGGATTTCAGCGCAACTCCGACTGGCTGATCGCGCTCGGCTCTCTGCAGTACGTGGAGTATCGTCCGAGCACGCTGTTTCGTACGTGGAACGCGAGCATCAGCCAGCTCGGTGCGGGCTGGAGCTATGGCGGCGAGCGCCGCGCGGCGGTCGGCACGATGAACGTGAGCGGCGCCTTCCACAACGAATGGGGACTCACGCTCAGCGCGGGTCGCGAGCTCGCGTCGCTGTCGACGGAGGCGTTGCGCGGCGGCCCGGCGCTGCTGCTGCCCGCGCGCACAACGTGGGCGACGACGCTGAGCACCGATGCGCGCAAGCGAAAGCAGCTCACGCTCAGTGCGAACGGATTCACCGATGATGGAAGCGTCGGCTCCGGCACGACGATCGGTGCGACCATCGATACCCGATTGTCCGATCGCGTGCGCATTCGGCTCGGTCCTACTTTCACGAGCACGAGTGAGCCGCTGCAATACGTCGAGCATCTCGACACGGCGGGCGCGAGCTCGGGCTACGTGGTCGCCAGGCTACGACAGAGAGTCGCCTCGATCACGGCGCGCGCAGACCTCGCCTTCTCGCGACGCATCACGCTGCAGCTCTATGCGCAGCCGCTCGTCGGCTCGGCCAGCTACAATGGATTCGCGGACGTCGTGTCGCCGCGAGCCGCGAGCATGAATGCGCGGGTGCGATCGCTCGACTCCATGAACGGGATCACCGACCCGTCGTTCGGCACCCGCGACGTGATCGCGAACGCCGTGTTCCGGTGGGAGTATCGGCCGGGCTCCGCGCTCTTCGTTGTATTCACGCAGCAGCGCGACGCGCAGCTCGCGGATCCGACGTGGCGATTGGGCCAGGCGACGCGCCAGCTCTGGCGCGTGCCCGCGAGCAGCGTGCTGATGGTGAAGTGGAGCTACTGGTGGGCGGCGTAGCTCCGGTGCGATTCACGATGCCGCTTTGCGATGGAAGAGCGGCGGTACCGACAATGCGGCCCAGATGAACTCGAGGCCGATGAAACCCCAGCGCCGGTCGTGCACAGCGACGAAGCCGAGCAGCATCGAGCCGACGAAGTTGAGGATGTTGAACCATCGATCGCGACGATCGAGCTTTCCCGTCTGCAGACATGCAAAGGCGACGAGCACGAGCACCGCGCCTGTGACCGACATGAGTTGATAGAACACCGCGGCTCCGCGAGATTGAGTTGGATCGCATGACTACACACACCGTATCAGTCGCCGTTGTACCAACGGTCGTCGCGCATCGCTGGCGCCGCCTCGTGCTCGCGCTCACCGCGCGGTCGCTGCGCTCGCCGTCGCTCGGCGTTGCACTGCTGCGCGTCGCGTGGCGCTTTCGAAAGCGCGGCTGGTACAGAATCCCACCCTTCCTTCCGCTCCCGCCGCGCGAGTACGTCCGCTGGCGAATGTACACCGCGTACGGCGACTATGACGCCGTCGCACCGGCGGAAGATGTCGAACGGTACGCGCGATGGGCGGTTCGCCCGCAGTGATCGACGCGCCCCCGCGCGCGCTCGAGAGCTCGATTCGCGCGCAGGCGTACGGGCTGGGCTTCGATCTCGTCGGGATCACGACGCTGGGCAGCGTGGAGACCGCGTCGCACTTCGAGCAGTGGCTCGACCGTGGCTACGCCGGCGACATGCACTATCTCCCCAAGTGGGCGCACAAGCGGCGCGATTCGCGCCTGCCGTACGAGGGCGTGCGAAGCGCGATCGTCGTCGCGATGAGCTATGGCGGGCGCGAGCCGAGTGGCCCGGTCGCGCGATATGCGCGCGGCGACGACTATCACGATGTGCTCAACGCGAAGCTGCGCGAGCTGCACGCATGGATCGCGACGGAGCTGGGGCGCGAGGTGCGCGGGCGCGCGTACGTGGACACGGGCCCGCTGCTCGAGCGCGACCTCGCGCGCCGCGCGGGGCTGGGCTGGTTCGGGAAGAACACGAATCTCATCAACCCGACGCTCGGCTCCTTCTTCTGTCTCGGCGCGCTTCTGGTGGAGCTCGAGCTCGCGCCGGACGAGCCGTTCGCGAACGATCATTGCGGCACGTGCACGCGCTGCATCGACGCGTGTCCGACGCACGCGATAGTCGAGCCGCGCGTGCTCGATGCGACGAAATGCATCTCGTATCTCACGATCGAGGCAAAGGGCGAGATTCCCTTAGCACTAAGAGAATCCGTCGGCGAGCTGATTTACGGCTGCGACATCTGCCAGGATGTGTGTCCGTGGAACGAGAAGTTCTCGCGCGCGCTGCCGGAGGGGAGCCCGTTCGCGGCGCGTGAGGCGATTGCGGGGAAAGATGCGCGCACGCTCGCGCGCGAGCTCGTGGCGATGACGCAGGAGGAGTTCAGCGACAGGTTCAGGCGCTCGCCGATGAAGCGGGCAAAGCTGGCGGGGTTGAAGCGGAACGCGGCGGTGGTGCTGGGAAACGTCGGCACGGCGGAGGACGTCGCGATACGCTAGCCCCCGTCCCGATCCCGCCGCACCTGAACCCGTTTCCCCTTGATCGTCGTGGCCTGGAGCGCCGCGATCACGTCGTCGGCGATCTCCTCCGGCACCTCCACCAGCGAATAGCGATCGGTGATCCGCACGGCGCCGATCGCACCGGCATCGATCCCCGCCTCGTTGGCGATCGCGCCCACCACATCGGCGGCCCGCACCTTCGCCTTGCGCCCCGCGCCGATGTACAGCCTCGCGAGTGCTCCGGACCCGGGACGATCCTTCCGCCGTCGCGAGCCCCGCGCGCCGGGTCCCGCCTCGCGCGTCGGGCGTGCCCCGCGCCCTGTCTCGCGTGTCGCCACGATGGGGATCTCCTCCTCCGCTACGACGCCATCACGGCCCCCACCCAGCTTGAGCGCGGCCGCTGCAACGTCGAGCGGATCGAATTCCGCCATCAGCGACTCGGCGACGGCGCGATAGGCATCGAGATCGCCCGCCAGAATCGTGGCGCGGAGCTCGTCCCGGGTTTGTTCGAGCCGATGGGCGCGCAGATCCGCCACCGTGGGCACGGTGGCGATCTCGATTCGCTGCGTGGTCAACCGCTCGATGTTGCGGAGCAGCCCGCGCTCGCGCGGCTCGGCGAGCGTGATCGCCACGCCCTCCCGCCGCGCACGCCCCGTGCGCCCGATGCGATGCACGTATGCCTCGGCCGCCGACGGCACATCGTAATTGATGACGTGCGACACGTGCGGCACGTCGAGCCCGCGCGCCGCCACATCGGTGGCGATGAGCAGGTCGGTCGTGTGGGCACGGAAGCGCTTCATCACCCGGTCGCGCTGATCCTGCGACAGCCCGCCGTGCAGCGCCTCGGCGCGCACGCCGCGGCCGTTGAGCATCTCCGTCAGCTCGTCCACCTCGGTGCGCGTGCGGCAGAACACGATCGTTGCGACGGGACTCTCGATGTCGAGGATGCGCCCGAGCGTCGCCTTCTTGTGAGCGCGCGACACGATGTACGCCACCTGCCGGACCTTCGGGGCATTGCCCGCGGGCACCATCTCGCGATCGATGCGAACGTGCACGGGATCGCGCAGGTGCGCCGCGGCGATCGCGGAAATGCGCGGCGGCAGCGTGGCCGAGAAGAGCGCCGTCTGTCGCTCCGCGGGCGTAGCGGCGATGATCGCCTCCAGATCCTCCGCGAATCCCATGTCCAGCATCTCATCGGCCTCGTCGAGCACCAGCACTCGCACGTTCTGCAGTCGTAGCGTCTTGCGCCGGATGTGATCGAGTGCTCGACCCGGTGTGGCCACCACGACGTCCACACCACGCTTGAGCGCGCGGAGCTGCGTCTCCATCGACGCGCCGCCGTAGATCGGCAGCACCTGCACTCCCAGCGCGCGTCCGTAGCGATGCACCGCCTCCGCTACCTGCATCGCCAGCTCGCGCGTGGGAACGAGGATGAGCGCTACGGTCCGTTCGCGCGCCGGCGCATCCGGCGTGAGGCGCTGCAGCAGTGGAAGCGCAAACGCCGCGGTCTTCCCAGTGCCCGTCGCCGCCTGACCGAGGAGGTCACGCCCCGCGAGGAGCGGCGGGATCGCCTCGCGCTGCACGGGCGTCGGCTCCTCGTAGCCCAGAGCTGCGAGTTCGGCGAGCACGCGGGGATCGAGGTCGAAGGAGGCGAACTGCGTGCCGTTTTTCGCGTCCCGTTTTCTATTCGTTGCTGTGGCCATTTCGTGTGCCGCGTCTCCTATGCCTCTGCCTGGCGCTCGCGCCGCCAATCGCAATCCGTAACATTACGCAGGATCACCGTAGGCACAGGCATCCCCTCGTCTGCCTCCCCTTCCGCACCCAACCGGCCCGCCATGCCCACCCCCACCACCGTCCGCCATCTCCGCTGGACCGATCTCCCCAAGGAGTCCGTCACCGCGCACCTCTCGCGTCGCCTCGTGACCGGCGACCGCATGATGCTGGCGCAGGTCTACCTGAACAAGGGATGCATCGTCCCGAAGCACTCGCACGAGAACGAGCAGATCACCTGGATCGTCGAGGGCGCGCTCAAGTTCTGGATCGGTGAGGACGGCGCCGAGGAAGTGATCGTGCGCGCGGGAGAAGTGCTGCACATCCCGTCAAACGTGCCGCACAAGGCCGAGGCGCTCGAGGACACGCTCGACGTCGACATCTTCAGCCCCATTCGCCAGGACTGGCTCGATCACACGGACGGCTACTTCCACACGAACGAGAAGAAATAGCAGTGGATCTCGGGATTCGGGGCAAGGTCGCGCTGGTCGCAGCCTCGAGCCGCGGCTTGGGGCGGGCATCGGCCGAGGCGCTCGCGGCCGAGGGAGTGGATCTCGTGCTGTGCGCGCGGGGCGAGACGGCGCTGCGCGCGACGGCCGAAGACATCCGACGCACGGCCGGCGTGCGCGTGGTGGATGTGGTTGCGGACGTCGCCAGACAGGCCGGCCGCGCCACCGTTCTCTCGGCCGCACAGCGCGAGCTCGGACGAGTCGACATCCTCGTCACCAACGGTGGCGGACCGCCGGCCGGTCCCTTCGAGTCGCACGCGCCCGAGGCGTGGGACGCGGCCGTGCGCGCGAACCTCACGAGCGTGGTGGAGCTCGTGCGCGGCGTGTTGCCGGGAATGCGTGAGCGGCGGTGGGGACGGATCGTCAACGTCACGTCCATCGCCGTGAAGCAGCCCGTGGACAATCTGATTTTGTCGAACAGCGTGCGCGCCGCCGTGACCGGCTTCGCGCGCACGCTGGCGAACGAGGTCGCGCCACTCGGGATCACGGTGAACAACGTGATGCCCGGCTACACGCGCACGGCCCGCGTGGAGGAGCTCGCGACCCGCACGGCGTCGCTCCACGGTACCACGCGCGATGCGGCGTTCGCCGCGTGGGAAGGTCAGATTCCGATGGGACGCCTCGGCGAGCCGGCGGAGTTCGGCGCGATGGTCGCCTTCCTCTGCTCCGCACAGGCGAGCTACACTACGGGCGCCTCCATTCCGGTGGATGGCGGCTGGATCAAGAGCCTTCTCTGAGGCGCACATGACGCACACCCTGCCCTTCGCCGCTCGCGCAACGCACGATGAGGTGCCGCCGCTCGCGGCTCGCGTGGATCAACTCTCCGGCGAGGGCGCACTCGACGTCTTCCGTCGGGCCATGGAGCTCGAGCGCGAGGGCCGCTCGATCGTGCATCTCGAGCTCGGCGCTCCGGACGTCGACGCGCCACCGCACGTCGTGGACGCGGCGGTCGCCGCCCTGCGCGCCGGCGACGCTCGCTACGTCGCGCCGCAGGGGCTGCCCGAGCTGCGCGAGGCGATCGCCGCCGACGTGCGCTCGCGCGGGATCGCGGCAACCGCCGATCAGGTGATCGTCACGCCGAGCGCGAAGACGGCGGTGTTCTACGCGATGATGGCGACGGTGGAGCCCGGGAACGAGGTGCTCGTCCCCGACCCCGGCTTCCCGATCTACCCGTCGATGGCGCGCTTCGCCGGCGGCGTGCCGGTCGGCTACGCTCTCGATGCCGACAATGCGCCGGACATCGACGACATGGAGCGGCGCATCACCGCGCGCACGCGGGTGCTCTGCCTCAACTCACCCAACAACCCGACGGGTGGCGCGCTCGATGCCGCGGCCATGGCGCGGCTCGCCGAGCTGGCCGCGCGCCATGACCTGCGCGTCGTCACCGACGACATCTACTCGCGGCTCGTATTCGATGGCGGACGCGCGCCGAGCATCGCCGCCTTCGATGGCGCGCGCTCGCGCACGCTCCTCGTGGATGGCTTCTCGAAAACGTACGCGATGACCGGCTATCGACTCGGCTATCTCGTGGTGCCGCGCGAGTGGGTGGAGCGACTCGTGACGATGTCCGTCAACGGCCACACCTGCGTGCCGCCATTTGTCCAGCGCGCGGGGATCGCGGCGTTGACGGGGCCGCAGGACATTGTCGCGACGCAGATCGCCGCCTATCGCGCGCGTCGCGACCTGCTCGTGCGCGGCCTCAATGCGTTGCCGGGAGTGCAGTGCCCGAAGCCAGCCGGCGCATTCTACGTGTTCCCCGACTTCTCCGCGCTGCTCGCAGCGCACGATATGAGCTCGCGCACGTTCGCTGACCGGCTGCTCGAGGAGCACGGCGTGGCGGCCATCGACGGAGCGGCGTTCGGCTCGCGCGGGGAAGGGTGCCTGCGCCTGTCGTTCGCGTCCGCGCAGGCGGACCTCGATGCGGCGGTCACGCGGATCAGCGAGGCCGTGTCGGTCCTGGCGTGACGAACAGGCTCTTCGGAATCATGACGTGCGCGCCCATCGTGCCATCCACCAACTGCGTGATGTGCACGTCGGCAGCGGTGCTCAGCAACTGATAGGCATCCTCGCGCGACAGGTGATAGGTGTCGCCGAGCAGTGCGATCGCCTGACGGGTGGCGATCTTCGTCGCCACGGTCAGGTTGGAGTCCGCGCCCATCGCGATCCAGTTCGTGGGCGTCTCCCCGCGCGGCCAGTCCAAGTGCAGCTCCTTGCGCACGATGAGCTGAAATTTCCCGCGCAGCGATGTCTCGAGCGCGGTGATGTCCACCTCGCCGTCGCCCTGGCCGGCGTGGCCATCGCCGATCTCGAGTAGTGCGCCGCGCGTGTGCACCGGGATGTAGAGGATCGTTCCGGCAACGAGCGCCTTGTTGTCGAGATTCCCCGCGTGCGTTCCGGGCGGAGCGCTGTTGATGCGCCCCTGCTCTGGACTCGGCGCGACACCGATGCTTCCGAAAAACGGATGCAGCGGAATCGCGATCCCGAGCGAATCGGAGAAGCGCGCCACCATGCGATGCAAGTCGAGCGGGATCACGCGGAAGCGCGACTCGCCCGGAAAGTCCTCGGGCAGAAAGCCGCCGCGCGGTCCGAAGGCGTTGCACGCAAAAGGCAGATCGACGGTGATCGACTCGATCCTCACCTCGAGCACATCCCCGGGCTCCGCGCCCTCCACGTAGATCGGGCCGGTGAGGATGTGCCCCCCCGGGCCGCGGTGGAGCGTCGAGTCGTGCACCGCGGCGGTGATCGCGCGGTACGCCGGCTCGATCGTACCGGTGTCCAAACCCGGCTGGAGAAGTCGGGCGCCGCACGTCGAGACGGCGCCGACGATCACCTCATCCCCGGACGCGACGCGCAGCACCGGCGTTGCGGCGGCATCGTAGCCGCCGTACACGACAGTCGTGGGCGACGGCATGAGCGTGTGCACGGCGCCCACCGGATGCGCGGGCCAGAAATTCGGCGCATTCGTGGACGCGGTGCAGGCAGCGAGCGCGATCGTGACGAGCGCGATGATCGTGAGCGGGAATCGACGCATGACCCAAATATGTCGTTCGGAGCTGCCTTCAGTGCGCGCCGCGCAGGCGCGCCTCGAGCTCCCCGCGCCAGTCGTGTACGACGATCGTCTGGGTGTTGCGGAGCGGATTCACCACGAGGAAGCGGCCGTCGGGGGCGACATCCCAGCTCGCATGAACGTCGCCGGTCACGTAGTCACCCTCGAAGAGCTTCTGCCGATTCGTGACGTGCACGTTTTCCGCACCAAGCGACACCGTCGCCGCGATGAATTCGCGGCCGGACCGGTAGTAGACGCGTGAGCCATCGTGACTCCACAGCGGCTCGTCTCCACCCCCTGCCGATATCTGGAAGACGCCGCCGAGCGCTGGGAAGGAGCGCACGTAGACCTCCCGGCGCCCCGAGATCTCGGAGACGTAGATGATCCACTTGCCATTGGGCGAGACGCGAGGCATCAGGTCGTCGGTGGCACTGGTTGCGATCGGCGTCGGGCTCGGGTCACCGTTGAGACGTCGGAACCACAGATCGCGGCCGTTCTTCCGGTCGTTCAGGCGGTACACGAGGTAGCTGCCGTCGGGCGAGACGACTCCCTCCGGAGTGGGTGAGGGGCCGGTGAACAGGGACTCTGCGGGCTGGCTTGCGTCCGCGCGCTGCCACCAGAGTTGCTCGGTGCCGTTCCGATCGGTCCGGAAGAGCAGACGCTTGCCGTCGGGCGTCCATTCGGCCCTGTCACCGCCGCCAGTCGTGAGCCGTTGCAGCGTGTTCGAGGTCATCTCGTACACCCAGATGTCCATCACGCTGCCATCGAGCACCGATAGCGCCAGCCGGTGGCCGTCAGGCGAAAAACGAGGAAAGTTCGAAACCAGCCTCCGGTCCATGGGCAGCGGGGTGATCGCGCCGCCGGCAGACACCAAATCCAGCTCGCGCTGCGAGGCTCCCGTCTCGTACACCAGCGTGCCGCGAGCCGAGAGCGCGGCCACGGGGTCTCCCCAGCGCCCGATGTTCACGTCGTCGACCACCGTCACCGTGCTGCCGCCCACACGTCGCCGCGCCACATCGAACGGCACCGCCATGACCGAGCGCGACATGGTCGCGTACAGGAGCGCGCCGCCGGCGACGCCGAGAGCCGACACCGCGGGCAAGTCCAGCACCGTCTTCCCTTTCCCGTCGAGTGATACGACGCCGATCTTCCAGGTCGCGGCCCGCTCGGTGAGTGCGCTCGAGTAGAGAATGGTCGTGCCGTCACCGACGGCCCGCGGCCAGTACATCAGTCGTTCGCCGTGCGCGGAGTCCGGACGAGCGAGGACCGTGGGAGCGCCGCCCGCGGGCGAAATGGCGAATAGTGTCCCACTGCTCGCGAACACGATCCGATCTTTCGCCCAGGTGATCCCGTCCACGTTCGAGCCCGATCCCAGCTCACAGATCTCCTGATCGCAGATCGGGATGACGGGCCCTCCATCGACCGAGACCCTGGCGAGCTGCGACCCCGCGACGAACGCGATCCACCTACCGTCGGGAGAGAACGCCGGAAATCGCGCGCGGTCGGGGCCCGGGATTAGGTGCGGCACCAGCTCCCCGAGCGGCCGAACGAAGAGGTGATTGGCACTGCCGCCGATGTACGCGATGGTGCGTCCGTCGGGGGAGATGGCATAGGGCCCTCCGTAGACCACGGCGGGGAGGGCCGTGTCGGGAAGCTCCAACGTGAAGCGCACCGGAATCGGCGGCACGTCTCCGCGGCGCACATACCACGCTGCCGCGGCGGCGCCCACCGCCAACGCGGCGACCGCGCCCGCGCACGCGAGCGCCACGACTCGCCCACGACCGCGTGTGCCCGCGGCGGAGGCGTGTGCGCCGCGCCCGCCCGTCGCGACGGCGCGCGTCACGTCCGCGCGTCCCAATAGCGCGTCCGCGAGCTCGCGCGCCGTCGCGAAGCGATCGGCTGGAAGCTTCGCGAGTGCAGTCTCCACCGCCGCATCGACGTGCGCCGGGACGCTCTTGCGATATGTGCTCGGCCGCGGGGGCTCGGAGGTGAGGACCTGCGCGACGATCGCCTGCGCGTTTGGCCCAGTGAACGGCGGCTGTCCGGCGAGCATCTCGTACGTCACTGCACCGAGCGAGTAGATGTCGGTGCGCGCGTCCACGCTGCGCTCGCCCATCGCCTGTTCGGGGCTCATGTACTGCGGGGTTCCGAGTGAGAGTCCGGTTTGCGTCATCCGGCTGCCGCCCGCTTGTTGGACGGCGAGCGCAATTCCGAAATCGGCCACGAGAGCGTGCCCGTTCTGCAGGAGAATGTTCTCGGGTTTGATGTCGCGGTGCACGATGCCGCGTCCATGCGCGTACTGGAGCGCATCCGCGACTTCGCTCGCGATCTGTACGGTGTCGGAGATGGGAAGCTGTCGCTCGCGCTCGAGCCGAGCGCGGAGCGTCTCGCCCTCGACCAGTGGCATCACGTAGTACAGCAGCCCCTCGGCGCTCCCACTGTCGAATAGCGGGAGGATGTGCGGGTGCTGGAGGCCCGCCGTGAGCTCGATCTCCTTGAGAAAGCGCTCGGGTCCGAGGATCGCGCTCAACTCCGGATGCAGCACCTTGATGGCGACCTGCCGACGATGCCGCACATCTTCGGCGAGATAGACTGTCGCCATCCCGCCGCTTCCGAGCTCGCGCTCGAGGCGGTAGCGGCCGGCAAGCGCGGTCGTGAGTCCGGCCACGTGTGCAGCGCCGAACGAGCTGGTACTCATCGAAGCTCCAGGGACGGATTACCGGGGAGTTGGATCATCCCCAAGCTGGTCCTCTGTGCGCGGC
>JAICLZ010000016.1 GCA_025929535.1 Gemmatimonadaceae bacterium
TCAGTGACTTCGGTTGCCAACCAAAGAAGCACCACTCCCCACGCGCCGTGCCGTCGCGGCGCACCGGTGCGATCCGTTTCTCATCCGTTCGATTCGTTCAATCCGTATTTCCAAAATTGTTGATGCCCGAATCGTGCGCGCCTGCCCGGAACGGCAACCGCCGCTCGGGCCGGCATCGACAATGAGATGCGGATCGAACGGATGAAACGAAGAAGGCAAGAACCAGAACGAACGCTCAGCGCTTTGCAGTAGCGCGCGCCGCGAGAGAGTCGCGCACGCGGCGGGCCTTGTCGCGAGAGCTGCGGAGTTGAGCCGTAGCCGCGCGGCGGTGCTCGAATGCGGCGTAGCGAGGAGCGTAGGCCGAGTCGAGGCGATTGGCATCGCGGAGCGCGAGCGCCTCGCTGTCGAGTGAGGCGCGTGAACGCGCGAAGCTCCGCTCGAGCGAATCGAGCGCGGCAGTCGCGTTTCGCAGCGCCGAGTCCTGCGGGCTCGCGAGCACTTCCACGCCGTTCTTCCTCGTGGTAGTATCGACTCGTGCCGCGCGCGCGTGCTCGCCGCGACAGGCTGCGGCGAACATGGCCAGCATCACGGCCGGCGTCACAACCCGCAACAACGAACTGCGACCGATCGCAAGGAGAGTCGGCTGACGGTGTGGCATAAGGCGCTGCAAGCTATGGGAGCCCTGCTCCTGCTGCAAACCTCGGTGAAAATCCCCGAGCCGCGCGGCTACATCAACGACTTCGCCAACGTCATTCCTGCCGCAGATACGCTGCACATCCACGCGGTAATCGACGATGTGCGCGCCAAATCCGGCGGAGAGATCGTGGTCGTCACCCTGCCCGACATCGGCGATGCGGCGCCAGCGGATGTCGCGCTCCAGATCGGCCGCACATGGAAAGTCGGGAAGCTCGGCAAGCCCGGCGATCCGACGCGCAACACCGGCGTCATCATCCTCTTGCAGCCCAAGGAGACTGCGTCGTCCGGGCGCGGGCAGTGCTACATCGGCGTCGGCTATGGCAGCGAGGGCTTCATCACCGACGCGACGTCGGGGCAGATGTGCCGGGATGCCACCGATGACTTTCGGGCGCGCGACTACGGGGCAGGCATCGCGCAGATCACCGACCAGGTCGCACAGCGATTCGCCGACGAATATCATTTCACGCTCGACACGACGCTCGTTTCGGCCACGCCGAGGTCGCGGCCGGTGTCGAGCAGCGGCGGGCAGGTGCCGCTGGCGCAGATCGTCTTCATCCTGATCATCGTCTTCTTCCTGTTCAGCAGAGTGTCGCGGGGCGGGCGAGGCGGCTGTGGCGGATGCATCCCGATCTTCTTCCCGATCGGCGGTGGACGCGGTGGCGGGTGGGGCGGCGGCGGCTTTGGGGGCGGCGGCTTTGGGGGCGGTGGCGGCGGCGGAGGGTTCGGCGGGTTCGGCGGGGGTGGAGGTTTCGGCGGTGGTGGCGGCGGCTCCAGCTGGTGAGATGACATGGCGAAATCATGGCGAAAATGACGCTCGACGAGCTCGTTGCGCAGCTCCGGAAGGCCTTCGGTGACGGGCTGGTGTCCGTCGTGTTGTACGGCTCCGCGGCAGCGGGGGAGCACATTCCCAAGCGCTCGGACTTCAACGTGCTCGTACTCGTGCGCGAGCTCGGACTGCCTGAGCTGGAGCGCGAGGCGGCGATCGCGCGTGCGTGGGGCGAGGCGGGGAATCCGCCGCCCCTGACGCTCACGGTTGGCGAGTGGCGATCGTCGAGCGATGTGTTCCCGATGGAGTACGCCGACGTGCTCGAGCGGCATCGGGTGCTCTACGGCACGCCGCCCTTCGACGGGATCTCGGTGGCGCCGCGCAACCTACGCCTGCAGCTCGAGCACGAGTCCATGGGAAAGCTGCTGCAGCTTCGGCAGGGCGTCCTGGCGGCCGGCGGCGACCGCAAGCGCGTGGTGGAGCTGCTCGCCGGTAGCCTGAGCACCTTCATGGTCATCTTTCGGGCGCTGCTCCGCTACCAGGGCGAATCGCCGCCAACCGACTACGAGCGCCTCGTGAGCGCGGTCGCTGCGAGAACCGGGATCGACGGCGCGCCGTTCGTGCGTGTCGTTCGTCATCTTCGCGGAAGCGGGAAGCTTCCGGAGACCGAGGTTCAGCAGGTGCTCGCCGGCTACCTGGCTGGTGCGCACGCGCTGGTCGACTACCTCGACCGACTTGAGGACTCGCCATGAAACGAATGCTGCTCGTGCCCGCGCTGGCGCTCCTGTGCGCGTGCCCGTCGGACAAGAAGGTTGCGGCACCCGCCGTCGCCCAGGACACCACGCCAGTCGACCTGAGCGCCGTCAAAACGAACATGCCGGCGGCGGCGCCGGACACATTCAAGCCGCCGGTGTTCGCGAAGCCCGGAGCGTCGCAGAAGATTCCGAACGCGCCCCCGGAGCTGCTGGAAGTGGTGGAGCGGGAGCAGGCGTTCTCGAAGTTCTGCTATCAGGAATTCGGCGAGAAGGCCGATCCCTCGCTGCAGGGCGGCGTGGCGATGGTGGTGACGGTTGGCGGCGAAGGCGTGAATGATGCCAAGGTGAGGGCGGACAGCTGGTCGTCGAAGGCGGGAAAGCAGGTGAATGGCTGCCTCAACGAGAAGGCGGCGCGCGCGTGGAAGATACCGGCGGACGCGGTCAAGCCCGGACAATACATCGTACAGCTGGCGTTCCGTCCGACGTAACTTTGTTGAGAGCACGGCTCCACGTAGATTCTTCAATTCCGCTGCGGAGACAGACGATGCGACCTGCGACGCAACTCGCGATGCGATATGGGAAATGGCTTGTCCTGGCACTGCCGTTCGCTCTGGCCGGTTGCGGCTACAACACGATCCAGACGCTGGACGAGCAGACGAATTCGGCGCGCAGTCAGATCGAGGTGCAGCTGCAGCGACGGGCCGACCTGATTCCGAATCTCGTGTCGACGGTGAAGGGATACGCCGCGCACGAGGAGCAGGTGTTCAGCGAGGTCGCGCAGGCGCGTGCGGGCCTGCTCGGCGCCGTGCAGTCGCACGATCCGCAGCAGATGGCCGACGCGAATGCCGCGGCGACCACCGCCCTCGGGCGGCTGCTCGCGATCTCCGAGGCGTACCCGCAGCTCAAGGCGGATCAGGGTTTTCTCAAGCTGCAGGATGAGCTGACCGGCACCGAGAATCGCATTGCGGTCGCGCGCGGCGATTACAACAAGGCAGCGCAGGATTACAACACGTACATCAGAACCTTCCCGACTGCGCTCACCGCGAAGGTGATCGGCGCGAAGGCGAAGGCGTACTTCGAGGTCACGAACGCCGCCAACCGTGAGGCGCCCAAGGTCGACTTCTCGAAGCCTGCGCCAGCGCCGGCGCCGGCGGCGCCCTCCAAGGTTCCGTGAGTCGCCGGCGTCTCACGTGTGCGAGGGCGCGGCCGATGCTGGTCGCGCTCTTCGTTTGTGGCTGCTCGTCATCGGGAGTGCCGCGCGTCTCCGGAACATCTCCCGCGCGCGCGCCCGCGATTCTCTTTCCCCTCGCGGCGGATTCCGTGCGCTTCACGAGCGGCTTCGGGGATCCCCGCGCGGGCGGTCGCACGCATCATGGACAGGACCTGTTCTGCGCGAAGTGGACGCCGATTCTCGCAGTCGTGAATGGTACCGTCGACTGGATCGCGAGTGGTCGCCCGAAGAACGGCAAGAGCTATTCGATTCTGTTGCGCGGGGACGATGGCAATCAATACTTCTACGACCATTTGAACAACGACAACCCGGGAACGAAGGACAACCTGGGTGATCCGGATCTCGCCTACGCCCCGGGGATGCACGATGGTGCACGTGTAACCGCCGGCGAGATAATCGGATACGTCGGAGATTCCGGAGATGCGGAGGCCTCGGGGCCGCACCTGCATTTCGAGATTCATCTGCGCAGCTGGGACGATCCGGTGGATCCCGGTCCCGCTCTCCATGCAGCGCTCGCGCGGCGCGATGCGTCGAGCGGCCGCCGATCGCGTCCCTGACCGTTCGTCCGGGTCGACGCCGACACATTCGCGCATGATGTCGGAGCCTCGTCAAGATCTGCTTGTCTCGTCTTGACAGTCTTGTCCGCCCGCCCTATTGTCGTGGCGACTGCTGCACCTCTCCCAACGATTTTCCGCGCGTCATCACCCGCGCACATCGTCCCACCTCCGTCTCACGAAAGAGATCTCGCATCTCGCACGCCGGCATCTCGCTCTCGCCGTGCGCGCGAGATTGATGTATCGGCAATCGACCATTCGAGCAGGAGGTGCCCGGAGATGCTCATTCGTTCGACCCGTCGTGTGAACAGGATCGGAAGCAGCCAACCAATGGAGGGCGCATGAGGTTTCGTGTTCTGTCAGTGCTCGCGGTGCTCGCTCTCGTTGCCGCGCCTCGAGGGGCGCGCGCACAGGGAGAGGCGCTGCTCACGGGTAAGGTCACCAGCGTCGCTGGGGCGCCCGTCGAAGGTGCGCAGGTCTATCTCGACAAGATGGCGCTCGGCGGGGAAACGAAGGCGGATGGCTCGTATCGCTTCACCGTGCCCGCGGCGCGCGTCACCGGGCAGCAGGCGCTGCTCAGCGTGCGACTTCAGGGATTCAAGCCGAAGTCCGTCACGATCACGCTGAACCCCGGCAACATCACCACCGATTTCCAGCTCGAGACGCAGGCGGTCGTGCTGCAGCAGCTCGTCATCACGGGCGAAGGCACGATCACCACGAACGAGAAGCTCGGCGCGACGGTCAACAACGTCGGCGCCGAGCAAATCGCCAAGGCCAACGAGCAGAATCTCACCGAGTCGCTCGCGGGCAAGGCGCCGAACGTGCAGGTCACGTCGGAGTCGGCGGATCCCGGCAGCAGCGTGAACATCCAGATCCGCGGCTTGAAGACCTTCTCCGGCGACGGACAGCCGCTGTTCATCGTCGACGGCGTGCCGGTGGACAACTCATCCATCAACACGCAGGGACAGTTCGCGAACAACGCGGAGCAGGGCACGGTCAATCCGAACCGCATCGTCGACATCAATCCGAACGATGTGGAGTCGGTCACGATCCTCAAGGGCTCCGCGGCGGCCGCGATCTACGGCGCGCGCGCAGCCCAGGGCGTCGTGATCATCACCACCAAGAGCGGCAAGTCCGGCAAGACGCAGTACTCGCTGCACTCGTCGTACTCGTTCGACAAGGTGACCTCGGGCTATCCGCTGCAGACGTCCTACGGCCAGGGCAACAACGGCTTCCTCGCCGACAACGGCGTCGTGGCCGACACGGATGCCTTCTCCTCCAGCCACAGCTGGGGACAGCCGCTGGCGCCCGGAACGACGACGTACAATCACTTCAACGAGATGTTCGAGACCGGCCATGTCGCCGACAACAATCTCTCGATCTCGGGTGGTGACGACCGCCGCACCTTCTTCCTCTCGGGCGGCATCAACAACAACTCCGGTATCGTCGCCGGTCCGAACGACAGCTACAAGCGCCAGACGATTCGCCTCAAGGCGTCGCAGCTGATCGGCGATAAGTTCAAGATCGGCGGCAATCTCTCGTACATCGACTCGCGCGGCTCGTACATCCAGCGCGGCGACAACACGAGCGGCATCATGCTCGGCGGCCTTCGCACGCCGCCCGAATGGAACAACAAGGATTTCTTCGCCTCGAACGGCATGTACAAGACGTACCGGTTCCAGACGCCGTCGCTGCTGTCAGCTACGGTGGGACGTGGCTACGACAATCCGTTCTGGATCACGTCCGAGGCTCCGGCCAACTCGAACCTCAACCGCGTGCTCGGCAACGTCGACATGAACTGGGAGCCTGCTGATTGGCTCAAGATCCAGGAGGTGGCGGGCGCCGACTACTACACGGACTCGCGTCTCGAGGCGCTTCCCGAGGGGAACTCGACGACGTCCGTGGGTCAGGTGATTCGTGCGGACTACAACAACTACATTCTCGACCACAATCTGACGGCGATCGCGAGCCATACGTTCTCACCGTCGTTCACGGGAACGTTCACGCTCGGCCAGAATCTGAACGCGACGGACTTCAAACAGATCTACGTGCTCGGCACGGGGCTGATCGCGCCAAAGCCGTTCGAGGTGCTCAACACGGTCAGCAAGGATCCGAACGACAGCACGGCGAAAGTCCGTCGCGAGTCGTATTTCGGGCAGGCGACCGCGGACCTCTGGGACCAGCTCTTCCTCACGGGCGCGCTCCGCAACGACGGATTCTCCACGTTCGGCTCGAACAACCGGCGTCACTGGTTCCCGAAGGCGAGCGCCGCGTGGACCTTCACGAAGGCGATCTCCGGCCTCACCGACAAGATCGATTTCGGCAAGGTGCGCTTCGCATACGGGCAGACCGGGCGCGAGCCGCTCGTCTACACCACGAACAGTCTGTTCCGCGTCGGTACCTTCACCGAGTACGGTGGGGATGCCTCTGGTATCCTGCGCACGATCTATCAGGGCCAGGCGGGACTCATTGGACCGAACGCGGTCGGCAGCGACAGTCTGCGGCCGGAAAAGACCCGCGAATACGAGGGTGGGCTCGACTTCGGGCTCTTCAAGGGCTGGGCGACGGTCGGCATTTCCTATTACGACTCGAAGACGACGGACGTCATTTTCCAGGGCCCGACGCCTCCGTCGAGCGGCTTCACTTCGATCGTTAAGAACGCCGCGACGATCACGAACAAGGGCTGGGAAGTCACCTCGGACCTGCACCCGGTTCGTGGAGAGAACTTCAACTGGAACGTGGGATTGGTCTGGGGCCGCAATCGCAATCTCGTGACGAACCTCAGCGGCTCGACCGACATTCTCGTCGGCTCGCAGGCGATTCTCACCACCGTTGCCCGCGTTGGATATCCAACGGGCTCGTTCGCGGGTTTCGACTTCGTGCGCTGCGGCAGAGGGCTCACGGTCGGCGACGACAACATCGATCAGGACGTGTGCCAGGGCAAGCCGAACGGAACGCTGTACATCGGCGACAACGGATTCCCGGTGCTCGATCAGGACAATCTTCGAGTGTTGGGGAGCTCACAGCCCGACTGGACCGGCAGCGTGCGCACCGACGTGACGTTCCTCAAGCACTGGAACGTGTCGGCACTGCTCGACATCAAGCACGGCGGCCAGGCGTACAACGGCACGCGCGGCGCGCTCTACGTCTACGGAACGCACAAGGACACCGACATTCGCGGACAGACGTTCGTCTTCGGACCGTCGGCCAACGGCGTGCAGGGCTTCCACGGGGACGCGAACGTCACGGGCCCCGGCGCCGGTGTCCCGGTGATCATCGACCAGAACTGGTTCGAGAACGATGGCGGCGCGTTCGGAGGCAATGCGGTCGACTTCATCGAGGATGCGGGCTTCACCAAGCTTCGCGAAGTCTCGGTCGGCTACACGTTCGTGCAGCCGTGGGTCTCGCGCTCGCTCGGCCTGTCCAGCATCGATCTGCGAGTCGCGGGGAGAAATCTCGCGACGTGGACGCATTACAGCGGTATCGACCCCGAAACGCAGCTCGGCGGGGCGACGCTCGTTGGGGGCTTCGACTGGTTCAACAATCCGCAGGCACGCTCGCTCGTTGTCACCGTTGGACTCAACCGCTAACCCGCGAGGAGGAGAGCACATGAAAAAGACTCACAAGCTCGCGCTCGTCGCGACGTTCGTAACGTTCGCCGCCGCCGGCTGCAACAGCTTTCTCACCGGCGATTGCGTGAGCAATAGCTGCAACCAGCCGACCAGCGCCACTTCGGACCAGCTGTTCATCGGCGTGCAGATTGGCGTCATGGGCAACTGGGAGACCTATCCCATGAATCTCCTGCCGCTCTGGGCACAGCAGATCGCAGGGGTGAATCGCCAGTGGGCCAGCTACTCGAATTACGGCTCCGGCACGGACGACTTGACGTCGGACGGGCTCTGGATCGCGATGTATGCGTCGGGCGGTCTCGCCGACATTCGGAACGGTGAAGCGCAGGCCACCACGGCCGGCAACATGAAGGCAGTCGGCCAGTTTCAGGTGATCGAGGCGCTCACGATCGGCTTCATCACGGATCTCTGGGGCGATGTCCCCTTCGATTCAGCCGGAACGCCGTTCCCGACGTTCGACACGCAAGCGGCCGTCTACGCACACGTCGAGGCACTGCTCGACACGGCCATCACGAATCTGAGTGGAAGCGGCGCCGGAAACGCCGTCGATTTCTACTTCAGCAATGATTTCTCGAAGTGGATCGCGACCGCGCACACGCTCAAGGCCCGCTACTACATGCACACGGCCGAGAACGGCGATCTCTCGTACGACAACACGAAGCTGAACAGCGTGCTGACGGAGACGGCGCAGGGTATCTCGAGTCCCGACGGCGATTTCGCGACGGTGCACTCGAGTACCACCTTCGAGCAGAACCTCTTCTACGAGTTCCTCGTGGGCTCGCGTGCCGGCGACGTGGAGCCTTCGTCGCTCCACATCAATCTGGCGAAGCAGTTCAACGACGATGCGCTGCTCGCGGAGCTCTACAACAAGAACAGCTCGGGCCAGTACCTCGGCTCACCTGCCGGCGTCTCGGCGGGCAGCAACGTATCGACCTTCGCGCTCGGCCCCGAGTACAGGCAGGGGATCGTCACCAATGCCGAGAATCTTCTGCTCGATGCGGAGGCGCACTACCGGCTCGGTCAGTTCGGCCCGGCCCTCGCGGATCTCAATCTCGAGCGTACCAATTACGGAGAGAGCGGTTCGGCAGTGGTTCCGGGTGGCACCAATGGATTGCTCGTCGGCATTCTCGAAGAGAAGTTCGTGCGCCTCTTCCTGAATCCCGAGGTGTACTTCGATTATCTCCGCACCTGCGTTCCGAACCTCTCGCTTCCGGCGAACCACACCGGAGGCTTTCAGTACGTGCCAGCCCGTCTCCCATACAGCTACACCGAGCAAACGACGAATACCGCAAATACTCCTGCAGATCCGATTGCCAACGCCGTATGGCCGAAGCATGCGACGGGACCAGCCGGCATCACGTGCGCTGGCCAGGTCGACCGTCCCGGAGTCTAGCGATCGCAGTAAGCCGTCTGCCCGGCCGATCGTGACCGGGCAGGCGACACTCCACTTTCGATTGCTTCACATCGATCATTCCAGTCTTCAGGAGCCGTGTTCATGAACAACAAGATGTTGAGGCTCGCGGTTGTGGCCGTAGGCGTGGTGGCCGCCGCCGCTTGCACCAAGAAGGACAGTAACTCGATTACCGGGAGTACCGATTACACCTCGGTGCAGCTGGCATCCGATCCAGGCTCGTTCACGGTTCCCGTGGGCGATTCAGCCGAGTTCACGCCCACGGCAACCATCGAGCCGCAGGGTGTCGCGATTGCGAATGCTACGGCCAACATGACGTTCAGCTTCGCAGACCCGACCATCGCCGAGGTCAATGGCAGTGGCTTCGTGCAGGGTGACGCGGTAGGCTCCACGACGCTCACGATCACCTACACGGATGTGAACCACAACTTCACGACGACGACGCTCGACGTTCCCGTGACGGTGATCGCGGCTCCCTAGCGGCATCGCGAACCAGATGTACGACGCGCCCGATCGGAGAAATCCCGATCGGGCGCGTTGTCCTTCGCCGCCTGCGCTTCCGAGCTCAGTCTGGAATCACGCCCTCGGGGAGCACGTACGTCAGCGGATCGACCACCTTTCCATTCACGTGGATCTCGTAGTGCACGTGCGGGCCCGTGGAGAGCCCCGTGCTGCCCACGTTGGCGATGAGCTGGCCGCGTTTCACGCGCTGGCCCGGGCGCACGAGCACCTTCGAGCAGTGCGCGTATTTCGTGATGATGCCATCGCCATGGTCGATCTCGAGGACGTTGCCGTAGCCCGTCTCCCACGTCACGCGCTGCACGACTCCGCCCGCCGGCGCGACGATCGGGGCGCCCATCGGCGCGCTCACGTCGATGCCCTCGTGCGGCCGCGCGTAGTGCAGGATGGGATGGAAGCGCGACAGGCTGAAGTTGCTCGAGAGCCATCCCGCGGTGGGCATGATCGACGGGATCCGCGCCATCCGTTCGGTGTTGTGCGCCAGCGTTCCCGACACCTCGGCGAAGCTCGCCGCGAGTGAGTTGGCGCGCTTGATCATCCCGTCGATGTCGCTCGTGCTGCTCACGGTCATCTCGCTCACGTGCCCGATGGAGAGAATGGCGCCGGAGCTGTCGCGGTGCTGCAGCGCCGAATCGCTCTCGAGGCCGGCCAAGAGGCGAATCTGTTGATCACGACGCGAGATCGCACGCAGCGTGTCATCGAGGCTGTCGAGACGTGCCTGCATGAGCGAGAGGTCGCCGCCCACCAGGCCGCGCTCGTCACTGTGCCGAAGCGTGAGCGCGACGTGACTGAGCGCGACGCCAACGCCCATCGCGGCGACGAGTCCCAGCGCGCTCGCGCCGATCGCGAGGCGTTTGATGAGTTTTTCGGAGAGCGAGAAGCTGCGGGGAGAGTCCGAGCCGTGCGGTACGACGAGAAAGGTCCAGCGGCGCTGAGGCGGCATGCGGCTCTCCGAAAGGAACTGGCGGCTCTACCCGGAAAAGACTGTCAGCGAGGGGGTTCGGTCACGCTCGAGCAGCAACTTTTCGGGATAAATTCGACTTGCGGCGCGCTGTCGACAAACCATTCTGTCGTAGTGACTTACGATGCAACGAATTATGCCGCTGCCGGCGCCTCCCGGGGAAAGAGCGGCGCGCCTTTCGTCACCCTCCAGCCGCTGGGGTCCAGCCGTTCAAGCGCCGCGATTCGCTGATCCGCAACGGCGCCCGGGCCGCCGAGTTGCTCCCATACGGCCTGCGCCTTGGCAGGCATGAACGGCGCGAGGAGCACGGTCTCGATCGCGAGCTTGCGCGCGAGGGTCGCCAGGGTTTCGTCGAGCGCGGCAGCCGATCCAGCTTCGCGCGCGAGCTTCCAGGGCGCCTGCATCGTCACGTACTCGTTGGCGTTGTCCACGTTGTGAAAGACCGCCTCGAGTCCCCTGTGCAGCAAGTGGTCGTTCATCGCATCCACGTAGTCCGCGATGTCTCGAAGGTCTTCCGCGTACGAGTCGTTGCGCTCGAGGCGCGGTACCACGCCCTCCCGATACTTCTCGATCATCGCGATCGCGCGGCTCGCGAGATTGCCGTAGCCGTTGGCGAGATCCGATGTGTAGCGCTCCTCGAAGCGCTCCCACGAGAAGTTGCCGTCCGTGTCGAACGGAATCTCGCGCAGCAGAAAATATCGGAAGGCATCGGGGCCGAACTTGTCGATCGCCTCGCTCAGCTCGAGCTTCACGCCCGCGCTCTTGCTGAACCGCTCGCCGCCCAGATTCACGAATCCATGCGCCCAGATGCGCTCGGGAAGTTCGAGCTCCGCAGCCTTCAGCATCGCGGGCCAGATCACCGAGTGAAAGCGCGTGATGTCCTTGCCGATCACGTGCAGCTGCGCAGGCCAGTGCTGCCGCGGCTCGACGCCCGGAAATCCCGTTGCGGTGAGATAGTTCGGCAGCGCGTCGAACCACACGTAGGTCGTCTGCACCTCGCCGTCGCTCGTGGGGCGGGGGAAGGGCACGCCCCAGGCGAGCCGTGCGCGGCTCGCCGACACGTCGTCCAGCCCCTGCTCGAGGAGGCTCAGGATCTCGTTGCGCCGAGAGGCCGGCTGCAGAAAGTCCGGATGCGCTTCGAAGTGCGCACGAAGAAAATCGCGGTACCTGCTCAGCCGGAAGAACCAGTTGCGCTCCTCCACCCACTCGAGCACGCGCGTCGGGTGCAGCACGCAGCGGCCATCGATGATCTCGTTGTCCTGCTTGAACGACTCGCAGCCGACACAGTAGTACCCCTCGTACGATTTCTCGTAGAAGTCGCCAGGGCTCTTCTCGAAGATGCGCTCGATCAGCGCCTGCACGCCCTGCTTGTGCGCGGGTGCAGTCGTGCGAATGAACTGATCGTTCGAGATGCCGAGGCGGCGCCACATCGCCTGAAAGATCTCGGCGACCTCGTCCACGAGCACCTGCGGAGCGAGTCCGCGATCCGCCGCGGTCTGCGCGACCTTCTGGCCATGCTCGTCCATCCCGATGAGGAACCACACCCGTTCGCCGAGCATGCGGTGATACCGGGCAATGACATCCGCGCCGATCTTTTCGAATGCGTGGCCCAGATGTGGATCGCCGTTGGCGTAATCGATCGCGGTGGTGAGGTAGTACTCCGCCACGCTATTCGCCTTCCGGCGCGGCCGGCGGGCTCTCGCCTCCGGCCCGGCCACGCCGCCCGCCGCGGCGGCCGCGGCGGCGGTGCGGCCGCCGATCGGTTGCTTCGGCCGCAGGAGTCTCGCCGGGGAGCGGCGTGAGCGTACGCTGCGCGGCTGGCGTGGCGCTCGCGCTCGCGCGCGCGGGCGCCTCCTCCTCGAGCACGGTCTCCGTTGCCGCCTCGGCCACCGCCGGCTCGTCCTCGTGCTCCTCGACCACGCTCGCGCGCTGCTCGAGCTCCTGCTTCAGCTCCGCGAGCGGCACCACGCGCGTGTCGCCCTCGGGACCGCGCAGCGTGACGCGATCGCCGAAGATGTCGTTCGCCAGCACCTTCTCCTCACCCAGCGACGTGACGAGGATGCGCCCCTCCTTGGGAAAGCGCTTGCGGCTCTGCACGTAGTAGTCGTGCTCGTAGCGCAGGCAGCACATGAGCCGCCCGCACGCGCCCGAGATCTGACTCGGGTTGAGTGAGAGATGCTGGTCCTTCGCCACCTGCAGATTCACCGGGCGCAGCTCCGGCAGCCACGACGCCGAGCAGTACTCGCGGCCGCAGCGGCCGATGCCGCCGAGCCGCTTGGCCTCGTCGCGCACGCCGATCTGCTTCAACTCGATGCGCGTGCGAAAGGCTGCCGCGAGATCGCGCACGAGCGCGCGAAAGTCGACGCGCTTCTCCGCCGTGAAGTACAGGGTGAGCTTCTTGCGATCCCACTGCCACTCGGCGTCGGACACCTTCATCACCAGCGCGTGCGCCTTCACGCGCTCCGACGCCTTGCGGCGGGCGATCTCATCTTCCTCGGGGAGCTCGTTCGCGCGGCGCTCATCCTCGGGCGTCGCCGCGCGGAGCACCTTGCGCTCGGGCGCGGCAGTGCCGCAGCCGTGCGCGCAGCCACCGCACCGCGTGGCCGCGTGCTCGCCGATCGCGTGCACGCGACCGAAATCCTCCCCGCGTTCCACCTCGACGATCACGGGCGATGCCACGCGCGGAGGGTCCTCGCCGTCCCAGAGGAAGAACTCCTTGCGCTTGCCCTTGAACGCGACTTCGACGAGATGCGGAGCCACGGTCACTCCGTGAACTCGCCCATCGACAGGAACTTCTCCCGCCGCCTGCGCACGAGCTTCTCCGGGCGGAAGCGTCGCAGCTCCTCCAGGTTGCGAACGAGCGCCTCCTGCAGCGCGCGCGCGGACGCCTCGTGGTTGACGTGCGCGCCGCCCACAGGCTCCGGCACGATCTCGTCGATCACGCCGAGCTCCATCAGCTCCGGTGCGGTGATGCGCAGCGCCTTCGCGGCGCGCTCCTTCATCTCGTTGCTCTTGCCATCCTTCCAGAGTATCGCCGCGCATCCCTCCACGGTGATCACGGAATAGACCGCGTTCTCGAGCATGAGCACGCGATCGGCGACACCGAGCGCGAGCGCGCCACCGGATCCGCCCTCGCCGATGATCGTCGCGACGACCGGAACCTCCAGGCGGCTCATCTCGAACAGATTGCGCGCGATCGCCTCGGACTGGCCCCGCTCCTCGGCGCCCAGTCCCGCCCATGCGCCCGGGGTATCGATGAGCGTGATCACCGGTACGTGGTACTTCTCCGCGAGCTTCATGAGTCGCAGCGCCTTCCGGTAGCCCTCCGGATGCGGCATGCCGAAGTTGCGCTTGAGATTCTCCTTCGTGTCGCGGCCGCGCTGATGTCCGATCACCATCACCGACTCACCATCGAGGCGCGCCCATCCGCCCACGATGGCCGCGTCGTCGCGATAGAGGCGATCGCCGTGCAGCTCGATGAAATCCGTGAAGGCGAGCTGCAGGTAGTCGAGCGTGAACGGCCGGCGCGCGTTGCGCGCGACCTGCACGCGCTGCAGCGGCGTGAGGCTCGTGTACACGGTGCGCCGGAGCTCGTCCAGCTTGCGCTCGAGCGGCACGATCTCGTCCTCCATGCTGAGCTGGCGCCGCTCCGCCGTGCGCCTCAGCTCATCGATCTGCCTCTCCAGCTCGACGATCGGCTTCTCGAACTCCATTATCGACGTGCTCATGCATCAGCTCCCGCGGACGAGTCGTACGCGCTCGGTGCCGAGCAGGGCGCGCAAATCGTGGAGCGCGGCATTGGTCACCGCGATCCTGAGCGAGCGCGAACGCAATCTCGCGCTGCTTCCGTTCCCATCGTTCCATCTGAGCTCGATCGGCGCCGAGCCCGCGTGTGCGTCCACCATCTCACGGACATCGTGCAGCACGTCCGCCGTGACGGGCGCGCCCGCGGCAAGCTCGATCGAAACGGCGACGTTTCCAGTGGCGCGAAGCTCCGCGAACGGCGTGACCGATTCGACGATGAAGGTTGGATTGTCCACCTCCTGGTCACGCTTGGAGTAGCCCCCCTTTAAGAGTACGGGGACATCGGGCTTGATGCGATCTCCCAAAAGCGCCCACGCCTCCGGAAACACGAGCACCTCTGAAGATCCGGAGAAATCCTCCACTGTCAACCGTGCGAACTCCGAGCCGCTCCGTTTGCTGACCTGCCGCTTGATGGCGGTGACGACCACGCCAAGAAACATTGGTGTCTCCACCCACTTCCCGAGCGACGACACGCTGTGCGTGGCGAAGATCTCGACCTCGGTGCGAAACGGCTCCAGCGGGTGCCCGGAGATGTAGAAGCCGAGAATCTCCTTTTCCTTCGCGAGCCGCTCGCTGTCGCTCCATGCGGAAATGTTGGGCAGCGATCGCGAGAGCTGAGGTCGCGGAGCTTCGTCCGCGTTGGCGAGACCGAAGAGCGAGCCCTGGCCGCTCGCGGCCTCGTCCTGCTTGAGTCCCGCCTCCTGCAGCGCCGCGTCGAGCGCGGAGAGAAACTGCGCGCGGTGCCCGCCGAGCGAGTCCAGCGCGCCCGAGGCGATGAGCGCCTCGAAGACGCGCTTGTTGCAGAGCCGAAGATCGACACGCTCGCACAGATCGAAGAGCGACGTGAACGGCGCGTCGGCGCGCGCGGCGAGGATCGAGTCGATCGCCGCGTGGCCGACGTTGCGAATCGCGCCGAGGCCGAAGCGCACGCGCTTGTCGCCAATCACGGTGAACTTGTAGCCCGACTCGTTCACATCGGGCGGCAGCACCTCGATCCCGAGCTCGCGCGCCTCGTTGATGTACTTGACCACCGAGTCCGCGTCGCCGATCTGCGACGACAGGAGCGCCGCCATGAACTCGGCGGGGTAATGCGTCTTGAGCCACGCGGTGTGATACGAGAGGATCGAGTAGGCGACCGAGTGCGACTTGTTGAAGCCGTAGCGGCCGAACGTCTTGATCTGCCCGGCGATCTCGTGGATGACCGCGGGCGCGTGGCCGCGCGCGATCGCCTTGCTCGAGAACTTCGTGAGCTCCGCCTCGATGAGCGCCGCATCCTTTTTGCCGACCGCCTTCCTGAGCACGTCGGCTTCGGCGAGCGAGATCCCGGCCAGGAGCTGCGCGATCCGCATCACCTGCTCCTGATAGGTGATCACGCCGTACGTGGGCGCGAGCACGTCGGCGAGCTCGGGGAGCGGGTACGTCACCGCCTCCTCGCCGCGCTTGCGCGCGATGTACACGCGATGCATGCCGGCGTCGAGCGGGCCCGGGCGCATCAACGCATTGGAGGCGACGAGATCGTCGAAGCGATCGCAGCGCATGCTCTTGAGCATGTCCGTGGCGAGCGCGGACTCGAACTGGAACACGCCGGCGGTGCGGCCCGCGCGAAGCTGCCGGTACGTCTCGGGATCATCCAGCGGCAGCTCGTCGAGATTCGGCCGCGTGCCGGTGGCCTGCTCGATGAGACCGAGCGCGTCGTGGATGATCGTGAGCGTGGTGAGACCGAGGAAGTCCATCTTGAGCATCCCGGTCTTCTCGAGCGCGTTCATGTCGTACTGCGTGACGACGATCGATTCGTCGTCGCGCGAGCCGCCCGCGCCCTTGGAGCTTTGCGTGCACACCGGCACGTACTCATCGAGCGGACCCGGTGCGATCACGATGCCGGCGGCGTGGACGCCAGCGTGGCGCGAAAGTCCCTCGAGCGCGATCGCGTAGTCGAGCAGCTGCCTGTAGCGCTGGTCGTTGCGGTAGAGCTGCTTCACCTCCGCGATCTGTGACGTGGCTTCCTTCACCGTCAGCGAGAAGTTCGGCTGGTTCGGGATGAGCTTCGCGAGCGAATCGGTTTCGGCGGGGCTGAAGCCGAGCACGCGACCGACGTCCTTGATCACGGCACGCGACTTCATCGTGCCGAAGGTGATGATCTGTCCCACGGACTCGCGGCCGTACTTCTGGCGCACGTACTCGATCACCTCGCCGCGGCGCTCGAAGCAGAAGTCGACGTCGATGTCGGGCATCGAGACGCGCTCGGGATTCAGAAAGCGCTCGAAGAGGAGATCGAACTCGAGCGGACAGACATCGGTGATGCGCAGCGCGTAGGCGACGAGCGAGCCGGCGGCCGAGCCGCGGCCGGGACCCACGGGGATGCCCCGGTCGCGCGCCGCCTTGATGAAGTCGTAGGTGATCAGGAAGTAGCCGGCGTACCCCGTCTTCGTGATGACCCCGAGCTCGTAGTCGAGGCGCTCGCGCACGTTGGCCGGCAGCGGATCGCCGTAGCGCATGCGCGCGCCCTCTTCCGCCAGGCGCACGAGCAGCTCGTTCTCGGTTTCCACGCCGGACGGCAGCGGGAACGAGGGAACGTGATACGTCTTGGAGAACGGGACCGCGATCTCGTCGGCGATCCTGAGCGTGTTCTCGAGAACATCGGGGCGTCCCGGGAAGCGGGCGGCGATCTCCGGGGCGCTCTTGAAGTACAGGCCATTGTCGTAGCGCATGCGATCGTGATCGCTGCGGTCCTTCCCGAGACCGATGCAGAGCAGCACATCGTGCGCGTCGTGATCGGTGTCGCGGAGAAAGTGCGCGTCGTTCGTCGCGATCACCGGGATGCCCGTCTCGGTCGCAAGGTCGAGAACGAGGGCGTTGAGCTTCGACTGGATGCCGCCGGAGTCGTGCGCCTGGACCTCGAGATAGTAGCGGTCCGGAAAGGTGCCCGCGTACCAGTGCGCGACGCCCCTCGCTTCCTCGAGGCGCCCCTCCAGCAGGTGCGTCGCGATCTCGCCGGCGATGCAGGCGGAGGAGACGATCAGCCCTTCGGAGTACTTGGCGAGGAGCTCGCGGTCCACGCGAGGCTTGGTGTAGAAGCCCTCGGTGTAGGCGAGCGAGGAAAGCTTTACGAGATTTTTATAGCCGATCGCGTCTCTCGCGAGTAATACGAGATGGTAATACGGCTTGCCACCATTCCGGGGGCGAGAGCGCTCGCGTCGATCTCCGGGGGAGACGTAGGCCTCCATGCCGATGATCGGCTTGATTCCTGCTTTCTTCGCCTTCTCCTGGAAGTCCCAGGCGCCGTGAAGATTTCCGTGATCGGTGATTGCCAGGGCAGGCTGCTCGAGCTCCTGCGCGCGGCTGATCAGATCGCCAATGCGATTGGCACCGTCGAGCAGCGAATATTCGGAATGGCAATGGAGATGGACGAATGACATCAGGCGCCGAAAGGGGCAGAGCAACGCATCGCTCGGGAGGCACACGCGAGGCTCGAGGCGGAGCTTTCGCGCTCGCAAAGGTGCTGCGAGCATCTACCACGAATATTATGCTGCCGGGGACATTCTGCCTATTGTTCCCGCCGGCGCTGGCCTAAAATTCGATAGGAACGCCTAGGAACCATCCTGGCGCTGTAGAATAACACCTGTTTCCGATCCGCCCGTGGGGAGAGACGCGCTCCCGGGCTCCTCTTTTCGTGAAGCCCATGCGCAAACTCCTGCCCTCGCTGGTGCTTGGAAGCGGTATCGTGGTGTACCTGGCTGCGTGCAGCAGCGACTCGGGCCCGACGCAGCCCAACGGCACCTGCTCAGGCTCCCCGTTCACCGTCGCCTCGCTGGCGGGCCGCGTCATTCCCGAGGCCGATCTGCCGTGCCTCTCGATTCCGGCCGATGGCGGCACGTACCTGGTCGTTCCGCAGTTCGTGACCGCCACGGCCGCGGTGAACCCGGTGAACTTCACGCTCTCAGCGGGCGTGCCCGGTGCCGCAGCCACCCGCATCGTGAGCGCGTCGCGTCAGGCACCTTCGTTCGGCATGGGAGCCGCGCCTGATCTCTCCCAAATGCAGCGGAGCCTCGAGAACGTGCTGCGACGGCACGAGCGCGAGGTCGCTGCCGCCGCCCGCAGCAATGGCTCGGCCGCGGGACCGCTCGCGAGCAGGATCCACGCGGACGCGGTGCCGCCCGCGTTGGGATCGTCCACCTCGTTCCACGTGCTGTCGAGCTTCACCAACGGCTCGCAGTACACCACCGACACGGCAATCCTGAAGTATTCCGGCACGCATCTGCTCATCTACGTGTCCAAGAACGCGCCTGCAGGAGGCTTCTCGGACGGGCAGATCGCCGCCTTCGGCAACACCTTCGATCTCGATCTCTACACGATCGATGTCGCGACCTTCGGGCAGCCGTCGGACATCGATGGGAACTCGCGCGTGATCGTGCTTCTGTCGCCGATCATCAACAAGCTCACGAAGGCGAGTGACTGCACCACCCTGGGGTACATCGCCGGATTCTTCAACGCGGTGGATCTGCTCCCCGCGCAATATCCCGGAAAATCGAACGGGGCGGAGATCTTCTATTCGCTCGTTCCCGATCCGAATGCCACGGTGAGCTGCACGCACACCCTCGCCGCCGTGGAGCAGCTCACGCCATCGACGTTCATCCACGAGTTCCAGCACATGATCTCGTTCGGGCAGCACGCGATCCTTCGCGGCGGGAACGAGGAGGATCCGTGGCTGAACGAGGGATTGAGTCATGTCGCCGAGGAGCTGGGCTCGCGCTATTACGAAAATCGCTTTCCGCCTCCGTCGGGGCGCACCGATCCCGACCAGGCGTTCCCCGATTCGTCGCAGGGCTTCATCTCGGGCGACCTGTACAACTCGTACCACTACCTGCTCAACACCGCGAGCACGGACACGGCGGACAAGGCATCGGTGAGCAACTGGGGCGATGGCGACGGCACCCTCGTGCAGCGTGGCGCGGTGTGGCTGTTCCTGCGCTGGCTCGGCGATCAGCAGGACAGTACGGTGTACGGCCGCCTGGATCAGACGGACCAGACGGGCGTCCCGAACCTCGTGACGGCGGCCGGCGGCACATCCTTTTCTACCCTGTTCGGAGAGTTCTCGCTCGCACTCTACGTGGACAGTCTGCCGGGCGTTCCACGCACGTCGATTCCGCCGGAGCTGCGCTTCACCTCGCGAAACCTCCGCGCGCTGTACGGAAAGCAGCACGAGCGCAACCCGGCGAACTTTTCGCAGACGTTTCCGATCGAGGCGCTCCCGTTGACGCCGGGGGCCGCGCGAGCGGAGGCAATGCACCCCGGCACGATGGACTTTTTCGTTTTGACGGCGCCGTCGAGCGGCTCACCGATCGGGCTCACGTTCACTCCGTCCGCCACCACGGACGCGTTCGCGGCATCGCTCGGCGCGCAGGTGAGCGTCTTCCACTGCCCGAGCGCGGCGGCGTGTCCGTTGTCCGTCCCAAACAATTGATGAGGCGGATGGGAACGGGCGATTCCGAATGCGGCCGCTCCACGACACCATGACCATCTCGATCATGAACGTCTCGGAATGAACATCGGACGTGTCGCTGGGAGGACGGCGGGGGTTTTGGCCCTCGCCGTCCTCGTCTTTTTCACGCTCGTTCCCACCGGTCGCTACCTGATCCGCGCGGGATGGGCCGAGGCGCGCATCCTGTCGCGCGCGCGGCCGATCGCCGATGTCGTGCGCGACTCGGCCACCGATGCGACCACGCGCAGAAAGCTCGAGTTGGTGCTCGACGCGCGCGCGTTCGCCCGGGACTCCGTGAAGCTCGATGCGAAACGCGGCTTCACCACGTACAGCCACATCGATCACGACACGCTCGTGGTCGTGCTCTCGGCCGCCTACCGCGACCGGCTGCGCTACAAGACCTGGTGGTTTCCAATCGTGGGGAGCGTGCCGTACAAGGGCTACTTCGACGTGAACGATGCGAAGCGGGCGGCGGCGGAGCTGTCGCGCGACGGGTTCGACGCGTATCTGCGTCCCGCATCCGCCTTCAGCACGCTCGGCTATCTCGAAGATCCCGTGCTCTCGACCACGATCGATGAGGACAGCGTGGAGCTCGTGAACACCGTGATTCACGAGCTGACACACAACACGTTCTATGCGGCGGGGCAGGCCGTGTTCAACGAATCGTTCGCGAACTTCGTCGGCACGCGCGGTGCCGAACTGTTCTACGCCGCGCGCGGGGACAGCGCCCGCGTCGCGCTCGCGCGCGAGGACTGGGCGCGCCAGAAGACGCTCGGCCGCTTCTGGAGCGCGGTGTACAACAGCGTGGATTCCGCGTTCAAGGCGCATCCACACAGCAAGGAGGAGAGGCTGCGCGCGCGGGAGATCGTGTTCGCAGGTGCGCGAAAGCGATTTGCACGCGAGATCGAGCCGGCGCTTCCGGGCTACGATCCTCGCAAACCGGTCGCGCTCCATCTCGACAACGCCGCCCTCATGTCGCGACGCATGTATCGCACGGGGCTGGACGATTTCGACGCGATCTACGCGCGGGAGGACGAGCGGCTTCCCGCAGCGATCTCGCGCATCATCGCGCTCGCGCGCTCGCAGCCGAAGGATCCGTACGCCGCGATACGAGCGTACGTCGCGTCAGGGAGCGCCGAAGCGCCCGCGAAGTAGCGCGCGAAGATCGAGGGGCATGCCGGGCGGCTGCTCCGGCGCGGGGGCTGGCGCAGGGGCGGGATACGCCGCCATCCGGCGCATGCGCTCTCGCACGCCCACATCGATGAAGCGCGAGAGCTGGTCGATCGTGTACTCGCTGCCCCAGCGCGAGCCGTAGCTGTTGAGTGGATAGAGCACGGCGAGGTGATGGCGCGCGCGCGTCATCGCCACGTACATGAGGCGGCGCTCCTCCTCCATCTCGTCGTCGCTCCGCAGCGCGCGCGAGGACGGAAACCATCCGTCCACCGCCCAGATCACGAACACGGCATCCCACTCGCGGCCTTTCGCGCTGTGCGCAGTGCTCAGGATCAGCGCGTCGTCATCGGTGGTGCTCCCGGTGGCGAGATCCTGCGTTGCGGAGGGGGGCTCGAGGGCGAGCTCCGAGAGGAAGGCCGCGCGCGACGGAAATTTCGCCGCGATGATCTCGAGCTGATCGAGATCCGCGAGACGCGGCTCGATTCGATCGTAGCGCTCGCGCAGGATCGCGTCGTACATGCGGCGCAGCGCCGCGATCTCCGCGGGAACGGCGCGATCGACCTCCTCCGCGCGCAGCGACGCGAAGAGCTGAACGAGCGCGGCGTGCGCATCGCGCGCGCGCAGCGGTGGCGTGAGCTCGGCGAGTGCGGACGGATCCCAGCGGCGCGCCTGGAGGATGTCGATTGCTGCGCGGGCGGTGGCATCGCCCACGCCGGGAAGCAGGAGCAGCACGCGGAACCAGCTCACCTCGTCGCGCGGGTTCTCGAGAATGCGGAGGAACGCGAGCACGTCCTTCACGTGCGCGGCCTCGAGGAACTTGAGCCCGCCCCACTTCTCGAACGGGATCTTGCGATTCGTGAGCTCGATCTCGAGGTCGGCGGACATGTAGCCCGCGCGAAAGAGCACCGCCATCTCGCGCAGCGGCGTTCCCTCCTCGTGCAGCTCGAGAATCCGGTCGACCACCCAGCTCGTCTGCTCGTGCTCATCTCGCGCGGCCACGAGTGACGGCGCCTCACCGCCGGTGCGCCGCGTGAAGAGGTTCTTCGTGAAGCGCTGCCGTGCACGCGAGATCACGGTGTTGGTGACGTCGAGAATCGGCTGCGTGGACCTGTAGTTGTGCTCGAGCGCGACGACCGTCGTTCCCTCGAACTGCTTCGGGAAGTCGAGCATGTTACGTACGTTCGCGCCGCGGAAAGCGTAGATGCTCTGCGCGTCGTCGCCCACGACGGTGATGTTCCGGTGGCCGCCCGCCATCGCGCGCAGAATCCGCGCCTGCAGCGCGTTCGTGTCCTGATATTCATCCACGAGCACGTGATCGTAGAGCGCCGCGATGCGAGCGCCCAGCTCGGGCGATCCCTCGAGCATCGCAACCCAGAAGAGCAGCAGATCGTCGTAGTCGACGAGATTGCGCTCCTCCTTTCGCGTGGTGTATCCGGCGAACACACGCGTGATGTCGGCGGCGAGCTCGCTGAACAGGGGGAGATCGTCGCGCAGAATGTCCTCGACGGAAATCTCCGTGTTCACGTGCCGCGAGTAGACGTGATGCAGCGTTTCCTTTTTCGGAAAGCGCGACTTGCGCTGGCCGAAGCCGAGTGCGGCGCGCGACATTCCCATGAGATCCTCGGCGTCGCCCTGGTCGAGAATGGTGAAGTCCTTGGCCAGTCCCGCAGCCGGTCCGTACGCGCGCAGCAGCCGGTGAGCCGTGGCGTGGAAGGTGCCGCCGTGCACCCGCGCGCTCGCGCCGCCCGCGAGCCGCGCGACGCGGCCGAGCATCTCCTGCGCGGCGCGGCGCGTGAAGGTGAGCAGCAGGATGCGATGCGGCGGCACACCGCGCGCCAGCAGATGCGCGACGCGATAGACGAGCGCGCGCGTTTTGCCGGTGCCCGCGCCGGCGACCACGAGCAAGGGACCGTTGCCGAAGGTCGCGGCCGCGTGCTGCTGCGGGTTCAGCTCCGCCGCGAAATCGATCGGCTCAGGCATCCGTTTCAGGCATCCGAAGCGTCGAAGACGATGCTCAGGCACGTCGGCCCGCCCTCGGCCTTTTGCAGCTCGGACAGATCCACTGGCGCAACGGTGAAGCCGCGCGACTCGAGCTTCGCGCGCGTGCGCGGGAACGACGCGGGCATCACGAGCGTATTGCCGATCGCGAGCACGCTGGCGCCCCAGGGCTCCGTCTCGTGGACGGTGAGCAGCTCGATGTCGCCGAACGCACTCGTGGCCGCCCACTCGGGATTCGCGAGCAGCACGCCCCGTCCGGCGTAGGTGCACGCGGTCTTCAAATGCAGAGCGCCGCGCACCGGCACTGCGCGCACCATGTAACCGAGTGGTGACACGAGCGCGCCCAGCTGGTCGATGCCGGCCGAGTTGGTGCGGCTGGAGAGGCCGACGTACATCGTGCGGTCCACTTGCACGACGTCGCCGCCGTCGAGCGTCGCGGGCGCGGTGAGCCGGTGCACCGGGCGGTAGCGGCTCATCGCGTGCGCGATGCTCTCGGTTTCGGCGCGGCGCGATGCGGCGCCGGGCGCAGTCACGATCCCGATCTCGTCGAGCATCATCCCCACATCTTCCACGAAGACCGCATCGGCGAGCGCGTCTTCCGCCGGCAGATGATCGATGAGCACGCCCAATTCCGCGAGTGTGCGCTCGTACTCCTCGTGCTGGCGCCGCGCGAGCGGGATGTCGATCGGCACGCGGTCGCGGAAGGTGAGCTCGCCCGTCGCGAGCGATGCGCTCACGCCGCGCGTGATGGCGGTCAGCATGGGAGGACGGTTGTCAGGGGAGAACGACGCGCTGCCGAAATATAGCGCGCGCTCCCCGCTCCCGCCGCGCGCGGGAGCGGCGTGCGAACGTAGCTCAGCCCAGAGGCAGCCTCGCGGATAGCGCGCCCGGGCCGAGCGGCTCCGGATCGAGTGCGAACACGGTGCCAAAGCACGCGGTGACCGTCTCGGCGACGAGCGAGAGCGGCGGGGCGGCGCTGCCGAGCTCTCGCTCAACCGATGTCATGGTCACGCCGGACAGCCCGCACGGAACGATCAGATCGAAGTACGAGAGATCGTTCGAGACGTTGAGCGCGAACCCGTGCCACGTCACCCAGTCGCGCGCGTGTACGCCGATCGATGCGATCTTTCGCCCGCTCGTCCATACACCGGTGCGCCCCTCGCTGCGCTCCGCCGGAATGCCGACGTGCTCGAGCGCGCGCACGAGCACCGCCTCCACCTGGCGAAGATACCAGTGGAGATCCTGCTTGTGTCCGCGCAGGTTCACGATCGGATACCCCACGAGCTGGCCCGGCCCGTGGAAGGTGACGTCTCCGCCGCGCTCCACCTCGAACAGCTCCACACCGCGTTCCCGGAGCATGGCTGGAGTTACCACCAGGTGCTGCGCCTTCGAGCTGCGGCCGAGCGTGACGACGGGCGGATGCTCGAGGAGCAGAAGCACGTCGTGCGGGATCACGCCGCTGATGCGCGCCCGCGCGACGGCGCGCTGGAGCTCGAGCCCGCGCGCGTAGGGCACGAGCCCGAGATGAACGACGTACAGCGGCGCCAGCGCTGCCGACGCCACGTGCTCCTCTTCGATCTGCGCGGTGTTCAGCACCGTCTCACGCATTGAGCACGCGGCCCATGGAATCGAGAATCGCCTCCGCGATCGCCTCCGACAGCGTCGGGTGCGCATGGATCGCGAGATCGACTTCCTCCACCGTGAACTCGTTCTCGCGCGCGACCACGAGCTCGTGGATCAGCTCCGTCGCATGCGCCCCGATGATGTGCGCGCCGAGGATCTCGCCGTACTTCGAATCGCGAATGATCTTCACGAAGCCCTCGGTCTCGCCCGAGGTGCGCGCACGGCCGTTCGCGGAAAAGTTGTACCGGCCCACCTTGTAGTCGAGCTTCTTCTCCTTCACCTGCTGCTCCGTGAGGCCGATCGACGCGACTTCCGGATGGCAGTACGTGCAGCTCGGAATGTTGCCGTAGTTCACGTGATGGTCGTTCTTCCCCGCGATGACCTCGGCCACGACCACTCCCTCGCGCTCGCCCTTGTGCGCGAGCATCGGCGGCCCGGCCACGTCGCCGATGGCGTAGATGCCTTCGGCGCTCGTGCGCATCTGCTCATCGATCTGGATGAAGCCGCGATCGGTGAGCTTCACGCCCTGGGCTTCGAGGCCGATCCCGTCGATCACCGGTGCGCGTCCCGCCGCCACCAGCACCTTCTCGACCGTGAGCTCCTTCTTCTCGGGTCCCGCAAGGCTGATCGTGACGGAGCCTTTCCCGACCTTGGCGGCCGTGATCCTGGCTCCGGTGATGACATCGATGCCGCGCTTCTTGAAGCTCTTCGTGAGCTCAGCGGCGACATCGGCGTCCTCGAGCGGAAGGATCGCGGGCAGCGCCTCGAGCAGCGTGACCTTCGTGCCGAACTCGCTGAAGACGTCCGCGAACTCGCAGCCCACCGCGCCCGCGCCGACGATCGCCATGGTGGCGGGCGCCTTGTCGGCGATGAGCACGTCGTCGGACGACAGGATGTTCGACTTGTCGAGCGTGAGCCCGATCGCCGGAATTCCCTTGACGCGCGAGCCCGTGCAGATCACGATCGCCTTCTTTGCGTCGTGCGTGGTCACGGCGCCCTTGTCATCGGTGACCGACATGGTCTTCCTTCCGGTGAGCGCGCCGGTGCCCCTGATCCAGGTGATCTTGTTCTTCTTGAAGAGGAACTCGACTCCCTTGGAGTTCTGCGTGCTCACCGCGCGCGAGCGCTTCATCGCCACGCCGTAGTCGGTGGTGATCTCGCCCACGCTCACACCAAAGGTCTTCGCCTCGCGCGCGCGGTGCGCGACTGCCGCCGACTCGAGCAGCGCCTTCGCGGGAATGCATCCCCAGAGCACGCACGTGCCGCCGAGCCCTTCGCGCTCGACCACGGCCACGGTGAGGCCGAGCTGTGCGGCGCGAATGGCACCCACGTAGCCGGCGGGTCCGCCGCCCAGGAAGATCACGTCGAAGGAAGCCATTGTCAGTTCGATCCTGTGGTGAAAAAGGGCACGTGGTCAGAACACGAGCATGAGTGGGTTTTCGATCAGGCGGTGCAGCGTCTGCATGAAGCGCGCACCGGTGGCGCCGTCCACGGCGCGATGGTCGCAGCTCATCGTGATGCGCACGCGCGTGCGCACCACGAGCGCGCCATCAATCACGACCGGCACATCGCCCACCGCGCCAACCGCGAAGATCGCGACTTCCGGCGGGTTGATGATCGCGGTGAACTCATCGATGCCGAACATGCCGAGGTTGGACACGGTGGCCGTGGCTCCGGTGTATTCCCCGGGCGCGAGCTTCCGTTCGCGCGCGCGCTTCGCGAGCTCACGCGACTCGCGCGCGATCTCGCTGATGCGCTTCCTGTCCGCGTCGGCGATGATCGGCGTGATGAGCCCATCCTCCACCGCCACGGCCATGCCGAGGTGCACGCGGTGGTGGTGACGGATGCTGTCGCCGAGCCAGTGCGCGTTCACTTCGGGATGCCGGCTGAGCGCAGTGGCGATCGCCTTGAGCAGGATGTCGTTGTACGAGACCTTGAACTCATCGCCCAGCGCGATCATGCGCTCGCGCAGCTCGCGGACACTGGTGAGATCGAAATCGGCGGTGAGAAAGAAGGTCGGTATCGGCCCATTCGACTCGGCGAGGCGGCGCGCGATTGTCTTGCGGATCTGCGTGAGAGGAATGTCCTCGAAGTCGCCGGCACCCGCGGTGCGAGGCACCGGTGGCGCGGGACGCACCGCGGGCGGAGCGGCCGTCACCGGCGCAGCGGACGCAGCGGCCTCGATATCGCGGCGGATGACGCGACCGCCGGGACCGCTGCCGTGCAGCCGTGCGAGATCGAGCCCGCGCTCGCTCGCGAGACGACGCGCGAGCGGCGATGAGCGCGCGCGTCCGCCGCCGTTGCCCCCGGACGTCGGTGCGGAGGGGGGTGCGGAGGTGGGCATCGTGGCCGCGGGTGTTGGCGCCGCGGCCGCCTGCGATGCCGAGGGCACTTCACTCCGCGGCGGCGAAGGCTCCGATGGCGTGAGCGCAGCCGCGGGCGCCTTTTTCGTGAGCGCGTCGATGTTCTCGTCCGGCGCGCCGATCACCGCGAGCAGCTCGCCCACCGGGCGTGTGTCGCCCTCGGCCGCGAGACGCGCGCGCAGCACGCCATCGCCGCGGGCGGTCAGCTCCATCACCGCCTTGTCCGTCTCCACCTCCGCGAGCACGTCGCCCTTCGCGACCGGATCGCCTTCGTTCTTGAGCCATTTGACGAGACGTCCTTCCTCCATCGTTGGAGAAAGCGCCTCCATGGTCACCTTCGTCGCCATCACATCCTCCGAGTCGCGGCTAGTCCAGGTAGAGCACTTGCCGCACGGCGGCAACGGTCTTCTGCGCGTCGGGCTTTGCGGCGCGCTCGAGGTTCTTGGCGTAGGGCATCGGGACGTCCGCCTGATGCACGCGCAGCACGGGCGCATCGAGATCGTCGAAGCAGTCGCGCTGCACGTAGTCCGCGATCTGCGCGCCCATGCCGCAGATCTCCCATCCCTCCTCCACCACCACCGCGCGATTCGTCTTGCGCACACTCGCGCACACCGTCTCCGCATCGAGCGGGCGCAGCGTGAGCAGATCGATCACCTCGGCGCGTATGCCGTCCTTCGCGAGCTGGTCGGCCGCCTGATTGGCGACGTTGATCATCTTGCCGTACGACACGATCGTGACGTGATCGCCCTCGCGCTTCACCTGCGCCTTGCCGATCGGGATCGTGTAGTCGCTCTCGGGCACCTCGCCCTTCACGTTGTAGAGCATCTCGCCTTCGAGCACCAGCACGGGGTTGTCATCGCGGATCGCGCTCTTGAGCAGCCCCTTCGCATCGTAGGGAGTGCCCGGCGCGACCACCTTCAGTCCCGGGATGTGCGCGAGCCACGACTCCCACGCCTGCGAATGCTGCGCGGAAAGCTGCAGCGCGGCGCCGTTCGGGCCGCGGAACACCATCGGGATGTTGAACTGCCCGCCCGACATCGAGAGCATCTTCGCCGCCGAATTCACCACCTGGTCGAGCGCGAGCAGCGCGAAGTTCCAGGTCATGAACTCGATCACGGGCCGCAGCCCGACCATTGCCGCGCCCACGCCGACGCCCGCGAAGCCGAGCTCAGTGATCGGAGTATCGACGACGCGCATCTCGCCGAACTCCTGCAGCAAGCCTTTCGAGACCTTGTAGGCGCCCTGGTAGATCCCGACTTCCTCGCCCATGATGAAGACGCGGTCGTCGCGCTGCATCTCCTCGCGAAGCGCCTGGTTCAGGGCGTCGCGGTAGGTGATGATCGCCATCTCAGCGCTCTCCCGCGACGGCGCCAGTGCTCGTGTCGCTCGTCGTGTCCACGTATACATCTTCCGTGAGCGCCTCGAGCGGCGGCTCCGGACTCTCGTCGGCGAAGTTCCACGCATCCTCGACGATCGCCCGCACCTCGGCATCGATCGCCGCCATCTTCTCGTCGGACCACTCGCCGCGCTGCTCCATCTGCGCGCGCAACACCGTGATCGGATCGCGCTTCATGTACTCGTCGAGCTCCTCCTTGCTGCGATACGTGCCGCTCACGGCGTCCGACATCGAATGGCCCATGAAGCGATAGGTGCGCACCTCGATCAGCGTGGGCGTGTTCTCCGTGCGCGCGCGCGTGACCGCGCGGATCGTCGCCTCGCGCACCGCGATCACGTCCTGCCCGTCGACGACCTCGTTCGGCATGTCGTACGAGCAGGCGCGCTCCGCGATGTCGTTCACCGACGATGCGCGCTCGAGCGCCGTGCCCATGCCGTAGCGATTGTTCTCGACGAGGTAGATCACCGGCAGCTGCCAGAGCGCCGCCATGTTCAGCGCCTCGTGAAAGGCGCCGTTGTTCACGGCCGCCTCACCGAAGAAGCAGAGGCACACCTGATCGCCGCCGCGATACTTGATCGCGAAGCCCACGCCGGTCGCGATCGGAATGTGTCCCGCAACGATGCCGTGGCCACCGAGGAAGTTCGTGTTGCGATCGAAGAGGTGCATCGAGCCGCCCTTTCCCTTCGAGACGCCATCGATGCGTCCGAAGAGCTCGGCCATGATCGCACGCGGCGAAATGCCGCGCGCGAGCGCCTGTCCGTGATCGCGATAGCTCGTGATCACGTAGTCGTCCGGTCGCAGCACGGAGATGGCGCCGGCGCCAACCGCCTCCTGCCCGATGTAGAGGTGGCAGAAGCCGCCGATCTTGCCGAGCGCATACGCCTCGGCCGTGCGCTCCTCGAAGCGCCGCATGAGCAGCATTTCGCGGAGGAGCGAAAGCCGGAGCGCTGGATCGTCGGAGCTTTCGGGCTTTTTCCTGGCCATCGATGTCTCGGAGGGAGCGGGAGCGGAGCCGGAGGCGGAGGTGCGCGCGCGAGCCATCAGACGCCTGCCGCCTGGACTTGCTCCCAGGCGTGATAGCTGGAACGAACGAGTGGTCCCGACTCCACATGCCGGTAGCCCATCTCGCGGCCGGCCTCGCGGAGCTCCGAGAACTCGCTTGGCGTGTAGTAGCGGTCCAGCGGATGGTGATTCGCCGATGGGCGGAGGTACTGGCCGAGCGTGAGGATGTCGACCTCTACCTCACGGAGCTCGCGCATGGTCTGGAGCACTTCGGGGATCGTCTCGCCCATGCCGAGGATGAGGCCAGTCTTGGTCGGGATCTGCGGCGCGATGCGCTTGGAGACACGGAAGATCTCGAGCACGCGCTCGTAGCGGCCGCCGGGACGGCAGCGTTTGAAGAGGCGCGGCACCGTCTCGGTGTTGTGATTGTAGATCTCCGGCGCGGCCTCCAGCACCGTGCGGATGGACTCCTCGCGCCCTTGGAAGTCGGGAACGAGCACCTCGACGGAGCAGTCGGGGAGCCGCTCGTGGATCTGGCGAATGGTCTCGGCAAAGATGTAGGCGCCGAAATCCGGGAGGTCATCGCGGTCCACGGAGGTGATGACCGCGTGCTGGAGCCCGAGCTCGGCTATCGCAGCGGCCACGCGGGCGGGCTCCTCCACGTCGTACACGGGCGGGCGGCCGTGCGCGATCGCGCAGTAGGCGCAGTTGCGCGTGCAGACGTCGCCCAGGATCATGAAGGTGGCGGTGCCGTGCTCCCAGCATTCGCCGATGTTGGGGCAGTGGGCTTCCGCACAGACGGAATGCAGCTGGAGATCCTCCATGAGCTGCTGCATGCGGAGATAATTGGGACCGCCGGGCGCCCGCACCTTGAGCCACGCCGGCTTTCGCTCGGGAAGCGGAGCGGCCGTGTGCTTCCCCATGATCTGGTACAACGAATCGTGCATGCGCCTCTGGTCGCAAAACGCGGCATGCGAGGGTGTCGCACGCCTCTGGCCCAAGCTATGTGCATGACCCAGCGTCGGATAGTCGAGCTAACCAACTATGAAAATATAGCCAGTTACTCGACTCCGGCGAAGCGCGCGATCGAGAACGTCGAGATGTCATGGGGGCTCTGCGCGCCCAGTGCGAGCGCGCCGATCGCCTCGCCCGTAATGGGCGCCAGGAGAATCCCGTTCCGACCGTGTCCGCACGCATACAGAAGGCGGGGAACGTCCGGATCGGGACCGAGGATTGGCAGCCGGTCGGGGGTGAGGGGACGGAGCCCGGCCCAATGCGACAGCAGCTGGATGGGCGTGGAGTCCGGGAGCACGCGCCGGACAATGGCGGTGAGCTCCGCCAGCCCCTCGGGGGTGGTCTCGTTCACGAATCCGGTGTCCTCCATCGTCGCGCCGATGATCATGCGCTCGCGGGGGGGGCTCCCGTGCGGATTGCGCCTGGGCACGATGTATCCGCCGCCTCCGTAGATCACGTGGCGGGCGAGCGCCCCGTCGAGCATGAGGAGCTGGCCCCGCACGGGTCGCACCGGAACGGGGCGGGGAAGCCCCTCGAGCTGGCCGGCCCACGCGCCGGTTGCGACGACGAGCGATCCGCCCTCGACCACGTCCCCATCATCGAGCACTGCGCGGGGGCGGGCGAGAGCAACGTTGATGGAGCGGGCGGCGGCGTGCACCGGCGTGATGGACCGGCGCGATGCGGCGCGGCGCTGCATGGCCGCGTAGAGCACGACGTTGTCGACCGAGCCATCCCTGGGGTGACACACGGCGCCCGTGAAGCTGCGGAGCCCGGGCTCGAGCTCGCGCAGCGACTGTGCGTCGATCCACTCGCTGCCGGGAGGGCGGAGCGCCGGCTCGCCATCCTCCACGAGCTCGAGGATGCCTCGCCGGTCGAAGGGGACGTCGATTCCCGTCTCGTCGCGAAGGGCGCTCAGGAAGACGGGATAGAGGTCGCGGCCGGCAACCGCAAAGTTTCGTACAGGGTCGTTCGGGAGCTCCGCACTCTCGGCTCCCGGCGCGAGCATGCCGGCGCCGGCCGGCGAGGCCTCACCGAAGCGCGTCTCGCCAACCAGGAGCACCGATGCTCCCCGCGCCGATGCTTCGGCGGCGACGGCCAGCCCGACGAGCCCTGCGCCAAGGACTACCACATCGGCGGATCTCACGCGCGCGGCAGCCCGGTGCCCCGCTCCTGAAACACGCGGGCACCGATTCTCGTATCATATGGAGAAGGGAAGAGCAATCGCCTCGACGGGGAGAACAGGGTCATGCTTCGCACCATTTTCGCAGTCGGCCTCATGGCCATTCTCGGACTCATCGCCCTGAAGTTCATCTTCGGGATTTTTGGGTTCTTGTTCGCGGTGCTCTTCGTGCTGCTCGTACTCGCGCTCAAGATCGCGGTGGTCGGATTCCTCATCTATCTCGTGATCCGAATCTTGAGCCCCGACACGGCCCGGCGCATCCGCCAAAAGTGGTCAGGTGCGTGAGCGCTCGACCTGCATCCGAGCGGAGCACGAATCAAACCATCTGAACGAATCGAACCGGTGCGCGGCAACGGGCCGAGTGCAGCGAGAAGCGCTCTTCACGCCGGCAGTTTCCAGCCAAAGATCAGTTGCCTTTTTTGCTGAGCGAGCACGCGCGACGGCCTACCTGCGGCTTCGCGCATCAGGCTTCTAAGGGTTGTTGCCTTCACCGTTCGTGTCCGTTTGGGTCGTCGCTCCCCAGTTGCCCTGGTCGTTGTGGTCTGGCGCGCGCGGCTCGAACGATCAACTGCTTTGGATGAAACGACACAAACGGAAACGAACGGACACTTTTCTGCGGCAGCGTGATGCGCGACGAGGAGTCAGGGTTGCGCACCCATCAGTGAAAGCACGCTCCACGCCAGCAGCGGCACCATCAGCTCGTGGTGGCCCGTGATCTCGTAGCCGCGTCCTCCCTCCACCGTGGGTCGCTGTACGACGTTCACGTGGGGGCGGTAGTGGCGGAGCATGTCGAGATCGGCGGCCGTGAAGCCGGTGGGTCTGCCGTTGCCGAGATTGCGCGCGATGGTGAGCGCCTTGAGGAAGACCTCCGGCAGCATCACGGCGCTGCCGAGGTTCAGCACGACGCCGCCGTCGTGGAGCGATGGCAGCGAGGCCGCAAAGCGGCGAAAGTCGCGGTGGCTCGTGTCGCCGATCGCCGCGCCGCTCGCGGCGGGATGTTGGTGGATGATCTCCGCGCCGATCGCCGCATGTACCGTGAGCGGCACGCCCAGCTCGCGCGCGCTCGCGAGCAGCGAGAGCTCGGGATGCGCCAGCTCCGCGCCTTGGAGCGCGCGCGCGAGTGACTCGCCCATCCCCCACCGCTCGCGCTGGCCGCGGATGAAGGCCTCGTTCATCTCGCGTCCCGTCTCCTCCGCCATGCCGAAGGTGCCGTCCCGCAGCCCTGCCTGCACATCCTCGCTCGTGCCGCCCCAGCGCGTGATCTCGTAGTCGTGAATCGCGGCAGCGCCGTTCATCGCGAGGTGCGTGATGATGCCGCGTCGCATGAAGTCGATGAGGATCGGCGCGAGTCCCGTCTTCACGACGTGGCCGCCGACCATCACGACGACGCCGCGCTTCCCTGCGGCGTTCGCGATGTCACGTGCGAGCGCGAGGAAGTCGCGCGCCGCGAGCACGTCGGGGAGCGCGGCGAGGAATGCGGAGAACGAGCGGTCGTCTCCCGGCGGCGTTGCGAACTCCTCCGCGCGCACCTTGTTCGGCCTGCGCGCGATCGGAACCGTGCGCACCGCGGACAGGTCCGCTTCGGGGGCGCTCAGCCCGGAGGGGTCGTCGGGGGCGTGTACGATTTGAGAAAGAGATCGAGGGTTCTGAGCACCGGCATTTTCGCTTTCAGCTGCACCATGATGCGGCGATCATCGTCCGTCACCCAGATCAGCGCCTCGCCACCCTCGGCGAACAACCCGCCCGACTTGATGATCGGCTGCAGGACGATCGTGTTGAACGTCCCCGCGTCCACCTTCACCGTCTCGCGGCGCAGCACCTTCACGATGACCGGATTCTTTTCCGGCCGGAAGTATCGCGTGAAGGTGTACGTCTGGCCGATGTTGAGCGGAACCATGCGGACGAAATAGAAGAAGGATGCGTCATCGAGAGGCTCGGGGACGCTGGGCTTCTCCTCGAAGCCGCGCTGGTGAAGCATCGCGCGGTCGGGGTAGATCTCGAAGTAGCGGCTCTTGTGATAGCTCCCCTCGTTGAGCAGCTGATAGAACCGGTGCGAGGTCGCGCTCCCGGGCTCGAACCAGCTCTCCAGCCTGTCGTTCACCTTGAAGAACAGAAAGCCGCCCTTGATCTCGAACACGGAATGAAAGGTGTCGCGCCCGTTGATCGACTCGCTGTCGACGATGGTCATGCTCCCCGTGCCCACCTTCGCACCGCCGACTGCGAGATCGTACACCAGCTTCTCGCCGACTCCGAACGGAGGCGCAACGGCGGCCGAGGGCGCAGTGTCCGGGATGGGCGTGGCGGGCATGTCCTGCTGCGCACGCACTGTGGTCACTGCCATCGAGAGCACTGCCATGACCCCGACTGCGCGGAAAGTCCGCGCGCGGATCGTCACGTCGTCGTCGCCGGTGCGCGCGGCGCGCGATACGCGACGCCGAAGCGGTAGAGTGCGACCGCATCGGGGAACCAGCGCACGCGCGTGGCGCGCGGGCGGAGGTCGTAGCGCGGCGCGAGCGGCACGGTCTCGAGGCGGCGGCAGAATTTCGCCGCCTTGGCGAGCAGCTCGACGTTCGCGGCCCATCCGGCGCTGGCGACGATGCGTGCATCGCCCGCCTCCTTGATCACATCGCGAATGACCGCGATGCGATAGAGGCGAAGGGTGCCCAGCGGATCGGAAACCCCATCCACGCGCACGTAGCGGCGCATGAGCCAGGGCGCGATGCGGCGCAGGCGACGGATCTCCCTTGGCGCCGACGGTGCGGCGGGACCCGCTTCGGCAACCACGCAGTCGACACCGCCGTCGAAGCGCTTCGCGAGCTCGGGGAGGTCTTCGGGGCGATCCGTGAGATCGCCCTGCATGATGATCATCGCGTCGCGCCGCGGATAGCGAGTGGCCTTCGCGGCCGCGCGCGCGAGGGTATCGAGCGCCGCTCCGTAGCCCTGGCGCGTCTCGTTCCGCAGCACGGTGAGCGGGAGCACCTTCTCGTACCGGCGCAGCGTCTCCTCGGTGCCATCGGTGCTGCCGTCGTCGAGCGCGATGATCTCGTACTCGCGGGGATGCGCCTCGAACACCGTCCGGATCCGCCAGAGCAGCAGACCGACCGTTGGGGCTTCGTCGAATGCGGGAATGCAGATGTACAACATGATGATGAGTGATACCCGAGACAGGAGCGTGGTTCCGGGTGGAACCGCCGTGTGGAACCGCCGTGTGGAACCGCCGTGTGGAACCGCCGTGTGGAACCGCCGTAAGGGAAGATGACCACATCGGGACAAATGAAAAGCCCGACGTTGCCGCGGCGACGCTGGCGCGTTAGCCTGTACGCGTCACGCCGCTGTTCGCGGCGCATCCTTCACCATCCGGAGTTGCTCATGGGTCGCAGCGCAGTGCTGCTGCTCCTCGTGGTTCTCGCGATCGTTGCCGGTTGCGCATCGCCGCCGCGATCCGAGGTTCCTCCCGCGCCCGCGCCCAGTGCCGCCCCGACGATGGTGGATGATCTGCGCCGCGACCTGTTCGCCTTTGCGGACGACTCCATGCTCGGTCGCAGCGCTGAGACGCCGAACGCCGCGCGCGCCGCGCGGTTCATTGCCGCGAAGCTGCAGGCGGCCGGTGTTGCGCCGGCCGGCGACAGCGGCGGCTATCTGCAGCGTGTGCCGCTCTCGCGCACGTTCGTGCGTTCGGCGCAGTTCACCATCACGTCGCCCGCGGGTCGCACGTCGCTTCCCTTCGGCTCGCACCTCATTCCTGTGCCGTCGCTCGGCGAGGGGCTGCCCCTTCCGGTGCTCGAGGCCACGGGTAATCTCGTGTTCGCGGGCTACGGGATCTCGATGCCCGGATACGGGCGCAACGATCTCGCGGGGCTCTCGCTCGCGGACAAGGTGGTCGTGTTCGTGAACGATGCGCCGCCCGGGCTCGATTCGGCGCACAGGATTTCGCTGCGCGACCCACGTTCGCTCGGCGATCGCCTCGGGGCCATCATGGAACGCCGCCCCGCCGCGATCATCGTGCTCTTCACCGGCAGGCAGGCCAACGAGCTGCCGGCGCTCGCTGCGGGACTCACCGATTCGTCGCTGCGGCTGCAGCCGGCGCTGGATGGCCCGCGCGTGCTGCCCATGGTGCTCTTCGGAAGCACGAAGGACGCTGCCGCGCTGCTGCCCGTTGGCTGGCCCTCGAATGATCGTTCGCGCCCGCTCACCGGCCGCTCCTTCGCCGGGAAAGTCGATCTCGTGCAGGATGGGGTTGCGACGTACAACGTGGTCGCCGTCATTCCGGGCGCCGACTCGTCGCTCGCGCACACGTACGTCGCCTTCGGAGCACACCTCGATCACATCGGCATTCAGCCGCCGGAGCATGGCGACTCGATCGCGAACGGCGCCGACGACGACGGCTCGGGAAGCATGTCGCTCGTCGAGATGGCGAGGCGCGCGCAGCGCGAGCCACACCCGAAACGCTCGCTGCTGTTCGTGTGGCACACCGGCGAAGAGCTCGGCCTGTTCGGCTCCGAGTGGTTCACGTCGCATCCAACGGTGCCGCTCGATTCCATCGTGGCGCAGCTCAACGTCGACATGATCGGGCGCAACGATCCCGACTCGCTCTACCTCATCGGACCGCGCTCCGCGCCGAACGGACAGAGCAGCGTGCTCGGCGCCATCGTGGACTCGGTGAACAGCGCCTCGAGCAGGCCGTTCCTGATCAATCGCGAGTGGGACGCCCCGTCGCATCCGGAGCAGCTGTATTACCGGAGCGATCATTACAACTACGCGAAACACGGCATTCCGATCGTGTTCTTCACCACGGGGCTGCACGCCGACTACCACAAGGTCACCGACTCGCCGGACAAGATCGACTACGACAAGATGTCGCGCGTGGCCACGCTGATCCTGCGTATCGGAACCGCGCTGGCGAACGCTCCAACCCGCCCGCTTCCGGCAGCGCTCTTGCGTTAGCGTTCCCCGAGTAACGCGAGCCTCGTGTAGTCGTCACCCAGAGAGGGGGCGAACCACGGGCGCCATCTCGGTGTATTGAATTCAATACTCAGGGGGACGCATGCTGCTCGGCAACGTACGCGCATCGCTTACACGGGACGACGCACAGCTGGCGCTTCGTCTGCTTGCGCATGGCGAGGCGCGCGAGCTGGATGTTGCAGAGATGCGTCTGCGCGAAGAGGGCATCGACGCGATTCTCGACGACCCCCGCCTGCTCCCGGCCATCATCGAATCGCGCGCCGGCATCCAGGTGTCGGTGCGCCTGTTCTGGTACGTCGTGGTGCGGCGTGCGCTGTGCCGCGTAGGCGAGGAAGATCGCGCGTTGGCGGATTACGTCGCCGCCATTCTGCTGCACTTCGGCATGCGCGGAAGGGCCGAGCGCATTTCGGAGACGGACGACCAGCTGTTCAACACCCTCGCGGAGCTGATGGGCGAGGTCGACACGCCGGACGCGCGGCGCAGCTTTCTCGTGCGGCAGCATCTCGGGAACTTCGCGCTGTGGTCGAGCGGCATGTTTCCGGACGTCATCGAGCACAAGCGCTGGCGGCGAGGCGGGCCCGATCTCGACTACTTCGAGGAGATGGGGCGGCGCGGCTTCACCCTCGCGGCGGAGCACCGGCTCGCGCAGGAGCACGGGCTCGACGCGCTGCTGCGCGTGGCCGCCAGCCGCTTCGCCGCGCTCCGCTGCGCGCTCAACGAGGTCAGCGACACGCTCCTGTTCCCGAATGGAAACTCGCCCGAGCGGCTGATGCGACAGGTGCGCGCGGAGGCGGCCTGGCGCTGGGTATCCTAGCGCGCGCTCACGCTTGCGCCCCACCGTAGCGGCTCCCTATCGTTCGCGATGCAACGGCTGATGGAAGTAGATATGCGAGATAGGAGTGCGTCGGCCGCGGGCGGGATGCGCCGGTGCTGAACGACCCGTCATCGCGTGCGCGCGCACGCATGATGCGCGAAGCGCTCGTGGACGCGAAGGTCGGCCTGTCGCAGAGTCGCGCCGCACGCGACGCGGTGCGCGCGCAGCTCGAGCGCGAGCGCACGGAGCTCGCCACGGTGCGCAGGCGCGGCCAGCTCGCGCAGGGAATCAACGACGCCGAGACCGTGCGCCTCGCCCGCGAGTACGAGGGCAGGCATACGGAGCGCATCGCGGTCCTCGAGAAAAAGCTCGCCGCGCTCGAGCAGGAAGCGGCGCTCGTCGAACGGGAGACCGCGGAGATGACCGCGCAACTCAAGCGACTCACGGGCATGGGCGACGCGGCCGCGCCGCCAGCTCCGGACACCTCCACGCCCGATGCCGGCGAGAGTCCGGAGGCAAGCGATCTCTCGGAGCTCGATGCGCTCCGTCGCACCGCGGAACGCTCGGCTCGCGATGCCGACGCCGATCGTCGTCTGGCGGATTTGAAGCGCCGGATGGGCAAGTAGGCTCTCGAACGTTGCGACCTGCAGCAGCGAGCTCCCATCGCGAGATGCGCTTCGCATTCGCGACGACGGCGTGCGCCATCGCCCTTGCCCTGTCGTTCGCGCCGCCCGTGCGCGCGCAGGCGGGAAACGCGGTGCGCTGCGAAGGGCAGATCATCAGCGACATCCAGGTTCAGACGCGGCCGCCGTACTATCCGCGGCACGGCAAGTGGTGGGAATCGCCCATCGGCATTCTCAGCTCGATCCATGCGAATACGAAGCCGGACGTCGTGCGCCGCTTTCTGATCGTCGCGCCGGGTCAGCCCTGCGAGGAGCGGCGGCGCAGCGAATCCGAGCGCCTGCTGCGCGCGCAGCCGTTCATCGCGAACGCGTCCGTCAAGGCGTACGACGATGGGAATGGCGGGGTGATCATCGTCGCGCAGACAACGGACGAGCTGACCACGATCATCGACGGCCGCACCTCGGCCTCGAGCCCCTACATCGCGGGGCTCACGCTCGGCGATGGCAACTTCGCGGGCGACGCGAAATACGTGAGCGCGCACTGGGCCGAGGGAGACTTTCGCGACTATTTCGGCGCCAACTACACGGACTATCAGTTTCTGGGGCATCCATGGCGCCTCGACCTGCAGGGACTGCGTGGCGATGCGGGGATCAGCACTTGGCTTCTGGGCGCGGCGCATCCCTTTTTCACGGACGAGCAGCGATTCGCCTGGCGTGCCGTGGCGCTCGATCATCAGGACATCTACTCCTTCCGCCGCTCGAACGACACGTCCGCGAAGATCGATTTCTCGCGCAAGTTCGTGGACATCGGAGGCGTGGTGCGCCTGGGGCAACCGGGAAAACTGAGTCTCTTCGGCATGAGCCTCTCGAGCGAGGACGACACGCCCGCGCTGCCTCCCGAGCTCACGCCGGGCGTGCCCTACGAAACGCTCATGCAGATTCTCGGGCGCCACAAGAACGCGCGGCTCAATCTGCTCTGGGGCATTCGCAGCATCGACTTCGTGCGCGTCGATCGCTTCGATGCGCTCACCGCCACGCAGGACGTGCAGTCGGGATTTCAGCTCTCGACGCTGCTCGGCCGCAGCCTGCAAGTGCTCGGCTCTACGGACGACGACATCTTTCTCGCGACGAATCTGTACGCGGGTGCGGGGAACCCGGGCACCTTCGCGTACATGCAGGCGACGATGGAGGGGCGAAACAGCTACACCGAAAACAGGTGGGACGGGATCGTCGGCAGCGCGCGCATCACGATGTATCAGCGCCTGATGGGATCGCACACGCTCGTCGGCTCGGTGGACTGGGCCGGCATCTGGAATCAGCGCGTACCGGTGCAGCTGCCCCTGGGAGAGCTCGACGGCGGCGTGCGCGGCTATCACGCCTCTCCCGACGCGGGCAACATTCGCTTCGTGACCCATCTCGAAGACCGCTGGTATCTCGGCAAGATACGCGATCAGGCGGATGTCGGCATGGCGGCCTTCGGCGACGCTGGCCGCGTGTGGCGCGGCGATGCCCCGCTCGGCTACGGAGTGACGACGCCGCTCAAGTTCGGTGCAGGGCTGGGCGTGCTCGTGGCCGTTCCCCCCGGCTCCAAGATCACCTACCGCCTCGACATCGCGCGCGCTCTCTCGCACGACCTTCGTGCCGGCTGGCAATTCCGCGTGAGCTTCGTGAACGCCGACCGCTTCCTCAACCGCGAGCCACGCGACGTACGCTCGGGCCGCGAGCTTGTGACGCCGAACTCCGTTTTCACGTGGCCCTAGAAACGGGACACGAATCGAGTCACGACAATCCCTCGCTTCTTCTGTTGCTTCCGTTGCCAACCAAGAAAATGCCTCTCTCCACGCGCACAGCCCCATCGCCGAGCACGGAATCAATCCGTTTTCTCATCCGTCAAATCCGTTCAATCCGTATTTCCAAAATTGTTGATGCTTGTGTCGTGCGCGCTTGCCCGAAACGGCAACAGCCGCTCGGGCTGGCTCAAACATTTTTGAGATACGGATAAAAAAACGGAGGGGAACGGATTTAACGGAGACTGCGGGACTCATCCCCTTCACCACTGCGCGGGAGCAACGACAACCGATTTTTGACTGGAAACGACAGGGGTATAGGCTTCAGTTACTTCGGTTGCCCAGCCTCTCGCCCAGCACCGGTCCGAGCCGAGCCAGTGGCAGTTCTCAGGTGCTCACCGACTGCGTGAGGCGCTTGAGCAGCGGCACGAAGAAGATCATGAGCACGGACGCCGATAGCGCCATGATCAGGAAGATCGTGTAGAACCCATGGTTCGTCGTGGCAACGTGCTGCAGCATTCCGAGGAAGCCGCTCGCGTGCGTGGCGGGCGCCTGTCCCGGAGTGGGCGTGAGCTCGGCGATCGTTCCCGCGATCTTGTTCGCAGCGCTATTCGCCAGGAACCATACGCCCATGAGCAGCGACGCGAAGCGCATCGGCGCCACCTTGGTCACGTACGACAGCCCGACCGGCGAGAGACAGAGCTCACCCCACGTATGAAACGTGAACGCAGCAACGAGCCACAGCGGACTGACGAGCACTCCGGTGTCCGCGCGACCGCCGCCGATCACCATGAACACGAATCCGAATCCAAGTAGCGCGAGCCCGATCACCATCTTCACCGCCGTCGACGGCTCGCGACCGATCTTCGCGAGCTTGACCCAGATCCACGCGAACACCGGGGCGAAGAGCACGATCACCGCGGGGTCCACGTTCTGCGACCACGCGGCAGGGATATGGAACGATCCGACCTGGAGATTCGTGTTGTTCGCCGCGAACAGATTCATCGAGCTTCCCGCCTGTTCGTAGCACGCCCAGAAGACGACCACGAAGAAGGCGACGATGAAGATCGCGATCACACGCTTCCGCTCCTCGCCGTGAGAGCCGAGAATCGTGACCGTGAGGGAGGCCCCGATCGTCGCCGCCACGAACGCGCCGAGAACGTCGAAGCCCCCGAGCAGCACGCTGAACGCGACGCCTGCCATCGCGCCGATGATTCCGTGCACGAGCGCCTTCCTGTCCGTCGAAACGATCGGGGCCGCGACGTCGGGGATCTGTTTCGTGGCGCGAACCCCGATGCCGGGAAGGTACTTGTCGCGGAACGCGACGTACACGCTGAGGCCGAGCAGCATGCCCACGCCCGCAGCGCCGAAGCCCCAGTGCCACCCACGGTCGCCGAAACGGGTCTGGTCCGCGAGGTATCCGCAAACGAGCCCGCCGAGGAAGGCGCCCGTGTTGATGCCGATGTAGAAGATCGTGAAGCCTGCGTCGCGCCGCGAATCTCCATCGGCGTAGATCTGTCCGACCATCGTCGAGACGTTCGGCTTGAAGAAGCCAGTGCCGATGATGATGAGTGTGAGCCCCACGTAGAACATCGTCATCGAGGGCACGGCCAAACAGAAGTGACCCGAGGCGATGATCAGCCCGCCGATGACGAGGGAACGCCGCGTGCCGATGAAGCGATCCGCGAGATAGCCGCCGATGAGTGGGGTGAGGAACACCAGCATGGTGTACGTGCCGTACAGATTCGCGGCGCGCGCGGTGTTCCAGTGGAGCGCCTGCACCAGATACAGAATGAGAATCGCGCGCATTCCGTAATACGAGAAGCGCTCCCACATCTCGGTCAGGAACAGCAGGCCGAGTCCGCGAGGATGACCGAAGAGCGCGGTATCGTCGAGCGCGGGCGGCCGATCTGTGGCGGTGGTGAGGATGTCTACGCCGGCGGACACGGTACTCCTGCGCTAGGGCTGGACGAGAATGCAGGCTCTCACGCGGTGGCGCGAACCGGCACGATGCGCTCGGGCGGTCTGGTGGCGCCCGCGGACTGCTGCTCCTCCCACGAAATGCGCGTGGGAAGCTGCTTGATACACGCCGCCCAGTGGTTCGGCTCCTTGAGCTCGAGTGGCGGCACGATCGCAGAGCAGGCGGCATCCTTTTGCGGATGCTGGCATCGCGGGTGGAACGGACAGCCGGATGGCGGATTCGCAGGGGAGGGCACGTCACCGCGGAGCACGATGCGCTCGCGCTTCGCATCCGGATCGGGAACGGGAATGGCCGAGAGCAGCGCCTGCGTGTACGGCATGAGCGGCATCGCGTAGAGCTCGTCCGCCCGTGCGAGCTCGACGATACGGCCGAGATACATTACGGCGACGCGATCGGCGATGTGCTCCACCACTGAGAGATCGTGCGCGATGAACAGGTAGGCGAGGCCGTGCGCGCGCTGAAGGTCCTGGAGCAGATTGATCACCTGCGCCTGCACGGACACGTCGAGCGCGGACACGGGCTCATCGCACACGATGAACTTCGGCTCGACGGCGAGCGCGCGCGCGATCCCCACGCGCTGCCGCTGCCCGCCCGAGAACTCGTGCGGATAGCGCGTCGCGTGCTCGGCCCGCAGCCCTACCTCCTCCAGCAGTTGGCGCACGCGCGCATCGGCCGCACTTCCCTCGGCAAGCTTGTGGATCGTGAGCCCCTCGCGCACGGATGCGCCCACCGTCATGCGTGGATTGAGGGAGCTGAACGGATCCTGAAAGACGATCTGCATCTTGCGTCGCAGCTTCCGCAGCGGCTCCTTCGCGAGCGCGCGCACGTCGGTGCCATCGAAGAAGATCTCGCCCGAGGTGGGCTCGATGAGGCGAAGAATCGCGCGTCCCGCGGTCGTCTTCCCGCATCCGGATTCGCCCACGAGGCCGAGCGTCTCGCCCTGCGCGACATCGAACGAGATTCCGTCCACGGCGCGCACGGCACCGATCACTCGCCGCATCACGCCACCCGTGATCGGGAAGTGCTTCGTGAGATCGCGCACCGAGAGGAGCGTCACGCGCCCGCTCCTGCGCGCGCGGCGAGCGGAAGGTGCGGTGTGGCGCGCCGCTCGGGCTCGACCGCCAAATGGCATCGCGACACGTGCCCGACGCCGATCTCGTAGAGCGGCGGATGCTCGCGCTCGCAGCGCTCCCACGCGTACGGGCAGCGCTCGTGAAACCGGCAGCCGCTCGGCCACTCGTACGGAGACGGCACTGCGCCCGGGATCACGGTGAGCCGCTCGCGCTTCGTTCCCGCGCGTGGCATGGCGGCCATGAGCCCCTCCGTGTACGGGTGGTGCGGCTGCGCGAAGAGCTCGCGCACGCCCGCCTGCTCCACGATCTCGCCCGCATACATGACGATCACGCGCGATGTCGACTCGGCCACGACGCCGAGATCGTGCGTGATGAGCAGCACCGACATCGCCGTGCGTGCGCGCAGCTCGGCCAGCAGCTCGAGGATCTGTGCCTGGATCGTGACGTCCAGCGCGGTGGTGGGCTCGTCGGCGATCAGCAGCGCGGGCGAGAGCATGAGGGCCATCCCGATCATCACGCGCTGTCGCATTCCGCCGGAGAGCTGGTGCGGATACGAGTGCGCGCGCTCCGCGGGATCGGGAATGCCGACCGTGCCCAGCATCTCGACGGCGCGCGCCCACGCGTCGCGGCGGGTGATGTGCTCGTGCACGCGCGGAACCTCCGCCAGCTGCGCCCCGATGGTGAACACCGGGTTGAGCGCCGTCATCGGCTCCTGGAAGATCATCGCGATGCGATTGCCGCGAATCCTTCGCATCGACTCGTCGTCGAGCGACAGGAGATCCGTTCCCTCGAGCTCGATCTTCGAGCCTGGCTCGATTGTGCCGGGCCGCTGAATGAGTCGCAGTAGCGAGAGCGACGTGACGGACTTTCCGCACCCTGATTCCCCGACCACGCCCACGGACTCGTTCGCGGCGATGCTGAACGAAACACCATCCACCGCGCGCGCGACGCCGGCGCTCGTGCGGAAATAGGTGCGAAGCTCCTCCACGGACAGCAACGGCCTGGGTGTCATCACCGGTCAACCTGACGCGGGTCCATCGCATCGCGCAAGCCGTCGCCGGCGAGATTGCACGCGAGTGCCGTGATGACGAGCACGATTCCCGGGAAGAGTGCAACCCACCACGCCGTCGCGAGGTACGGCGTGCCGTCGTGAATGATGTTGCCCAGGCTGGGCGTGGGATCCGGGATGCCGATGCCCAGGAACGAGAGCGCAGCCTCGTTCACGATCACACCCGCGACGCCGAGCGTTGCCGCCACGATCACGGGCGAAAGCACATTCGGGAGAAGGTGGCGGCGCACGATCGCGAGATCGCGTGCGCCGAGCGCCCGCGCGGCGGCCACCATCTCGCGCTCCTTGAGCGACAGCACCTCGGCGCGCACCAGCCGGCTCGTGCCGAACCACGCGGTGAGGCCGAGGATCAGGATGAGCGACGTGATGCTGAGCGGCGCCCACAGAGTGCCGATCGCAATGAGGAGCACGATGCGCGGGATCGAGAGGAACGCATCGACCAACCGCATCATCACGGTATCCAGCGTTCCACCGATGAAGCCGGCGGTCGCCCCGTAGGCCGTGCCAAGGACGACGGAGATGCTCGTCGCGAGAAGAGCAACCGAGAGCGAGATGCGCGTGCCGTAGAGCACCCGGCTGAACACGTCGCGGCCGGCGAAGTCGGTGCCGAAGAGGAGCTCGCGCGAGGGCGGATGATTCGCGAGAGCCTGCGCGAGAATCTCGATCGGATCGTGCGTCGCGAGCCACGGCGAGAAAGCCGAAACGACGTAGAGCACGATGAGCGCGACGAGTGCGATCACCGCCGAGGGGTGGGACGCGTAGCGCGCGAGCACGACCCGGGCGCGACTCGTTCGACCACTCCCGTGTGCGAAGCGCCGCAGCGCGGCGCACAGCGCAGCGATGAGCGCCGCCGCGCAGAGCCAGCGAATCGCCAGCACCTACTTGGCGCGCACGCGGGGATCGGCAAGCGCGTAGAGCAGATCCGCGGCAATGGTTCCCGCGACCACGAGCGCGCTCGTCACCAGCACCGACGACGTGACCAGCGCATAGTCGCGGCTTCCGACCGCCATCGCAGTGATGAATCCCATCCCCGGCCAGGAGAAGACGAGCTCCACGAGCACGGCGCCCCCGAGCAGCATCGGAAGCATGAGCCCCGCCAGCGTGATGATCGGGAGCAGTGCGTTGCGCAGTACATGATGGCGCGTGATCGCGCTCTCGGAAACTCCCTTCGCGCGCGCCGCGACCACGAATTCGAGCCGGATCACGTCGAGCATCGCCGCCCGCTGAAAACGCGCGATGGCGGCGCACGTCATCAACACGAGCGCGGTGACCGGAAGCACGAGGTGACGGAGATGATCCGCCAGCCGCTGCCATCCGCTGTACGTGGGCGCGGCGATCACGTTCTCGATGCCGCTGATCGGAAAGATCGGCAACCAATACGCGAAGACCAGCGCCAGCATGAGCGCGAGCCAGAAGTCCGGCATCGAGTAGAAGAAGAGCGCAATGCCGCGACTGCCCCAATCCGCAAAGGTCCCACGATGCCGGGCCTCGAGCACGCCGAGCGCGATTCCCACGGCGAAGCTCAGGATGAGCCCGAGTGACATGAGCTCGAGCGTGCGCGGCACGTAGTCGACGAGAATCTCGCGCACGGGGCGCGACTGCGAGATCGAGAAGCCGAGATCGCCGCGTGCGAGCGAGCCGAGATAGCACGCGTACTGCGCGGCCAGCGGACGATCGAGACAGTAGACGTGCCGCCAGTGCGCGACGACCTCGGGCGCGACGCGCCGGTCACCCTGATACGAATACGGGTCGCCCGGGGCGATGTGCAGCAGCACGAACGTGAGCGTCGCCACCACCCAGAGCACGGCGAGCCCCTGAAGGAGGCGGCCCGCGAGCAGCCGCCGCATCTGCTAGTGGGCGCCCGCCGCGAGCGCGACGCTCGCGCCCTTCGCCGCGGGGCCGTCGCCGATGCTCCAGTCGGCGAGATGCGCCCACCACATGTCCGCGCGCATGTGTGCCGGATGCACGTTGGTCCCCATCCCGGCGACGGCGTTGCCCTCGTACAGCCAGATCGCGGGCGCATCGGCGATCAGCGTCGTATAGGCGCGGCGGTACTGCGAGATCGCCTCTTTCGCGTTGGATGCGGCAACGGCGGAATCGATGAGCGCATCGAAGGCTGGATTCGAGTAGTAGCCGGTGTTGCTCGTCCCGCCCGCGCGCGCAGCCGAGGTGCTCCATTCCTGGCGGATGCCCGATGGAGTCGCATCGATGGTCATGCCTTCGAACGCCGCGTCGAAGTCGTGCTTCTCCATTCTGTCGTTCATCGTCGGAAAATCGACGTGCTCGAGGTCCAGCCGCGCGCCCACCTGCTTGAGCATGTCCTGCAGCAGCACGGACATCTGCTGGCGCTGCGTGCTCGTGCCGGGAACGAGAAGCGAGAAGCGCAGGGGCACATCGCCCTTGTGACGAATGCCATCTTTTCCCATCACCCAGCCGCGGCGCTCGAGGATCGCGGACGCACTGTCCGGTGCGTACGGAATGCGCGGCAGCGCAGGATCGTACGTCGAGAGCGCGGAGGTGAACGGTCCCAAGGCGAGTTTCGCCGACGAGTCGAACACGGTGCTCACGGCGCGCTTGCGATCGATCGCCATCGTGAGCGCGCGTCGAACGTCGCGATCGCCGAGCACCGGGTGTGGTCCGTGCCATCCACGCGAGCGCTCGTTGAAGCGCACGTAGAACACCGTCATCGACGGATAGTGCACCGCCTTGAGATTCGGATGCTTGCCGATCTCCGCGACATCCTGCTTGCGAAGCACCTCCGTGAAGTTCGCTTCCCCGGAGAACAGCCGCAGCATCGCCGCATCCGGATTCGCGGCGATGCTCCAGATGATACGATCGATCTTCGGTCGGCCGCGATGATAGGTGCTGTCGGCCACGACCTCGATCGTGCTTCCGCTCACCCATCGCACGAACCTGTACGGGCCGCTCCCGACCGGATTGCGATCGAACGCCGCGGTCTTGAGCGCGGAGTCCGGAACGTTCCCGAGCAGATGCGCGGGGAGCACGCGTATCTGGGTCCCGGCGTTCAGGAATTGCTCGAGCGACCGTGCGTGAAACCAGAAGACCGCGGTGACGCTGTCGGCCGCGGTCACGGAATCGATGCCGGCGAGCAGCGGCCCCACCGACGAGCCGACGTCCTTCGACGTGTTCACGCGATAGCTGTACACCACATCCGCCGCTCGCACGGGCACGCCATCCTGCCAGTGTGCTTTCGGATCGAGGTGGAAGGCGATCGAGAGCGAATCGGGAGCCCACGTCCACGAGTCCGCGAGCGACGGACGAAAGCCCGCATCGCCCACCACGTTCAGCGAATCGCCCACCTCGGCCAGCTTCTCGAAGAGCACCGCGTCCACCTGCCCCGATGTCTCGTTGGTACTGAGCGGCGGCAGCAGATTGTCCGCGTCGGCGGGGAGCGTCATCACCAGCGTCGTGGGGTGAGCGCTCGACGCGGAACGATCGGAGACGCCGCAGGCAGCGACGAAGAGAGCCAGGATAACGGGTGTGCGGGAGGCGATGCGCATGGCGTTCACTGGAAGCTAAGCACGTGTACCCGGGTATTGAGTGCGAGCGCCACCCGGAGCCGACTGCCGCCGCGCACGGGATTCCCCTGTGCGAAGACGATCGAGCGCGTCGGATGATTCAGAGCCAGGCTGGCGATGCGCGCCAGTGTGCGCAGCGATTTCGTGCAGCGTTACTCGCCGGTGTGCTCCCGGTATTCCTCCGGTCCCAGCAGCTCGTCCCGCTCGGCCAGCGAGCTGGGACGCAGGCGAAGCAGCCATCCCTCGCCGTACGGATCCGAGTTGACGAGCGTCGGATCCTTCGCGAGCAGCAGATTGATGTCGACCACCACGCCACCAATCGGCGCGAAGAGCTCGGACACCGCCTCCTCTGCCTCGATGGTTCCGAAGACGTCGAGGCGGGAAAATTTTTCGTCGAGCGCGGGTAGCTCGACGAAGATCGTCTCGCCGAGCTCCTTTTGCCCGTACGCGGTGAGGCCGATCGTGACTTCGTCGTCAGTCCAGCCGACCCAGAGGTGCTCCTCCGAGTACAGGAGCTCGTCGGGGACCCGGCTCATCGCGACGTCAGGGCGTGGAGTGCAGGGCGCGCCAGACTTCGTCGACGCGTGCCTCGAGCGCAGCCAGGTCGCCCTCGTTCTCGATGATGAAATCCGCGCGCGCACGCTTGAGCTCGGCTGGCATCTGCGAGGCGATCATGTTCATCGCCTCCGTCTGTCCCAGGGCGCGATCCCGGATCAGTCGCTCGAGGCGCAGCGGCCGCGGAGCGTCCACGAGCACGATCCGGTCGAAATCGTCCACGAGGCGGCGCTCGAAGAGCAGGGGAATGTCGCAGATGACGGTTTCGTCGCCCCGCTCGCGCGCCTCGTTGATCAGATCGTCGCGGAGCCGCGAGACCTCGGGGTGGACGATCGAGTTCAGCGCCTCCAGCTCCGTGGGCTCCTGGAACACGATCTGGCGGAGCGCCACGCGATCCAGCCCACCGTCCGCCTTGAGGATGTCGTCCCCCCACCGCTCGACGATCTTGCGATGTCCATCGCTGCCATACGCAACGGCGTTTCGAGCGAGCTCATCGGCGTCGATAATCGTTGCGCCGCGGTCCGCGAGCATCTGCGCGACGGTGGATTTTCCGGAGGCGATATTGCCCGTGAGGCCCACGAGTAGCATGGCCTACGATAAATGCGCACCCGTGGGGTACGCAATAGAACAATTCACAGCAGGGGTACTTGATCCTCGTCGCGTCGCGGCAGCTCGTGGCAGTGGCGACAGCGTGCCTCGTAGCTCTCACGGCCGCCGATCATGATCGTCGGTGAGTCGTAGCGCGCCGGCCGGCCATCGATCAGTCGCTGGTTCCTGCTCGCCGGCCCGCCGCACACGACACAGATCGCGTGCAGCTTGTCGACGAGATCGGCAACGGCCATGAGCTGAGGCATGGGCCCGAACGGCTCGCCGCGAAAGTCGGTGTCCGTGCCCGCCAGAATGACGCGGCCACCGCGCGCGGCCATCGTGCCCACGAGCGGGATGATTCCGGCATCGAGAAACTGCGCCTCGTCCACCGCGATCACCTGTGCGTCATCACGCAAGTTCTGCGAGATCTGGAGCGACGAGTCCACGGGAATCGCCTCCACCACTCGCCCGTCGTGGCTCGAGATGGAGAAGACGCCGCCGTAGCGGTCATCGAGATGCGACTTGAATATCTGGACGCTCTTCTTCGCGATGATGGACCGGCGCACGCGGCGGATGAGCTCCTCGCTCTTCCCGCTGAACATGACGCCGGTGACGACCTCCACCCATCCTCGCCGAGCCCCGAAAAAAACCGGGTCCATCGCCGCCTACGAGGGACGGCGCGTACGCGGCGGCCCATCGCGACGCGGCGGGTCACGCCGTGGACCCGACGACGGACGATCGCCTCGCGCAGGGGACCCGCCCCGATCGTTGCGTGGCGTGTAACTGCGCGCGCCGCGATCGGACGAGCCGCGATCGGACGAGCCGCGCTCCGGCCGCGAGCCGCGCTCCGAGCGCTCGAAGCGCGGACTCGAGCTCCGCTCACCGCGCTCGCCGCGATCCATGCGGCTCGATGGCCTGTCGTTGTCGATGCGCATGGTGAGCCGTTTTCCGCGCACGGTGATCCCGTTCATCTTCGACGCGACCTGTTCCGCCACCGGCGTCGAGATCTCGACGATCGAATGCGTGTCGCGCAGCTCGATCTTTCCGATCTGATCGGAGCTGATCCCCGACTCGTTCGCGATGCTGCCAACGAGGTCACGCGGGGTCATGCCGTCGGCCTTGCCCGCGTTCACGAAGAGCCGGCTCATCTCGCCGCGCGATGCAGGCGTGCGCGATGGCGCGCCTCGCGACGACCCGCTGCGCGCCGGCTCGCGCGCGCCGCGCTCGCGATCGGGACGCTCGCCGCGGGGCGGGCGGCTGTCACGCTCGGTGCGCTCGCCGCGCGGCGCGCGATCCGCCCGCTCCACGCGCTCCGCCGGCGCGGCGCGCTCGGCGATCGGCGCCAGAATGCGATCGGTCTTCTCCGGCTTTTCCGCCGGCTTGTCGCGCTCACGGTCCCGCTCGAGCAGTCTGAGCGCGGCAGCCGCGATCTCCACTCCGTCGAACTCGGTGAGCAGCGGCTCGAGCGCGATCAGCTCGCGCGCGTTGACCCCGTTCGCGAGCGCGGCGCGCAGCTCGTCGCGCACCTTCTCGTCGCGCGAGCGTGCGCGCGCGCCCGGGCCGGAGAGCACGAACGGGGTGACGCGACCGCCGCTCGCGAGGGCGCGCAGGGCCGGGATCTGGCGCGCGGTGGCGAGCGCGATCACCGCGCTCCCACTCTCCGCCAACGTCTGCAATGCCTCGGTGGACATGGGCGACTCGTAGAGCACGACCAGCGAGACATTCTCCACCGGCTCGCCTCGCGTGATGACGATCGACGGATCCTCATCGGGGATGCCGATCGCGCGCAGCGTGCTCGCCACTTCTCTGGCCGCGTCGTCGGAGCGCACGTAGACCGCTGCGCGCTCGGGATCCGTATCATCGAGCAGCCGGCGCAGTGCGCTCGCGCGCGCCTGGGGTGCGATCGCGACGTAGCGCAGGTCCACGGGAATCCCTTCGACCACGGGAGTTGCGTGGCTGCGACGCGCCCGACGCGCGTAACGCTCGGCCAGCGCCTCGACGGGTGGCGTGAGATGCGAGGCCACGATCACGCGCGCGGCATCCTTCGGAACCTCGGCCATGACCGCTTCGAGCGGCTCGCCGGCCGCATCGCTCATCACGTCCGCCCACGCGAGCACGAGCGTGCTGACGGTGTCGAGCTTGATCGCGGATGCGCGAATCAGCTCGAGGATGTCCGACGGCGTGCCCGCGATGACGGTGGCGGGGCGAATGCGCTGGAGGCGCAGCGCACGCCGCCAGGCGGTGACGGGGAGCACGCGCGCGGGCGTGCCGGTGCGCGCGCGCGTGGCGGCTTCGGCGATCAGCACCGCCGTCTCGGAATCGGGGGTGAGCACGAGGAGCTGCGTATCCGCGCTCTCGGGGTCCAGGCGCTCGAGCGCAGGCTCGATGAACTGCGAAACCGCAGCCGCGTCGTGCGGCAGGACGTGCAGTACGTTCTGGTTGCGGGCGACAGCAGGTCGCTCACGCTCCTCCGAGTCTTGCTCCACCAAACCCCCGATTTTCAATGGCCGGCAACGCGCCGACGTGGTAAAGTATACATAGCCGACCACCCTCACTCCAGTCTCAGAGCTACGCCGTGACCGAAACCACGACGCTGCGCGCGTTTGCGCCTTCCGCCAACGTCTCTTTCCTGAAGGAATCCGCCACCATTGCCGTGTCAGCGCGCGCGCGAGCGCTCAAGGCACAGGGTCGCAAGGTGATCGACCTGGGCGCCGGCGAGCCGGACTTCGACACGCCGGAATTCATCAAACGGGCCGCGGAGCGCGCCATCGATGCGGGTGCGACCAAGTACACGGCCACGGAGGGGATCATGCCGCTGCGCGAGGTGATCGCAGCACGGGCGAGCGCCCGCTGGCACGGAGACCGGATCACCGCGTCCGAGGTGGTCGTGTCGAATGGATCGAAGCAGTCGCTGTTCAACGCGTGCTTCACGCTCTTCGGCGAAGGCGACGAAGTGCTGATCCCGACGCCGAGCTGGACGAGCTACTACGAGATGGTTGCCTTGAGCAAGGCGAAACCGGTGTCGGTGATCGGAGATCCGCAGAACGGGCTCAAGGTGACGGCAGCGTTTCTCGATGCAGCGTCCACTCCGCGCACCGCGGGCGTGATGCTCAACTCACCGTGCAATCCGACGGGTGCGGTGTACAGCGAGAGCGAGCTGCGCGAGATTCTCGAGCTCGCGGACGAGCGCGACTGGTGGGTGCTGAGCGATGAGATCTATCGGCGGATCTCGTACGGCGGGACCGCGGCGTCGGTGCTCGATCTCTCGAGCCGGCGCGATCGCCTCATCGTGATCGATGGGGTGGCGAAGGCGTACGCGATGACGGGGTGGCGCATCGGCTGGACGATCGCGCCGCGCGCGGTGAGCGCGGCGATGGGCGCGCTGCAGTCGCACACCACGTCGAACGCCGCGGCACCGTCGCAGCACGCCGCGCTCGAGGCGCTCACCAACGTGGGCGAGGCGGAGAAGGCGATCTCGGTGATGGTCGCGGAATTTCATGCACGCCGCGATGCGATCGTGAACGAGATGGCTGCGGCGCCGCGGCTCGAATTCGTGTACCCCGAGGGCGCGTTCTACCTATACGCGAACGTCGCGACGCCCAAGGGCGGCGACGGAACCGCATTCGCCGCCGCGCTGCTCGAGCAGCACGAGGTCGCGATCGTTCCAGGCGCGGCGTTCTTCACGCCGGACTGGGTGCGCCTGTCATACGCAGCCCCGCGCGAGCAGGTGATCACCGGCGTGCAGCGGCTGGTGCAGCTGTATCAGTCGTTCGGTGGGTAGGCCGGCTGGTCGGGCGCGAAAACAGCGTGGCTGAACTGAAACTGCGAATTGCGCTGATCACGAATCAAACCAGTTAACCACGATTGAATCAGTACAATCCAGGCGTGATCGCACCAAATGAAGCAGCGGTTTTTTTGTTGGCAACGGCAGGCGAGGAGAGAGGCGTCCCTGCAGTCACTTCAGTTGCCAACCAAATAAGCACCGCTCTCCATGCGCACAGCCCCATCGCCGAGCACGAAAGCAATCCGTTTTTCATCCGTTCGATCCGTTCGATCCGTATTTCCAGAGCAGTTGGCAGTTCGTAGTGCTCGCCCCTGGCCCGGAACGACAACAGCCGCTCGGGCTGGCTCAAACTTTTTGAGATACGGATAAAAAAACGGATGGGAACGGATTGAACGGATACTACGGATCTCATTCCCAGCATCGTTGCGCGGAAGCAACGACATCCGTTTTTTGACTGGAAACGGCAGGGGTGTAGAGCGCCGCGTCAGATCGTCAGTCGGCGGCTCTGCGCTCGTCCAGGCACCAGTTGGGGCGGGTGCGATAGATCTCCTGCCACTTCCCTTCGCGCCACGCGAGCACTGCGAGGAAAGTGTCGCCGCCGAATTGCCATCCCTGCAGCACGACCTCGTCGATGCCGTCGCCGTCGATGTCGAGATGATCGAAGTAGCGGCGGAACTCGGCGGCTGCGAGCGGACCGTTGATGTCGTGCGAGAAGGTCGCGTGGTATTCGCCCGACGAGTCCCTGTCCGCGATGACGACGAGATGCGTCGTGCGTGTCGCGATCGAGGCGGGGCGGTCAGCGGCCTCGTCGATGAAGGACGCGATGATCGTGGGCGACGCACTGGCGCCGGTGTAGAAGCCGACGGCGCGGAAGTCGAGCGAGTCGAGCTTCGTGTCGTTGATGCTCACGGACTTCGCGACGTCGCGCGCGACCGCGCGGGCGATGCGGTTCACCGAGTCCTGACTCATCGGCGCGCCGGTCGGGGGCTTCGGTGCGACCTGTGCACTCGAGGCCAGGAATTCCACCGTGAGGTCCGAGGCGGGGCGCCCATTCACCTTCACGCTGGACATCGGCGTGAGCGCGGCGCAGCCGGGAAGAGCATAGAGCGCGTCACCGCTGTCGGACCACATGCCGCGCTTCACATCCACCGTGCCGCTCGCGATGCCGCTCTGATACAGCGAATAGCTCTTGCCGGGCCGCTGGTACATCGCGTCGAACTTGTGCCACCCCGACGCGGTCAACCGGATCGGTTTGATCTTTCCGCGCACGATCGCCGCGATCGGCACCATGCGCGGATCGCTGCTCTCCCCGAACACCTGGAAGAGCACATCGGGCTTGCTCGCAAGATTTAGCTCTTCGCCGGGCGTGAGCTGCGGCGGCCCGGACTGTTGGCCCGCGCGCACGAACTCTTTCGCCTTGTCACATCCAGCAGCGACCATTAGGATGGTCGCGAGCGCCACGAGTTTGGAGATCACAGCGAAGTGAAAGAGAGATCGAGTGAGGGGGCGGCCAGCGGTGACGGGCGTGCCGAGCAGCGGAGGCAATCGGCGGCCCCGGACGCGCAGTCTGGCGCCTTCGGGACCCTCCGAACCCTGCATGCCACTCAGCGCCATCTCGCACGGCTGATTCCCAGCGTTCGCACGGCAACGGGTGGTAGCTCACCGCTGGAGCGCCTCGAACGGGACATGGAGCTCCCGCATGTGATAGACGCGGAGGGCGCGGAGGATGCAACTTTGCGCGCGCGCCTCGTACAGGGCGTTCCAGTGCCGGCCATTCGTGCCTTTCTCGATGGCACGCAGCGTAGCCAGGTGATCGGCTGGGTCGGTGCCTTTCCGCTCGTCTACGGCACCTCTGCGGCCGTCGTTCGTTCGCGAACGGAACGACGGCTGAGCACCTGGGACGCACCCCTGGTTCAGCATCGCGTCTACGTGCCGCTCGCGTACGTGCTGGCGCACGTCGCACGCGGGGATCTCGAGCGCGCGCTTGGTGCCATGCTCGAGGATACGACCCGCCCTGCGCTCGATGGCTCGATCCCGGCGCCGCACCCGACGCTGCTCCTCGAGCGCGCCACGCTCGCCGTCTCGCGCGACCGCGAGCGTCTCGAGCTCGCGCTGGCCGAACGATGGTGCGCGTCCCGAGGCGAGCCGATCATGATCGATGGCGGCATTGGCGCCAGCGAGGCGGTGGCGCAGTCGTCGTGCGCGGTTGGAGTCGTGAAGAGCCACCGGACCCTCTACGCGGAAGGCGATGCGCTCGCGATCGTGCTCGCGCTGAAGAAGGGCGAGCGGTCCAGCGTGATTCGCGTTGCGCCGCGCGGACGAAGCGAGGTGCTGAGCTGGTACCTGCGGCTGCGGGACGCGGAAGGGCGCGATGCGCTCTGGGGGCTCGTGCGCGTGGAGATGTGCGTGCGATCGCGCGAGTCGATCTCCGAGCGCGCGGACGAGCTCTCGCGATGGCTGCTCGCCGAATCGATGCCGCTCGCCGCGCCCGATCCGCGCTGGGACCGGATGGCATACGGCATTCGCAGCGCGGAGGAGTTTCTGCGCGCCACGACCAACTAGTCGATTCGCTCGCGTCGGTCCGCGGTCGCGCACGCGCGCACCGGTGAGTGCCGGCCATTTACTTTTGGGATTCCGCCGCGGCTTCGTCGCACGCGCTCGCCTTCGAGGACTCATGACCGCACCGCTCGGGCTCGTCGTCGCCACTGAACGCACGCCCAATACGCCGCATCAATTCCAGTTCTGGACGGCCATCGACTCGCCCGTGGGCATCGGCACGATCGTGCGCGTGGATGGCAGACAGCCCGTGGATGGCCACATCCCGCACGCCTACGGCATCGTCACGGAGGGCTTCAGCTACACCGATCTCGCATCGCCGCTCTTCGATGTGCTGGGCCACGATGGTGATCCGGGACAGAGCGCGTTCGCGCCGACGGAGCGCGCCGAGGTGCGGCTCTACAGCGCGGCGGTGCTGCGCCACGTGCCCGAGGAGCCGCTGCAGCCGGTGCCCATGGGCGAGGTGTCGCTCGCGACGGAAGCCGACGTCGCGATCGCGCTGCGCATGGACGGCTACCTGCGTGACGATGCGAATACCGGAATTCCCATCGGGCTCTATCGCTCCGGCGGCATGGACTCGGCCATCTACCTCGATGCGGAGTTTCTCGTGGGACCGGAGGCCGCGCACCTCAACATCACGGGCGTCTCAGGACTCGCGACGAAGACGAGCGCGGTCGAGTGGTTGATGGCAACGCTCTTCGCGCACTTTCCGAAAAGCAAGGGATCGGTGGCCGCGGTGTGCTTCAACGTCAAGGGCCCGGATCTCTGTTTTCTCGACCAGCCCGCGGAGCTCGAGGAAACGGATCGCGCGATGTACGAGACGCTCGGCGTTCCCTGTGCGCCGTTCCAAAACGTTCGCTACTTCGCGCCGTTCAAGGCGGACAACGTCTCGCTCAACACGCTGCGCTCGAACGAGGAGCTGCTGGGCAACGTGCAGCCCCTGACGTGGGGCCTCAAAGAAGTTCTCCAGTTCGCGGAGGTGCTGCTCAACCGCGACGATGTCGACGCCAAGGCGGACGCGCTGATCGACTTCATCAAGGAGCGGGTGCTCGACCGCGAGTTCGAGGATCGCGTGCTCAGGGAGAAGCACCGGGTACGGTCGTTCGCCGACCTGGAGGGGTGGTTCCGCGATCTGCTGAGCGGGCTGGAGGACCAGGGGAGCGAGCACTGGCGCACGCACCACGTGGCCACGATCCGCAAGGTGCGCAACCGGCTCTCCAACATCTCGACGCGCTGCGCGGGGCTCGTGACGAACGACGGGCACACGAGCGATCTGCCCTGGGGGGACTTCGCGGACCGTGCGGTGTACGTAGTGGACGTCGCGCTCGCGGAAGAGGATGCGCAGGACCTCATCTTCGCGCGGGTGGTCTCGAAGCTGCGCGAGCACCTCGAGAAACGCGATCTCGGAGTATCGCACGTCGTCGTGTTCGTGGACGAGCTCAACAAGTACGCGCCGGCCGACGGACCCGAGACATACGTTCGCAAGATGCTGCTCGACATCGCGGAACGTGGCCGGTACCTGGGGCTGGTGCTCTTCAGCGCGCAGCAGTTTCGATCGCAGGTGCACCGGCGCGTGGTGGGCAATGCCGGAACGGCGCTGTACGGACGGATGGATGGGGATGAGCTGGCCACCCCCGGGTACGCAGTGCTCAGCGCTGCGACACGCACAAAGCTCGCAACGTTGTCGAAAGGACAGTTGATGGTTCGGCACCCGCATTTCACGCAACCGATTTTCGTTTCCTTTCCCCGGCCCGCCGTCATGCGCGGACGCGACGGCGTGGAACGCTTTCCACAGGCGGCCGATGTGCCGCGCGACGTGGGCGTGCTCCGCCAGCTGCGGCGCTTCGATCCCTCGCTCACGCTCGCGTGGGTGCAGGACGTGATCGGCCTGCACGAGGATGAGGACGTGCTGCGTGCCCTGCACGCGACGCTGGCGCACGCGCCGGACAACGTCGGCGCGTACTTCAAGTCGCAGTTCAGAAAGATCATCCGTGCGACCCCCGCTCCTGCTCCCGCGCGCACGCCGCTCCGCGTGCTCCCGGACGATGATCCCTACGCGATCTGAGCCGGCATCGCGCCGGCTCGCTCGCGCACTCGCAGTGGCCGCGGCGCTTCTCGTGGGTGCATCCGCAAAGGCAGGAGCGCAGACGGTGATGCTGCGCATTCAGCCGCGCGTCGGCGACACGATGTACACGCGCTTCGAGCAGTCCGTCGAAATGGTAGGCACGCGAAACGTCCACGCCGTGGATACGACGATGACGTCGCGCATGGACATCATGATCCTCTCGCACTCGCTCGTGCAGGCGAGCGACGGCCACGGCACGACGGTGCTCGCGATCACCGATTCCGTGGCCATGCAGGGGCACGGCACGGGCGCCAGCGCGCCGAACGAGACGCTCCGTCACGCGATGCAGGGACGCCAGGCGCGGCTTCACATCGCGCGCGACGGGTCGGCCGAGCTGCTCGGAGCCTCCGACGATGTGACTCCGGAAGTGGAGGCGCTCTACTCCGGCATGCCCGCCACGCTGCCCGAAAGGCTCGTGTCCGTGCGCGGCTCATGGGACCGCACCGCCTTCATTCCCGTGAGCCAGGAGAGCGATTCCGCGCATTCCGCCAAGGTGCGCACCACCTATCGGCTCGACTCGCTCTCCTCGAACGGCAACTTCGCGTACATCTCGATTCGCGGGACGATCTCGCGCGACAGCGCGGCGGCGCTCGTCTCGGAGTCGCTGCGCGTGGGGTCGACGGGCACGGTTACCGGACACATGACCATGGACCGAAAGCACGGCTGGTGGGTGCAGTCGCAGATCGAGATCGCGATCAAGAGCATCGTGACGCGCATCGTCGAGCCGGTGTCCACGATGCAGGTGCAAACGCGCATCGTACAATCGATGCAAACCCGAATAACGCCGTAACCACCGTTTCCCCGCGTGTTTGCCTATCCCCAAGCACGTAGCGGGGTTACGGCTCGAGAGGTAAATTTGGGGGTGCGCCTCGTACACCTCGCCGACCTCCATCTGGGCTTCCGGCAGTACCATCGGCTCACGCCAACCGGAATCAATCAGCGCGAAGCGGACGTCGCCCACGCGTTCCGTCGCGCGATCGATCGCGTGATCGCGCTCGCGCCCGACATCGTCGTCATTGCCGGCGACGTGTTCCACAACGTGCGCCCGATGAACCCGGCGATCATCGATGCGTTCACGCAGTTCGCGCGGCTCACGTCGTCACTTCCGGACACGATCGTGGTGATGGTCGCGGGCAATCATGACCGCCCGCGCGCCACGGAAACGGGATGCATCCTCAAGCTTTTCGGGAAGCTCGGGGTGCACGTAGTGGTCGACGAGCCGAAACGGATTCCATTTCCCGAGCGCGATCTCTCGATTCTCGCGGTTCCCGATCTCACGGGGCCGCGCCCGGAGCTCGCGCCGGATCCGGAGGCGCGGCACAACGTGCTCGTCATGCACGGCGAGGTGGAGGGCGTGCTGCCCCACGGTGGCGATCGCGCCGCGATGGAGATTCCACGCTCCGCGCTCGCCGCATCGCGCTGGAGCTACATCGCGCTCGGCCACTATCACGTGCACCAGCGCATCGAAGACAACGTCTACTACTCGGGATCGCTCGAGTACACGAGCACCGATCCATGGAGTGAGCTCGAGCAGGAGGCGCAGCTCCGCCTTCCGGGCAAGGGTTTCATCGAGTACGACCTCGATGAAGCAGCGCACACCTTCCACCACGTGCAGGCCAGCCGCACGCTCGTGAGCCTCGATTCGATCGCCGCGCGTGGGATGTCCGCGGCCGAGCTGGACATCGCGATCCGCAACGCGTGCTCGGACTGCGAGGGCGGGATCGAGGAGAAGATCGTGCGCCTGGTGGTGCGCGACGTGCCGCGCCACATCGTGCGCGAGCTCGACACGCGCGCGCTGCGCGAGCTGAAGCGGCGCGCGATGCACTTTCAGCTCGACACGCGCCGCCCGGACGCGACGCGGACGAGCGGGATGGGAAGCGGCCGCCGGCCGACGCTCGTGGAGATGGTCACGGCGTACCTGCAGAAGCGGCCGCTGGACGAGGAGCTCGACCGCGGCGCGCTCGTGCAGCTCGGCCTCGAGTACCTGAAGCAGGCCGACGATGCCGAAGTGGCTGCGGCCGCGGTGCCGAGGGACTGAGTGCGCCTCAACAGTGTTGCGCTGACGAATTTTCGGCAGCACGCCGACACGCGGATCGATTTCGATTCGGGGCTCACCGGCGTCATCGGCGCGAACGGATCGGGGAAGACGACGATCCTCGAGGCGATCGCGTGGGCGATCTACGGCACGAGCGCAGCGCGCGGCACGCGCGAATCGATTCGCCACAACCGCGCCGGCGCGCGCGCGACGGTGCGCGTGGAGCTCGATTTCGACCTGGGCGGGCATCGCTATCGCGTGGTGCGCGGGCTCACGAGTGCGGAGCTCTACCTCGACGGCGGCCCGGCGCCCATCGCGAGCTCGATCAGCGGCGTGACCGAGCTGCTCACGCGCCGGCTCGGCATGACGCGCGAGGAGTTCTTCAACACGTACTTCACGGGACAGAAAGAGCTGAGCGTGATGTCGGCGATGGGGCCGTCCGAGCGCGCGCAATTCCTGTCGCACGTGCTCGGCTACGAGCGGCTCCGCAGCGCGCAGCAGCTGGAGCGCGCGAAGAAGAACGCACTCGTCGCGCAGATCGGCGGCATCCGGCAGGGCATGCCCGACGCGGCGATCGTGGAGCAGCAGCTCTCGGAAGCGGAGCGCAGGCTCGTCGCCGCGCGGCAGCAGCGCGAGAGCGCGAGCACGCGCCACACAGCGGCGGCGGCGGTGCTCGAGGCAATCGCGCCGCGATGGGAGCGCGTGCAGCGCGAGCGCGAGCAGCTCGTCGCGCTGATCTCCGAGATGCGCGTGGTCGAGGAGGAAGAGCGCTCGACCACGCGCGACACGGCGCGGCTCGCGCGCGACCTCGAAGAGATCGCGGTGGCGCGCGCCGAGCGCACGGAGCTCATGCGCGAGCTCGACTCGTACGGCGAGCTGCATGCGGAGTTCCAGCGCCTCGAGGTCCTCGCGCGCGAGGAGGGACGGCGGCAGGCGCTCATCGAGACGGGGCAGGCTCTCGCGGACGAGCTGCACAAGCTCCGCCAGCGTCGACAGAAGGTGGAGAGCGCCCCCAAGCTCGATCTCGAAGTGAGCGCGCTGCTCGAGGAGCGGCGCGAGGAGCTCGAGCTGGTGGACGGGCAGCTCGAGGCGCGTCGCACGGAGTGGGTGCGCGACCGCCAGGAGGCGGAGACCAAGCGCCAATCGCTGCGCGAGCAGTATGCGGAGCTGAAGCAGCAGCGCGAGCGGCTCGCTGCCACCGGCGAGGAGGGATTCTGCCCGACGTGCACGCGCCCGCTCGGCACGCATTTGCGCGGCGTGCTCGAGATGCTCGACGCGCAGATGGAGACCGTGCGCGTGGATGGGAATTACTACAAGGGACGGCTCGAGCAGCTGCTCGACATGCCCGAGGATGTGAAGGCGCTCGACGAGCGGCGGCGCGCGCTCTTTCAGGAGGTCGCCAACCTCGAGCGGCGGATGATGAAGGTGCAGCTCGCGGTGCAGGAGCTCTCGCAGCTCACGGGCGACATCACCGCGAAGGAGGAGCGCGAGGCGGTGCTGGCGCGCGATCTCGATGCCATCCCGGCGGGCTACGATGCGCGCCGCCACGAGCTCGTGCGGCTCGAGATCGACCGGCTGATGCCGCTCGATGCGAAGGTGACGCGCTTGAGCGCGCAGATCGAGCGCGAGCAGACGCTCCTGCGCGAGCAGTCGCAGGTGCTGGCGAATGCGGCGCAGCTCGCGCTGCGGATTGCGGAGCTGAAGGAACGGCGGGATGCGATTACCGTGTCGGAGAGCGACTTCGCGACGTTGCGCGCGGAGCACGAGCGCGCGCTCGCGGAGGTGCGCGCGGCCGAGCTGGCGGTGGTGGGCGCCGATGGCAACCTGCAGTCGGCCGTGCTGGCGATGGACGTCGCCAGCGCCGCCGCGAAGGAGCTCGGCGAGCGGCAGCGGCTGCTTGCGGAGCTGACGGTGCACAAGCGGCTGCACGATGAGCTCGACCGCGCCTACACCGATCTGCGCACCGATCTGAATTTCCAGCTGCGTCCGGAGCTGTCGGAGCTCGCGAGCGCGTTTCTGGCCGAGCTCACGGATGGGCGTTACGACGAGCTGGAGCTCGACGATCAGTACAACATTCTGGTGCTCGAGGATGGGCGCCCGAAGCCGGTGATCTCCGGAGGCGAGGAGGATCTCGCCAATCTGGTGCTGCGGCTCGCGATCTCCCAGATGATCGCGGAGCGCGCCGGCCAGCCGTTCTCACTCCTGATTCTCGACGAGATCTTCGGCTCGCTCGACGAGCTGCGCCGGTCGAGCGTGCTCGAGCTACTGCGGCGGCTCAACGATCGCTTCGAGCAGGTCATTCTCATCACGCACATCGAGTCGGTACGCGACATGCTCGATCACGTGATCACGGTGCGCTACGATCCGGAGCAGGGATCCTCCACGGTCGTGCAGCACGATGGTGCGCCGGATGAGCCACTTTTGCCCGATGACAGTGCGCTGATGCCGCCCTATCTCGAGGAAGCCGGAGCCGCCGACTGATGGCGATCGCGAGGCCGTGGCGCGCCCCGCGTCCCGATGGACCGTACGCAGCGGCGCCGGAAGATCATGCGTCGCTGAATCACGTGTTCAGCGAGGCATTCACGGAGCGGTACCGTCGCGACGGGCTCGTGGGCGTGCGCGTGCCCTTTCTCAATCCGGCGATCTGGCGCTACGCGATCGAGGACGCGAACGGCGGCGCGCTCATCTGGCGTGATGAGCGCGAGGAGATCGCGGCCTTCAACATCGTGCACTGCTCGGGACGCGAAGGCTGGATGGGGCCGCTCGCCGTGCGCCCGGACGTGCAGGGCTCTGGGCTCGGCAAGGAGATCGTGAAGAGCGGCATCGATTGGCTGATCGCGTCCAAGGCGCTGACGATCGGGCTCGAGACGATGCCGCGCACGATGGACAACATCGGATTCTACTCGTCGCTCGGCTTCGCGCCCGGCAAGCTCACGGTGACGGTCACGATCGACGCCGCACCATCGGCCGAGGCACCGAGCGTGTTCGGAAAGCTGAGCGCAAGGGACAAGGAGGGCGTGCTCGTGGAATGCTGCGCGCTGTCGGAGAGCGTGCAGCCCGCGTGCGATTTCACGCGCGAGATCGCGATCACGGATGATCTAGGGCTTGGCGAGACGATTCTCTTCCGCGAGGGCGGGAACAGGGGAGGGAAGCTCACGGGCTTCGCGCTCTGTCACACGGTGCCGCTCGTGGAGGGCCGCGCGCGCGAGGAGACGCGCGTGCTCAAGCTCGTGCTCGCACGCCAGTCCGACCTTGCGAGTGCCGGGGCGACGCTGGCGGATTTCGCGCGCCGCGGAGGAACGCGTCGTGTGGCGTTCAGGGTGCAGACGGAATATCTGGATGCATATCAGCGGCTGATCGAGATGGGAGGTCGCGTGCGCTGGACGGATCTGCGGATGACGCTGGCGGCGTATCCGGAGGGGAGGGTCGGGGAGGGGCTGCTGTGGAGCAACTGGGAGATCTGACGCGCACTGCGCACCTATCGAACGTGTCGCGCACAGTCAGTCACCGCGTATCGTACAGCACCACGCGCACTCCCGTGAACTGCCGGTCGCTCTCCACGCGATAGCGACGCCCCAGCGAATCGCGCACCACGGCGCCCGAGTCGCCGTCCTGGTTGAACACTGCCCAGAGCCGGTCGTACCGATGTTGCACGCCCGCTACGGCGGCGCCGACCTCTCCTTCGCCCAGCGTTCCAGGGTAGACCACGCTCACGCTCTGGCTGCTCGAATCGTGTAAGGCGCGATAGTAGTCGAACGGAGCGACCGCGTAGCTGGGATAAAACAGGGCAGCGTCCCCCGCGCGCGATGAATCGAGCACGTAGCGTGTCGCGTCGCGCCAATCATCCTTGCCGGAGCTCCGGTAGTAGCTCACCAGTGCGTGAGCGGAGATCGCGAGCAGAACCGCCGTCGCCCCGAGTGACAGCGCCCGGGGTCGAAGACGTTCCGCTCCCACGGCCACGAGCATGACCACGAACGGGAGACATCCCATGAGATACTTGTCGACGAAGATCGGCTTGAAGATCGATGCGGCGAGCACCAGCAGGATTGGAAGCGCCGCGCCGCTCACGACCAGCGTGTAGTGCCACATCGCCTGCTCGCGATCGCGCTTTCGCCACGCGTCGCGCGTGCTCGCCGCTGCAGCGATGAGCACCACCGCGTATACGGGCCACGCGAAGATCCGCGCACCATGCGTGTTGTCGCCGCCCAGGAGCGAGTAGACGAGAAACTCCACGCGCTTCCAGTTGGGAGCGGGAATCCACTCCGCGGGATCTGCGTGTCCGAGCAGCACGAACGCGGCGAGCGGAACGAGGAGAACGCCGATCGCGCATGCGGAGAGCGCGAGCCGCTTCCAGGGCGCACCGCGTGGCCGCGCAATCGCGACCGACGCCCACTCGGCGGCGATCACGAGCGTCGCGTAGAAGTGTGCATACGCCGCGAGCACTGCCGTGGCGACGTACGATGTCCACACGATGCTCCTGCGCCGCGGCGAGCTCTCGATGCCATGCACCAACAGCAGCGTCGAGGCGGTGACGAGCAGCAGCATGAGACTGTAGCCGCGAGCCTCCTGCGCGAACCGGATGTGATAGGGATTGAGCGCGAGCAGAAGCACCGCGATCAGGCCCACGCGAGACCCGAAGAGGCGCGCGCCGAGCGCGTAGAAGAGCGGAAGCGTGGCGATGGAGCAGATGGCGGAGAGGCTCCGCACGACCCACTCTGCGGCGCCGAGGTGAAGCCAGCCGCGCAGAATGAGATAGTACGGGAGCATGTTGAGCTCCCGGCTCTGCATCAGATGCGCGAACTGGGCCCACGGAAGCCGCGCATAGGCGACGCTCAGCGCCTCGTCCAGCCAGAAGCTCGGCGCGCCCAGATGGAGCAGTCGAAGCACGCCGCCGATCGCAATGATTCCGGCGAGAAGGAGGGCGTCGCGATGAGGGCTGTTGTTTGTGGCGACTCGATCACCCACGGGATCCGTGCGAGGCGGTGACGGGAGGCAGTGTCAGCCGTGGATCATCGGTCCTGCCGAGCCATGCTGCTCATGATGTCCGGTGACACGGCGGATCTTCGTTACGACTCGCGACGTGCTACCGTCCTGATAGATATTTGCGCCACGAGTCGTGCGTTCCGCCGGCGACGATCCGCCAGATCAGCAGAAACATTCCGAGTGACAGAAAAAAGTGGATCCACCCTGGCCCGTCATATGCGAACGTGACGATCGCCCACACGATGAGCATGAGTGCGGACAGGGGGTATGCAAGCACGTACAGCAATCGCTGCCAACTCGGTGTGTTCATGATTGACTCGATGTTTGCCTGCACATAACTTTACTGCAGTTCGGGGACGGAGAGACTTAATTTTTGAGCCAACAAGTCTCTCGGGTGGGTTCGATAATCTATACTCACGTCATGCCCCAGTGCGGGGAAGGCGGACAGTGTGGTGAGGACCTCATACATTCGACGGGGCTTCAAAAA
>JAICLZ010000091.1 GCA_025929535.1 Gemmatimonadaceae bacterium
ATGCGAAGCAAACACCCTATGCGGTATTACCCGGCCGTTGGGCCGGCTATCCCCCACCACGAGGCAAGGTCGCTCACGTGTTACGCACCCGTTCGCCGGTCACTTAAGAGTTGCCCCCCAAGTGCCCTCGACTTGCATGTGTTAAGCACGCCGCCAGCGTTCGTCCTGAGCCAGGATCAAACTCTCCAATAAGTTGTATATCAGATCATTCGAACGACTCTCAGATAAACACTGTCACGCTGTTCTATGACAGCGTATCCGAATCACGAAATTGTTCAGATTTGAACTCTCCCCCACACCCTGAACGGCGCAGGATCAGCGAGTTCGCCTCGCACAACCTCACTCTTCGATCTCAATTGTCAAACAGCATGGTTCCAAAGCTTTTCGAGTCGCCCCTGCAACGGTCACTCGGACGAAATCCGGAGATCTCGCCTCGCGCCACCTCTCTCGCACCGCGTGAGAGCTCGCGCGCCGAGCGGGAATTTCATAGTGCATTCCGCTCGCTCGCCATAACCGCCGCGCATTCAGCGACAGCCACCAATTATAGTACAGGAGGATACGTGTGTCAAGGCAAAAGTTGAGGAAAATCCCGCGTCCTCCCCTCCTGCCAGCGCACAACACCCCTTCGCCGCCTTCGGCATAAACACCTGTAGTCGCCCACCGGTTCCCCACCCCGTCAACGCCCCGTTCGCTCCCCGTTCGCATGTCGTCAGAGTCATGCGAGCCTAGCAACTTCCCGCCCCAACCCTCCGTCCGATCATGGGCACGGGACGCGCAGCACCCCGCTCCCACGCCCCGTGCAGCCGCTCGATGCGCGACCCACGTGTCCGCGCATCGCGTCCCATCTGCTCACGGAGGCTCGAGATGCGATCCCTGCCCATGCTTCTGCTCGCCGGCGCCCTCTCCACCAGCGCCCTCGGCGCATGCGCGCCGGCCGCCACCATTCCGCCCGCTTCCCTCACCAACCGGCTCACCGCTCCCCGCCAGATCGTCCGCGTCTCCAACCACAGCTGGGACGAGATCGAGCTCTCCGCCATGCGCGGCGGATCCCGGCGCGTGCTCGGCGTCATCTCCGGAGCCCAGGACGCCACCCTCTTCGTCACCGAAGACATGCTCGACGTCGACGGCCGTCTGCAGCTCGCCGCTCGCATTCAGGGGAAACCCACCGTCATGCTCATGCAGCCGCTCCGCGTACCGAACGGCAACTACGTCGACTGGTCGCTCGAGAACGACATCGGCCACTCGACCGTCGCCTACTTCCCGATGTGAGTCGCGAAGCGAGCGTTGCGCGAAAACCCGGGACACTCGCGAGAGTGCCCCGGTGTGCGACGTACACTGCGTCACGCGCGGCGCACACGCGACCACCCATCACGCGCCGCTGCGCACCTGCAGCCGGTAGGTGCCTGGATTGAACAGATCCGCGCCACCGGCGCTTCCACCGCCCGCCGTTACCTGGACGGTATACGTGCCCGCGCTCAGCTGCGAAGACACGTACGAACAGAGCTGTCCCGGGAACGACATGTGTCCGGTGGTCGAAGATGTGTTGTCGTTCGTGCCGACGAGATTGCCGTGTGCATCCGTCACCGTCAACACGGTATTCAGCTCGAGCGCAAATCCGCACGAGCCGATCGCACCCGACGTCTCGAACGAATAGACGCCAGACGTCGGAATGGTGACCGCATACGTCTCCACCGCACTCGGCGTTCCGAGCGCGCCGTACACCCATCCGCCGACGAACACGCGCCCCGTGACGCCGAGCTGCTGCACCGGAAGACCGATGGGAATTTGCGCATCGACCGCGCCGCTCGATCCGACCACCACGGGATCGGGCACCCCGCCACCGTTTGCCCAGCCATAGCGGCGTCCCGGAAGGCCGATCAGGCCATCACCGTCTTCGTCCTGTCCGGCCACGACGTAGTACGAGCCGGGGTCGAGTCCGTCGAGCCTGTACGAGAGATCGGAGTTGGCCTGCACGGTTTTCGCGACCACCCCGGTGGCGGCATCGATCGCGCTCACGTAGACGTTCATGGCCGGTCCGTGCGTGCCCGTGATCGCGTTGTACGCATCCACGCGTCCATAGCCGTAGCGCGCGTCCCGACCCGGCGGCCCCATGTCCACCGCGGTGCTCACGAGTCGATCGCGCAATTGCTGCCCCGTCATTCCGGGATTCGCCGCGAGCACGAGTGCCGCCACACCGGACACGTGAGGCGCAGCCATCGATGTTCCCGTGTAGAAGGCGTAGTCCGGGCCGGGCACCTCGTTGAGCAGCGGATCATCCATGAAATCCCACACCGTCGAGAGCACGCCGCTCGTGCCGCCCGCGAACGCGCCGATCACATCGAATCGGAAATCGCCACCGGGTGCAACGAGCGAGACCAATGCGTTCGACGACGAATAGCTCGCGAGCTCACCGTCGGCACCGAGTGCGGCGACGGAGATGACGTCCGGATACGATGCGGGGAAGTTCGGCGTCGACGACGCATCGTTGCCTGCGGAGGCGATGATCACCGAGCCCGCGTTGATCGCCGCGGCAACGGCGGCGCCCAGGGTGGAGTCCGACTCGCCGCCCAGGCTCATGTTGATGATCGGAGCGCGATCGGGTGCGATCACCATGTGACCACCGGCGCCCGCCGCCGGCAACCCGGCAGCGTACAGCACCGCCTGCGCGATGTCGAAGTCGAATCCGAAACCGTCGATGCCGAGCGCGCGGATCATGCGAATGCGCACGTTCCAGTCGACGCCCGTCACGAGATTTTGCGAACCGTTGGTCGCGCCGATCGTTCCCGACACGTGCAGCCCGTGGTTGGCAATGTTGTCGACCTGAAAGCATCCGATGTCCTGATCGAACGTCACCGAGACCGGCATCGTCGGGTCGGCATCCGGGCCGAGTGTGCCGTCGCCGTCCGAATTGGTGAAGGCCGGACCGCCTGCGCAATTGGGTACCGGCGGACCGAACTCCTGCGAATCATCGCTCACGAAATCGTAGCTGCCCGCGAGATCCAGATTCGGCGAAACGTCCGGGTGCAGATTGATGCCGTCGTCGATCACGGCGACCGTCACGGCGGCTGAGCCGGTATCCGGGATCGCCCATGCGCGTGGCGCGTCGATGATGTTGTAGTTCCAATACTGGATCTGGCTCAACCCCGCTCCCGCGAAGCGGAATGCCTTCGCGCCGGCGGTGGCGGAGGCGCGCGCATCGCGAAGCATTTGCTGCTCGAGCGCCGCGGCGAGATGCACCCGTGTTTCGGCACCGCGGCTCACGAGATGATCGACGTCCACCGCCGCGACAGCGGGATCGGCTCGAAGCGCCGCCATGACGGCATCGCGCTCGCTGGCATCGTGCAGGCGCAGTCGCGCTGCACCGATCACCGGCGAAACATCGGTGATCGTGAAGCGCGATGCGGACGAGTGCGCGGCGAGGCGAGCGCGGATGTTTTCGCCGACTGCGCGTGCGCGGTCCATCGTACGCACCGACATCGCTCCCATCCGGCTGGTGCCGAGCGCTTCCTGACGAAAGATGACGTTGATGCGCTGTGATTCCTTGCCGCGTCGCGATGCGAGCGCGTCGAGCTGTGCCGGTCGATGCGCGCCCACGAGATTCTCGGACGGAATGCGCGCATCACCCTGATCGATCGTGACGTGCCCGACGATACTGCGTGAAGTGCTGCTCGTGGAATCCTTCGAGCAGGAGGTGACTGCGATCGCGATGATGAGGATCGTGATCGCGCTCGCGAGCGAACGAGAGGAGCCTGCCATGCATGCCTCGATACGACGTGGGGGAAACGAGCGAAGCGCTGTTGCTCATTGGTCACCGGGCGGCCGCCCGGTGTGGCCATTGTGAGGTATTCACGAAGTATCTCACGATGTACCTCTGAACGCGCACGTGCAAGCAACTTTGCGTGCGACACCGCGGGCAACACCACACGAAACGCGATGGCTGGCGCAGCCTTTGCTTCGCAGGAGAAGCGTTTCCCCGGCGCGCATGCACGACCCACCATCTCGATCGAGGATGATCACTCATGGCCACACGCAAAAAGAGTGGACGCAAATACGGGAAGGCTGCGGGAAAGAGTGTCAAGCGTGCAATGAAGAAGCGGAAGAAGGGGACGCTGCGGCGGGGGCGGGGTGGTAAGGGAGGCAAGGTGAAGAGCAGGAAGCAGGCGATTGCGATCGGGCTTTCGGAGGCGCGCAAGAAGGGCGCGAAGGTTCCGCGCAAGCGAAAGTCGAGCGGAGGGCGCAAGAAGACTGGTGGGCGCAAGAAGACGGGGAGCAGGAAGACGCGGTCGTCGAAGCGAAAGTAGGCAAGCGAAGCGATGCAGGCACGCGCAGGGCCGCGACGGAAACGCCGCGGCCCTTGGCACATCGGGCGTCGCCTGGCGTTGCAGGGTGGCGTGATGAGCCCCAGAATACCACGCTCCCGCCGCCCTGCACTCTTGCTCGTGATCTCCTGAGATGCACAAGCCAAAGCTGTTGTTCCTCGGTCAGACGTTGCCGTATCCGCCGGACAGTGGAACCGCCATTCGGTCGTACAACGTGCTTCGCCTGCTCGCGCGCGACTACGATGTGACGGCGCTGTGCTTCTACAGGCGCGCGACCACGCCCGACCTGGCGGGAAGCCTCGCGGCGCTGCGTGCGATCGCGCGCGATGTGGAGCTGTTTCCGATCGAGCAGGAGTACAGCCGCGTGCGCATGATCGCGGATCACGCGCGGAGCGCGCTCGCGCGCCGAGCGTACACGGCGTTCGCGTACCGGAGCGCGGCGTTCACGCGCGCGCTCCGCTCGCGCCTTGCTCGCGAACAGTTCGTCATCGCGCATCTGGACAGTCTCGATTTGGGAGACTACGTGCCGCTCGTCGCCGGCGTGCCGATCGTCGCGGGGCACCACAATGTGGAGTCGGCGCTGCTGCGGCGTCGCGCGGAGAGCGAGTCGAGCGTGGTGCGCCGCCGCTATCTCGAGCTGCAGGCGCGGTTCACGGAGAGCGAGGAGCGCCGATGGTGTCCGCGTGCTGCGGTGAACCTCGCGGTGTCCGATGCCGACAAGGTGGATTTCGAGCGCCTGGTTCCCGGCGCGCGCTTCGAGGTGATTCCGAACGGCGTCGACGTCGATGCGTTCGTGCCGAGCACGGGTGGCGTGAAGGATGGAATCGTGTTCGTGGGCGGCATGAGCTGGTTTCCGAACGCGGATGCGCTCGAGCTCTTCGAGGAGGAGATTCTGCCGCTCGTGCGCGCGCGCGACGAGCAGGTGAAGGTCACCTGGGTCGGACGCGCGAAGCCGGACGTGATCGCGCGCTATGCGAAACGCGGCGTGGCGCTCACCGGCCACGTCGACGACATTCGGCCTTACGTCAGATCCGCGGCGTGCTACGTCGTGCCGCTCCGCATTGGGGGCGGCACGCGGCTCAAGATCCTGGATGCGTGGGCGATGGGAAAGGCGGTGGTGTCGACGTCGGTGGGATGCGAGGGACTCGACGCGGTGGATGGGCAGAACATTCTCATCCGCGACGATCCTGCGGCGTTCGCGGCGGCAGTGTTGATGGTGCTGCGCGACTCGGGGTTGCGCGCGTCGCTCGAGCGGAACGCGCGCGCAACGGCGGAACGGAAGTACAGCTGGACCGTGATCGGTGAAAAGATGCGGAGGGTGTACGGGGAGGTGCTGTCAGGAGTGAAATCGCCGGCGTAGTCATCTGATGAAAGAACGGCCACGACACTCGTGTTCTGCGAGAAGTCGTGGCCGCGAGAACCCCGGGCTCGTCGCGCTACGGCTGCCAGATCTCCGCGAAGTCCTCCCCTTGATCATGCCAGTATCCGACCACCTGGCGCGAGTTGTTGATGTCCATGACGGTCGGAATCTGCTCGTTCCCGATCATCGTCCATCCGTCCGCCTGTGTCCAGATGCCCGCGACGAAAAAGGGAACATTCCCCGGCAGGAAATCGCCGGCGACGACCGACGAGTCGTTGATCGCCATGGCCAAAACTCCATCCGGAATGGACGTCGCGGTGTTCGAGCCGTTGAGCCAGATTGCCGGCCCCGGCGCGGCGCCGACTGCGCTCCCGCTCGCGTTCACATCTCTGACGAAGCTGCCGCGATCGAGTGGTGTCCATCCGCTCGAGGGCGCCCAGCGGAATCCCGTCAAGCTGACCAGTGTGGTCGGATCTCCGTTGAAGGCGTTCCCCACGATGAAGCCATGCGCGACGGAGACCAGCTCCGCGTTGGAGAATCCCGCCGGCGTTCCCACGTCGATGAGCACGTCATCGATCCACAGTGCGCCGTGCAGCACGCCGTTGACCAGCACCTGGCCAACGAATGTGTGACTATCGCACGGGCACACGCCTCTCACCTGTCCGAAGCCATCCAGCTCGTGCACCACGCCGTCGCGCCAGTATACCGGTATGCACACTGGAATGCCGTTGAAGTTGCACCCAATCTGTCCGCCAACGACGCCATCTCGTCCGATGGCGTTGGCACTCGAAGCAGTCGTGGTACTCCCCCCGGGAAGAAACTCGAATGCATACCCGGGTGGTCGCCAGATGACAGCTCGGGGCACGTCGTATGGATTCACGGCTGCCGAGCCGACGACGACGCCGGCATCGTTGATCGCGTTTGCGCGCGACGTAAACAGCGGCACGGACCCGGTAAAGGTCAGATCGACGTGGGTAACGGCGAGAGGCTTGACCGGAGGGCTTTCGGTGGGGGACTTGAAATCGGAACTGCACGCGGCGACTGATCCGAACATCAGCGCGAGCGCATACACGGGGAAGCGCATGGCCACTCCACTAGAGAGAGAAACCTGCGAACTGTATGGCGTCGGCGGATGCAAGATTCCTGCGCACGCGTTGCGCACGACGCTCCGACAGAGTGCGACAGATGCTCGCGTCGCATCGAATGCAGCGGAAACACATCGTCGCGAGTGATGCGCAGAGATTCTGCCGCTCAGAATGCGCGTAAGCATCACGGACAGAGCAGGCTCGGCCGATACGCGACCGTGCGCTACGATGCGATGAAGGCGATGTGGACGAGGTATTCAACGCGTCGCGTTCGCATCATCGGCGCAACGCCTGGATGCGGTTGCGCATCGGTGCGATGTGGTTTGGAGAATCGCCGGCGCAGCGGCGGATTCGCGCGAACGTCGCTTGTGCGGAGTTTTCTCGGAATACAGAATTGGCAGCATGGACCCGAACTCCAACGAGGCCCTACTTCCGCGCCTGAACACAGGGACGCTGACTTGGCGCGGCCCGGCATTGATGCTGTTCGCCCGCGCAGCATGTGCTGTTGGCGCACAAGCGCTCGTCGCGGGCGTCTTCGCGCTGCGATCGTCGCATTCTGGAGGACGAAAAAAAGGGGCATCACCCAGGAGGTGACGCCCCTTATCTATGCGATCAACACCGCGCTATTCGCCCAGTAGGAATCGAACCTACAACCTGACGATAAAGAGGCTTACGAGCGTGAAGTAATCTGCATCCACTCAACGAGTCGGAGGCAGACCGTGTATGGCACCGATTCTTTTCCATGGTCGAATATCTCGAAGGAGACCTCTTTTCCGCGTCGCGCAAGCATCTTGCATCAGCACCCGATTGCCGTTCGGAAACTTCCTTCCCAGTGGAGTAGCGATGCGCCTCCCTGTCTATGTGCTCGCCCTCGGGTGCGCGACAGTCGTCTCGTGCAGCTCCGAGCACCGGTCTCCAACAGAGACGCCCCCGGTCAAACCCGTGGGAATCAAAACCATCGATCTGGCGCTCTCGAGCTCGACGCCGCTTTTCACCTCGCGCGCGAATGCGATCAACGATTCCGGGGTCGTGGTCGGCTGGGCGGCGATGAATGCCGCCGATTCAACGCGTGCCGTTGTCTGGCGACCACCAAGCTACCGAGTCGAATTTCTCCCTGACCAGAACGCGGAGAATGGCTCGAGCGCCAACGGAGTCGGACGCGACGGCGTGATCGGAGGTCAAATAGGTTGCGCGAGGACCGGTGCGGTCTCGTGCACGCCAGTGTATTGGCGCGCAGGCGTAATGCATGTTCTCGACGGCGTTGGACAGGTGAACGCCGTGTGTCCGTGCGATAGCCACTCGCTCGTGGGGCAGGTGGTCGTCAATGGAGCACTTCACGGCGCACTCTGGATCGACGGTGTGCTCATCGATGTCGGGACTCCGCCGGGAACTGCGAACGCGCAACTGGTGTCGGTGGCCCACGGATTCGTCGTCGGTAACGCGTTCGACGACACGGTGGTGGATCCCCATCTGAGTACTGGGTTCCGGTGGTCGCCGTCGAGTGGATGGACGCGATTGATTGGCCCTCCCGCTTTCGAAAACAGCAGCTTCGTCTCCGATGTGAACTCGAGCGGAACCGCGGTAGGATCGGCGACTTTCGGCACACTCTGGCTCAACGGCTCGAATACCGCAACGGTCATTCCTGACGAGGGAGACTTTGGGATGGGAGGGCTGGAGACCGCGATCAACGATTCATCGGTCGTCGCCGGAGTGTTCACTGCAGGCGGTCATCTCTATCCGGTAGCGGCAATCTGGTCGCAGGCAGACGGGTGGACTCCGATTGGTGGCGAGTTCAATCCGCGCGTCACGGACATCAACAATTCGAATCAGGTTGTCGGGTATTGGGCCGGCGATGTTCCCGGGTTTCAGGCGTTGCTCTGGGAACCCTAGTCGGACGCAGCGGTCGAACGGGGTCCTGCGATTCGCTGATCGACGCGCACTCGCTCTCCGCGGCGTGGCGGCGAACAGGAAAAAGGGCTCTCGTCGTCGACGAGAGCCCTTTTCCGAATCATCTATTGTGCAATCTCTTCCGCTCTATGCGCCCAGTAGGAATCGAACCTACAACCTAATGATTAAGAGTCATTTGCTCTGCCAATTGAGCTATGGGCGCAAATCCCTTCGTGCTGCACGCGCCAGGGAGGACTCGAACCTCCGACCCACAGCTTAGAAGGCTGTTGCTCTATCCACCTGAGCTACTGGCGCTTCCGGTGACGCAAGTCGGTGTCCTCCCCCCTCGGGGCCAATCTCGATCGGGGCGACCGGATTTG
>JAICLZ010000127.1 GCA_025929535.1 Gemmatimonadaceae bacterium
GAGAGGAGTCGCGCGTCCTCGTGCACGCCTTCGACGACGACCGCGTGATCGCCGGCCAAGGTACGATCGGCCTCGAGTTGCTCGAGCAGCACGCGAACCTCACCGCAGTGGTCGTGCCGATTGGCGGCGGCGGTCTCATCTCGGGCATTGCCATCGCGATCAAAGAGCAGCGTCCGTCAGTAAGGATCTTCGGCGTGGAAGCCGCCGCGGCGCCGTCCGCACTCGCGTCGCGCACCGCCGGGCACATCGTAAAGCTCGAGTCTGCGGACACGCTCGCAGACGGCATCGCGGTGAAGCGTGTGGGCGAGCGGACGTTTCCACGCATCGAGCGATACGTCGACGACATCGTGAGCGTAGGCGAGGACGAGATCGCGATGGCAATCCACCTGTTGCTCGAGCACGAGAAAGTGTTGGCCGAGGGCGCGGGTGCGGTCCCGCTCGCGGCGCTGGTTGCAGACAAGCTGCCGATCGCCAAGCACGATGTCGTCGCGATGGTACTCTCGGGCGGCAACATCGATGTCAACATGGTCGAGCGGATCATCGCCCGCGGCCTGGTCACTGACGGGCGGCTCGCGATGCTCGCCATCACGGTGCCGGATCGTCCAGGGAATCTCGCACGCGTGACCACGCTGGTGGCGGCCGCGGGCGCCAACGTGCTCCAGCTCTCGCACGCGCGCGCCTTCGCCGACATCTCGGTGCGAGACGTGGAGATCGTGATGCAGCTCGAGACCCGCGGGCCGGAGCACGTGCGAGAGGTCGTTCGCGCGCTCGAACACCACGGCTTCGGCGTACGCCGGCAATGAACGGACTCAGGGAATCCATTCCACTCTCGACCACATCGACACAATCCAACTCACGAGTTCACGAGGAACACGATGACACCCGACAACACGAACGATACGAGGTGCGCCAATACGCATGGCGCCGATCGCGTTAGCATCGCTGCTGGCGCTCGACCTGCGCATCCGAATCTGGATTGTTCGCTGAGTGTGAACGCGGTGCTCGCGCGCTATCCGTCCACGGGCCCGGTCTTCCATCGCTTTGGACTCGACACGTGCTGCGGCGGCAGGTTGAGCGTTGCCGATGCCGCACGCGCCGCCAACGTCGACGGGGAAACTCTGTGCGGCGCGCTCGAGGAGGTCATCGCCGCCTAACAGTCGTGGCAAACGCCGATGCGCTCGCCGCGGCCCGCGTGGACGTCGAGCTTAGACGTCGAGGAGCGAGCTGCGTGGGCCGGCGCGGCGGTGAGACATCCGTCACGCCGCCCGGCACCCGTCGGCGCGAACATTCATCGTGACGCCTTCCTCTTCTGCAATGCGAGGAGACATGGCACAGAGCGACCAGTTGCGCGAAAGTCCATTCTATGCGTGGCTCGACCGCGCCGAGATTGGACACCTCGTCCGGCGCGCGCAAGCGCTGACGCCGGGCGAGCGCTTGATCCTGATGAAAGGCTTGATCCCCAAGCTCGTGCGCGACATCGGCGATGCGAACGTGCACGCATTCCTCGACGAACTCACGACGAACGTCGAGCGATTCGCAGAAGCGATGGCGCATCCCGGCGAGGGCGGCGCCACGCGGCAAACGCCGAGCGAGCGCCTCGGCGGACCCGTCCCAGGGCAGCGAGCGCACTGGCATCTGCCGGGCACGAGAAATCCCCGCCGGCCCGGCGGCCGTGCGCTCGAGCGCGAATGGGAAGCCGCAGCATGGGACGAGCTGCGCGGCGAGCAGTCCGCGCCGTAAGTCGGACTTGAGAGTCGTACTGCGAGGAACACCAATGACACGTCGAGTCGACTATTCGCACATCGCGCCCGGCGCGGTGCATGCGATGAAGGCATTGCAACAGTACACGCAAAGCTCAGGGCTCGAGCATTCGCTCCTCGAGCTGGTGAAGCTCCGCGCTTCGCAACTCAACGGCTGCGCGTACTGCCTCGACATGCACTCCAAGGATGCGCGCGTCGCGGGCGAGACGGAGCAACGCATTTATGTGCTGAGTGCGTGGCGCGACGCACCGTTCTACACGCCCCGCGAGCGTGCGGCGCTCGCGTGGACGGAAGCCGTGACGCTCATCCCCGGCGGCGTCTCCGACGAGCTGTTTGCGAGCGCGCGCGAGCATTTCGACGAGAAGGAACTGGTCGACCTCACGCTGGCGATCATTACGATCAACGGTTGGAACCGCCTCTCAATCAGTTTCGGCACGGAGGTAGGCAGCTACCAGCCGCGCCAGGCGCACACTCTCGCGGGAGCGAGCGCTTCGGAACGTCGCTGAACATCACTGAGCCTGCCAACGTTCGAGACCGCCGGACTGTCTCACTGACCGGTGATGTCGGCCGACGCGCTGGTCGATCCGGTACCCCGCAGCCTTCAACGCCGCTCCCTCAACCCATTCGGCAATGCATTCCGCCATTCGCCGTCTCGAGCTCCCGTTCCGCACGCTGTTCAAAACGCCGTTCGTGACGATCGTCGCCATCCTGTCGCTCGGGCTGGGGATCGGCGCGAACGCCGGGATCTACTCGCTGTTCAACGAGATCCTGCTCGCGCCGCTACCGGTTGCCCACCCCGATCGCCTGGTCAACTTCGCCAGTCCGGGCCCGCAAGTGATGTATTACAACTGCGGCGCGGCCGGCGACTGCGACGAGGCCTACGACTACCCGATGTTCCGCGACCTGGAGCTGGCGGCGCCGAAGACGGCGTTCAGCGGGATCGCCGGGCACATGCCGTTCAACGTCAGCCTCGCCATGCCCGGGCAGACTCCGATCACCGGCGATGGGGTTTTGGTATCGGGATCCTACTTCCCGGTGCTCGGCATTCAGCCGGCGCTCGGACGCCTGCTCGACCGGACGGTCGATCAGCCGATCGAGGGGAATTACGTGACCGTACTGAGCTACGCGTTCTGGCAAAACGCCCTCGGGGGGAACCCCGCGGTGCTCGGTAAACAGATCACGGTGAATGGGCAGTCGCTGACGATCATCGGTGTTGCACCGCGAGGGTTCAGCGGCACGACCCTGGGCGTGCGGCCGGACGTGTTCGTCCCGATCAGCATGGCCGGCCTCATGATCGACGGATGGAAGGGCGTCGAAACCGACCGCGACGAGCACTTCGTGTACATCTTCGGC
>JAICLZ010000139.1 GCA_025929535.1 Gemmatimonadaceae bacterium
CGACCGCTGGTCCTGCGTCGCCTTCCGTCGTACTGTTGACATGGGTGGTGTCCTCGGGAACGAGTGGAGATCCTTGAGCGGATTCACACTCTTGTACCGCGGCACCACCCATTTTTCAACTGATATGAAGGGGCGGGTTGTCAAGCGTCGCGATCTTTCTCCGACGCGGTGGTTCGTCGTGGTGGCGGAGCGTGGTGTGGCCCCGAGGCGGCTTCGACGATGAATCGCTCTGATATTCGCCGGTCAGTCTCGGGAAGAGACCGGAGCGGCACGAAGCAGGATTCGTCGGGAGCGAGCACATTCTAGGGGCGAGGATTCGATCCGGTGGGACGCACCCGGGCGACCTCATAGTTGAAGCGTGCATTCTCCAGTCGTGCCTCGGGCACCACGCCACGCGCCACGTCATCGTTAGGCAGCAGTTGGGGCGTCGGCCGCGGGCGGCATCTGCATCGCCGCCCACAGGAAGCCGACGAGTTCGCGCGCCACCGCGACGGCCGCGATCTGCGCAGGCCGGCGCGCCGCAATCCGATGGAAGAGCGTATAGAGCCGGTGCTGCGCTTTCCACGCGTGCGCGATGAGCGCGGGCGATTGCCCGTGTTGCCGCCGCGTGAGACGGGCACTCCGCCGCGGCCGGCGGCGGGCAATCCATGCGGCTTGCACCAGGACATGCCGACATCGGCTATTGCCCGCCTTGGTGATGGCGCCGCGGCGTTCACGCGTCCCAGAGGAGTGCTCCGTCGGGACGACGCCCAAGTACGCCATCAGCTGCGTGGGCTTTTCAAAGCGCTGCCAATCGCCGAGCTCCGTCGCCAGCACCATCGCGGCGAGCGTGCTGATGCCGCGAAAACACGTCAGCCGGGCGACCGTCGCGTGGTACATTGGCGTCAACGTGAGCGCTTCGATCTGGCGATCCAACTCGGCGCGGCGCGCGAGCTTGTACTCCAAGAGCGCGCGATATTCATCGAAGGCCACCGCGTCGCCACCGCTCAACGCATCCGATCGCCGCACCTCGTCTAACCACGCGCGGTGCCGGAGCGTCCAGTGCGCGCCCGCGTGATAGACGAGGCCGCGGCGCAGCAGGAGCTTGAGGAGATAGTGGCGCGACCGGAGGATCTCGCGCTGCAGCGTCTCGCGGCAGCGCACGATCTCACGCACGCGCTCCTCGGCCTCGCTCGGAATCCGAATCGGGGTCAACTCCCCCGCCCGATACAAGCGCGCCAGATTCGTCGCGTCATGCTTGTCGTGCTTGCGCCGCTCGCCGGGCTTCGTGGGAATCAACGCGCTCGCCACGATCTCGCACGTGTGGCCCCAGCTCGTCATCGCGCGCTGCAACACGTAGCCCGCGCCGCTGGCTTCATAGCACGCGCGCAGCAGCGTGCCATCCTGGGCGAGCCGCGCGCAGAAGCGCTCCAGTTTCTTGAAATCGTAGGGCAGCCGCTCGAGCCGCGTTGGGCCGACCGCGTCCGCTGGCAACACAGCGATCATCACGGAGTCCTTGTGCACATCCAGGCCGAGGTACAAAATCGAAGGAGACATGGGGCTGGTCCTCTGGCAATGCGACACTGTCGCATGTGGCTCTGGCACACCTACGTGATCATGGGTGAGCTAACCCACGACTCCGTCAGGGGGCCAGCCCCTTCATATCTTCTACAACTGGGACTCACCCCCCCGTCGCGGGAGCGACCTCTACGACTGGCGGTGTCTTGTCGCCGCCGCCGATGTTAGGAATGCCACTCGACGGTTGGGCACCGCCTTGCGCATCAGCAGCACTCGTCAAGCCACCCGATGCAATGAGAGCGGCACCGAGTGCCATACTCGATGCGGATGTGCTCATC
>JAICLZ010000106.1 GCA_025929535.1 Gemmatimonadaceae bacterium
GTAGATGTTCCCCGGCTGGAGTGTGACCATCTTCTTCGCGATGTCCGGCGAGAGCGCCGAATCGCCGTGGACGGTCACCGATTCGACCGTCGCGATCCAGCGCGGGTCGATCTTGATGCTCACGTCGGCCGTGCGCGCGCTATCGTGTACCTCGATCGTATCCATGATCTCGGCATCGGCGTAGCCCTTGTCCCAAAGGGCATCGCGCAGGCGCGTGTCGGTCGTGTCGAGATCGATGAGGTTGAGGGGTTTCCCCGTGCGCACGAGCACCGCCCGTTTCAGCGCTCCCTTGCTGAGCGCCGACTCCGACTGCTGTACTGCGAGCGACTTCACGAGCACCGGCTTTCCCTCGGTCACCCGGAAGGTGACCCGCACCAGGTTGGTGTGATTCTTCGCCCGGGTGACGAGGGTGTCGACCTCGGTCTCGCGATAGCCGCGCCGGTAGTAGTAGACCTTGATGCGCACGACATCGCGCGCGAGCTCGATGTGATCGAGCGTGCGCGTGTCGTACACGAGATGCGATTTCGTGAAGAGACAGAAGGGCTCGAGCAGGAGACTCTTGCACCCGGACGCCTGCGTCGCGAGCCCGCTCGCCATGTCACCCTTGTCGATGACCTTCGTCACTCCCACGAACTTGACGGCATCCACGACCGGATGCGTGCGGTCCACGGGAGGGGTGTTCTGCGCCGGAAGCCCCCGCGCGCACAAGAGTGCGGGGAGAGCGAACAGCAACACGATGTGCGTACGCCAGCAACTACCAGGACGGCCCATGGGGCCACCTAGTGCAAGCGGTAGGCCGGGCTCCGGGTCCCCTGTCTACGCCCCGCAGCGAGTGCTGAAAAGGGTGCTAGAGTCCCGCCAGCAGGGTGTCGTTGTTGACCGTGTTCTGGATTCGCTTGATCAGCCACTCCATTCCGGCCTGCGGCGGCATCTGCTGCAGCCCGCGCCGGAGCGTGAAGATCGCGTCGATCTGGTCCGGCCGAAACAGCTTGTCCTCGCGCCGCGTCCCGCTCGTCGCGACATCGATCGCGGGGAATACGCGCTTCTCCGCCAGCCCCCGATCGAGCTTGATCTCGCTGTTGCCCGTGCCCTTGAACTCCTCGAAGATCACGTCGTCCATGCGCGAGCCGGTCTCGACCAGCGCCGTCGCGATGATCGTGAGCGAGCCGCCGCCGTGCTGCGGCGCCACCGAGCGCGCGGAGCCGAAGAACGCCTTGGGCTTTGCCATCGCCGTGGCATCGAGACCGCCACTCAGCGTCCGTCCCGTGCCACGCTCGGCCGTGTTGTGCGCGCGCGCGAGGCGCGTGATCGAATCGAGCACGATCACCACATCCTTGCCGCTCTCCACGAGCCGTCGTGCGCGCTCGAGCGTCATGTCCGCCACGTCCACGTGCCGCTCCGCAGGCTGATCGAAGCTCGACGCGACCACCTCGCCGCGCCCCCACGAGATCATCTCGCTCACCTCTTCGGGACGCTCGTCAACCAGCAGCACGAGCAGCGTCGCCTCGGGATGATTGATCGCGACCCCCTCCGTGATCGCCTGCAGGAGCATCGTCTTGCCGGCACGCGCCGGCGCCACGATCAGCGCACGCTGTCCGTAGCCGATGGGTGCGATGAGATCGATGGCCCGCCGCGTGAGCTCGGGGCTGATCTTGGGCGACTGCCCGGTCTCGAGCGTGAGCTTGCGCTCCGGATAGGAGGCAATGAGCGAGCTGAAATCCGGGCGCCGCAGCACCCCCGTGGGCTCTCCGCCGTTCACCGCCGTCACCTCGGCCACAGCCAAACGTCCGCGCTGATCGCGTCCGGTGGTCGCCTCGATCAGATCGCCCCGCCGAAGCGCGAGCTGCCGCACGATCTGCGGCGGAACGAACGCATCGCCCGGCGACGGGAGATAGCTCTCCTCGGCGCGGCGAACGAATCCACCATCACGCGCGGCATCGAACCATCCCGTGGTCGTGCCGTCCGCCACGAGCACGGATACCGGCGCGTTCAACTGCTGGTCGGGACGAGGCCCGTTGCGCTGGCGCCCGCGGCGTCCGCGGCGACCGTTCGCGTTCATGTCCCGATTGCCATTGTCGCGATTGCCATTGTCGCGATTGCCGCCCTGCTCTCGGTTGCCACGGTTGTCGTCGCGATCACGATTCCCCTGGTTCCGGTTGTTGTTGTAGCGGGGCTCGCCGCCTCGATCGCCGCGATCGACGCGATCGTTCTGCTGTGGCGGCGCGTACGGCGGCTGCTGTTGCGCCGGAGCCGCGGGAATTCCGGTGCTGCCACCATCCGAAGACGGGCCCGAACCGGTGTCCGGCAGCGCGATATCGCTGGGCGCCGGCAGAGAGGAATCATCACGGTAGGGACTGGACTCGATGTTCGAGTCGAGCGGCGGGCGGTTGGGCGGACGGTGTCCGCGACCGCGCCGGGTCGGGCGTCGACGTTCGTTCATGCTGCGAGAGGTGTCATGAGGTGAAGGCGTACGTGCGACATCGTGCCCGGCACTCGGGCGTCCAATGCGCTGGTCGAACAAAAAAGCTGGAGTTGGCGCCGCCCTGTGCGGCACGCGAGTTCATCCCGTTGCGAACAAATGCGCTGATCGAGATTGGCAAGCCGGGAACCTGCTGCGAGGACCGGTGTGAGCGCCGACTGCAGGGGCGCTCCTGCGATCCGGCCGCGGATACATCACGCGAGCCGCTGTTCGAGACACGCACCACGCATTGCTGCACGTACAGCGAGCCGGTGACGACTGCTCGTCAGGTAGCTCGCTCCGCACTCGTGGTACGCGGGCATTGCCAAAAGTATTTTGGGCCACCGTCGGCATGCCGACGATTCTGTGAGTATCACCTGTTTTGGGCGAATGCGCAACCCTCTGCCGCATTCCCGCGCACGAGAACGCCCGAGCGTGAGGGCTTTGGGCGAGATGGCGTAGCACCACGAAGGGTAGACCCTACGTCACCCCACCCTCCACCCGGTACGCTGCCAGGTATTCCTACCTGGGAAACATCTTCTCGTTGACCTTGCTGTCCAGTCCGCGAACGAGCGCGATCAGCCGTCGAACCAGCTCCGTCATTCGGTCCACCGCCGCCAGGTGCTCCGGATCCAGCGTGGTCTCCATGGCCAGCAGCTGCGCCTCTGCGAGCAGTGCCGCCAGCGGGTTGTTGAGCGAGTGCTGCACGAGGGCGGTCATCCGCTCCAGATCCTCGCGACGTTGCTGGTCCTGTTGCTGGTCCTGTTGCCGGTCCTGTTGCCGGTCCTGTTGCCGGTCCTGCGGAGTTGACGAGTCGTTCGACGCTTCAGTCACGGCTGACGTGCCTCCCGCAGGAACGGTAAATTCCACTGCTCATGACCCCACCATCGCTCGATCCCGCCGCGGAGCTCTCGGCCGCCGTCTCAACATATAGCGAGACGAACGACTATGGCGCTCTGCTGGAGCGACTGCTCGCCCTCGCCGAAGTCACGGCGCCGGACGTGCTGGCGCAGGCGGCGGAGCCCTATCTCGCGATCCCGGAGGTCTCCGGGCCGCTCTACGAGCGCATCGTGGCGGCGCGCCCCGACGACGCGCGCGCGCTCGTCATTCTGGCGAATGCATATTGGCTCACGGGCCGGGGCGCCGAGGCAACCGGCGAGCTCGCGGCGCGCGCGCTGGCCGCCGATCCGGAGAATCGCGGCGCCTGGCATCTCTGGGCGCTCACCGAAGGCGTGCCGCGCGAGCGCATGATGCGCTGGAAGCAGATCGTCGAGCGCTTTCCCGAGGATGACCTCGCGCGCGCGAGTCTCGCCGACAACGCGACGAGCCTCGCCTCGGCGGAACGCGATCGGGAAGCACTGCAGATCGCGATCAGGAGCTACGAGATGCTGCGTCGCAAGGCGACCAATCCGGAGCAGCTGCGAGCCGTGGAGCAGGCGCTCGCGACGCTGCGCCGCTGGACGCTGTAGCGGCTACGCGCGCGCGTCTCGCGTGCGCAGCGTGAGCTGCCGCGTGAGATCGAGGAGGTCGCCCAGATCGAAGGGCTTGCCCAGTGAGGCGCAGCCGCAGGCGGCGATCAGCTCGTGCGCGCGCTCGCTGCCATCGCCCGTGGTGATGATCGTGCGCTGACGAAGATGCGGCTGCACCGAGGAAGCGATCTCGAACAGCTCATCGCCCCCCATCTCGGGCATGCGCAGGTCGACGACGAGGCAGTCGAAGTGCTCGCGATGCAGCAGCTGCACCGCATCCTCGGCCGATTCCACCGCGCGCACGGAGTAGCCCGCACGCCTGAAGCTGATCTCCAACGCACGGCAGATCGAGTGCTCGTCGTCGACGACCAGCACACGCGTTGCCTGCGATTCTTCAGTCATCGAGCGCGGTCTCCCATTCACTGCTCCCATCTTCCGGCCGGCACACGAGTGCCGCCATGCGTGATGTGAACTCCTCCGTCGTAAACGCATACCGCATCGTCGACGGCGTCATTCCCGTGGCGGCACGCACCTGGCGTGCGAACCGACGGATCGATCTGTAGCCGAGCTTCTTGGCGACGTCCTCGAGCAGGAAACCGGGGTCGCCCATGTAGTGCTTCGCCCGCGTGAGCCGTGCGACGAGAATCATCGTACGCGCGGACGTCAATCCCGAGCGATGAAACCAGCGATCCAGACTGCGGCGCGTCATCCCTGACATGCGCGCGAGCTCATCGACATCTCCGAACTCCTGCGGCGCCTCGAACAATCGCGTGATGGCGCGAACGAACGGGAACGGTGCATCGTGCAGGCGCGGTAGTACGTAGCCGAGAACCGAGTTGCTGAGCCGAGTTGCCGGGAGCTGCTCGATCATGTGCCGAAAGCGCCGGGGCTCGTCATCGAAGTCGGCGAGCACGACGTGTTGCGCCCCGAGCTGTGCGAGCATCACCGTGGCCTGGATCGAGTCGGCCACGAGGGTGGTGTAGATGACCACCGGCAGCGTGGGATGCCGAACGAGCAGTTCACGAGCTTGCCCCAATTCGAGTCCGCTGGAGGTCCGGGGATCCAGAATGACGAGATCGACGGAGCTCTCGCGGATGGCGAGCAACAGCGCACCCCAGCTATCGACCAGCGAGAGCGAGTGCGCTCCCGCGAGGGCGATTTGAAGCCGGGCGACGAGTGGGGCAGGGAGGCGGGCGAGGACTTCCAAGGGTGGACCGCGCAGATTGTCCTAAAACAGCACATCACTGTCCGAAAATGTGCGTTTACGACCCTGCGCGCCACCGTACCTTCGGGATCAAGTGCAACGCCAATTACAACTTGATCCCTTCGAGGTCGCCATGATTCGCCGCCGAATTGCCCTGATCGCCGTTGTTCTGACCTCCTTTGCTCTTGCCGCCTGTACCTCCCCCACCGCCCCGAGCCAGGACTGCGGCGTCACGGTTGGAAGTGGCTGCGGTCCGAAGTAATCAGTTCCGAACGTTCCCAGAGGGTTCCGGGCTGCAACCCGGAACCCTTTGTTTTTTAGCCAACAACACCCGTCATTGTACGCAACTCCGATAGCCGGCTCGCAACTCCCAGCACCTCGGGAGACCAGCTCGCCGCGCGCTCTCGTGCGGCAACTCCGCGCTCCACGATCTCAGCGTTCTGGAGCTCCTCGAGCAGCCGCTCGGATTTCATCAGCCACTGGCCCAGCTTGTTCTCGGTTGCGAGCTCGATCGCACGCTCGATCGCCACTTTCGCGAGCAGCGGCCGATCGAACACGCGATGCCCGTTCGCGACGAAATAGTAGTAGTACGTGGCGAGCGTGGGTGGAAGCGAAACATCCTCGAGCTCCCGCCGATACTGCTCGAACACGGTTTCCCGCCGCTCGTCCGCCGCGAGATCGAGAAGGTTGATCATGGCCGTCCAGCGCATGTACTGCTCCTGCGCGGTGGCCGCCACCACGAGATACGCATCTCGCGCGGCGCTGTAAATGCCGAGAAGCGAGAAGGTCGCGCCCAAGTCGTTCAGCACACGATCGCGCGCCATCTGGCTGCGTACGCTCTTCAGTGCCTCGTATCCTAATACCACCGCCTCCTCCGGTCGACCGCGCCGAGCTGCCAAGTGGGCACGATCGTGGATTGCAGTCGCCCGAATCTCCGAGAGCCCCGACTCGTTCGCCTGCTGGATCGTCGCGTCCAGCAGCGTTTCCGCGTACGGCAGATTTCCGCGGTCGATCGCGACGTTCGCTTCCTGGATTCGCGCACGCAGA
>JAICLZ010000086.1 GCA_025929535.1 Gemmatimonadaceae bacterium
CCAGCTCATTGGCGGCGACGTGCAGGGCTCGAACATGATGTCCGAGACGCTCGCGCAATACTCGGCGTACATGCTGATGCAGCGGAAGTACGGAAAGGACTACATGCACAAGGTGCTGAAGCACTATCTCGACCGGTATCTTCGCGGCCGGTCGGGGGAGACGCGGCACGAGCCGCCGCTCGCGCTCGTGCAGCGCGAGAGCTACGTGTGGTACGAGAAGGGAGGGCAGATCATGTACACCCTCGCCGACTACATCGGTGAGGACAAGGTGAATTTCGCGCTGCACAATTTCCTGATGCAGTACCGCTACGCGAACGCGCACAACCAGGTGGATGCCGCGGACAGTACGCGCGGCGCCAGATCAATGGACGGTGCGTACCCGGACACGCGCATGCTCGTCGATGCGCTGCGTGCGCAAACGCCTCCGGAGTACCAGTATCTGGTGGACGATGGCTTCAACCGCATCGTGCTCTACGACAACAAGGCACTCTCCGCGACATCGAGAAAATTGCCCGACGGGAAGTTCGAGGTGACGCTCGATGTGCAGGCCAGAAAGGCGCAGTCCGACGGCAACGGTGTCGAGACACCGATGGCGCTCGCCGACTACATCGACATCGGCGTGTTCAAGGGCGCGAAGGACGAGGAGAAGCCGCTCTACATGAAGCGGGAGAAGCTCACGCAGGAGCACCAGCGCTTCGTCATCGTGGTGGACGAGCAGCCCACCCGTGCGGGCATCGATCCCTACAACAAGCTCATCGACCGCATTGCCGATGACAACATGATCGACGTGTCCGAGAAGTAACGGCTCCGCGCGCGCGGATGCGTTCGGCCCCCGCCCCGGCTATCCGGGACGGGAGCCGTTTTCTCTTAAAGTCCTCTAATATCCGAACGCAATCGCCGTCCCGGTCGTAATAATCATGGAGAGCTCATCACTCGCACGATCGCGGCGAGCGATTCCATCCCTGCTGCCCACGACATGACGCAAGCGTCGCCGCTGATCCCGCTCATTCGAAAGGTCATCGCGAGTGTCGTCGTGGCGGTCGCCGCGCTCGCGATCACGGTGGGAGTGATGACCTATCTCACGTGGCAATCCACGCTGTGGGTGCGTCACACGAGAAATGTTCAGAGCACGGGAACGCGCGCGCTCGATCTGGCGCTCGACCAGCACGCGAGCATCGGTGCCTATCTCGTGACGGGTGACAGCGTGGTGCTCGCTCCAGGCCGGCGCGCTCAGGCCGCGCTGACCCACGAGATCGAGGCACTCGGCTCTCTCACCGGAGACAACCCCGACCAGCGGTCGCGGCTCGCGAGCGTGGACACTGCGATTCGGGAATGGGAGCGCACGTACGTGGATCGCGTTCTCGAGGCAAGGGACAGTGTCGAGCGCGCGCGCATCGGCCGAGAGGAAGGGGCGGGAACGGCCGCGTTCGTGAAGGTGCGATCGAGCATGGAGTCGTTCCTAAACGCGGAGGCTGCGCTCTATGCCGAGCGCGTGCAGCAGAACACGATGTGGCGCGCCGGCGAGATCGTTCTCATCGGGCTCGAGGCGCTGGTCATTCTCATCGCGCTCATGCACATGCGCCGGGAGCTGCTCTCTCAGGCATCGCGAACCCTCGAGCAGCAAACGCAGCTCGAGGAGCAGGCGATCGAGCTGGAGGCGCAGGCAGCCGAGCAGGAGATGTTGGCGACGGAGCTGCAGGTGGCGAATCAGGAGCTGACGGATGCGGGGATGGAGCAGGAGGCACTCACCGCCGATCTCGAGTTGGCGAACCACGAGCTCACCGAGACCGCGCTCGCGGCCGAGCGCGCACGGGACCACGCGCTGCGTCTGGAGGAGCGCTACAGACTACTGTTCGAGAGCAATCCCGTGCCCCTCTGGGTATTCGATCAGGAGACCCTTCGCTTTCTCGCGGTGAACGAGGCCGCGACCATCCAGTATGGATATTCCGCGGAAGAGTTTCTCGCGATGACCATCGAGCAGATCCGGCCGCCGGAGGATCTGCCGAGGCTGAGGGAGACGCTCCAGACGATCACACCGGAGCTGCTGCACAGCCGGGGGTGGCGCCACCTGCGAAAGGACGGACGCGAGATTCAGACGGAGTCCCTTTCGCACCGCATCGAGTTCGCGGGGCGCCCGGCGTTCATCGTCCTCTCCATGGACGTGACGGAGCGCATGGCCGCGGAAAATGCGCTCGAAGAAAGCAACAAGATCCTCAGCGCCGTGGTCGATGACTCACCGCTCGCGATCGTGATTGCGGCCGCGGACCTCACGATCAATCGGTGGAATGCAGCCGCGGTGAAGCAATTCGGATGGACGGCGGAAGAGGCAATCGGCCAGTCCTTGTTCATGCTGATTCCCGAAGACCGGCGCCACGAGTTCGCGGAGCAGCGCACGAGACTCGAGGCAGGCGCGATCGTCACGAATTTCGAGACGCAGCGCCTCCGCCGCGACGGTACCGTGCGCGACGTCAACATCTCCAAATGCGCACTCCGCAGCGGAGGCGGGTTGAGCGGCATCGTGAGCATCATCTCCGACGCGACCGATCGCAAGCGGCTCGAGGCGCAGTATCGCCAGGCCCAGAAGATGGAGGCGGTGGGGCAGCTCGCGGGAGGCGTCGCGCACGACTTCAACAACCTGCTCACGGTCATCATCAGCTACAGCCAGATGCTGCTCTCGGACATCACGGAAGATTCGAGCGCGCGCGCGGATGTCCAGGAGATCAAACGCGCGGCCGAGCGGGCGGCCCTCCTCACGAAGCAGCTTCTCGCCTTCAGCCGCCAACAGGTGCTGCGTCCGCAGATCCTCGATCTCAATCTCGTGATCGGCGGGCTCGAGCACATGCTGCGCCGCCTGCTGCGCGAAGACATCAACATCGTGCTCACGCTCGATGGCGATCTAGGCGCGGTCGCGGCAGACCCGGGACAGATCGAACAGATCGTCATGAACCTGGTGGTCAATGCGCGCGACGCGATGCCAGGCGGAGGCCGACTCTCGATCGAAACGGCGAACGTGAGCTTCGACAGCCCCTATCAGGTCCGCGCGTCCGAGGCCCAGCTCGACGCAGGCGCCTACGTCGTGATCGCGGTGAGCGACAATGGCTCCGGAATGTCGGCGCAGGTACAGGCGCGGATCTTCGAGCCGTTCTTCACCACGAAGCGCATGAACGAGGGCACTGGACTCGGCCTCTCCACGGTGTACGGCATCGTGAAGCAGAGCGGCGGCTACATCACGGTGTACAGCGAGATCGGACACGGCACGACGTTCAAGATCTACCTGCCGCGCGTGGATGCGGCCACCGACTCGGCAGCGGCAGACGACATCACGACGATGCACACGACGAGAGGTGGCGAAACGGTGCTCATCGTGGAGGATGACGACGCGCTGCGCACGGTGGCGTGTCGCGCGCTCCAGCAGTGTGGGTACGAGGTGCTCGTCGCCTCGGACGGAGCGGAGGCGCTGGCGCAGTGCTCACGGCGCGAGGGAGGGTTGCACCTCGTCGTGACGGACATGGTGATGCCCGAGATGAGCGGCATCGAGCTCGCGGAAAGCATCGCGCTCAGCTATTCCGAGGTCAAGGTGCTGCTCATGTCCGGGTATACGCGCGACGAAACCGCCAGGCGCGGGATCGCGAGCGAGCGCTACGCGTTTCTCGAGAAGCCGTTCACGCCGGCCAAGCTCGCCGCACGTGTTCGCGAGCTGCTCGACGGCGGCCGCACCCGCGCCGGGATGCAGACCGCGTAAGCGCGCGCGATCACCCGGGCGCCGAGAGCGAGAGCAGCGTCCCTTCGTCAATGAGCGATTTCCACCGCGCGAGCTGCGCCTGCTTCGTGTAGTGAAAAGTGAGCGCCGTCTGCGGTGCACCACCGTTCACATCGAGCAGTCGCTCCTCCACGCTCTCGACCTCCGCGTCCAGTTCCGGCAGACCGATCACGCGCTGCCTCGCGCGCGCGGTGCCCGAGACGACGATGCCTCGCACGATGAAGAGCGAGCGTGTCGTGAGAATGAAAATGCCGCGAACGAGAAATGTCGCGGCGGGTGGCTCAGTGGAGCGCGCATCCGGAGACCGGGATGCGGCCGGAGGCATCAGCTGCGCCGCGACTCGAGGAGCTCCGTCCGCTGGCGAAAGGTCAACTTCGCGCCGCACTGCGTGCACACGTAATCACCCGTGCGCACGCCCGAGGCGTATTCCTTGGCCAATGCGGGATGCTCGCAGGGCTTCTCACCCCAGGCCTCGCGAAGCGCGGCTGCCTTTTTCGCTTGCATGATCGAAATCTAGCGGCGTACCGGCACGATCAGCTTGCCGGCCAATCGTCCGACCGGGAACATCTGCGAACGAGCCAGACGATCCCGAGCACGGGCAGCACCACGAAGACGAGCAGCTTGAGGGCCACGATCGTGAACAGACCGACCGCGATCAGCACGAGCAGCGGGATGCCGAAGATGGCGATCGAGAGCAGCGGACGAAGCGCGAGCAGGCGCAGCAGGGATCCAATCATTGACGGTGACTCCAGGAGGGACGCCCATCACTACGGCAACATCCGTCCCCTGGTTTCCGCATGCGCGCGCGACGCGCTTTCATGGCAGATTACCATTCGACGTGAGCCTACCCCCTCGAACGGACGCCTCAACTCCCTCCGCGTACGCGCCTGGACGCCGGCGCATTGCGATCGTGGGCGCCGGCGCCGCGGGCATCATGGCCGCGATATTCGCCGCGCGCCAAGGCGCCGAAGTCGTGCTCCTCGAGCGCACCGCGGAGGGCGGGCGCAAGATCCTGATCTCGGGTGGCGGCCGCTGCAACATTCTTCCGGCGCGACTCGACGAAGCGCGCTTCGTCACGGACTCATCGCCCAACACGCTGCGCAAGATCGTGCGCGCGTGGCCACTGGCCGAGCAGGTCGAGTTCTTCAACCGGGAGCTCGGGCTCGCGCTGGTGGAGGAGACCGAATCCGCGAAGCTCTTCCCTGCATCGAACCGGGCGCGCGACGTGCGCGACGGACTGCTCGCGCTCGCCACGCGCGAGGGCGCGAGCTTTCGCGGCAATGCGAGCGTCAGGGGCGTGCTGCCCCTCGAGTCGAACCGTTGGCGAGTCGTTCTGGAAGACGACTCATCGCTGGATGTGGACGCGGTCATCGTTGCGAGCGGCGGACTCTCGGTTCCGAAAACCGGGAGCGACGGATTCGGGTTGCAGCTCGCGCGCAGGCTGGGCCACACGATTCACCGGACGTATCCCGCGCTCACGCCGCTCACCGTCCACGCCTCCGCGTACACGGAGCTCGCAGGCGTCTCACTCCCGGTGAGGCTCACCGCGCAGTCCGCTGAGCGATCAGCGACGGCTACCGGTGGATTTCTCTTCACGCATCGCGGCTACAGCGGCCCCGCCGTGCTCGACGTCTCGCACGTGGCCGTGCGCTCCAAGGCTCACGATGCGGGGCTCGCGCGCCTCACCGTTTGCTGGAGCGCGCGAACCGCCGACGACTGGCTTCGCGCCCTCAGGCGCTCCGGAAATCGCAGCGTGATCGGCGTGCTGCGCGAGGCGGTTCCCGATCGCCTCGCGTCCGTTCTCCTCTGGGCAGCCGGCGTCGATCCCACGCAAACGCTCGCTGAGCTTCGGCGTGAAGAGCGCGCCGCGCTCATCGACACGCTGACGAGCGGCACGCTTCCATGGAGCGGAGACGAGGGCTACGCGAAAGCCGAAGTGACCGGCGGCGGTGTGGATCTCGCCGAGATCGATCCGCGCACCATGCAATCTCGTTTGCACCGGAACCTTTTCCTGTGCGGAGAGCTATTGGATGCATTCGGCCCGATCGGGGGCTACAATTTTCTGTGGGCGTGGGCGACAGGCCGCGCCGCAGGTATCGGAGCGGCACATGCGAATGAGTGACGACGGCGAATCGGTGTTCGACGACGGCGATTCCGCCGAGATGGATGAGGAGTTTCCGCTGAGTGATGGCACCGCCGACAGCGAGGCGACGGTGAGCTGCCCCTACTGCGGTGAGGCGGTGGAGATCGCACTCGATCCCGGTGGCGGCGCGCACCAGGACTATGTGGAGGATTGCGAGGTGTGCTGCCAGCCGTGGCGCGTCTCGGTGCAATACGGAATCGACGGAGGAGCTGAAGTCGAGGTCACCGCGCTCGGCGAGTGAGCACGGCGCGCCGTTACGGGCCGTTGCCGAAGCCGCGCCGTCCGCCTCCCGGAGCCCTGATCCGCTCGGGCACCTTCGCCCACTGCTCGGGCGTGAGGATCGCCTGCGCCGCCTGCAGCACGTCTTTCGAGATTGCGCGCCCCTTCATCAGCTGCGGGCGCATCGCGGCGAAAATTCGCGGAGGATCCGCGTTGGTGCCCACCTTGTTCACGGCCGCGCGCATCGAATCCGCGATGATCGAGTACTTCGCCGCGGTGGAGTCGCGTAGTGCAGTGAGCTTCACCACCTGCGAGTCCGTGAGCGCGAGCGAGTCCTCGAGCTCGAGGATCTGCGACGCGGGATTCGGCAGCATGCGCTGCAACCGGTCCGCGAGATCCTCGTTGTTCGCGGCCGCGCCCTCGCCCGGAGCACCCGCGCCGCCCCGTCCGCCACGTCCTCCCCCGAAGATCGCGCGCATGCGCTCCGCGTTCCGGTCCGGCCCGATCACGTAGCGCGCCTGGAGCGCCAGCTGAAACGGCACCCGGAACGCGTTCGCGGATCCGCGCGTCGATCCGAATCGCTGATTCACCGCGTACGTGAAGCTCTGCGATACGGGATCGAAGCCGCGCACGAACAGCAGCGTCGGATCCGGGCGCGTGTATCCGCCCCAGCCGTGCAGATCGTTGTCGCCATGCAGCAGCTGATCGAGGCCCGCCAGCATGTTCACCGTCGACACCATGATCGTCATGCGCCGGTCGAGTCCCCACCACGATGGACGGAAGTTCAGCTGCAGATCCGCCGCCGGCTGCCAGCGCCCGGTGCACGAATTCCGGTTCGCCACCGATCCCGTTTGGCTCAGAAGGCAGGAGCGCACACTCGATGATGCGCCCGCGAGCAGCCGCGACATTCCGTTCGCCACAGCCGTATCGCCCGCGTTCGAAGCGAAGATGAACGCACGATCGTTCGACACGCCGTCGCCGTTGATGTCGCCGCTCACCATCGGCGTGTAGGGGGTGCCGGACATCAGCCGCGTGACGGTCGTGAGCTCCACGCTCTGTGACAGCGCATAGCTCGCGGTGAGCAGAATCGAATGCCTGCGCTCGTAGTCGCTCGTCGCCCAATCGAGAGCGTTCGGATTTCCGGCCGTGGTCGCATCCGCGAAGCCCTGGATGGCCGAGCAGCAGGAGAACGACGATTGATCGCGCGAGCGCGCGTACGTATACGAGACCTGGAAGGTGAAGCCACTCACGGTCACGCCGTTCACCCCGAGCGTGATCTGCTTGTTGTCGGATTGCAGATTCGATCCGATCTCGATCACGTGGCCGAGCGAGGGCACCGCTCGCGATTGCGAGAAGTCGACGGCGCCGGTGCCGGGCACGATGGAGCTCGCGGGCACGTACACCGGCCGGCCGTTCTCGCCCGCAAGTGCAAAGCTCGGCTGCGGTGCGAGATTCACATCCTGGAATCCATACAGATTCACACCTCTCGCATAACTCGCATCGAGACTCACGCCGAACCGATCGAGAATGCGGCGCTGCACGCCGAGCGAAGCGCGCCACGCTCGTGGCGCACCAAAGTTCGGGTTGAATGCGGTGACGTTCGGGAGCGCGGTGCTTGGCGCGACAGGCGTTGCGGATGCGCACGTGGTCGGGATCGCCGATGGATCCTGTGCGTACGCGCTCCAGTCGGGCGTTGGCACTGCGCTTCCGATGCACACGAGCTGAGACTCCGATCCGCTCACACCCGTTGCCCCTTCCGCTGCGGAAAAGAGCGCCGAGGGAGCGAGACTGCGAAACTCTCCGGCACCACCGCGGATGATCGTCCCCGGCGCTCCGAATCCTCCCTGCCCCAGCGTCCACGTGAAGCCGACGCGCGGGCTCAAGTGCACCTCCGACGGAAAGTGGTTGGTGCGCAAGCCGAACGCCGAGTCGACGACCGTATTCTCGGCCGGCGCTCCTCCGTACGTGGAGCCCTCGAGTCGTACGCCGTAGTTGAGCTGGAGCGCGCTGCTCTTCCGCCACGTGTCGCCCAGGTAGAGCGCGGGATTCACCGCGCTCCCCGAACGCTCTGCCGGCGCGAGGGTGCGCGAGAAGGACGCGGGCTGATTGTTCTCCAGATCCTGGAGCGAGTTGAAGGTGAACACCCCTTCGCGATTGTTCGTGACATCCTGATCGAATCGCGATGCGTTGAGCAGTCCTCCGAGCTTGATGCGATGTGAGGCATCGCCGGGGAGCCACGAAAGCTCATCGCTCACCTCCAGGCTCTTCGTATTCGCCGTCTGCGGCAGCGAGGGGCTGCCTCCGAAGCCCAGGGTCGTGATGCCGAGCGCGCTATCCGCGACGCTCGACGCGATCTGCACGCGGGCGGCAGGGAGCTCGAGGAATGGAGAGGAGCTCCGATCATCGATCGAACCGTAGGCGCGCGCTTCGTTGATCACCGCGCTGCCGAAGTGCGAGGTGAGCGCTGCCATGAGTCCGCCGCCCTGGTTGCGCATGGTCCCGCCGCCCATCGGCAGCGAGTACGCGGAGACGCGCGTCGGATCCTGCGAGTTGCGGCGCCAATCGCCACGAATCATCAGCGAGTGCGCGTCGTTGACGATGTAATCCATGCGCACGAGCGCCGACCCGGCGTTCGTGGATCGGTCGTCACCCACTGTGCCCTCGAGGGTGGGCACACCCTGCGAGCCCACCAGTGCGAGGAAGCGCGCGACCGAGTCGGAGGCGATGCCGAGCCGCCGCAACGTTGCGGGATTCGCGCTCAGGAGCGATGCGAGGTCGTCGCTGCGCCACCGCCCCTGCGCGGCAGCGAAGAGAAACAGCTTGTCGCGTATGATGGGGCCGCCGAATCCGCCGCCGAGCTGGTTCTGCGTGCTCGCGCCGCCGAACGCGCCGTTGCTCGACTGTCCCCACTCGAGCGATCTATCCCGCAGTGAATAGCTGAACGATCCGGCCGGGGTGTTCGAGCCACCCTTCGTGGTCGTCGCCACCTGGCCGCCGCTGAACTGGCCGCGCGCGACGTCGTACGTGTTGGTGATGACGCGCGTCGAGCGCGTGGCATCCTGCGGAATGGAGCCACCGCCGAACGTGAGCCCGTCGAGCGTGATGTTGTTCGCCGTTGGCCGCTGTCCCGCAACGGAAAAGGCGGTGCTCGTGGAGTCGGTCGCGCCAATCGGCACGACACCCGGCGCCAGCGCCGCGAGCCCCGCGAGATCGCTCGCATCCACCGGCAGGCGCTCCGCCTGATCGCCGGAGATCGCGCGCCCCGTGGTGCCCGGCGTCACTCGTTCCCGGGGCGTGCGGCGGCGTGCGACGACGGTCACCTCCTCCAGCCGCGTGCTCGTGGGCGAGAGTGCGACATCGTGTACCAGCCGGTCCTCATCCGACTGCCGCGTGTCCACGAACGTGATCGGCGCCATGCCGAGAAAGCGAACGGTCACGCGATACTGCCCGCCGCCATCCGGAAAGAGAATCGTGTAGCGGCCGTTGTTCCCCGTCTGTGCGTGGCGGGTGATCTGCCCATCGAGCGCCGTCGCGTCGACCGTTGCCCCGGCGAGCGGCTTGCCATCGGGACCGGTGACCACCCCCGTGAGTATGTCCGTGGTGCTTCCGACCTGCGCCCTCGCGCGCGCGGCGAAGGGCAGCGCAAGCATCAGAAGAATGGCAGATCGGAAGCAGGCGCGTGCAAGTATCACGGCGGCGTGGGGCTGGCGGACTGAGCGTGGCAAGTGGCGATGTGCGTGTCCCCTGATACGCATTCCCCCTGCCGGACGTTCAACACGCAAAGAGATAAACACGTGCCCCGGCCCATGCGTGTAGTGTGGGACGGCGCGCACCTCGCGCGACGGTGGTTTCCAGACTCATTTGCAGGAGACAATCGATGTTCCACTCGATCTCACGAGCGCGTCGCTACACGCTCGGCACGCTGATGTGCGTGGCCGCGGCAACCGTGACAGCGTGCGCGCACTCGCAACAGGCTCCGCCCGCGGACTCCGCATCGCCGCGTGCGCAGGATGATGGGCAGGGCTCACGGATGCGCCACCGCAGCGGACACCGCGGCGATCGCATGCTCGAAGGGCTCGATCTCACGAAGGATCAGCGCGATAAGATCAACGTGATTCGCGATCGCTACAAGCTGCAGGCCGACTCGATGCGCATGGGTGGCGCGGCGCACGACAGCACGAGCCGCTCCGCATTTCGCTCCATGATGATGCAGGAGATGCGCGACATCCGCGGCGTGCTCACGCCGGACCAGCAGAAGCAGTTCGATGACAGGATGGCGCAGATGCGCGAGCGCCGCCAACGGAACGGCCACGGCGACTACGATCATCATGGCGATCACGATGAACCGGCGCCGGACAGCTCGGGCAATGCTCCGCCCGCGCCGCAGGGCTGATCACGAATCGTTATTGAGAGGAAGAAGGTGGCATGGGCGGCCCCGCATCCCCTGGATGACGGGGCCGCCCTTCCATGTGCCGCCGGTCGAATCGCGCACGCTGCTCGGGCGTGAGCACCGCGCGCACCTCCTCGCGTGTGGAGTCCATGATCGCGCGGAGCGAATGCCCCGGCCCCTTCCAGAAACTGTCGATCTGCACGCGCCGGCGCGCGAGCACGCTGTCCACCCGCGCGCGCTGAGCCGAATCGAGTCCGAGCTCCTCTGCGAAATGGCGATCGCGTTCCGCGCCGAACGGCGCGCGATGTTTTTCCACGGAAGCGTGCATGTGCCGCATGCGCAGCCGGCGCACCGTTGCTTCGGTGACCATTCCTGCCGCGAAGACCATCACGAACAGGAGACCGACGGCAACTCTGCCGCGCCACGCGCCCCGGGCCTCGCTCACGGTTGTACCTGTGTGAAAGAGTCGCCTTCGAGTACGTTCGCGAGATCGTTCGCGGTGGGCGGGCGATCGGCTGCGAGCAGCGTCGACGCGGGGGCGCCCAAGGACACCACCGCCAACGAAGGGGGCGGCGGGGGCCGGCCCCTCGCCCCGCCAACGCGCG
>JAICLZ010000057.1 GCA_025929535.1 Gemmatimonadaceae bacterium
AGATATCGCTCGATCAGCGCGCGCACCTCGGGACGCGCCAGCGCCAGCGCCGCGACGACTCCCCACATGATCGAGTCGATGCGCGTGTCCGAGCGCGCGAAGTAGGTCGGCTGAATCGCGTGGTAGAGCATGATCTCGCGCCACGCTTCCACGTGCCGCCATACCGCGATCAGCACCGCGATCGTGACCGCGACGGGGAGCGCGCGCTTCCGTCCCGCGAACAGCAACAGCGCTGGCCAGAAGAGATAGAAGTGCTCTTCGACGCCGAGCGACCAGTAGTGCGACGTGAAGAATCCCGCGCCGTGGGCGCCGAGGATCGGCGGGAGATAGTTGCGATAAAAGAGCGTGGCGGCCGCGAGCTCCTCGCGCACCACGGGGAGAAATCCGAGAGCGCCGAGCAGCGCCACGCACGAGAGATAGAGAAGGGCGGGGGGAAGAATCCGGAATGCGCGCCGAACGTAGAACCGCTTGAGCGAAATGCTCCCGGAGCTGTCCCGCTCCTCGAGCAGTCGCGATGTGATGAGCAACCCGCTGATCGCGAAGAAGAGATTGACCCCATGTGTTCCGAGCGCGAAGCGATCGAAGATGCTCTCGCGACCGAGCGCGGCAGAATAGCTGTGACTGGCGTGGCTCGCCATCACTCCCAGGATGGCGATCGCGCGCCAACCGTCCAGAGTGGGGATATAGCCCTTCAACGTCGATGTCGGAGCGGAATCGCTCATCCGTTCGTTCGGTAGCGGACTTTGTGGGGTCGCTTCACATCTAGAACGATCGAGCGGTCCTGACCGCCACGGATTTTGGGTGCTCGACGGCCTTCATCGTGCATTGGCAGGGTGGTCCGTTCACCCCGGAAATACGACGAATCACCTCGAATCGAGGCGGGAAGGGTTGCCAACATGATCGGCGCAGGCGAGATCGAGCGGGAATTCGCGAGCTTCGTGAACGATGCCAGCTTCTCGTGTCTGGTGGGGAAGGGCGTGGTCCATCAGCACGGACACATCGTTCGCGCCTATCCCCCACTTGGCACGCGGCTCGCCGCGAGCGCGCTCGCCGCTGATCTGGCGGAGTTCGGCGCGGGCGATCACGATCCCATGAAGCTGCGTGCGTTCGTGGCCGTGTTTCCCGGTCGTGCGCCGCAAACCGAGCTCGCCTTCGAGTCCCGGCTCTGGGCGCAGCTGCAGCGCCTCCACGAGCACGACGATCCCGATGCGGGATGGGATCCGAGTGTCAGCGATGACGCCAACGATCCGATGTTCTCCTTCAGCTTCGGCGGCCGCGCATATTTCGTGGTCGGGCTGCACGCCGAGAGCTCGCGTGTTTCGAGAACCTTTCGGTGGCCCACGCTGGTATTCAATCCGCACGCCCAATTTGGTCGACTGCGCGGTGAGGGGCGGTTCAAGCGCATTCAACTCGCCATCCGCGAGAGGGAGATCGCCGTGCAGGGATCGCTCAATCCAAATCTGGCGGATTTTGGCGAACGGTCGGAAGCCCGTCAGTATTCGGGACGCGAAGTCGAGGACAGTTGGCGCTGCCCCTTCCACCGCTCGAACGCAACACCCGAGGACAGGCAATGACGGTCGTGAGCCGCATGCATCTCGAACCGCAAACCGGTGGCGCGCTCACGATCGCGAAGGGAGAGCTGCTCAAGATCATCGATCCACGCGGCGAACAGGTGTCCGACCTGACGTCCTTCGCGCGCGATGACACGCGGGAGTGGCTCTCGTCCGGCCGCACGATCGACTACGCCAACACGGTCTACCTGACCGCCGGCCACACGCTCTACTCGAATCGCAGCCGCCCCATGTGGACCATCGTGACCGACACAGTCGGCCGCCACGACTTTCTGCTGACACCGTGCAGCCCGGACACCTTTCGCATCATCTACGGCACAACCGGCCATCACCCGAGCTGCTTCGAGAACCTCTCGACCGCGCTCGCCCCGTTCGGCATCGCACCCGACGCGATTCCGACGACGCTCAACGTGTTCATGAACGTCGAGATTCAGCCGAACGGTGAGCTCAGGATTTTGCCTCCGCGCTCGCGCGCGGGCGATCACATCGTGCTGCGCGCCGAGATGGACATGATCGTGGGAGTCACCGCGTGCTCGGCGGAGCTGTCGAACAACGGATCGTTCAAGCCGATCGACGTGGAGCTGTTGGCGCCGAAAGCATCGCCGGCTGCGTCGCCTGCGCCGCATGGCGCCGCCGCAGCACCCGCATCGGCGTAGCCGCGCTGTGGAGAATCGTCCCGCGATAGGGTACACCACCGAGAAAGATGCGCGCGCCGAGCGCGAGCCAGCTGCAGATGGCGCGCTCGGCCACCCAGAGCGGCGCGAAGAGCGGCGTGCTCGCCGGAAAGACGCGTGTCGCACGCTCGCGGCGGCGTCCGAGCTCGGCGGCGACGACAATTGTGGCGATCCCGATCGCGATCGCGAGCCAGTGTCCGGTGATCGCGAGCGCGAGCAGGAGTGGAAGCACCACGAGCTGCGTGGCCATTCGCGCGGGTCGCGCGATCTCGTCGTACGCCTGGCGAACGCGCTGCGACCAGAAGTGTTTTGCGGTGGAGGGGCGCCGCAGCACGTACGCTCCGTAGAGCACGCGCTCGCGGCCGCCGCTCGCGAGCACCGTGCGCACGAGCTCGAGATTCTCGAACATCACGCTTCCGTCATACCCGTTCGTGGCCTGCAGCCGCGAGCGTCGAACGCCGAGTGTGCCGGGCCAGTCGCCGCCGGTGAGGCGGTTGAGGAGCATGCGCCCGGAGTCCCAGCGGGCATGCCACGGAAGCGGCTCGAAATAATTCTGCGGGCGCACGACATCGGCCGTCGCGAGCGCGGCGATCGTCTGCGCGAGCGACGCTTCGTCGTAGCGCACATCGTCGTCGGCGATGATGACGTGCTCGTGCGATGCGAGTCGCAATCCGGTGAGCACGCCGCCCACCTTCCCCATGGGCGACACGAGATCGGGCGCGGGGGCAACGTGGCGAATCCCGGGACCCCACTCGCGCTCATGCGCGTCGAAGATCGCGGGCTCCGATCCATCGACCACGATCACCTCGGCGCGCGCCGCGATCCACGCGATGTATTCGCGAAGCTCGGGCGACGTGCTTGGCGCGGCGCTCTTGATCGGCAGAATGTAGCTGACGGATGCACGCCCCAGCTCGCTCATGGTGTGAACGAAGGCAACACACATGCCGCGTTCCGCGTAGCGCTCGCGTGATCGAGCCGCTCGGAGACTTCGGGGACGAGGAGATGCGGGCCGAGCTGCATCGCGTGGCCGACTGGATCGCGAATTACCGCGCGACGATCGAGCAGCGCGCGATCGTACCGTCCGTTGCACCGGGCGAAGTCGCCGCGCATTTCTCCGGGCACGCGCCCGAGCAGGGCGCATCGATGGACGAGCTGATGCGCGAGCTCGACGCGTTCATCATGCCGGGAATCGTTCAATGGGGACATCCCGCCTTTCTCGGATACTTCGGCAGCACGAGCAACGGCCCCGCACTGCTCGGCGAGATGATCGCGGCCGCGCTCAACGTGAACGCGATGACGTGGCGAACGTCTCCCGCTGCGACGGAGCTCGAGGGAGTGGTGCTCGGCTGGATCCGCGAGCTGGTCGGGCTGCCGGAGTCGTTCATGGGCATCGTGTACGATACCGCGTCGATCGGGTTGATGCACGCGCTCGCCGCGGCGCGCGAGCTCACGGGAGGCGATGTCCGGAAGCGGGGGCTCGCTGGCCGTGGAGCGGAGCTCGGGCCGATGCGCGTCTACGCATCCGACCAGGCGCACAGCGGGGCAGAGAAGGCGATGATCGCTCTCGGGCTCGGCGAGGAGAACCTCGTGCGCGTGCGGAGCGACGAGCGATTCCGGATGGATGTGGGGACGCTCGAGCGCGCGATCGCGGATGATGTCGCGCGCGGCATGCGCCCGACGGCCGTCATCGCGACGGTGGGCACGACGTCGACGGCGAGCGTCGATCCGGTGGCGGAGATAGCGGGCGTGTGTCGCGCGCACGGGCTGTGGCTGCACGTGGATGCGGCGTACGGCGGTCCACTGGCGATGCTGCCGGAGCGGCGCGAGGTGATGGCGGGCGCGGAGCTCGCGGACTCGGTGATCGTGAACGGGCACAAGTGGCTCTTCATCCCGCTGGACTTCAGCGCGCTGTACACGAGGCGAGCGGACGTGTTGCGCTCCGTGTTCTCGCTCACGCCCGAATATCTGCGCGGCGATGCCGGCGCGAGCGGCGTGGTGAACTACATGGACTACGGCATCCAGCTCGGCCGCCGTTTTCGCGCGCTCAAGGCGTGGACGGCGTTGCGCGCATTCGGGCGCGAGGGATTGGAATCGCGAATCCGGGAGCACCGCCGGCTGGCGTGCCTGTTCGCGGAGTGGATAGAACGTGAGCCCTACTATAGTATTGTCGCGCCGGTGACGATGGCGGTGGTGTGCTTTCTGTTCGAGCCGCCGGGCATGAGCGCCGAGCGGTGTGATGCGCTGAACGAGCGGATCGTGGAGGCGGTGAACGCGAGCGGGGATGCATACCTTACGCATACCACGCTGTGCGCCAGGCGTGCGATGCGCATCGGCGTGGGCAACGTGCTCACGACGGAGCGACATCTGGCGCACGTGTGGCATCGGATCAAGGAAGAAGCAGCGCGACTTTCCCGGGACTGAGGAGGCGAGACGTGGAAGAGGATTCGCGCGGACCGAACGTTCGGCTACCACCACCACTGCTGTTCGCGATGCCGCTGCTCACGGGCTTCGTCGTGCAGTACTTCGTGCCCATACACATCGTGACCGGTGTCAATCCCGCACGCACGCTCCGCCTCGTTGGAATCGCGGAGATCGCGATCGCATTGGCACTCATGGCGTGGGCGATGTCCACTTTCCTGAGATTCAGGACACCCATAATTCCCGTACAACGCGCGCGAGCGCTCGTGAACGAGGGGCCGTTCAAGCTCACCCGCAATCCGATGTATCTCGGATTCACGGTGCTCTATATCGGGATCACCTTCGTGGCGAATGCAATCTGGCCGCTGATATTCCTGCCCGAAGCGATCGTATTGACGTACATGTTCGCGATCAAGCTCGAGGAGGCGTATCTCACTCGCGAATTCGGGGACGCGTACCGGGAGTACTGCTCGAGAGTGCGGCGGTGGTTGTAAGCAGTCAACGCCGCCGCGCGCCGCGGTAGACGTTCTCGAGCAGCATCAGCACCACGGCGCAGAAAAAGATCGGCGCACGCCAGGGCGCCGGCGCGCCGAGCCTCGGGATGACGAACGCCGCCAGCGCGATGCAGATGAGCGTGCCGATCGTGAGCGTCGCGTCCTCGACGAACAATCCCCACAGCTCGGCAAGCGCGATGCGGATGGCCTTCACGCGCGCGCTGTGTCCGTAACACGTTCGCGTGTGCGCGCTCGCGCGAGGCGAACGGCGAGCGCGGAGAAGACGAGGAGCAGCGCGATCATGGCGATGAGGGCGAGATCTTCGCCGGGCCACGGATAGCGGAGTCCCTCGCCGATCCAGAAGATGCCGAACGCAGTGAGCATGATCCCGACGATGAACTTGAGCGTGTTCTCGGGCACGCGTGCGAGCGGGCGATGCAGGGCGAGCCCGAGCAGGATCACGACGAGCGCGGCGAGCAGGGCGCCGATGCTCGCAACGAGCAGTGATCCGCCGGCGCCGATCGCCAGCACCGTGAACGTGACCTCGAGCCCTTCGAGCGACACCGCCTTGAAACAGGCGATGAACGCGACCGCGTCGAAGGTTCGTGCCGGCTGTCCGGCATTTCGCATGAGCGCGGTCTCTTGCTCGTAGATCTTCGTCTCATCGTGAATGGAGATCACGCCGGCCGCGCGGAGGATGGCCTTGCGAAGCCAGCGGATGCCGAAGAGGAGAAGAAGAATGCCGACGATGAGCTGGAGCGTCGTGATCGGGATGCGGCCGAGTGCGGGGCCGAAGATCGCGACCAGAAGCGCGAGAAAGATCGCGCTGGCGCCGGCGCCGAGTAGTGATGAGCGCCAGCCGCGCGTGGTGCCGACCGCGAGGACGATGGTGAGCGCCTCCACGCACTCGACGAGCGAGGCGAGGAACGCGGCGACGAAGGCGGTGCTGGCGTGCAGCCAGGTCATCGCCTGAAGATAACGGCTACTCGGCCCTGGCGTGCTGAGGGAGCGCGTTCACCCGCTTCCCGGTACGGGGACGAAGAGTGAGCCGAGCCAGGGTGTGGGCTTCGCGGGGCAACGATCTCATTGGCCCGCGGCGTGGCTCTGTAGCAAAACTGTAGCATTTTGGGCGCACCGACGGGGCTGCGGCCTCTCCATCCTCCTTCAACGTGATGCTCATGGTCAAGCGAGTCGCGATGCGACGGGCTGGTAAGTCCGTTACCGTGACGATCCCGAAAGACATGGCGGAGCGCTACCATATGAGCGCAGGCGAGGAGGGGTTCGTCATCGAGACAGAACAGGGGATCTCGATCACGGCATTCGACCCCGCATTCGCAAAGGCGATCGAGGTGTACGAGCGAGGCGCCCATCGCTATCGGAGCGCGCTACGCGAGCTCGCGAAGTAGCTGGCCGCGGACACCGAGCGCGTGCGCGAGAGCGACTCGGCTTCGGTTGTCTTCTCTCATATATACGGCACGCGATTCGGATACGATCTGGAGGGCCGACGGAGCTGGATGAAGCATCCGGCGCGTTGGCTCTTGGAGGAATCGATAGCGTCGCGTACAGCTATGACGCCACGACGGGCCTTCTCGGGTCCGTGCGTGATCCCTATGCCGATCGGTTCTCCTTCACCTACGATGCGGCACTGCGCCTGGCGAGCGACAACGCGGTTATGGCTGACGGCACGACGCTGCTCACAACGCGCAGCTACGACAATGACAGTCGAATGATCGGTCGTACCGAAACGCAGAACGGCGCGGTCATCGTTCAGGACGCACTAACATTTGACGTCCGTAACAAGCAGATCACCGCGAGCTTCCGTATGCCCGACGGTACGACGCAAACCGATAACAACGGCTTTGCGAAGCTCGGGTCCATGACCAATAACGAAATGTTGGCGGTGTGGTGGGACGACTACGTCGTCGATCCGCTCGGCCACCAGCGTTCGCGAACAGCCAACTATCAGCCTGTCAGCACCACCACATCCACCTATGATGCAGGCGGCTCGGCGGAGCTCAAGATGGTTGTCAGAGCTCCTCAAACCATTTTGCGGGACACGACGACCAATCAGTACGACGCGGCGGGCGCGCTTTGGAATGTGACCGTGCTCCGGCAGATCGGCACAAATGATCCGCCGGGTCATCAGTATTCCTGGTTCGCGCGCCAACGCGTGCTCAATCGGTACGGGAGCAACCTGCAGCTCATGGCGAGCGAGACGGCATTCGACACGATCGATGCGAACCAAAGGCTCTACGACCCGCAGTATTACGAGCACGAAGAATATCGCTACGACGCGCTGGGCCGGCGCATTTGGCGCCGCCTCATCCGACCCGTTACCAACTGCCCACTCATGAACAAGAGCTCGGGCTGTCTGAGCGTCGTCGAACGCACGGTATGGGATGGTGATCAGGTGCTTTGGGAAGTTCGTGCCGATGGCGGAGATGGGGCGACAGCGTCGGCCATGGAAGCGGACGGCGGGGGAGTCTTCGTGAAGGCGAAGCTCGAGGGTCGGGTGATGTACACGCACGGCGCGGGCATCGATCACCCGCTTTCCATCGGGCGCCTGGATAGTCAAGCGGGAGTGATCGTGCCGCAATACGATTGGCGTGGCAATGCGGTGAGCGGCTACTGCACGGTCGCGACCGTTTGTACGACGCAGCTGGCGTGGCCCGAGAAATTGCAATCGCCGTGGGCCGAGGATCCTTCGCCGACGGATACGGTGTACTGGGCGGGGAATCTCATCGGCACGCAAAAGGACGGCTCGGGCTACATCTTTAAGCTGAATCGGTACCATGTCCGGCGAGCGGCCGGTTCACGCAGGAAGACCCCATCGGGCTCGCGGGTGGGCTGAACGCTTACGGATTCGCGAACGGGGACCCCGTCAATTTCGCAGATCCATTCGGCCTGCAGGCGCAAGCTCTCGAGCAGGTGGTAGAAGATGCCGGCCCAGCGATTACAGCGGGTTTGGCAATCGCAGGAGCGTGGATAGCAACGCAGTCTCGCGCGATTGGTAAGGCAATCAGCGATGCGTTTTCTGGCAGCAAAGCGAAGACGCCGGACGCAGCGGTGTACCATCGTTTGAAGTCGCCGACGCAGTCCCCAGAGGATGCAAGAATGCAAACTACGAGTGGTGAACTATGGGGAAAAGGCTATAGAGACCAAGGCTTCCCGTCGGTCCAAGCCTATACAGAACCACTTCCTCCCGGCCGTCGGGGAATTGAATTTACCACACCAGTTCCCGCAGCGAAAAATACTCCTCCCGGAAAAGCGACGTGGTATCCTGGAACTCCGGGGGTGAGAGTAGAGGACGGCTACGCAAAAGTTCCTATTCTAGTTGCCAAAACAGGCAAACACCCACGCAATGACCATTTCTAAAATATCGACCCTTGCAGAGCATCAATGGCCGAGTGGAATGCCGAGCGCAGTGGCAGTACTGCGGGGCGACATTGCTCAGATTACTTTGCGCTATGGATGGCCGTACTTCGACGATGTCGACGGTCTGGGAAGCATCCGGCAAGTCTATCTGCGGATGCCGACTGGAAGAGTGATTGTGCTGCGACAGCATCGAGAAGACAATGCGTCGCACACGGAAGTCTATACAGATTCAAATGACAATCTGGTCGCTGCACTTGCCGAACTTTCTCACGCTCTCGGGTTGAATCAAGCCGATTGTGAGTGGACGCACGCCGAGGATTCATGAGTCGATTTGTACGAGGCGCGATAGCTCCGGGGCGATCACTACAAGCGGCCACGCTCCTGGTATCCCAAGAATGTTTGTTAAAACCGCACCTACTCCCAGAGTCGAGACAACGAAACCCCGGGGCCATTGCGGAAGATCTAGGTGACGGATGGATGATGTGTTCGAATTGCCGCGAAGCTTGGCAGCCGAGCGTGAACGGGCCGCAGTTAAAGTGTCCTCATTGCGCGACTGTGTTGAAGAACCCTCGACTTTCGGCACTATGAAATGTCGACCTGAGCTCAAGCACACATCGCGAAACTGAAATCGATCGCACAACACTCGGCACTGAACTGAAGGAGCCCGACCAGAAGCGATTCTGATCGGGCTTTTTCGTTTAGCGGCTGCTGGTGTCGGCGCTCAACAGGCGTTGCGTCTTGCGCGTGCGAGGGTGGGCAGGGCGCGGCGGTGCTGGAGGAGGGCATCGACCATCTTGAGGACGGCGCGCTGCTTGGTGGCGGAGAGCTCTTCGATTTGTTGGAGGCGCTTCATGAGGCGCGCGGTGCGTGGCCGCATCGTCTCGGTGAATGGGGCGAGGCCTAAGAGCTCATCGGTCGTCACCCGCAGGGCCGTCGCGAGCGGCGCGAGCATCGTCCCGGGCGGCTCGGCGTCGTCGCGCTCATAATAAGCGATCATCCGATTGGAGAGTCCGACGAGCGTGCCGAGCTCCTCTTGGGTCAGCCCGCGCGCCTGGCGGAGCTGGACGACGCGCGGCCCGAAGCCTTCGAGGGCGGATCCACTGCGGCGGCGGGCGCGGGCGCGAGTCATGAGCGTGCCGAGCATCGGGAGCGAATCGAACGGCGTCGGACCCAGGGTGAGATCCACAGGGAGCGCCTCCAGGCGAATGTAATGGGCGATGTGCCGGCGGTCGGCCGTGCTTGCCGGGACACGCTGACTTGCGCGTCACCCGGTCGAGCACGATCTTACCAGTAAGACTCTTACCCGGAGCCACCATGAGCGAAGCCGCCACCACCACCCTGTCGTCCAAGGGCCAGGTGGTCATCCCCGAAGAGATCCGTGAGCGCCTCGGGCTCAAGGCCGGCGCGCAATTCGTCGTGCTCGGCGACAAGGACGTCGTGATCTTCAAAGTCCTGCAGCCTCCGGCGAAGCGCGACTTCACCGCGCTCGTCCAGCAGGCCAGGCAAGTCGCCAAGCAGAGCGGGGTGCGGCGCAGCGACGTGACGAAGGCGGTCGCCACGGCGCGTCGTCGCGCGAGCCCGTCGAAATAGGTCCGCGTTACCGCGCGTGATCGCTCCCGTGTCGCGCTCCACGCCGCTGCGGGTCGTCCTGGACACCAACGTGCTCCTCTCCGCGATCTTCTTCGGCGGCGTCCCGGGCCGGCTGCTGACGGCGTGGCAGAACGAGCGGCTCGCGCTCGTGCTCTCGCCCGCCATCCTCGCCGAATACCACGAGGCGGGCGCCGTCCTCGCGGCGCACTACATAGCGCTCGCGGCCCCGCTGGACTCGATTCTGTCGCTGCTCGCCCAGACCGCGACGATCGTCGATGCGCCCGCCCTTGCGGAGCGGGTGTCGGCCGATCCGGACGACGACAAATTCCTCGCGTGCGCGATCGCGTCGCGTACACCGCTGATCGTGTCGGGCGATAAGCACTTGCTCTATGTCAGCGGCTGGAGCGGGATCACGGTCGTCACGCCACGCCAGTGTGTGGATCGGTACCTCGCCGCCGACGAGGACGCCGCGCCGGAGTAGGCTGGCAGGCACGCGATCGGCGGCGGGCGAATGTATATCAAAGCGCGACGCTCGACGGTGCGCAAGCTAGTGCGGAGATATCTAACGCTGCGTGCGCACGAAGAGAGATCGCCGCGCGCTCGTGCTCGCGCGCGCACGCAGCCGCGCGCATCTTGACCCACCCTCGAAACCGCACCGTAAGGCCGAAACACCAAGAGCACGACGGACTAACCGACTCGCCGCGCTGCTAAAAAGAGAAATACCAGCGATTTATCAAAACAGAATCATACGACGCACGTCGAAGGGATCACTTCACGCAGGAGGATCCGATTGGACTCGCGGGCGGCCTCAATGCCTACGGATTTGCGGGTGGGGATCCGGTCAATGTCTCGGACCCGTTTGGGCTATGGGCTTGGTCCGACGCTCTGGCGCAAGGCATCGCGGATTGGGGTGCTAAGAAAGGCGGCGCAACTGGCGCACTCGCTCTTAACGTCGGTGCCGCTCTTAACGCTGCGTTTGAAGCGAGTGGAATAAATGGAGCAGCGCAAACTGGCGATGATATCGCAAACGGGCGCTATGCTGAGGCTGCCTTAGGCATCGCGTTGCTCGCTGTCCCCGAAGGTGAAGGGGAAGCTCAAGCGATACGATCCGAAGCTGAGTCTCTGTCCGGACGCATTGGTAAGAACAGCGTCACAGTGGAAACAGAAAATGGCTTCAAACGCGTCGATCGTGTAGGGAAAGATCATAATGGCTTAGAGACGCCACATGTACACGAATTCGAACATCACACCAATCCATTGACTGGTAAAACCAATTTTGAGAAGCTGGAGGCGCGAGCGGCCACAAGAAAAGACGTTGCGGATGCAGTTCGTGCCGCAACTCAGTAAGGAGTGCTAATGGAATTCGATGGACTTACACCCTTTGCGCGAGATTATCCCAACTATATGATCGGACTGGCAGTCCATCAGTTTGATCTTCACAACGATGGTGATCTTCGAGAATTCAGCATCGATCTTCAAGACAAATCCGTTCGCTTGGTTTGGCTACTGAAACAGTCAGCTTGGCAAGTTCCCGCCGAGGCTGAAACTCGGCAACGAAAGACTATTGCTGGAGTCAGTTTAATATTTTCCGGCGTCAGCTGCATAACCATGAGCGGCAGAATTCTGGGTGATTCGGGTTCAAGTGAATTGGATTTCCTAGAATACACACCAGGCGAGCGCGGTCTAGGAGAGACACGAATTGTATTCCTAAACTCGGCCGAGGCGAGCATAGTCGCTGCCAGGTGCCAACTGCGAACGATTGAGGTGCCGTAGACTTTCGAATGCGCGGCAACCAAAGCGCATAGTGAGTGCCATAAAGCTCTCATCCTCTGCATACTGCCAGAGCTTACTCCGCGAAAATCTCGCGTTGGGCCTAGCTTGATTAATAAATTCGAGGGATGTCGCTACAGATATTTTGTAAGTGGACGACGCCGAGAAAGATCTACCAACGCGCGCTGAATAACGTCTCCCCACTCACGCCATCGAAGAAATGCAGCCGGTCCGCATTGAACACCAGCTCCACCTCGCTCCCCGCCGCCGGTAGCCCCCTCGGCGGCACGCGCGCCGTGATCTCCTTCGCGCCAATGCGCGCCGAGAGAAACGCCTCGCTCCCAAGCGGCTCCACGACATCGAGCTTCACGCGCACCGCTCCTCCGCCGAGCGGCAGGCTACCATCTGGCGCGATGTCGATATCCTCCGGTCGCACGCCCAGGATCACCGCGCGTCCGCCATACGCTGCAAGTCGCTTGGCCCACTCCCCGCTCAGCGCGATCGAGAACGCATTGTCCGCCGCGAGAAACTCCACGCTCGCCACTCCCGGGCCCGCGACGATGGCCCCACGCAGCAGGTTCATCGACGGACTCCCGATAAACCCGGCCACGAACGTATTCTTTGGCCGCTCGTAGAGATTCATCGGCGTGTCGATCTGCTTCACATAGCCAGCCTCGAGCACTACGATCCGATCGCCGAGCGTCATCGCCTCCACCTGATCGTGCGTGACGTACAGCATCGTGGCGCTCAGCTGCTGATGCAGCCGCGCTATCTCTCTCCGCGTCTGCACACGCAGCTTCGCATCGAGATTCGACAGCGGCTCGTCAAACAGAAACACCCTCGGATGTCGCACGATCGCGCGACCCACCGCCACGCGCTGCCGCTGCCCGCCGCTCATGTCCTTCGGCTTCCGCCCCAGCAGTTCCACGATGCCGAGAATCCCCGCCGCCTCCTTCACCCGCGCATCGATCTCCGCCTTCGACATCCCGCGCAGCTTGAGCGCGAACGCCATGTTGTCGTACGCAGTCATGTGCGGGTACAGCGCGTAGCTCTGAAAGACCATCGCGACGTCGCGATCGTTCGCAGGCACATCGTTCACCAGACGATCATCGATGCGGAGCTCGCCGGCGCTGATCGATTCGAGTCCCGCGACCATGCGCAGCGTCGTGCTCTTGCCGCAGCCCGACGGTCCAACGAGCACGACGAGCTCGCCGTCCTTTACCTCGAGATCGACTCCGTGCACGGCGGTGACGTCCTTGCCGGCCTGCTGATATACTTTCTTCACTCCCTTCAGCGTTACGCTCGCCATACACACCGCCTGTCGAGATGAGTCGCGACTACCGCTTTCCCGATCGATTTCTGTGGGGTGCCGCGACGTCGGCGTATCAGATCGAGGGCTCGACTCGCGCGGACGGCGCGGGGCCAAGCATCTGGGATCGATTCTCGCATACGCCGGGAAACATCGCCAACGGCGACACGGGCGACATCGCCACCGATCACTATCACCGCTTCAAAGCCGACGTCGACCTGATGGCGCAGGTCGGCCTCACGTCCTATCGCTTCAGCATCGCCTGGGCGCGTATTCTCCCCGAGGGAACAGGGCGCGTCAACGCGGCCGGTCTCGCCTTCTACGACAAGCTGATCGACGCACTGCTGGCGAAGAACATCGCTCCGATGGTCACGCTCTACCACTGGGATCTTCCCGAGGCACTCGACGCGCGCGGCGGCTGGCTCAATCGCGATATCGCCAACTGGTTCGCCGAGTACGCGGACATCTGCTTCCGCGCGTTCGATGACCGCGTTCCGCGATGGGTGACGCTCAACGAGCCGTGGGTCATCACACACGAAGGCTATGGCATCGGCACGCACGCGCCCGGTCGCCGCAACTTTCGCGAGGTCCCGATCGTCACGCACAACCTGCTCCGTGCGCACGGCTCTGCTGTCCAGGCATACCGCGCGAACGGGAAGCACGAGATCGGGCTCGTCGTCAATCTCGAGCCCAAGTATCCCGCATCCGATCGTCCCGACGATATCGCGGCCAGCGCGCGCGCCGATGCGTACATGAATCGCCAATATCTCGACCCGGTGTTCCTCGGTCACTATCCGCGCGAGCTTGTCGATGCTTTCCGCGACGCGTGGCCTGAATTCCCAGCCAGTGACTGGCCGCTCATCCAGACTCCCTTCGACTTCCTCGGCGTCAACTACTACTCGCGCAACGTCGTCCGCGATGCACCGCGCGACCTGCCACTGCGTGCTGCGCGCGTGCGCCAGGAGGGAAACCAGCACACCGAGATGGACTGGGAGGTTTTCCCGGCCGCGCTCACGCGCGTGTTGGTGTGGGTGAAGGAGCGGTACGGCAACCGCCCGATCTACATCGCCGAGAACGGCGCCGCCTTCGACGATCCGCCGCACACGTCGGGAGCGATCGTCAATGACCCGCTTCGAGTCTGGTACCTCCGCGAGCATCTCCGCGCCGCGCACGACGCGATCGCGCAGGGCGTCGACCTCCGGGGCTACTACGCGTGGTCGCTGCTCGACAACTTCGAATGGGCGTTCGGCTACTCGAAGCGATTCGGCATCGTGCACGTCGACTTCGACACGCTCGAGCGCACGCTCAAGTCGAGCGCGCAATTCTACGCCGAGGTCATTCGCTCTCACGGTGCGGTACTCGCCGGCGCGTAGCGCGGCGTGAGATCGTTCGCGAGCGCAACCTCAACGAGATGCACGCCGCCATCGCGCGCGAGCGCAATGCTCGCGGCGCCATTCGCGATCACGTCGCTCACCGCTTCACCGTCGACGTGCACCTGCGTCTCGCTCACACCAGATGCCGCGCGCGTGAGCACGATCTCGTAGCGCGTGCGCTTGTCCGGGAGGCGCATCCGCACGCTGAATCCCGGCCAGCTCTCGGGCACGCACGGGCGGAGCTCGAGCCGCGTGCCTCCTACTATGGTAAGGCCGAGCAGCGACTCGAGCGCGACGCGATACATCCAGCCGGCCGACCCCGTGTACCACGTCCATCCGCCGCGTCCCACGTGCGGCGCGACTCCATACACATCTGCCGCGATGACGTACGGCTCGACCCGATACACGTCCACCTCTTCCGGCGTGCGGCCGTGCGTGATCGGGCTCAGCATCTCGAGCAGCTTCGTCGCCCGCTCCGTGCGCCCCAGCTCGGCCAACGCGCGCACGCCCCACAGCACGCCGTGCGTGTACTGCCCTCCGTTCTCGCGCACGCCCGGCAGATATCCCTTGATGTAGCCGGGATCGTGCGGCGTCTTGTCGAATGCAGGCGTCAGAAGACGAATGAGCTTCTCCGGCTCCGACACGAGATGCTGCTCCATCGCATCGAGCGCGATCTCCGCGCGATCGGCTGGCGCGGCGCCCGATAGTACCGACCACGCCTGCGCGATCGCATCGATGCGGCACTCATCGGCGGCGGCGGTGCCGAGGGGCGTGCCGTCATCGTAGAAGGCACGGCGATACCAGCCGCCGTCCCAGCCCGCCGCATTGAGCGACTCGCCGAGCTTCTCCTGATATGTCATGTACCGCGAGACGCGCTCGCCGTCGCCTCGCGACTCGGCCAACGGAATGAACTCGCTCAGAATTGCGAAGAGAAAAAAGCCGAGCCACACGCTCTCGCCTCTCCCCTCACGCCCGACGCGATTCATGCCGTCGTTCCAGTCACCGCTGCCCACGAGCGGAATGCCGTGCACGCCCGCGGTGAGCGAGCGATCGATCGAGCGACAGCAATGCTCGTACACGCTTCCCGCCGTTCCGGAATCCGCGGGGATCATGAACAGCTCGTCTTCGTCACCCTGCAGTTGAGGACCCGTGACGAACGGCGCCGATGCGTCGAGCACGGACGTGTCGCCGGTGCTCGCGACGTAGAACCCAGTGATGTACGGCAGCCAGAGCAGGTCGTCCGAAAAGCGCGTGCGGATGCCTTTGCTCGTGGGCGGATGCCACCAGTGCATCACGTCGCCCTCCACGAACTGGTGCGATGCGTGCAGCAGGATCTGCGCGCGCGTGAGCGACGGATCGAGATAGAGCAGTGCGGCCGAGTCCTGCAGCTGGTCGCGGAATCCGAACGCGCCGCCCGACTGATAATACGCCGACCGTCCCCACACTCGGCACGCCAGATTCTGATAGGCGAGCCACCCATTCACCATCAGATCGAGCGCGGGCGACGGCGTCTCGATCTGCACGCCGCCGAGCGTCTCCTGCCAGAAGGCGCGAACCTCATCGAGCGACTCGTTGATTGCGGGGAACTGTCCGTATGCACGGAGCAGCGCCCGCGCACGCTCCTCATTCTCGGCCTCGCCGAGCAGGAACGCGATCTCCACCGAGCCACCGGCGGGAATCGTGAGCGTTGTCGCGAACGCGGCGCACGGATCGAGCCCTGCGCCCACGCGGCCATCGAGCGGCGCATCGGAGTGAAGCGCGGCGGGATCGCTCACGCTGCCTGTTCGACCGAGAAATGCGGTGCGATCCCCCGTCGCGCTCACCTTACCCGCACCCGCGGGAGCGACCAGCGCGGCGAACGCAACGCGCTTCGAGAACTCGCCGCGCGAGGGATTGGTCGCGAGGATCGCGCCGGTGCTCGCGTCGTGCGCGGTCACGACGTGCGGCGCCGTAACCCATGCTAACCCGCCGAGTACGAGATGCGCGTAGCTCATCACCGTGATCGTCCGCGGGCGCACGCTCGTGCTGCGCAGCGTGAGGCGCACGATCTTCACCGGATCGTGGCGCGGCATCCACGTGGTGGTGCGCTGCTCGAGCTCGTGGCTCGCGTGTTTCCAGCTCGTGTAGCCGAAGCCGTGCCGCACCTCGTACGGCCCGGGCGCAGGCGTGGGCCCCGGAAGCGGAGACCAGAACACGCCGCTGCCATCTTCGCGCAGATAGATCGCTTCGCCAAGCGGGTCCGACACCGGGTCGTTGAACCACGGCGTCAGGCGATTCTCCCTGCTGTTCGCAGTCCAGCTCGTGACCGCGCCGCTCGCGGTGACGATGCATCCGGCGTTCTCGTTCGCGATCACGTTCGACCAGGGCATCGGCGGCCACCGCAACCCGCTCGGCGTCGCATCGAGCCGAATCACGTACTCTGTGCCGTCGCTCGAGAAGCCGCCGATGCCGTTGAAGAATCGCAGCGGCTCGTCGGCGTTCGCGACCATCGTGGCTTTGGGCGCGCGCGCGGGACGATAGCGATCGGCGGGGCGCGCCGGCGTCGCATCGCCGGTGACCTCCGCACGCGGGACGGGGGGCGTCGTTAGGGCGATGATTCCTCCGCGCTGTGCCACGATCGTTACGACGTCCTCCCGCGTGTGCCCGGCACCGAGCAGCGCGATCACCTCTGTCGACGCATCCGGTGCGAGATTGACCTCCGCTCGCAGCGCGAAGATCGGGTCGAGCACCGCGCCCGTCGTGCCCGAAAGCTCCGCGCCAGCGTCGAGCGACTGCGGCCGCGCAGTCGTGCGCCCACGCCCGATGAAGCGCATCCGGTCGGTCTCGTAGGAGGGCTTCGTGCCGGAGCCATGAGTCCGAAGCGTGTGGATCACCCACAGCGGCTCATCGTCCGTCGCGCGCAGGCGGCGCTTGGCGAGGAGCGCCTTGTGCGCCTCGTCCCATTCCGTCTGCACGAAGAGCTTCGAGAACGCCGGATGCGCGGCATCCGCAACGGGCGTATTGAGCACGAGCTCGGCGTACGTCGTCACCTCTAGCCGCCGCGCCCGCCCGCTCGCATTCTCGATCGTCAGCCGCCGTTCCTCGGCCGGCGTATCCGGCACGAGCGTAACCTCGAGCGTCGTGCGGATGCCGTCGTGCTCGCGGACGAGCGTGACGATCCCATCGCTCGCAACAGCCTCGTACGAGTCCTCATCGCAGCGAACGGGCTCCGCCCCCGCGGACCAGTATTCGCCAGTCTCGAGATCGCGCACGTACATCACGAAGGCATCGGTCTCGCGCGTGCAGTCGGGAACACGCCGCGTGATCGCGAGTGCTCCGAAGTGCGAGCTCCCGGTGCCATCGTCCGAGATCGTGAGGTGATAGCGATCGTTCGCGAGCCGATGCTCGCGCGCGACCGCCGCTTCCTTAGCGTTCATTGATCCTGCTCAATAGGTCAGATTGATCGTCGCGGGGAGATGACGTATCACCACATCCCCGCTCGACGACAAGGAAACTGTGCTGCCATCCACGCGCGCGCGCACGATCGGGCGATCCACCGGCGAGCGAAACACGATGCCGCCAGGCGGCATGCGCACCGCGCCACCGATGTGCGCGACGAGCGAGCGCGGCGTCGCTGCGCGCGCATCGAAATCGATGGGCCCGTACGGCGTGCCGAGCGCGCGAACCTTCACGCCCGGCGCCTCGCGCACCCATCGCTCGGCTATCCCCGCACCAACAACGAGCGCGCTGTCGGACGCCCGATCGTACGCGAACATGTCGAGCACCGAGCGGATGTAGTCCGAGCCGACCCAGGTGTGCGGCATGTCGCCGATGAACTTGGGCGTATCCCGATCGTGCCACACCACCTCTGCCCACTCCCGCCACGCCGCAGGACGCTGCCCCTGAAAAAAGAAGTCCAGCATCGCGAGCGCGCGCTGCTTCTCACCGAGGCGCACGAAGGTGCCCACGGTCCGCAGCTCGTACGGCGTGTACGCATCCCACACCTCCGCGCCGCTCCGCCGCTTCTCGGCATTGTCCCAGTACTTGTCGAACGTATTTCTCAGCGCCGTGTCGGGCAGCGATGCGAGCTCTCCCACCGGCGCGACACCGACCGTGGTCGATGTCGCGTCGAAGTCGCCGAGCTCCACGGAGCCTGGGAGAAAGTCGATGCGGTGCTGCGCCATGCTGGCGCGGTACGCGGCCATGATGTCGGCGCGGAACGTGTCGCGCTTGGCGGCGAAGTCGCGTGCCTCGTTCGCGTGGTGCAGCACCGTCGCGATGAACGCCGCATCCGAGTAGCCGCGAAGACCGAAGAGGTCATCCCAGAACGAGTGCATCGGCTTGGCCGAGTAGCCCTCGTGGCTGATGGATTCCGGGAAGAGGCCGTGAAAGGCGCGCTTCACGCCGCTCGAGTACTCGGGCGTGAGCCGCTGCGCGCGCAGCGAGTCCATGTACGCCACCGCGCCGGTGACGTGCGGCCACATCTTCGCGAGAAACGCCGTGTCGCTCGTGTAGCGGAAGTAGTCGGCGATCGCGTAGACGAGCTCACCGTGACTGTCGTTCTCGGGAACCGGGTCGGCTCCGCGCGCGTCCACGCAGCATGGCACCTTCCCGGTCGGGAACTGATAGGGCGCGTACCACTCGAGAAATGCGCGCACCTGCTCGGGATGGCCGAGCCGGAGGAGCGCGGCACCGATCATCGAGCCGTCTCGGATCCACGAGCGCGCGTACGAGCGCGAGCCGGGATGGATCTGCGCGCCATGATCGTTGGTCAGAATGTAGGCGAGTTGCGCGCGGAGCGTTTCAGTTACCCGCGCCGCGGAGCGGGGGAGCGAGATCTGGACGCGGTTGACCGTCGAGTCCCACGCGCGCGTCGTTGTCTCCAGCACTCGATTCGCGAAGGCAGCCGCTTCTCCTTCACGCGTGAAGGGGCGCGAGATTGGCGCATACTGGTGGAGCGGCATGAGCACGTAGACATCGCGCGATTTGCCAACGGGAATCGAGAGTCGGAACGACATGGCGGCCGAGGAGTGCTCCATCGCGTCGCGCACATCGTGGCGTGTGGGAAGCGAGTCGGCGCGCAGCGCTTCGTTGATCCCGCCCTCGTCGAACGTCGACGCGCCGACGGCTGCCGGAGCAGTGAGCGGCACGACGTTCCACATGTCGTTCACGCGAAGGAGCGTGTCGTCCCACGCGATGCTCTTGATGCGCGCCTCGCCACCCTGCGTGGCGAGGAACTGCCAACTCGGATTCACCTGGAAGGGGCGCACCGCCAGATACAGCGTGGGTTTTGCCGCAGTCTTTCCACGGTTCGTGATTCGGTAGCGCGCGAAGAGTGACGACGAGTCCGGTGCGCCGGCCGCGAACGTCGTCACCTCGAGCTTCAACGCACCCGCAGTCCACGTGACCGAGGGAATCGGCAGATATCCCTTCGCGAGCGACTGCGTCTGCCGCGCGTCGTGCCACGTCACCAGCTTCTTGCCCACGCGCAGGAACGGCTCGAGCGAGAATCCGCCCGCATGCGGCTCGATCGCGCCCTGCTCGTTGATCAGCGCCTCCGCATCGTCGCCGTCCACACCGACCACCGTCCAGTACGATTGCTTAGCACTAAGATATTTTGGATAGCTCCCCGCCGGCGCGCTCGCGGCGACGTGCGCGAAGAAGTCGTTGCGCGACTCCGACCACTCCACCGGTATCGCCGCGAGCTCGCGAATCGCGTACGCGCGCGGCTCGCTCGATGCCGGAATGCGCACGCGCAGATAGCGCGACTCGGTTTCAGGCGCATAGATCCAGTCGCGGCCGCCGTTGCCGCTCTGCACCGTGTACGCAGAGTCCCAGCTCGAGCCGTCGGTCGAGGTCTCGACCACATAGTCGCGCGCAGCCGCACCCGGCGCCCAATCGATCGTCGCACCACCGTACTCGCGGGTCGTGCCGAAGTCGAGCGTGAAGGTCTGCGCGCCCGATGTCGGCTCGCTCCTCCACCACGTGGATTCCTTGCCGTCCGATGCCAATGCGGGCGCATGGTCCTCCACCTCGGAGCTCGCGCTCGCGACCGGCGTTCCGGTGTACGGGCGAATCGGCTCGAGCGGCGTGAACGTCAGCCCATCGATCCACACCGTTCCCTTGCCGCCGCTCCCCGCCGTGATCGACAGCTCGAGCGCAGCGAGAGTCCCGAGCTCGCCCCCGCCGCGCGGTCCCCATGCGAACGTGATGTGCCGCTTCTTCAGCGTCACCGGCGTCCACTCCTTCGGGAAGTGCACGTTCACCGCGTTGTTCCACCACACGTTGTCGCCCGTCGAGTCGATCAGCTTGACCTCGAAGTTCTCGGGCGGCGCGTCGCCGCGAATGCGGTAGGAGAGTGCATAGTTCTCAGGCAACGCGATGTCGAACTTCTTGCGCGCGATCGCGTAGCCGCCGTGTCCGTGAAAGTCGAAGTCGAGCCGCATCGCGTGCCCGTGCGTGCCGCTGCTGTCGGACGAGATGGAGAGTGACACGCCGTCGGATGGATGCGCGCTCCAGCCGGCCGTAGTCTCGAAGCCATCGAGCAGCCGCGCCGAGCTCGGGAGCGGCGCCGGAGACTGTGCATGCGCGCGCGGCGCGAAGATCAGAGCACACAGCACAGTCAACAGAGCAAGGAGCCGGCGACTCACCCCTTCACGCTCCCGGCCATCACGCCCTGGATGTAGTAGCGCTGCAGCACGAGAAAGACGATCACCACCGGGAGCACCGTGAGCACCGAGCCCGCCATCATGAGCTCCGTGTCCTGCACGTGCTCGCCCACCAGACTCGCGAGCGCCACCGGCAACGTGTAGCGCCGCTCATCGGAGAGCACGATGAGCGGCCACATGAAGTCGTTCCACGTCGTGAGAAAGGTCCAGATCGCGAGCGTCGCGAGAATCGGTGTGATCGTCGGCAGCACGATCGAGCGGTAGATCCGCGCTTCGCTCGCGCCATCGATGCGCGCGGCGTCCAGGAGATCGTCCGGGATGGAGATCGCGTACTGCCGGATGAGAAAGATCCCGAAGATGCTCGCCATGCTCGGGATGATCACGCCCCAGTACGTGTTGATCAGCCCGAGCGACTTCATCAGCAGAAACAGCGGGAGCATCGCGACCTGTACAGGGATCACGAGCCCGGCGCTCATCGCGCGGAACACGCCGTCGCGACCGCGAAAGCGCAGCTTCGCGAACGCGTAGCCCGCCATCGAGTTAATGATCAGCGAGAGCACGGTCACGACGATCGCGATGATGCTACTGTTCACCAGATAGCGGCCCATGCTCAGCCGCGTGAACACATCGCGATAATGCTGAATGGTTGGATGGTCCGGCAGCAGCCGTGGCGGAAAGCTGTTCGCCATCCCCGTCGGCATGAACGACGCCGAGATCATCCACAAGATGGGAAAGAGCGAGAGCAGCGCGCCCGCTATGAGTGCGACGTACAGCAGCACCGTCCCCAAGCGCACGCGCCTCATGCCGCGAGCCTCCGCTCGAGACGCAGCTGGATCGCTGTCCACACGAGGATGATGAGGAAGAGCAGGAACGCGATCGATGCGGCGACGCCGAGCCGCCACCAGCGGAAGCCTTCCTCGTACATGAACAGCACGAGACTCGTGGTCGCCCCCAACGGGCCTCCCGCCGTCATCACGTACGGCTCGGCGAACAGCTGGAAGTAGCCGATCATGGTGACCACGCCCACGAAGAAGAACGTCGGCGCGAGATTGGGGAGGGTGACGTGCCAGAACTGTCGCACGGCTCCGGCGCCATCGAGCGCAGCGGCCTCGTACAGATCCTCGGGAACGGACTGCAGCCCCGCGATGAAGATCAACATGTTGTAGCCGAAGTTCTTCCACACCGCGAGCAGGATGATCGCGGGCATTGCCCAACGCGGATCGCCGAGCCAATCGATCGGATGGATGCCCACCGCGCCGAGCGCGTAATTCAGGAAGCCGTACTGCGGGTGATACAGGTAGCGCCACACGATCGCGACGGCGACGAGCGTGGTGACGAACGGCAGGAAGTAGACGGTGCGAAAGAAGGTCTTGAACCGAACGGCCTTCGCGTTGACGAGGAGCGCCGCGCCGAGCGATGTGGCGACGGTGAGCGGGCCACCAACCAACGCGAAGTAGAAGGTGTTCTTGAGCGCGAGCCAAAAGGTCGGGTTCTGGAGCAGGTCGGTGTAGTTGCGCGTGCCGACGATGCGAACGTTGGACGGATTGGCGACCGCGTAGAGATCGAAGTCGGTGATGCTCAGGAGCAGTGAAGCGCCGACCGGCAGAAAGAAGAAGACGGCGATGAGCGTGATGGCTGGAGCGATGAACAGCCAGCCGGCGCGACCGGCGCGCCATTCGGGGGTCTTGGCCGCGATCTGTGCGCGCGCACTGCTCACCGGATTCTCACTGTGGCGGCAGAGTCGTGTTGTGCATGCGCGGCTCGCGCGAGAATCCAGCGGCGCTTCTCGAGAATGCGATTCACCTGCGCGTCGAGCTGCGCGAGCGCGCGATCCGTGGACATGCCGCCGCGAATCGAGAGCTCGGAGGCGTCGATGATCTTCGAGGTGATGAACTCCCACTCCGGCACCTTGGGTGTCGGACGCACGCGCTGCAGCTGGGTGTAGAACGCGGCGGCGTAGCGATTGCCCGCGAGCGAGGTGTCCTGCCAGGCGTCGATCTGCGCGGGAAGATCGCCGGTGAGATGATAGAAGCGGCGCTGGATGTCGGGCTTCGAGAGAAACTCGATCAGCTCCCACGATTCCTTCGGATGCGCGGTGCCCTTGAAGATCACGAGACTCGATCCGCCCGCGTTCGATACGCCGGACGGCGCGCCGGACGGACCGGGGAGCGGCGCGGTCGCCCACGACTTCTGCATGGCGGGCGGGAGGCGGCGCTCGAACTCGCCGATGTTCCAGGGGCCGGTGATCCACATCGCGAAGGTGCCGCGCGCGAACTCCTGGTAGGCGTTCGCGATGTCGTTGTTGCCGGCGATGGGGGCGAGCCCATCGCGAAAGAGCCCGACGTAGAACTCGTACGCGCCGCGAAACTCGGGATCCTCGAAGGCGCCGTAACGCCCGCCGTCCTTCAGAATCGGCGAGCCGTTCTGCAGCCCGAGCACGACCGGCTGCATCCACTCGTTGGTGGGCAGAAAGATCGCCCACTGCCGCTTGCCCGCCTTCTTCTTGATCGCTTCCATCGCTTCGCGCCACATGGGCCATGATTGCGGCATCGAATCGTAGCCCGCCGCGGCGAGGATGTCCTTTCGATAGAAGAGGACGCGTGTGTCGACGTACCACGGCACTGCAAAGAGCGTGTCGTTCAGCACGTTCGTGTCCCAGATACCGGGGAACACGCGCGACGCTTTCACGACGGCGGACTGCGCAACGTAACTGTCGAGCGGCTCGATCGCGTCCACCGCCTGCAGCTCGGGCACCCAGGTGTTGCCGAGCTGCGCGAGGTCGGGGGTGACGTTGCCGACGAAGGCCGTGAGGAGCTTCTCGTGCGCGGCGGTCCACGGGATCTGCTGCACGCGCACGCTTACGTTCGGGTGCTCGTGCTCGAACTCGCGCACGAGCTGCTGCACGTTCTCCCCTTCGGCACCCATTGCCCAGAAGCGCAGCGTGATTCTCTGTTCGCGCGCCTCGGCGCCGTTGCACGCAGCGAGCGCGCACGCAACGAGTATTACCCGGATCGTGCGCCGGCGCAGCATCAGTGCGCGCCCTGCGGCTGCGCGGCGGAGGCGAGCCAGCCGCCGGTGAAGCCGGCGCGCTGAAGGCCGCGCACCACATACGGATTCGTGCGCATCGTCTTCCAGATCAGCTCACTGCGATAGTTCTCGATCATGGCGACGATCGGACCCTGGTCGATGCCGAGGTAATCAGTGTCGAACCAGCCGACACCGGGGACTATCCGGCCGGCTATGATCGGCGCGCTTTCGGTCAGCGTGGGATTGAACGCATCGATGAAGCCGTATTTCTGGAAGAGATTGTCGCCGTACTTCTCACGCATGGTGACGAGCGCCTCGATCGAGAGATCGGGCGTGAACGCGATCGATCCGCCCGCGGCGGTCGGCGCGATCGTCCCGTCGTCGCGCGTCTCGGTGAAGTCGGTGCCGCGCGCGGCGTAGCTGAAGAAGTGCCGCGACTTGCCCGCGATGGTGACGTTCCCGTCGAACGGCCCATCGCATGCCGTGAGCCCCCACATGTTCGCGGCGTAGCCGGTCCACTTGTTCGGATTGTCGGCGGCATAGGCGCGCTGCGCGATCGTCGCGCGACGGGAGTTCTCGAAGTAGTCGATCCCCTTGCCGCGCATGTACTCGTCCTGGATACCGCGGAAGTCGATCCACACCTGCGAGTACTGGTGACCAAACAGCGGCGCGAATCCGACGTGCGCCTGCTGGTAGTACGTGCCCCACGCGTAGGTGCTCGTCCACTTCGTCCAGGCGGTGCTGTCGATCGGATGCGTGGGTGAGCCGAGCGCGAGGATGTAGACCAGCATCGCTTCGTCGAGCCCCTTCCATTGATAGCTGTTGAACTCCGCGTGCTCGGGTGTCCAGCCCATGGAGATGAGCGGCGGCTGATTCTGGAACCACGCCCAGTCGACTCGACGATAGAGCGAGTCTGCATACGCGCGAATGGATGCCTCTGCGGGATCCGCTCCATCGAAGTACGACTGCGCAAAGAGAACGCCGGCGAGGAGGAGCGACGTGTCGATGGACGAGAGCTCGACGTCCTTGTAGCGCATCCCCGTATCCAT
>JAICLZ010000112.1 GCA_025929535.1 Gemmatimonadaceae bacterium
GCCGCCGCCGGATCATCGCTGGCCACCGAAGCCGCCTGCGCCACCGCTGCGCTGATGGCCGCGGCCGAGTCTGCGCTCGAGACGGCCTTTCCGTTCTTGTCGGTGACCTTCACCGGCTCGCCGGCATCGTGCGCCTTCTTGATGCACGCCTTGTCGGTGATCGCACAGGTGACTGCCTTCGCCACCTTCTCGATCGCGTCGTCCTCCTTGCGGTTCACCTCCGAGCTCGCGCGCTGCTTGATCTTTCCAAAGACTCCCTGCGACTGCGCCGGCGCGGCACTCAGCACGAGCGCGGCGAGCGCTCCGGTAATCACATGACGGCGTTGCATGAGCAGCTCCATGGAAGGATGATCCTGTGACATATGTGCGCTTCGTGCAGCCGAGCGGCAAGAGAGCACGCATCTATGAAGGCGCTAACTGCCCGGCGAAGCGGCCACGGATGGAAGCACGAGCAATCCCAGCGGAACGAACCGCCATGCCGTCCACGTGACCAGGTTGAAAAGCGGGCGACGCGGCTGCGCACCCGGCGAGGTTAGGGGCAGCAATCTACAAAAGCCCGTATCGCTCGCCAGGTGAAACCGAGCTCCCGCCACGCCGCCCGGACCTGGCTGCCTGGCCTCACGGGCAGTGGGGTCCTGTGAGAATCGCCCGGTCGCCGCCTTTTTTTCTCGCGTCCGCGCGACTTTGTCGTTATGCATCGTGATTCGTTCTTCCCCGGGGGAGCTCATGAAGCTGATAACGTGCGTCATCCGGCCCGAGCGGGTCGCGGCGGTGAAGGAATCCCTGTTCCGTGCCGGGGTCACGGGAATAACGCTCAGCCACGTGACCGGCCATGGCGGTGAGCGCGAGGTGGTGGAGCAGTACCGCGGCTCATCGCTCGTGCTCGAGTTTCACGACAAGGTGAAGATCGAGATGGCGTGCTCGGAGCCGTTCGTCGAAGCAACCATCCAGGCGATCGTGAGCGCCGCGCGCACCGGCGAGGTGGGTGACGGAAAGATCTTCGTGCAGCCGCTCGAGCGCGTGGTGCGCATTCGGACCGGCGAGACGAACAACGACGCGCTCACGCCGATCACGGCGGATGAGGTGCAGGCGCGTGCGAAGGCCGAGCTGCCGGCGGTGGGCGCATGAGCGGGGACGCGGTCGTGTCGGCGGGCGATACGGCGTGGGTGCTCATCTCCGCGGCGCTCGTGATGCTGATGGTGCCGGGACTCGCCTTCTTCTATGGTGGGCTGGTGCGGAAAAAGAGCACGCTCAATACGCTCATGATGAGCATGGCGGCGCTCGGCGTGATCAGCGTGCAATGGGTGGTGATCGGGTACTCACTGGCGTTCTCGCCAGGGAGTCCGATCCTCGGAGGCACGCACTGGGCAGGCTTCGCGCTGGTGGGCGCGAATCCCAACATGACGTACGCGGGAACGATTCCGCATCTCGCGTTCGCGGCGTTCCAGGCGATGTTCGCGGCGATCACGATCGCGCTCGTCTCGGGTGCGGTGGTGGAGCGCATGAAGTTCGGAGTGTATCTGCTCTTCACGGTGGTGTGGAGCACGTTGATCTACGACCCTCTCGCGCACTGGGTGTGGGGCGACGGCGGCTGGCTGCACACGCTCGGCGCGCTCGATTTCGCGGGCGGAACGGTGGTGCACATCAGCGCGGGAGTGTCGGCGCTCGTGGCCGCGATCATTCTCGGCAAGCGCCGCGACTTCGGCCGTGCGCCGCTGGTGCCGCACAACGTGCCGTTCACCGTGCTCGGTGCGGGACTCCTGTGGTTTGGCTGGTTCGGCTTCAATGCCGGATCGGCGCTGGCCGCGAACGGCGTGGCGGCGAATGCGTTCGTCACGACGCATACCGCGGCGGCCGCGGCGCTCACGATGTGGATGGTCCTCGATCTCATTCGCAATCGGCACTGCACTGCCGTGGGCGCGGCGACGGGAGCGGTGGTGGGGCTGGTGGCGATCACGCCGGCAGCCGGATTCGTGACGCCCTCCGCGGCGATCGCGATCGGCGTGCTCGCGGCGACGGCGAGCTTCTTCGCGATGCAGGCGCGCGCGCGCACGCAGCTCGACGACGCGCTCGACGTGTTCGCATGTCACGGTGTTGCCGGGATCGCGGGCGCGCTGCTGACCGGGGTGTTTGCGACAAGGGGCGTGAACGCGGGGGGCGGCGACGGATGGCTCGCCGGCAATCCGCATCAGATGGTGGTGCAGGTGATCGCGATCCTGGCGACGGTCGTTCTCGCGGGAGTGGGAACGGGCGTCCTGCTCACCGTGATCAAGGCGCTCGGCGGTCTGCGCATCTCACTCGCGGATGAGATCGCGGGCATCGACGTGACGGAGCACGGCGAGCGCGCGTACCATGGCGGCGATCTGGGCGAGCTCGCGGGCGGGCTGGGCGACAGTATCGTGCTGGCGCACGCGGAGGATCATTCCCGCAGCGCGGCGTGATGCGGCCGGATTGATCATCTACTGGCGGCAGACGCCCATGGGGTCCGGCCTGGGTTTGTCGACGATGCGCATTGGGTGCCGACCGAGTGAGCCGGCGCAACTCGCATTGCACGACGTTCCCTAGGCCAGCATATTCGCCGCATGAAAGTCCATCGGATGCTGGGATGCGCGCTCGCGATGAGCGCGGTCTCGCCGCACATCGTGCGCGCGCAGGGATCATATCTGTTCGTGTGGGCGGGCGGCAAAACCGGCAACGAGATCATGGCGACGATCGACGCCGCGCCGGCATCGAGCACATATGGTCGCGTGCTCGCTACCGCGTCTACCGGCCAGGTGGGATTCCCGCATCACACGGAGCCCGAGCTTGGAGTGAACGGCCACCTGCTCGCAAATGATTTCGGCGCCGGAAAAACGTGGCTGTTCGATCTGCACGAGCCGCTGCATCCGCGGGTGCTGACATCGTTCGGCGATGTCGCGGGATTCAGTCATCCGCACACGTTCATCAGGCTCCCGAACGGCCGGGTGCTGTCGACCTTTCAGTATCGCGCGGATACGACTGCAGGGCCGGACACGGCGTCGATGAGCGACGGCATGAGCATGGGCGGCCACCATACGACGGGCGGCCTGGTCGAGATGGATGAATCGGGCCACTCGTATCTGTCGGGGGCTGCAACCGATACCACGATTCGCGATCGGCGGCTTTATCCGTATAGCGTGCTGCCGATTCCTTCGATGGACCGCGCCGTGTCGACGACCACCGACATGGATGAGGCGGACAGCGCTGCGACATCGCAGTGGGTGCAGATCTGGAGGCTCTCGGATCTCACGCTGCTGCGAACGATCGCGCTACCTCCGGGTCCGCGCGGAAACGAGAACAGGTACACAGGCGAGAGCAGAGTGCTGGCGGATGGGCGGAGCGTCTACATCCACACGTTCAACTGCGGTCTCTACCTGCTTCGCGATATCGGGAGCGAGCACCCGCGCGCGACGTTCGTGAAGGGGTTCGAGGGAACGAACTGCGGCGTTCCCATCCTGACGGGACACTACTGGCTGCAGACGGTGCCCGATGCGCATGCGCTCGTGGCACTCGACATCAGCGATGCGGAGCATCCGCGGGAGGTGTCGCGTGTGACGCTCCCGAGCGATGAGGCGCCGCACTGGATCGCGATCGACGCGGCCGGGCAGCGAGTGGTGCTGAACTCGGGCGGCCGCGGGAGCCGACTGTTCATCATCGATTTCGATCGCGCGAGCGGGCGGCTCGCGCTCGACGAAAAATTCCGGGATCGCGGAGCGGCGACTGCGGGGATCAGTCTGAGTGGGGCCAACTGGGCCGGATTCACCGGCACGGTGATTCCGCACGGGGCGGTGTTCTCGAGATAGCGGAGAAAACGCAGGCGCGCCGCGCGCTACATCCCAAACGGATCACCCGGTGGCGCGACGAGCGATGGCGTCGGCCTGGGCACCTCGTGGCGATCGAGCCAGCTGCCGATGTCGCGAGCCATCGATGCCCACGACGCGCGCTCATCATCCGACCCGGTGGCGGCGTTTCTCCGAGCGACGGGGCGCAGCCTCTCGAGTCTGAGGTCGATGATGGCGCGAACCTCCTGCGCGGTCGTGGTGTCGGCCGCGAGCGTGATCATGCGATCGAGCACGGCGCGGCGCGCGGTGCGCCGGAGCGCAGCGTACTTCGGTGCTTCGTGCGCATCGCGCGTCCAGGTAGCGGCGACGAGCGAGTCGATCGTCTCGCCGAGCGTGAGCGGATCGCGCTCCCGCGTGGCGAACTGGACGAGCCGGGCCGTGCGCTCGGGCTGCAGGATGTCGTTCACGACCATGCTCGCGAGCGTGCGCGCGGCGCCAAGCTCGTCGAAGGCCGGGCGCGTGCGTGAGCGAAAAAGCTCGACGGTATCGGGCTCGTAGCTGTCAGGTCGCGGTCCCATGAGCGTGAGCACCGTGTCCGGAATCGCGAGCGA
>JAICLZ010000118.1 GCA_025929535.1 Gemmatimonadaceae bacterium
CGACCTCCGGGCTCCCGTGAAACGGGCCTCCGGAAATCGCGCAGGCGCCGACCGCAATGACGATGCGCGGCGCCGGCGTTGCCTCGTACACCTTCTCCAGCGCCACCCGCATGTTGCGGTTCATGACCCCAGTGATGACGATGCCGTCGGCGTGGCGTGGCGACGCGACGAACTGCACGCCGAACCGCGCCAGATCGAACACCACGTTACCCAGTGCGACCAGCTCCGCCTCGCAGCCGCCGCAGCTCCCGGCGACCACCGATCGCAGGCGGAGCGATCTCCCGAAGAGACGGCGGACGCGCGTATCGAGCGCATGCGCGAGCTCCACCTCGCCGGTCGCGGACACGAGGCCCGTTCGTGTGGAGCTTGCCATCCGATAGTCGTGCGTGAAGCGAATCGCGCCAGTGGGGCCGCTGGTCGCTTCCTCGGGACAGAACAGGCAGGCACCTGCATCGAGCGCTGGTTGACCGTCTGGTGTAGCTGTCATCAGCGCTGACGGCGCCGCGCTCAGCGGCGCCGATTGCGTGGTCGCAGACGCATCCAGCACCGGCAGTCCACGAAAGCGCTCGGGAAAGCCGACGTCGCTCCCGGGGAACGATGACGTCGGCGTGCCCTGTCGAAACCGTGCCCGAAGGAAGTCAAACATCGCGCGCGCGCGAAGAGAGCGCGACCAGCGTCCGCTCAGAGGTCATGGCCCGCGTAGGAGAGGTTGAAGCTCTTGTTGCAGAGTGGAAAATCGGAGATCTGATTGCCCGGAAGCGCACTGGCCACGGCGGCCCAGTTGTGGAACGAGGGATCCGTGACTTTATGCCGCCGAATCTTCCCTTGCTCGTCAGTGATGACGACGTGTGCGATCTCGCCGCGCCATCCCTCCTCCATCGCGACCGCCAGCTCGCCGGGCCGGAGCGCGCCCACGGTCACTCGCAGCTCTCCACGCGGCAGCGCGGCGAGCTGCTCAAGCACAAATGCGAGCGAGCGCCGGATTTCCAACCAGCGTACGAGCGCACGCGCGTGCACATCGCCCGCCCACGCGGTAGAGACGGGAATGTGGGCGAAGCGGAAGACGCCATAGGGGTGATCCTGCCGCACGTCCCGGGCAATATCGCGGGCACGCACCACCGGTCCCACGAGTCCGAGCGCGTCACACCGCTCGCGGGAGACCACACCAACATCTTCCAGACGGGCCTGCACGGACGCCGTCTGGAACATCAGTCTGCCCACCGGCTCCAGGTCCTCACGCAGCCGTTCGAGTCGCGCGCGCATCGCGTCGGCCATGGCCGGCGGAAGGTCGAAGGCAACACCGCCCGGCCGAACGAGCCCACGTCCAAACCGATTGCCGGAGAGGGCCATGAGGAGGTTCAGGCACTCGCCCCGCATGCGGCCAAAGAAGGCAGCGGCCGGCTGGTAGGCCACATCCCCGGCAATCGCGCCCAGGTCGCCGATATGATTGGCGAGTCGCTCGAGCTCGAGCGCGATGCCGCGGATGCTCTGGGCGCGAGGCGACTTCCGGCTACGCGCGAGCGCTTCGATCGCTCCACAGTACGCGCTGCAATGTCCGATCACCGTGTCGCCCGCGATGGATTCCGCGATCAGCGGCGCGCGCACTGGAGACACGGTTTCGAGCAGTCGCTCCACGCCGCGATGCTGGTAGCCCAGGACGATCTCGAGGAACAGCACTTCCTCACCGTGGGCCTGGATCCGAAAGTGGCCTGGTTCGATGATCCCGGCGTGCACGGGGCCGACCGCGACTTCGTGCACGTCCTCTCCCTCCATGCGGAAGAACGGATACGCCTCCGGATCGAGCACGACGTCCGTCCGGCACTCGGCGCGATGATCGGGAAGGTGCCGCCGCAGGGGCTTCAGGCAGGGGTGATTCATTGGCTTCACGGCGCACTGTTCAGCGATTTCCCGCTCGAACGCATGAGCCTGCGGACAATCCGGCGTGAGCGACGGATATTCCTCGTGCACGAGCGTGGTCGTCGCGCCAAGCAGGCCACGGGCATCGTCCGCGAGTATGGCGACGAGGCGCGTCAGCTCGCCCCCCTCGGGGAGCCCGAAAAGCGAGACGATCCGGAACCCGTCGACCACGGCCTGGACGACACTCTCGCGGAAGCGATCCATGGGCTCCTCGCGCAGGGAGCGGAACGCGACGGCGAGCCGGTTCCGCAATTCCAGTTCGCAAATGAGGCTCACGGCGCGCTCCCGCCGAGCGCCGTGGCCGCGATCGCCAGTGCGTGCTGCAAGGGGCCCGGGATGTAGACGCCGAGCATCAGCACCGCGGCCGCCAGTCCGACAGGACCCGCCAGCAGCCACCAACTTTCCCGGGCCTGCGGTGCGCGCGATTCAGGCTCGCCCAGCGCCATCTCCAGGATGAGCACGGCCATTCCGACGAAGATGATCGCGAGAAAAAGCAGCATCGTCACCGCGATCCATGGATGGCCGGCGTCGAACGCCGAGCGCAGGATCGTGAACTCACTGAGAAAGAGCCCGAACGGCGGCGAGCCGGTCACCGCGAACAGACCCAGCACGAGTAGCGCGCCGGAGACCGGCAGCGTACGCACCAGCCCGCGATTCGACGCCGCCGCGGAGCTGCCGGTGGCGAGTACCACATTCCCCGCCACGAGGAAGAGCCACGCTTTCGCGAGCCCGTTGTTGAGCACGTGCAGCACGGTACCGTACGCGCCGATGCCGCCGAGCCCGAGCCCGAGCACCAGCACGCCCATGTGCTCCACGCTCGAATACGCGAGCAGGCGCTTGATGTCCCCCTGGCCAATGATGAAGACGGCCGCGACAGCCAGAGAGAGGAGACCGAAGCCGATCAGTACGGGCTGCACGAACGCCCCCATGCCCGCGGCCATCGTGACCTGCGTAATGCGTGCGACCCCCAGGAACGCGCAGCTCGTGAGCGATCCCGCCATGAGGCCGCTCACAAGACTGGGCGCTTCGCCGTAGGTATCGGGCTTCCAGGTGTGCATGGGCGCGAGACCCATCTTCGTCCCGAAGCCGACGGCCAGAAAGAGAAACGCCGCGTGCAACCACGCCGGATGCAGGTCGCGGGCGTGCGCGACGAGATCGGACAGTACGAGCGGTCGGCCGGCCACGCCCGTCTGCGCAGTCGCGAGGAAGAAGATACCCAGCAGCGCCAGCGCGATCCCGACGGATGAAATCAGCAGGTACTTCCACACCGCCTCGAGCGAGCGGCGGTCATGGCGATGGAAGATGAGCGGCGCCACGGTGAACGTCGTCGCTTCCAACCCCACCCAGAGCAGCGCGAGGTGCTGGCTCAGTGCCACGAGCGAGGTGGCGCAGAGGAAGCCGAGCAGCGCGCCAACGAACACGCGCCCGCCGCGCGGGCGCTCGCGACGCAGGTAGCCCACCGTATGGAGTGCGGTCGCGAAGAACAGCACGCTGGCGAGCGTGAGCACGATGAGGCCCAGCGCATCAACCGCCATCCAGCCGCCGAACGCCGGGAGCGCCGGCACGACCCAGAGTGTTGCGACCAGCGCGAGGTGCGCCGCCGCGACAGCCACGAGCACGCCGATGCGCCAGCGCACGAAGCGCCGCGCGGGAACGGCCAACGCCACAGCGGCGGCCAGCGCGGGAAGCATGCAGAGCGCGATCAGGCGCATCAGTCGGTCAACTCCTCGAGGCGTGCGGAGTCGAGCGAGTCGAATTCGCGATTGATGTGAAAGACGACGATGCCCATGATGAACACGACGACGAAGAGGTCG